>NZ_JAPNXU010000007.1:0-55075 GCF_030397555.1 Neptunomonas sp. CHC150
TTTTTATGGTTATTGTTTTTACGATTGGCTAAACAGGCGGTGTTTTGCTCGTTTTACGTGTTTGCTAACGCGCGCATTTTGCATGGTAGATAAATAATGCCGGCACGCCGGCATTGGTTTTTATTGATTACATTGGTTCGTTAGTTGATTTGGTTTTCTTTTCTTCATACCACAGGTCATGGTGTTGCTTGGCCCATGATTCATCCACATAGCCTGTTGTCATCCCTTCAAGAGCTCCTTCTGTACCTGCCGTACCGATATAAATATGACCGAATGACGCAGCAATTAGGATCAGTGAGCTAACGGCATGAATAATATTGCTCCACTGCATAATCTCGCGTGTTTGTCCAAACAGAGGGAAGTCGAGTATGAGGCCTGAAATACTTATAGTGACTCCGCCAAACGCTAACAACCAAAACCATACTTTTTCACCGCCGTTTAGAAAGCCTGCACTTGGGTGGGCATTACCGAATATTCCTCCTCCTTTAATAAACCAACGCAGATCGGTTGCGTTGAAAAAGTTATGTTTCAGCCAGCGAACTATCATGATTAGTAAAGCTAGCATGAAAAGCGGGCCTAAATAATTATGCAGTATTTTGCATAAGGCAATATAGTTACCCCAAATGGAGTCTCCTAGGAGCCCTTTTAAGAAAAATTTACCATAGAGTAAGCTAAGGCCTGTTAATGCTAAGGTGATAAAGAGGATTGCTACGGTCCAGTGGTTTGCCCTATCAAGTTGGCTCCAGCGTTTTATTTTTTTATTTGTCTTGGGGTGATCTAGCTTCTTTTGCCCCACGATTAAATAAAAGATGAGTAATGTGCAAAGGACACCTAAGAGCGCATAAGCGCCATAAGGTGATACCCATTTGTTACGTAGATGTCTCCAGTATTCCCCTTCAACATTGATAAGCACCCCTGCTTCAATTCCTTTAACTTGTGACGTTCCTTCGTTGCCGTCTTTAATTACTCGCCAATACTCGGCTCCAGCAAAACCGCTTACTTTAGCTTCAGAGGCTTTATCGGCAGCAAGAGCAACGTTGCTTGACGTTAGATATACCAAGCAAATAATAATGAGGTGACTCAGTGAAAGTCTCTTCATAACAATAACCTTGATTGAGCCACATGATGTGGCTTTATTGGGTTAAGCCTTTGGCTGCGTCGCATCGTATGCGAGTTCTTCTTCCATTGCCCAAGCGCCATCGTTATGGCCGCGATACACAACTCGTTCTCTAAAAATATCGGAAACGTCGTTTGCATCACCCGCTAATAGAGCTTTGGTAGAGCATAGTTCGGCACACATAGGTAACTTGCCTTCAGCAATCCTGTTTGCTCCATATTTGGCGTATTCTTCTGGGCTGTTATCTTCCTCTGGCCCTCCGGCGCAGAATGTACACTTATCCATTTTTCCACGCTCGCCAAACGCTGAGCTGCTGGGAAACTGTGGTGCGCCAAAAGGACACGCGAAAAGGCAATAACCGCAACCAATGCAGATGTCTTTATTGTGTAAAACAATTCCATCATCGGTTTTATAAAAGCAGTCAGTAGGGCAAACAGCCATGCACGGAGCATCAGAACAATGCATGCACGCGACAGAAATGGAGGTTTCGCCGGGTTCGCCATCATTAAGGGTCACGACGCGCCGACGGTTAACGCCCCATTCCACTTCGTTTTCGTTTTTGCACGCTGTTACACATCCGTTACATTCGATGCAGCGCTTGGAGTCACACAGGAACTTCATATTAGCCATGGTTAGATCTCCTTAGGCCGTTGCTTTTTCGATGCGACAGAGAGAAACTTTCGTTTCTTGCATCACGGTGACGGGGTCGTATCCATACGTCATGGCCGTATTAGCTGCTTCACCCGTAACATACGGTGCAGAGCCCTCAGGATACTTGCTGGTTAAGTCTTTCCCTTGGAATTGTCCCCCGAAGTGGAAGGGCAAGAAGGCTACGCCTTTATCAACACGCGGTGTAATGAGCGCTTTGATTTTTATACGCCCACCTTCTGGCCCTATGAGCCATACATCGTCTCCGTTTTTAAAGCCGAGTGTGTTGGCATCAGAAGGGTTTACCTCAACAAACATTTCTTGTTGAAGCTCTGCTAACCAAGGGTTAGAACGCGTTTCTTCACCGCCCCCTTCGTATTCCACTAAACGTCCCGAGGTTAAAATAATGGGGAAGTCAGTACTGACATCTTTAGCCTGTATTGACTTATAAAGTGTCGGCAATCGATAAATTGATTCGGCGTCATCAAATGTTGGATATTTTGAAACTAAATCCCGGCGGTTTGAGTACAGTGGCTCTCTGTGCAGTGGGACTTGGTCAGGGAAGGTCCATACTATAGCGCGAGCTTTCGCATTTCCGAATGGGGCACAACCATGTTTGATAGCTACCCGTTGGATACCTCCCGACATGTCTGTCTTCCAGTTTTTCCCGTCAGCTGCCAACTGTTCTTCCTGAGTGAGGTCACTCCACCAGCCCAGTTTTTTTAGCAGCTCTGCAGAGAACTCAGGGTATCCATCTTTAATTTCAGAACCTTTTGTAAAGGAGCCTTCAGCTAAAATGTTAGTCCCTTCGTGCTCTACACCGTAGCGAGCGCGGAAAGGTAAGCCGCCTTCTGCAACACTTTTACTGGTATCGTAGAGGATAGGGGTACCAGGGTGTCTCATCTCTGGTGTACCCCAGCAAGGCCACGGCATTCCGTAATACTCACCGTCGGCAGGGCCACCTTCTCCTTTTAGACTGGTTTCATTGAAAGTGTGCCAATTTTGTTGGTGTTCTTTTATGCGTTCTGGGCTTTGACCGGTATAGCCTACGGTCCACATTCCTCGGTTAAACTCACGTGTAATATCCTCAATCAAAGGTTCTTCATTGCTGATGGAGATATTTTTGAATAGTTGCTTATCGAAACCCAGTTTCACTGCAAATTTATGCATGATGATGTGGTCAGGCTTAGACTCAAAGAGAGGTTCAATCACTTTATCTCGCCATTGTATGGAGCGATTCGATGCGGTTACTGAGCCGTAGGTTTCAAATTGTGTTGTTGCTGGGAGTAGGTAAACCCCATCCTTTTTATCATGCATGACGGCGGCATGAGTTGGATAAGGGTCGACGATGACCATCAGCTCCAGCTTTTCCATGGCGGTTTTCATTTCGACGCCACGAGTTTGCGAGTTGACAGCGTGTCCCCAATAAACCATCGCGCGAAGATTGTCATTCTGATCGATATTCTTCTTGTCCTCGAGCACACCATCAATCCAGCGGGAAACGGGAATCCCGGAATTGTTCATTGGCTTTAGCGTTCGATAAACGCTTTGATCAAAGCGACTTTTTACCCACTCAAAGTCAAGGTCCCAAACTTTTGACCAATGCTTCCAGGCGCCGTCTGTTAGTCCATAGTAGCCAGGCAAGGTATGGGATAATACGCCTAAGTCTGTTGCTCCTTGGACATTGTCATGGCCACGGAAGATGTTGGTGCCGCCGCCAGCTTTACCCATGTTTCCAAGTGCGAGCATTAAAATACAGTAAGCACGTGTGTTGTTATTGCCTGTGGTGTGTTGTGTTCCACCCATACACCAGATGACGGTTCCCGGTCGATTGTCGGCCAGAGATTTTGCGGCTTGGCGCATTTGTTCTTCTGTTACACCGGTTACGCTTTCAACTTCAGCCGGGGTCCAATTAGCGACCTCCGTGCGTATTTTGTCCATTCCGTATACGCGTTGGGCTATGAACTGCTTATCTTCCCAGCCATTTTCAAAAATGTGCCACAAAAGGCCCCAAATAAAGGCGACATCACTACCGGGGCGTATGCGTATGTATTCATTTGCATGAGCGGCGGTGCGAGTAAAACGCGGGTCTACGCAGATGATGTGCGCTTTGTTGCGTTCTTTAGCACGAAAGATATGTTGCAAAGAAACTGGATGGGCTTCAGCGGGGTTAGCTCCAATGAGGATAATCGATTTGCAATTATGAATATCATTAAAGGAGTTTGTCATGGCGCCATAGCCCCATGTATTAGCAACACCAGCAACGGTCGTTGAGTGACATATCCGTGCTTGGTGGTCGACATTGTTAGTGCCCCACAGCGCTGCAAACTTACGGAAAAGGTAGGCTTGTTCGTTGTTAAATTTTGCAGAACCTAACCAATAGACTGAGTCAGGTCCTGACTCTTCGCGTATGGCCTGCATTTTATCGCCAATTTCGTCAATGGCTTGCTCCCAAGAGACTTTTTGCCATTTGCCGTCAACTAGTTTCATTGGGTATTTTAGACGCCGTTCGCCATGACCGTGCTCTCTCAGCGCCGCACCTTTTGCGCAATGCCCTCCAAGGTTAAAAGGGTGGTCGAAGGCAGGCTCTTGTCCTGTCCAAACGCCGTTTTGGACTTCTGCATAAACACCACAACCGACCGAACAGTGCGAGCATATCGTACGTTTTACATCCACAGGTGAGCTATGGACCGCAGATTTTGAAGCTTCCGCTTGCTGAATCATGCCAGGCGCTAAAAAGCTAGCGGCTGCTACACCGCCTGTGGCTATACTTGTGTTGCGTAAAAAATGGCGGCGGGATAAACCTAAGCCGGATTGGGCTGTCGATGTGTCTTGGTCGCGTTTGGTTAGGCGCATAATGGTGGCTCCTGCTTGTTAATTACGAAGCGTCTTGAGAAAGCGGCGAACATGTTCGGTTTCTTGATAGCCCTTGGGTGATAACGGTTCTTTCGCTTCGTCTGTTTCATCTGTCTGATTCGCAGAAGTGTTATCAATTATTAGGGCTGTGCTAGCCGCAGTTGATGCCAGTCCAGCCGCTTTTAAAAAGCGACGACGCCCCGCATCCGGTTTTTCTTGGCTACTCATGCGAGTTCCCTCCGGTCATTTTTATTGTCGGTATTGAGTTGTGCAGGCGATAGCTGCTGAAAGTATGTTTTTTCTTGTTGGAAAAAAGTGTGCGCTAGTAGGCCAACGGGAGCATAAAAATAGGCATTATTGGCTGTTTGTAAATCGGTAAAAAATGCAAAAGCCCAAGGAAACAGGTGGCGCTGTAAAAACCTATATTGATGGCTATAGCTGTGGCCTTGGGAAACCATTAAGCTGAGGACTTCACACAAAGCGGCAATATGATCTTCCGGTTCATATACCTCTTTTTGCCGTTCATACCCTAAGTGTTTGAGGTCCTCGCGTAAGGTTACGAGAGGGCGCTCCATTAATGAGCCCGTTAGATACCAGCACCCAAAGGGCATAAGCTCTCCACGGCCTACGCCAATGAATAGGTCTTGATACTCTTGGGCAACCGCTTCGGTTTTACTGTGCTGAGCTGTTAGGGCTAGTGCTGACCAAGCTTTGAGCATGTCTGGGTTATCATCGCCATCCGGTTGTAGAGCTTGCAACCATGCCAATGCGTCTTGCGTAGGCGCGCTCCTCAAAAGAGAAGCGAGAAGTGCATAGATATCGCCGCGCAATTGATCGTATTCGGTTGTGGTGTGAGTATGGATTGGAATCATGTTCACTCATCAGTCCTCATAGCTCTAATTGCTTTTCTGGGTGTAGTGTTAAATCGTTATATATGTCGCGAACGCGACAATCAGCACACATTTTGAGCCGGTTGATCGCACTACCCTGAAATTGCTTATGCTCACTGAGCGATTTGATCATTTTTTCTACCGTACGCTTAGGTGCAAAAGGCGTCGCGCAGCTGATGCACTGAAAAGCCTCTTCGGCTATTAGTTCTTGAGGCTGGTCGGTAGCGTGTAATCGCAGTTGCGGGGTTAGCGTAATCACTTTTTCCGGGCAACTGCGCTCACATAGTCCACATTGGACGCAGTTTTGCTCGGTAAAGTACAAGGCGGGGCTATCTTTACCTGCTGTTAGCGCGGATGCAGGACAAACGGCAACACAGGAAAGGCACAAGGTGCACTCTTGCTCTTGAATTGTGACTTTTCCAAATGGAGCTCCATGAGGTAGCGGTATGACAGGATTTGAGCACTGTTGGGGCTCTGTTGTTGAGGCCGCATCAGCTAAGTGGGCGATCGCATTAAATAGAGTTTCACGTTTGTCAGTTGTGAATGACGGGGCCGGAGCCATAGATGGCAATGAAGGCTGTAACGGTAACCGGTTTTCAAGCAATATGATGTCGTCAACTAATTCTAGCCGATCAGGGTGTATTGCTAGTCCTGTCATTATGCGATGGGCTAAGGATATCTGTTCTTCAACAAGATTTTGCATGCTGTTTGGGATAGCGTCGGTGTTCAGTAAATAGAGTGTATTCACTCCCATGGCATAAGATGCTAGCCATACTTCCAAACCAACGGAGGCCAGTTCTTCGACCTCGATAGGGATGACATGCCCTTTGATGGATGAAGCGTGCTTTAGTGTTAACTCTCGACCTTTATCATGATCATGAAACAGCAGACAAAAGTCTTCACCCCCCTCGGCAGAGTAAAGTGTGATGAGTCTTTGAATATAATCGAGCAGCTGTCCCCTTGGGGGCTGGGTATAAGTAATGGCTCCTGTGGGGCAGGCGCTTGAGCAGCCGCCAGCGCCATGACACAAATGAGGTTCGATTGAGACAATGTTCTGAATTGAGGTGATAGCGTCTGCTGGGCATACGTCTAAACAGCGTGTACAGCCTGTTTGCCCCCGTGCGCTGTGCGCGCACATGTCGTTGTTGATTTGGAAATACTTAGGCTTTTCAAAGTCGCCAATGTATTGAGGGAGTTGTTCGTAGAGAGAGGCTAACGTTGTTGTATCATTTGCGTGAAAATAGCCAGGCGGCAGTAGGTTTGTTGTCAGAATAGGGGATGCATTCAGGTCTAAGATCAGGTCAAAGTGTGGCAGCCCCAATGCTAACTTAGCCAATGGAATGCGGCTAATAGATGTCTCTTCTTGTGCCGTTATGCTGACATCGACGTCAAATTGGCCAAGATAACCTGTGACCGACAGCAGTTTGTTATAGAAGACGGTGTGGTTTTTGGTGCTTGCTATCAGTGATTCTATCGCCTCTGAGTCGTCAGCGATATCGATATCGGTTTGAGCCGCTTCAGTAACCAATAGTGTAGTACTTTGCATAGAAGACAGTTGTAGTGCCGCTGTCCGAATTGCTTTTTCGGATCCCATTATCAACAGGTGGCCTTGCGTGCTGTAAGCAATGGTACTCGCAAGTAGGTTATGAGGCGGCGATAGTCGCGTTATGACCTCCTGTTTTGCTTTTTCATTACTGAGGTTTGGCATGTTTATTATTGTTGTCATAAAGCCCTCGGTGGTCAGGCTAATGGCTTATATCCACGTACCTCAGTGCTCGCTGTAGGCCGTGCGCTTGTCATTGGTGTATATCTGAACCGTTTTTCAATTACTCGATGCAATTGATGAACCACTGATTAGGTCGCTAGGGTCCAATATATGCGGTCATTATCTGTGTGAAATTATGGTTTTTGCGCTGTGTTGTATCATTCTGTCTTGTCTTGGGTGGGTGTATGGGTCACTTGGTCGCCTTCTGTTGATGAAGCATGAGAAGAGTGAATAGGCTCGGCGCTTTCTTCATCATTGCTGTCGTCTTGCAAAGCCGCAGTGAAGTCATCTTTCTGTTGATGAATCCATTGTCTGATTTGTCCAGCGGCAGCTTCAGCTAATGGGGTGATATTGCTAAAGTCCTGATCGTAGTCATTTAGCCCATCTCTCACGTGAAACTCTGGGAGGTTAAATAGCTTCCTTAGTGCTTGTTGTCGTAAAGCTTCGCTGACACCTTCTGAGAAAAACTGTTGGAAGTTTGAATGCTCATCCAGAGAGTCGATGGCTGGCATGTCCTCATCACTTAAACTATCTGCGGATATTTCGGCCGCCTTGTCAGGAAGGGGTGGAGTAACCTCTGAACTATCTTGATTGTCTAATCGTTGTTCAGTCTCGTTTGATTGTTCGTTTTGCTCTCGGCTTGCCTCGGTTTTACGCAGAGACCATCTTTTAAGAAATGAAGTATCAGTTTCCACTGCTGCGTCCTTTTCCTGATTTCTTTTTTTTGCGCCCACTATCAATCAATTCACCTTCACGGCTGAGATAGGCTTCGATCCAGCAACATATAGCTACCGGCATTTCTGCGGATAAAACGTGGTGCTCGCCATCCATGTAGGATGAAGCTTCATCTTGGCTGGCGCTGATGTGGACAGGGATAAGCTGGTTATTAACGTCTGATTCATGGCATAAAACGAATAGGCAGGGGGCTTGTGAGTTGAGGTTGAATCGATAAGCGGTACGTTGATCAAGGTGAAGTTCAATGGTCAGGATATGATAATCGTCAGCGGTTAAGGGGCGAGGGCGCAAGTCGGCAATGCTCCAACGTACTGTGTCCCAGCGGCCTGATTGAACATTCTCTTTGTTGAGTCGAATGGATACAGGCCAGCTCGTCCCTGATTTTGTTGTGGGGTGCTGTTGGTCTTTATCATCAGCGCTCGGAGCAGTCGTAGTAGATGAAGTCACATAGGTTCTCCTTCGGGTTGTTGCGTAATCGTTGCGTAATCGCTTGGATCGATAAGCACAGGTATTGGAGATCATTGCAAAGCGTAGGCCACATAATGACGGTGTTCTTAGGGGTAAAAGGGAGGCTGGTTGGTGTAAAAAGACACGGTTGAGGATAAAGATGGGACATTTTGTCTATTAATAGGGTGTCACGGTGATGCGCTGCTAATTGTGATCAACAGTAGACGGTAGGGTATATAAACACCGGAATGAAACTTGCTCTGATCAAACCAATTAATTGAGAAGGTAGGTGACATGGAGCAACCGTTTGAATCAGTCATACGCAGTTACGCGCAGGCGCCGTTAACAGAACAGGCTACTGTCATCGACGAGTTAGGCGGTGAAAGGACGATTCAAATCGCCTGTGAACGACCTTTAACCATTTATTTAAATAAACGTGAAATAGTTACGTTGATGACGTTGGGGGCTGACCCTGAAGCGTTAGTGGTGGGCTATTTAAAAAACCAAGGATTTATTGAGCGGGCTGAGGATTTAACCGCTGTACAAGTGGATTGGGATGTCGAGTCTGCGGCGGTAGTCACTCGTAAAGAGCCTGCTCATTTGGCATCTATGCTGGAAAAACGGACCGTTACTAGTGGCTGTGGCCAAGGGACTATGTTTGGAGACTTAATGGAGAAAATCGCCAATGTAGAACTACCTGTAACGCCAGTAAAGCAGAGCATGATTTATAGTTTGCTTCGTGCATTAAGTCAGCACAACGAAACATACAAAAACGCCGGCGCTGTTCATGCCTGTGCTGTGAGCGATGGCGACTATATTGTGTCCTTTGTTGAGGATGTGGGTCGACATAATGCGGTGGATACGTTGGCGGGTCGGCTGTGGTTGCAAGGAATTAGCCCCAACGGAAAAATCTTTTATACCACAGGCCGGTTGACGTCAGAAATGGTGATCAAAGTGGCACAAATGGGAATATCGGTTTTATTGTCACGCTCGGGGGTGACTCAAATGGGACTGGCGTTGGCAAGGGAAATGGGAATCACTTTATTGGCTCGCGCGAAAGGCCGTCACTTTCTGATCTTTCATGGCCGGGACATGGTCGATCTTGATTGCCTGCAAGAGGGCAAGGGGGTTCAGGGTGAATGAGCACGCCCATCCGTTTATGAACGTACGCCAGCTTTCGGAATACTTAGACGTTAATGAGAAAAAAGTGTATTCCATGGCCGCCGAGGGAAAGATTCCCGCAACGAAAGTGACCGGTAAATGGCTGTTTCCACGTGCCTTGATTGATCGCTGGTTATTGGATAATGCGCACAGAGGCTTGATGGCCGATCGATTGTTACTATCAGGAAGTGATGACCCTTTACTGCAAGCCACGGCTAACCGCTTAACGCAACAATTAAAGACGCAGGCGATGATTGGCTATACCGTCACCGGAACTAAGCTAGGCTTGGATCTGCTGGCTCAAGGTAGTTCTGACGCGACAGCGATTCACTGGGGACGAGCAGAGGAAAGCCGCGTTAGGCACCCTGCTTTATTGCAGCAATATAGCGAATCTAAGCACTGGGTGTTAGTGCACTTATTTGAGCGCCAACATGGGTTGATGGTGCGGCCGCAGGATGTTGAGCGCTTTACTGATCCAAGACAAGCGCTGACCCCTGAAACTCGGTGGGTCGTTCGGCAAGAGGGCGCAGGGTCGCAGCGCTTTTTAGGAGAATGGCTTGCCGGGCAAGGGTTTCCATTGGCGCAGTTAACGCGTCAAATGACGGCATTCTCGGAAAGGGAGGTAGCCCGTTTAATTGCGAAAGGGGAAGCCGATATTGGCCCAGGCACCTTGAGCGCCGCACAAGAAATGGGATTAGTTTTGCTCGCTCAGGGAGCTGAGGCCTTTGACCTAGTGGTCACTCGCCCTGTGTATTTTCGAAAAATTGTGCAGCATATCTTTGAGTTTTTGCAGAGCCGAGAAGGTATTCAACTAGCCAGTAGTTTAGGGGGATACAATACCAGTCAATGCGGTAAGTTAATCTGGAGTGCTGATTAAGTGTCTCCCTTACCGGTAGCTCTGCGGTTGACTCGTTCGGCTTGACCTAATCCTGTGAGTAGCAAGCTAATATGGTCGGTATTCGTCGCTTGGTCGCTGTAATGGCTGGGTAAGTACAGGCTAAAGGTCGTGCCGCATGTTTCATCGATGAGGCTGGGTGAGTGAACGCGTAAGTCCCCCCCATGCCGAGTAACAATTCCTTTGCTCACCGACAGGCCCAAACCTGTGCCGCTTTCTTTAGTGGTGAAGAAAGGTTCGAATATTCGCTCTTTGACTGAGTCGGGTATGCCGCAGCCTAAATCGGACACATGAATCACGACACCCAATGGTGATGGTTCTGCTGCACGGTTTGTTGAGGTGGCGGCAGTGTCTTCTACCCAGTCTTCGGTACCAATGAAAACACTCCCTGTGCCTTTGATGGCATGCGCTGCATTAATAATGAGATTGACTAAAACCTGCTGTATTTGCTGTGTGTTAATCTCGACGAGCGACTCTGCTGCATAGTCAGTTTCTACGGTTACATTTTGCTTATCAAGTGCATGGCGCACAAGTAATAGTGTGTCGTTGCACACCTGATTGATGTTGCAGATTTGCTGGCTGTCGGTTTGGCTATCAGGTCGGCTGTATTGCAAGAGGTTATTAATCAGTGACCGGATACGATAAACCTGCTCAATGATCATATCTAGCTCTGCATTAATAGGTTTTGCCTGCTCACCCAAATCATCCAATATAAGATCCACTGAGCCCAAGATAACGGCTGCAGGGTTGTTGATCTCATGGGCAATTCCGGCGGTGAGCTCTCCAAGTACGGCCAGTTTCTCCTGATCGAGTAGTTGCTTACGGGTTGTTTTTAATAAGCGTATTCGATCTTTTAGAGCTTCCGTTCGACGTCTCAATGACGTAGTGCGCTGGTCAACCTTTTGCTCTAATTCGTCGTTGGCTTTTATTATTTCTTGTTCGCGTTGGGCGAGTAAATCCAGCATTTTATCGAACTCATGAGCTAACTCAGTTAGCTCGTCCTGACCCTCTAAGTGTCCAATTCTTTGCTGCATATTGCCTTGTTTAACAGCGTTAACGGCTTTGTTGAGTCGAGACAACGGCGCTAATATTTGCTTACCTTTATGTAGAACAAGCAGCCCCGAACCGAGCATGATAAGCCCGATGACAGTGACGGATTCTAAAAGAGTTTTGTAATAAATATGCGTAAACGGAGCTTCACTAAACCCGGTGTAGATCATACCAATACGTTGGCCACTGAGGTCTATCAAAGGTTGATAGGCTGATATGTACCAATCGTTTACAACAAAAGCGCGATCAATCCAGCGATTGCCTTTGATCAAAACGTGATTTTTAACCGCAGAAGATACGCGAGTGCCAATAGCGCGGTCGGCTTCCGTAATAGTGTTTGTTTGATGTGAGACATCACGTTGGTCGGGCAATAGCTGAGGGACATTAGTACTAATGCGCGTATCATCTAAAAAGAGTGTTACCGTACCAATACCCTCGTCAGGCAGGCTGCCTGGGCCGTATACAAGGTCGCGAATCATGTCTACAACTTGGGTGTTCCGGTTAAACAGCGTGCCACCATCTAATACGCCTACTAGTTCGTCAAAGTCATTAATGACAGGATATAGCGAGCGCATAATGATGGCGCGGCTTTCGATAGAGCGCTGGGTAGGAGCTGCATAAGGGGTTTCTATTAACGGGATACGAGATCGCTTAGCTAAGCCCGTTTGTATGAGGTCTAGTTCGTTAGCGGAGAGGACTTCCAATCCAGATAAAGAATCACCTTTGAGCAAGGATTCGGTATGAGCCAGCAAGCTTGGTTCTAGGCTGTTTAATAATTGAGATGCAGGTATAAACCGTAAAAAGTCGAGTTGCCTGCTTTGCCTAACATCATTTAGTTGGCCTCGGATACCGCGCTGGTAGTTGCGTAGTAAGTTGGTTCTGAAGTCGTAGCCATTGGCCAGTTGGGCTAGGACATTCATTTGTTCTCGTTGCAGTATATCTAACGTACCTTGGGCGACAGATAGGTCTGCGCTTACCTTCATATATAGCTGCTTGTCGGTATAACTGCTTGTCCAATAGGCCGCCATAATTGAAAAACCTAGGGCGGTTAACAATAGCGGTATAACAATGAGTAATAACAGCTTATAACGCAAGGATTGGCGCAGTTGCTTATTAGCGTGCGCCAAAAAGTGAAGGCCTTTCATAGGCCGTCTATTGTGGGTTGTTATCTTACTATGCTTGGACATGGCTGAGGTCCGATTGCCATGCGTTTAGTTTTCTATCCAGTGTTTTACGAGAGACCCCAAGTGTGCGCGCCGCTGAAGATTTATTACCTTGGTGTTGTTCTAAAGTGCGAAGGATATGTTGTTTCTCTAGCGCTTCAAGTGACCAACCATCATAGTGGCTTTGCCCAGGAGCCGGTTGTGTTTCACTGTGTTTGAAATACTCAGCGGGTAATTTACCCAGCAAAATACAGCGCTCTATGAGGTTTTTAAGCTCTCGAATATTGCCTTGCCACGGGTAGTTTTGCATAGCAACGAGGTCGTCATGGGTAAAAGGAATTTCAGGTAACCCTAAATCACGTGAGAGCCGATAAGAAAAGTGATGAACAAGGTCTGGTATGTCTTCTTTTCGATCGCGTAGAGGAGGGAGGGTGATGCTGAGGACGTTTAGTCGATAATAAAGGTCTTCACGAAAGCGGTTGTCATCAACCTCCTGTTTAAGTTGCCGGTTAGTTGCAGCAACAATACGTACATCCACTGCTTGCTCTTGCTCGCTGCCTACAGGGCGTACGGCTTTTTGCTCTAATGCTCGTAATAACTTGGCTTGCATAAGTACGGGCATTTCGCCTACTTCATCTAAAAAAAGTGTGCCGCCTGCTGCAAAATTGAATAGTCCTTCCCGCGCTTTATTGGCACCAGTAAACGCTCCTTTGGTGTGGCCAAATAGTTCGGCCTCTAATAACTCTGGGGATATTGCGCCGCAATTAACGGGTACGAAAGGGCCACCACGTTGGCTGTATTGATGAAGCAGCCGTGCGACGAGTTCTTTACCCGTACCGGATTCGCCTTCAATGAGCACCGCTGAAGGGGTAGGGGCAACTCGTTCAACGACTTCAAATACATGCTGAATGGCTGCGCTAGCTCCGATCATTTCAGTTAATGGAAACTGCTCGGTAACTTCCCGTTGTAGCACAAAGTTTTTGCGAGCCATTTCTCGTCGTTGTAAGCAGCGTTCAACGGCGTTCATCATTTGCTCAAGCCTAAATGGCTTCAAAATAAAATCACTGGCCCCTATTCGTAATGCTTTAATGGCGGTCTCTAGGTCGGCGTAGGCCGTCATAAAAATAATATCGCTACGTCGCTCACTGGGCTCTAGTGCTTCATGCCACTCCATACCTGATCGGCCCGGTAAGGTGATATCCACAATGAGCAAATCGAAATGGCAGCGTTTACGTAATTGTTCCGCTTCTTCTACGCTGGTGGCCGTCTCAACAAGCGCAAAGCGTTTAGATAGGGCTTTATGGAGGAAATTACACATGCCCGGTTCATCGTCGACAATGAGTACCGATACGGCGGGTTTAATACTGTTTTGGTCAGCAGGCGCTAAATCCATCAGCATGCTCCGTTGTTGGGTCTACTAGCAAACAAGAGAGTTCAACTGCGTAAAAAACCGCTTGTTAGCTCGTGAGGACCGTTTTTATTGTTATTTTTAGTGGGCTGCAAGTGTTTAAAGTACCGCAATAATAATGGGACAAATTGTCCAGCCCGCCAACAGGGTAGGTCATTTTGTCTGGATTCGGTAGCCTAATATAGTCGTAGTGGTACATTTTTGTGCAATAAACCGTTGGCATCTAATTTGCTCTCGTCCTTAGTAGGTCAGAATAAGAATGCTGATATTTCAGCGCAATAATAAGGAAGACACTGATGCGCCTACTGTTAATTACCGTCTTAATGCTTTTAGGGACACTAAGCCATGCTAGTGACACTATTATCCGTTTGGCCACGACCACCAGTACTTACAACTCCGGGTTATTGGATGCCATTTTGCCGACATTTGAGAAAGCGCATGATGTGCAAGTTCAAGTAATAGCGGTTGGTACAGGTAAGGCGCTTAAAATGGGAGAAGCGGGCGATGTCGACTTAGTAATGACGCATGCTCCGGGGGCGGAAAAAGCGTTTGTAGATGCTGGCTTTGGTGTTGAACCAACAGGCTTGATGTATAACGACTTTGTCGTGATTGGGCCCTCAGCAGACCCTGCGGGTATTGCAGCAGAAAGTGATGTGGCAAAAGCTATGGCAAGTATAGCCAATACAGATAGCCTGTTTATTTCCCGCGGAGATGATTCCGGTACGCATAAAAAAGAACGTGCGTTATGGCGTGATGCGCAAGTGCTACCTGACTTTAGTCATTATAAAGAAGTCGGCCAAGGGATGGGGAAAGTGCTGCAAATGGCTGATGAATTAAATGCCTATACGCTAACGGACAGAGGCACTTGGCTGGCTTATGAAAGCCGTTTACGTCTTGTGGTGCTGGTAGAAGGGGATAAGCGTTTATTTAATCCGTATCAGGTCATCCTAGTTAACCCTGTTCGGCATCAAGGGCTGAATACAGCAGGTGCTAGAGCGCTTCGTGATTGGTTAATATCCGCGCAGGGGCAACAACTAATAGGCGATTTCACTGTTAACGGTAAAGGATTATTTACGGCCTCAGCTAATCAATAATGGAGTCATTAACCACTACCTGCCTTCAGGCGCTAACGCTGTTGATCAGTGGTGATCGCGATTTGTGGGTCATCATTGGGGTGTCTTGCCGGGTATCATTAGCGGCGATTGGTCTATCCGTTATTCCAGCGGTGCTGTTGGGTTTGTATTTGGCCATGGTGCCTTTTCCTGGGCGTTGGGTTGTCGTTGCCGTGTTAAATGCGCTGATGGCAGTCCCTACTGTTGTTGTAGGGCTAACATTATATTTGTTGCTTTCGCGTAGCGGTCCATTGGGTGAGTGGCAATTGTTGTTTACACAACCCGCTATGGTTATTGGGCAAATGTTATTAGCGTTCCCTGTCATTGTGTGTATGTCGCATGCTGCTTTTCAAGCGTTAGATAAACGCGCTTGGGAAACATCTCGCATGTTAGGTGCTTCTTTTGGTAAAGCTATCTTGACCTTGATGAATGAGGCGCGCTTTGCATTGACTGCCGCGGTAGTTGTTGCGTTTGGGCGTATTATTGCCGAAGTAGGTTGCTCGATGATGATTGGCGGAAACATCATGAATTTTACACGTAACATACCGACAGCTATAGCACTAGAGACGAGTAAAGGAGCGTTTGCTCAAGGCGTGGCTTTAGGCTTAGTGCTGTTGATATTGGCTTTAGTTCTTAACGTCGCGTTGGCTTTATTGCGCGGCCGTGGCCAACTGCAGGTGAGCTGATATGAATATAACCCTGACAAAGCTGACAAAGAAATATAACGGTAAAGAGTTGTTTTCTATCCCGTTGCTGTCGCTTCATCAGAACGACGTTATCCATTTGGGAGGCGAAAACGGCAGTGGTAAAACGACACTCATGAAATTGATTGCAGCGCTAGATAGCCCATCAAGTGGCTGTATTGTCGTTGATAATAAGGAGCGTCGCCGCTGGCGCTTTCGTTCAGGGGAAAAGGGTGTCATTTATATGCACCAAACACCGTACTTATTTTCTGGCAGTGTAGAAGATAACTTGCGGTACGGTTTACTTAACCGCTTTAACGATAAGTCACTCATTGAATATAAAGTCGATTACGCTTTACAGGTGGCTAAATTAAGCGCCTTTGCGACGCAGGAAGCACGCACCTTATCAGGAGGCGAAAAGCAACGGCTCGCGTTGGCTCGTGCAGCTATTTTAGAACCCAGTTGGCTGCTCTTAGATGAGCCAACAGCGAATATGGATCATCATTCAATCGATGTGGTTGCGTTTATGGTTGATACGCTGATTCAGCAAAAATGCGGTATCATGATCAGTAGCCATCAAAAAACACACCTTACACATATTTGCCGTCGCCGTCTTCAGTTAAAAGCGGGCCGCTTGTTGGAGGTGTTAGATAACGCGGAGTTTGCAAAGCATGCGTCATGAGCAGGTAACCGGAGTCGTTTTAGCAGGCGGTATGGCTCGTCGAATGGGGGGCACGGATAAAGGTTGGGTCGAGCTAGAAGGCAAGCCGCTTATCCAGCATGCAATAGCGGTGGTGGAGCCCGAAGTGGCGCATGTGTTAGTGAATGCAAATCGGAGTTTAGAAGCGTATCGATCGTTAGGCTTCCCGGTTATCAATGATATTCAAGGTGATTATCAAGGGCCGCTAATGGGTATGGCGACAGGGCTTAAACATGCAACGACCCCTTGGGTGGCTTTTGTTCCTTGTGATAGTCCGCGTTTACCGGCGAATACCGTCTCGCGTTTAGTCACGGCTCAAGCGCACAGCGGGCAGCCGATTATAGTCGCCAGTGATGGCAAGCGTATCCAACCGGTAGTGACGCTAATCAGACGCGATCTGTGTGATCATCTCTTATCGGCACTTGCATCAGGAGAGCGAAAAATAGATCGGTGGTTTGCTGAAGTCGGGTTTGCTGAAGCTGACTTTAGTGATTGTGTTGATGCGTTTGTAAATGTTAACCGGCAAGACGACCTCAATGCATTAATCGCCATGCCGCGTTTGCTAGGCATTTCTGCGTGGAGTGGTACCGGTAAAACAACGTTATTAAAAAAGCTGATTCCAGCACTCAACGAACAAGGGGTTAGGCTTGCGGTGATTAAGCATGCGCATCATAAATTTGATGTCGATCACCCTGGTAAAGACAGCTATGAGCTGCGCAAGGCGGGGGCTCATCAGATGCTGATTGCCTCAGATCAGCGTTGGGCGCTCATGGTTGATAAAGTCGAGCCTCAAGAGCCTCAGTTATGTGACCTCATCAGTAAGTTAGATTTGGCGCAGTTAGATTTAGTATTAGTCGAGGGCTTTAAGCGAGAATCCATACCTAAGCTGGAGTTACATCGTCCCTCTTTAGGTAAGCCTCTAATCTATCCTGAAGATGAAAATATTATTGCCATAGCTACCGATTCCCCTGATCACATAATCACCGACCTACCAGTGCTTGATATGGCTGATATTGAGGCAGTGTTAGCGTTTGTGCTCAACTATATGGACTGGCAGTGTGACTAAGCAGGCTGAAGCCACTTCGGTGGTGAGTTGTTTTGATGCGGCCGCTAACCCGGGTGGTATGTTGAGTGTAACTGAAAGTGTGCAATTTCTTCTCGATGCCGTACTGACGCCTAAGCAGCGGGCACTAACCGTTATTGAGTCTTTGACTGAAACAATACCGCTAACGATGGCCTTGAAGCGGGTGCTAGCTGAAGATATTGCTTCTTCTATTAATGTGCCGCCAACCACTAATTCAGCGATGGACGGGTATGCATTAGGTTACAGCGAGTCACTGGACTTCCCACTGCGTGTTATTGGCGAGGCCTATGCGGGTCATGGCTACGAAGGCGTAGTTCATCCCGGTGAAGCCGTAAAGATCATGACGGGAGCGCCGCTGCCTACAGGATGCGATACCGTTATCATTAAAGAAGCAGCTCAGGTTAAGAATAACCTGCAAAATGCTCAGGAACCTTTTTTGTACTTCCAAGGCGCTATGGATAAAGGCCAGCACGTACGTCAAGCCGGGGAAGATTTGCAGCAAGGGCAGTTAGCGTTAGCGCATGGTACTTTGCTGCGCCCTCAGGAAATGGGGCTGCTGGCATCCATCGGACACGACAAAGTGATGGTTTATAGTCGGTTACGGGTTGCCATTTTTTCGACCGGCGATGAGGTGCACCCTCAAGGTAAACCGCTACCCAGTCAGGGGATTTACGATACCAATCGTTTTTCACTTCGAGGTCTATTAGAACAGCTCGGTTGTGAGGTGGTTGATTTAGGCATCATCGCTGACGATAAACAGTCTCTTTCGCTAGCGTTAGCCGAGGGAGCCGCTCAGGCTGATTGCATTATCTCGTCGGGAGGCGTCTCTATGGGAGATGCGGATTATATTCGCGAGGTACTGGCGAGCGCAGGACATGTGGACTTTTGGCGCATAGCAATGCGACCTGGCCGTCCCTTTGCTTTTGGACATGTTAATGACCGGCCTTTTTTTGGTTTGCCCGGTAACCCTGTCGCTGTCATGGTGACTTTCTTACAATTTGTGCAACCTGCTTTGCGTAAAATGATGGGTCAAGAACGTTGGCAGCCAATACGTTTGACCGCTGTCGCCGAGGAACCGTTGCGCTCTCGTAAAGGTCGAACGGATTATAGCCGTGGTATTTACCGTATTAACGAGCAAGGAGTGCTGGTGGTAAAAGTAACAGGGTCGCAGGGATCTGGAATCTTAACTTCCATGGTGGCGGCTAACTGCTTAATTGAAATCACCGATGATGATGAACGCATCGAAGCGGGCCAGTCGGTAACGATTCAGCCCTTTAGCGACTTGCTCTGAGGAAAAAACATGTCAGTTGTTACACCTGTCTCAGATCCATTCGGCCGACAGATAACCTATGTAAGGATGTCGGTGACAGACCGATGCGACTTTCGCTGTGTGTACTGTATGGATGAGGAAATGACGTTTTTGCCTCGGCAGCAGGTTTTATCGCTTGAAGAAATACAGATGATCGCTCAAGCCTTTACTGAGTTAGGAGTGACTAAAATTCGTTTAACGGGCGGGGAGCCTCTAGTGCGAAAAGAGGTGACGCGCCTATTTGATGGAATAGGGCAGTTGCCTGGCTTAACCGATTTTTGCTTAACGACTAACGGCTCTCAATTACCTAAGTATGCACAAGCGTTAAAGGCCAGCGGCGTCAATCGTATTAACATCAGTATGGATAGTCTGCGCAGTGATCGATTCCACGAATTGACCCGCACTGGCCGCTTAGTTCAGGTTATCGAGGGGATTGATGCGGCTATAGCCGCGGGTTTTGAACGCATTAAAATTAATGCTGTTATTTTAAAAGGTCGTAATGATGATGAGATCCTCGATCTTGTCGATTTTGTTCGAGAACGAGGCATCGATATTAGCTTTATCGAAGAAATGCCATTAGGCGTTATTTCAGAACACAAACGTGAAGAAACGTATTGCTCCAGCGATGATGTACGCGAAATAATTCACAGTCGTTACCCGCTTTATCCGAATGTGCACAGTACAGGCGGGCCTTCTAAGTATTGGTCGATGAGTGATAGCGATAGCCGTATTGGGTTTATATCGCCGCATAGCCACAATTTCTGTGGTGATTGTAACCGTGTACGTGTCACTGTTGAGGGTAAATTGCTGCTGTGCCTCGGTAATGAAAATGCGGTTGACCTAAAAGCGGTAGTGCGTCGTTACCCGGGTGATATTGAGCGGCTCAAAGATACGATAGTCGCAGCCATCGCCCATAAACCGGAAAAACACCATTTCACAACCGACGGTGATGTACAAATTGTCCGCTTCATGAATACAACAGGCGGCTGATTCGTTATGATATTTAGCTATTCATAGCTAGATGGTCTGCATAGACGCATGGTTAATATTGCATCAGTTTCGTTTTTCTTTGATCAAGTTGAAGATCGGATTCGCCTTATCGGTAACCTCGATAATCAGGGGCCGCGTGTCGATTTTTGGTTAACACGGCGTTTGGTTATGCGTTTACTTGAAATGTCATTAGAGCTTGTGCAAAAAACATCGCAACAGGTCAATCAAGTACCGGTTGAGCACCAAGGCGCGATGGCTCAGTTTGAGCATGATCAAGCGCAACAGGCGCCTAATATTCAGTCGGCGGATAGCCAAAATCACGATGAACATCCGGCATCAATTTTGCGACGTCTGGATATTAGCTACCAAGATGGACGTTACCGGCTGAGTTTTTTTAGCCATGGTACTGACGAGCTGCAAGCCGTGAGTATTTTAAGTTATCAAGAGTTGCATCAAACACTGCATTGGCTGCACCGCGGTAGCTTAAAGCTTGATTGGGGAGCTAGCGCGTCGTTGTTTGATGGCCTTGAAAATTCGCCACAGAGATTACAATAAATATGGCGTTTGATCCTAATGCGCCTCGCAAGCCTTTTGTCGCCCGTGGTTCCCGAGTTGAGCGGTGCTCATCCTGTTTAATGGCAGCGGCCCGCTGTTTGTGTGATGTACGTCCAAACATTAAAGGCAAAGCAGTTTTCTGGCTGCTTACTCATCATAATGAAATCTACAAGCCAACCAACACAGGACGCTTGATTGTTGATACCTTGCAAGGGTGCCGAGTGTTTAAGTGGGGGCGCGTTGAGCCTGAGCCTGCTTTTCTTGAGGCGCTAAATGATCCGCGTTATCGTCCTTGCATTGTTTTTCCGTCGGATGAGGACTACCAGCAACGTATGGTAAGGGTTGATTATCTTCAACAAGATGATCGTATACCTGCTTTTATTATTTTGGATGGCACATGGCGTCAAGCACGACGGATGTTTCGTTTGAGCCGTTACCTCGATAACATACCTGCTATAGAGCCGAGCCATACCGCCGAGTCACGCTATCAATTGCGTCAATCGTCTGAGCCCCATCATTTATGCACAGCTGAAATAGCGGCCTTAATGCTGCGCGAAGTCAACGACACAATCAGTGCCGATGTATTAGATAGTTACTTTGATTTATTTAATTTGGAATACCATGCATCCCGCGTGAAAAGAGAACAAACATCACAAATAACAGCTGTTAGGGAGCGCTTAGCGTCTTTAGTGCAGCCGTTACGTTAGTTAGCCTCTAGCAAAAATGTGACGGGGCCGTCGTTGAGTAAAGATACCTTCATATCCGCACCAAATTTACCGGTTTGCACACAGGGGTGTTGCTGCTTTGCCTGCTCTACAAAGTAATCATACATTGCTTTACCGTGCTCGGGAGAGGCGCCGTTAGAAAAGCCCGGGCGTAGACCTTTTTGGGTGTCGGCAACCAAAGTGAATTGAGAGACAATCAACAAGCCACCTCCTACCTGTTGTAGATTAAGGTTCATCTTGTCGTCGTTATCAGAAAAGACACGGTAGTTGATTACTTTTTTTAGCAGTTTATCGGCAATAGCTGACGTATCATCACGCTCAATACCGAGTAATAACAGTAAGCCGTGATCAATTTCTCCTATTCGCTGGCCGTCGACATCGACGCTCGCGCAGCTAACACGTTGTATTAAACCCTTCATAAAAACGGACACTCTTTCTCAATTAGGCTAAGGACTCGGCAAACTGGTCTGTAGCACAGACTAGGTTATTAATTATGCCTTTTTCGTAGGCCGAATGACCTGCTTCCCGTACGATATGAAGTTCTGCTTGTGGTAGCTGTCGGTGAAGTTCGTAGGCTTGTTGAACGGGACAGACCATATCATATCGGCCATGCACCAGTATGGTCGGTATGTGTGCAATGCATGCCGCATTATCTAGGATCTGGTTTTCTTCAATAAAGCTATTGTTTACAAAGTAGTGGGCTTCAATACGCGCCATGGATAAAGCAATGTGGGGATCAGAAAAGTGCTCCACAGTGTCGGCGTTGGGTACTAGGGTCGAACAGCGTCCTTCCCAAATAGACCATGCTTTTGCGGCCGACATACGCTCGAGCTCATTGTCAGAAGTTAAACGTTGGTAATAGGCATGTAATAAGTTGTTATGCTCTGTAACAGGTATCTTGTGGATAAAGTCTTGCCAGTAATCAGGAAAGATGACACCGGCGCCGTGCTGGTAAAGCCAATGAATGTCTTGCTGTCGGCTAAGGAATATTCCGCGCAAAATAAGTCCGTTAACCCTGTCTGGAAATGCTTGTGCGTACAGTAGGCTTAGCGTAGAGCCCCACGAGCCACCAAAAAGCATCCATTGTTCTATGTTTAAGTGGCTGCGGATTTTTTCTATATCCGCAATAAGATGTGCCGTTGTGTTGTGCTCCAACGAGGCGTGAGGTTGCGAGCGCCCACACCCGCGCTGATCAAATAGAATGATGCGGTATTTCTCTGGATTAAAAAAGCTGCGCTGTGCGTTGCTTGTGCCCCCACCAGGACCTCCGTGGACAAATAAAACCGGTAAGCCCTCAGCGTTGCCGCTTTCTTCGATATAAATTGAATGGCCGTCACCGACATCCAACATCTGTTCTTTGTACGGGTGAATATCCGGGTAGAGAATGCGCATTATGCGTTACCTATGTATATTGCCTGTTATTCCAGTATAAGGTGCATTTCCTAGATAGAAACGCTACAGACAAAAAAAGGTGGCCTAAGCCACCTTTAATATTACAACAGTCGTATTAGACGCTATTACTTAGCGCTGCGACCTTTACGTTTACGCTCGTTTTCAGTTAGGTACTTTTTACGAAGGCGGATGTGGTTAGGTGTAACTTCAACCAGCTCGTCGTCTTCAATAAAGTCTAACGCTTGTTCCAGTGTAAAACGGATAGCTGGCGTAAGCTGAATGTTCTCATCGGTACCAGATGCACGTACGTTGGTTAACTGCTTACCTTTGATAGGGTTAACAGCTAGATCGTTGTTACGGCTATGGATACCAAGGATCATACCCTCGTAAACATCAACGTTAGGAACGACGCACAAACGTCCGCGCTCTTGTAGGTTCCATAATGAGTAACCGAGTGCTTTACCTGTCACCATAGAAACAAGAACACCGTTGCTACGATAGATGACTTCACCTTCTTTAACCGGACCATAATGGTCAAAGATAGAAGTCATGATACCCGTACCTGATGTCATGGTTAGGAATTGGCTACGGAAGCCAATCAAACCGCGTGATGGGATCATGAACGTTAAGCGGATACGGCCAGAGCTGTCCACTTCCATATTTGTCATGTCACCTTTACGCTTGCCCATCTCTTCGATGATGCTGCCTTGGTGCTGGTCTTCAACATCGATCATTACGATCTCGTATGGCTCTTGTGTTTGGCCATCGACTTCACGTTGAATAACTTCTGGACGAGAAACACCTAGCTCAAAACCTTCGCGACGCATGGTTTCGATTAAAACAGAAAGATGTAGCTCACCACGGCCTGATACGCGGAACTTATCCGGTGTGTCGCCTTCGGCTACACGCAAAGCAACGTTGTGGATCAATTCGCGGTCTAAGCGGTCTTTGATGTTACGACTGGTAACGAACTTACCGTCTTGGCCAGCAAACGGAGAATCGTTTACTTGGAACGTCATCGATACCGTTGGCTCGTCAACCGATAGGGCTGGTAAAGCTTCTACTTTTTCTGGGTCACAGATAGTGTCAGAAATGTTGAGCTCGTCAATACCCGTAATACATACGATATCGCCAGCCTGAGCCGAGGTAACATCAACGCGATCAAGGCCTAAGTAACCCATGATCTTTTGAAGCTTACCGCTGCGCACAGAACCGTCAGCGCTGATTACTTTAACTTGTTGGTTAATTTTAGCAGTACCACGCTTGATACGGCCGACACCGATAACACCTACGTAGCTGTTATAGTCTAATGCAGAAATTTGCATTTGCAGCGGACCATCAACGTCTACTTCTGGGGGGTTAACGTGCTCAACGATAGCTTCAAACAGAGGAGTCATGTCTTCAGCAAGGTTGTCGTGCTCTAAACCTGCAATACCATTTAACGCAGACGCATAAATGATAGGGAAGTCGAGCTGCTCATCTGTTGCGCCTAATGAGTCGAATAGGTCGAATACTAAGTCGACGGCACGGTCAGGGTTTGCGCCTGGACGGTCAACCTTGTTAACAACAACGATCGGGCGAAGGCCCTGATCGAATGCTTTTTGCGTTACAAAGCGCGTTTGCGGCATAGGGCCGTCAACAGCATCAACTAATAGACATACGCAGTCTACCATCGACAATACACGCTCTACTTCGCCACCAAAATCGGCATGCCCTGGAGTATCCACGATATTGATGTGATAGTCATTCCATTCGATGGCCGTGTTTTTTGCCAAAATGGTAATGCCGCGTTCTTTCTCCTGGTCATTGGAGTCCATGATGCGTTCAGTGCCTTCATCACGACGGCCCAGGGTGCCCGATTGCTGCAAAAGTTTGTCAACCAAAGTCGTTTTACCATGGTCAACGTGAGCAATGATGGCGATGTTTCTCAGCTTATCAATCACGTGGATGTACCCAGATTATATTTAAAAATAAAGCGCGCATTATACACGTAAATTGCGAGTGGGATGCTGAATAATTGACCAATTAAAAAGGTTTTTTAAGGAAGCACTTTTTTTTAGGTTAGAGTAAGATGCTGATGACCCTTTATAAGGCGTTAAAAAGCCATTATGCATCTTTTTGGTGCTTTAATATGTGTTTTGTTTATTTTTGGTGCGTTTGATGGTCAAAAGGGTGCGCTTAATGCCTGTTTTAAAGGGGGTTGAGTGTGGCATGAAGTTTGCTGCCTAAAAGCAACCGGCAAAAAAGCCGATTTTTAGGACCTGTTTTTACGTAAACGCGTCTGGCAAATTCTAAATTGGAGAGAGCCACATGTCAGAGAAGACTCTGAAGTTAATCGAAGAAAATGATGTTAAGTGGATCGATATGCGATTCACAGATACCCAAGGTAAAGAACAGCACGTTACTATTCCTGTTACGCAGATGGGTGACGACTTCTTTGAAGAAGGTAAAATGTTCGATGGTTCTTCTATCTCTGGATGGAAAGGTATCAACGAATCTGACATGATTTTGCAGCCAGACGACGCTGCTTCAGTACTTGATCCCTTCGCTGAAGAGTCAACGGTTATCGTGCGTTGTAACATTGTTGAGCCAATGACTGGACAAGGTTACGAGCGTGACCCTCGCTCTGTTGCAAACCGTGCTGAAGAATACTTAAAGTCTACAGGTATCGCGGATACTGCCTTCTTTGGTCCTGAACCAGAATTCTTCGTTTTTGATGAAGTGCATTTCCACTCAGATATGAGCGGTTGCGGCTATAAAGTGTCTTCTGAAGAAGCAGCATGGTCTTCTAATAGCAAGTTCGAAGGCGGTAACACGGGTCACCGTCCACGTGTTAAAGGCGGTTACTTCCCAGTACCACCTGTTGATTCTTTGCATGACTTGCGTGCAAATATGTGTAACGCAATGACAGCAATGGGCTTAGACGTTGAAGTTCATCACCATGAAGTTGCAACAGCTGGTCAGTGTGAGATCGGTGCTGGTGCAAACACATTGGTTAAGAAAGCTGACGAAGTTCAGGTTCTTAAATACTGCGTACATAATGTTGCTCACGCTTACGGCAAAACAGCGACGTTCATGCCTAAGCCTATCGTAGGTGATAACGGTTCTGGTATGCACGTTCACCAGTCATTGACTAAAGATGGCAAAAACATCTTTGCTGGTGATGTGTATGCAGGTATGAGTGAAACAGCGTTGTTCTACATTGGTGGTATCATCAAGCACGCTAAAGCACTGAATGCGATCACTAACCCAGGTACAAACTCTTATAAGCGTTTGGTTCCAGGTTTTGAAGCACCTGTTATGTTGGCTTATTCTGCTCGTAACCGTTCTGCTTCTATCCGTATTCCTTACGTTACTAGCGATAAAGCTCGTCGTATCGAAACGCGTTTCCCTGACCCAATTGCTAACCCATACCTGTGCTTCGCTGCCTTGATGATGGCGGGTCTTGACGGTATTCAGAACAAAATCCACCCTGGCGATGCTGCTGATAAAGACTTGTATGATCTACCAGCTGAAGAAGCGGCTAAGATCCCTCAGGTTTGTAGTTCTTTAGAAGAAGCGTTGGCTGCATTGGATGCAGACCGCGAGTTCTTGACTAAAGGCGGTGTATTCACTGATGACATGATCGATGCTTATATCGAACTGAAAACAGAAGAAGCACTAAAAGTAAGCACAGTAACTCACCCAGTTGAGTACGACTTGTACTACTCTGTATAAAACAGTGCGCTAGATAGAAAAGCCTCCTTATTGGGGGCTTTTTTTTGTCCGCTAATCAGTGATTTAGTTTACGTAGTTGCAGAATTGGTGGCTGCACCAAAATGGCGCAAGGTTGCGGTGCATGCTAGTCTGTTAATGGGTAGATAAGTCACAGTCGGCGGGCTGTTCAGGTAATTCAGTGCGAAATTTATGAATTGGCTTTCTTCTTGCATTTTAAATTAAAAAATTTAGGCGGTTACGAGGATGTTCAGGAAGCAAACCCATAAGCAAATTTTGGAGAACTTATCGACCAGTGTCATTCTGTTGGATGAGAGTCTGCAAATAGAGTACATGAACCCTGCCGCCGAGATGTTGCTAGAGGCAACGGCTAAGCGTTTGAGCACATGCAATGTAGAAGAGTGGCTGACGCAAGATCCGGACGAAATTAATGTATTAAAGTCCACCGTTACTTCTGGCCACGCTTATACACGCCGAGAGGCCAAGTTAATTGCCATGAATGGCAATGAAATTACGGTCGATTACAGTGTTAACCCCATGCTGGTTCGAGACGTAACTTTTTTGCTCATAGAAATTCAGGCGAGGGATCGTCTATTACGTATTGAGCGCGAAGAAGAATTGCTTACACGTCACGCAACTACGCGAAACCTCGTGCGAGGCATGGCGCATGAAATTAAAAACCCATTGGGTGGTATTCGAGGCGCAGCGCAGTTATTGGAACGAGAGCTGGATGATGTTGGCCTGCACGAGTACACACAAATTATCATTGAAGAGGCTGATAGGTTAAGAAACCTAGTCGACCGCCTTTTGGGCCCACATAAGTTACCGAAGCTTGAGCCGGTAAATATTCATGCTGTTTTAGAGCGCGTTTGTACTTTGGTTGATGTGGAGTGCGAAGGTCAGATCCATTTTGTTAAAGATTATGATCCGAGTATTCCTGAGTTTATCGGCGACACCGAGCAGCTGATCCAAGCCAACTTAAATATCATCCGTAATGCGATGCAAGCATTGCAAGAGAGCCATACACCAGATGCCTGTATAACGTTAAAAACAAGGGCTAAGCGGCAGGTGACCTTAGGGTCCGAACGACATCGTTTAGTTTGTTGTTTAGACATTATTGATAACGGTCCAGGTATACCGGCTGAAATGTTGAATAATGTTTTTTATCCTATGATTAGCGGTCGGGCTGAAGGCTCAGGGTTGGGCTTGTCAATTGCTCAGTCTATAGTCAATCAACACCATGGTTTGATTGAGTGTTCCAGTGAGCCTGGGCGCACCCGCTTTTCGTTGTATATCCCATTGGAGTTAAGAAATGAAGATGTCCGGTAATGTATGGATTGTAGATGATGACCGATCAATTCGCTGGGTTTTAGAGCGTGCTCTTGATCAGGTGGGTCTTGAGATCCGGACGTTTGAAAGTGCCGATGAGGTGTTGAAGCAGCTGAAACACGGTGCACCCGATGCGGTGATTAGTGATATTCGCATGCCGGGTATGGATGGTTTGGAAATGCTGAATATCATTCGAGAAACGCATGCTGATATGCCAATCATTATTATGACGGCTCATTCGGATCTCGATAGTGCTGTTGCCTCGTATCAAGGGGGCGCTTTCGAATACTTGCCAAAGCCATTCGATATTGATGAGGCGGTTGCGTTAGTCAAACGCGCTGTTGAGCATGCTGTCGAACAGCGTAGCGAAATTGTCACCGATGCTGAGGTCGATACGGCTGAAATTATTGGTGAGGCGCCTGCCATGCAGGAAGTGTTTCGTGCGATAGGGCGCTTATCTCACTCAAATATTACTGTGCTGATTAATGGTGAATCGGGTACGGGTAAAGAGTTGGTTGCTCATGCATTGCATAAGCATAGTCCGCGCTCTTCGCAGTCATTTATTCCGCTAAACATGGCGGCTATTCCTAAAGATCTTATAGAGTCAGAGCTTTTTGGACATGAGAAGGGAGCGTTTACCGGCGCTGCATCTGCACGTAGAGGGCGCTTTGAGCAAGCCGATGGCGGCACACTGTTTTTAGATGAAATAGGTGACATGCCTGCTGAAACACAAACACGTTTGCTGCGAGTGCTGGCCGACGGAGAGTTCTATCGAGTGGGTGGTCATACTCCGGTTAAGGTGGATGTTCGTATTATTGCCGCTACGCACCAGAACCTAGAAGGCTTAGTGCAACAGGGGCGCTTCCGAGAAGATTTATTCCATCGCCTCAACGTCATTCGTATTCATATACCCACGCTGTCTGAGCGTCGAGAAGATATAGCACGATTGGCGCGTCATTTTTTACAGCGCTCGGCCGAAGAGCTCAATGTAGAGCCTAAAGTGCTGAAAGCAGAAACCGAAGAGTTCATGTGTGATCTTGCATGGCCTGGTAATGTTCGTCAGCTCGAGAATACTTGCCGTTGGCTGACTGTGATGGCCTCAGGACGTGAGGTGTTAGTATCCGATATGCCTCCTGAATTGGTCGAGCAGCAGGGTAAGGCAGAGGTCACGACTTCAAACTGGGAGCATGCGCTTCGTAATTGGGCAGACCAGCAATTAGCGGCAGGCCACAAAAGTATCTTGGATTCGGCGGTCCCTTCTTTTGAGAAAATCATGATTGAAACGGCGCTAACGCACACGGCTGGTCGACGCCGAGATGCAGCGGAGCTGCTGGGTTGGGGGCGTAATACCCTGACGCGTAAAATTAAAGAACTCAATATGGCAATAGAAAGTGCTGAGGACGATTAAGCGTCCAACAGCACTTATCCTCCTTCTGCTATTATCAGGGTATAATACGCTCGCTTTTAATAGATGGGCTTATATATGCTGAATGTAGTTTTATACGAACCAGAAATACCGCCAAACACAGGCAATATTATTCGCCTGTGCGCAAATACCGGCTTTCAACTACACTTGATTAAACCGCTTGGGTTTGCGCTAGATGATAAAAAGCTACGGCGAGCAGGGCTTGATTATCACGAGTTTGCTGCCTTGAAAGTGCATGACTCATTAGAGGATTGTTTGGCCGCCCTTGGGCAGCCTAAAGTCTGGGCAATGACAACAAAAGGCACGTGTTTCCATAGTGATGCGCCTTTTGCTGAAGGGGATGTCATTTTGTTGGGCCCTGAAACTCGAGGTTTGCCGGTTGAAGTCCGCGAAAGTTTACCTAAAGAGCAATTAATTAAGTTGCCGATGGGAGCGGATAGTCGTAGTTTAAATCTATCGAATGCATGCGCGATCGTGGTTTATGAAGCATGGCGACAGTTAGGTTATAAAGGCTGTTCAGGCTGAGTGCAGCGATAGCATGTACCTTAGCGCTTAAATCGCTTAACATATTGCCATAAATGGATCTTTTCAAAGGACACGCTGATGATCAAAAAAGCTTTCTTGCTTGGAGCAATGACTCTGTCGTTACAGGGATGCTTCTATGCTAAAACAACTCAAGCCCCTATTGCACAATCATATCCCCTTACTGAACAGAAGAAGATGCAAGCCATGCATCACTGGCAAGTACTGGCTGACTATGAAGCAAAAGGCATAATACATCAGCTAAAAGACCAGCCAGTCTATGTTGTACCTGGTAACACTGACACGGTTTTTGATAAAACGTTCCGTGAAATGCTGACAAGTGAGTTGGTGCAGGACGGCGCAACAGTGATGCTAACGCCAACAACAGCGGCTGAAATCACCTATGATGTGAGCTTGGTAGAGCATAAAGATCAAGGCCATATTCGCCAACCTGAAGGTACTTATACCGCGCTTGCAGCAGGTATAGGGGTGCTTTCTTTGGCGGCTGACTGGACGGAACCAGGTTTGGTAGCGTTGCCTTTCGCATTGGTTGCAGACGCCTTGGCCGGTAATTTAGTAGATGAAAGTGATACGGAAATAGCCATTACGACGCGCGTATCAGAAGGTGGTCGTTTATTGCATTCATCTACCAATATCTATTACATCAACTCCGGTGATAAGGCTCAGTATGCAGCACCGGCTAAAACGACGCGTACCATTCGTGTGACAGATCGTTAAGGAGTAGGTTGATGAAGATGGTTAATTGGAAAGGCATATCGGCGCTGTTAGTTGTTGGCGTCTTACTTACGGGTTGCGCGTCAAACAAAGCCGCCCGAGTATCAGATCAGAAAGTCGACTTGGTTGAAGAAGTTGGCGATGCTACGCAGATCTTGGTGAAGAATGCGGTTGTACCCATTAACAAGCAAAAAGCAATTTTATCAACAAGCTTCGCTAATATTGATAACCTGCAAGAGTCATCAACTTTTGGCCGCTTAATCGGTGATACGGTTGCTGGCGATTTGGTAGGCGGTGGCTTTAACGTCATTGAAATTCGCCTGCGCAATAGCTTGTATATGGAGCCACGAGTAGGTGAGTTCATGTTGTCACGTGAGCTTCGTCATGTCAGTGCTGAGCATGATGCTCAAGCGGTGTTGGTTGGTACGTATGCTGTAGGTGGTGAGTACGTCTATGTTAATGCTCGTTTGGTTAGTGTTAACGATAGCCGTGTATTGTCATCTTATGACTTCCGCTTGCCGCTAAATCGAGATATTCGCAAAATGTTATCGTCTAATCGGTAGTGCTTGCCTCGATAATTTAAGAAACCGGCGTTTAAGCCGGTTTTTTTATAGCCTTTTTTAGAAGACACGCTAGACTTCAGCGACAGCTTCTAAGGTATTGATGTGTGATGTTACGAATAGTATTTATTGGTCTCATGGTGTTTTCGCAAGTGTTGTTTGCAACCACGCGAACGCCTGAATTTATTAATGTGAAAGCTGATCCTGCTGTCGATGATTTGTGCCATAAAGTAGGCAAAAAGCTGTCGAGTGTATCAACGAAAGAGTGCTTAGCAATTGGCTTTGCAACCCCGCGGTTTTATTCGGTAGATGGTTTGCCTATTGTCGAGAAGCATTTTCGCGCCGCTCATGAGGGGGCGCCTAAAATATTGTTTATCGGGGGTATTCACGGTGATGAATACTCTAGCGTCAGTGTTACTTTTAAATGGCTATCTACTTTATTAAAACACCACAGCGGTGCATTTGATTGGCACTTCTTGCCGTTGGCTAACCCCGATGGATTGCTGCAAAAACGTTCGTCGCGAGTTAATGCGAATGAGGTTGACTTGAATCGAAATTTTGAACCGGCTGACGGTTTTCCTGAGCCGCTTAAACATTGGCAAGAGCGGGCAAAAAAACGTGCACGTTATTACCCCGGCAAAGCACCTCTGAGCGAGCCTGAAACACAAATGATTCGTCAACTTATAGATGAATATGAACCTACGGTTATTATCTCAGTGCATGCCCCGCATGGGATAGTGGACTTTGATGGCGATAGTTTAAAGCCGCCGAGTAAATTAGGACCGCTCTATCTGCGTCAGCTAGGTACTTATCCTGGCTCATTAGGAAATTATGCTTGGTTTGTGAAACGTATACCCGTCATGACAATAGAGTTACCTCACGCGGGCATAATGCCGACTAATGCCGATATTAGCCGAATGTGGACTGATCTAGTACGTTGGGTTCGTAAAAAGACTGACTCTGAAAAGCATTATGCCGATAGCTCTATTTCTTCTGATGATAAAGCGGCCGAATAAGGTGTATACGTTAGGTGAGTAAAGAGTATTGCTGAAGTTTGCCTGAAAGGATAAATCGATAGCACAGACGATAGGTCTGTACTATCGGGGCGCCTTTGGGTTTGTTGTCCCAAGGGCGAATCTACTAAAACTTAATGTGTTTCAGTTGGTTGGTTTTGCTCGGCGGCTGCGCGCTGCATTTTTTGTGCATAAAGAGCATCAAAATTAACAGGCGCTAGCATCAATGGAGGGAAGCTGGCTTTTGTGACCAGATTGTCGACGGCTTCTCGTGCATATGGGAAAAGTACGTTAGGACAAAAAGCACCTAAAGCGTGAGCTTTCTCTTGATCAGACATACCACCTACTAAGAAAATCCCACCTTGATGAACTTCGACCAAAAATGCAGTGTCGCCATCGTTTTTAGCCGTTACCGTGAGCGTTAGAACGACTTCAAAATGTTCTTCACTCAGTTGGTTGGTCGCCGTGTTCATTTCTAGATTAACTTCTGGCTTCCACTGCTTGGTGAATACCTGAGGGCTGTTAGGCGTTTCTAGAGAGCTGTCTTTTAAGTAAAGGCGTTGTACAGCAAATTGTGGGCCTTTTGGCTGTTGAGCAGCTTGTTCGTTCTCAGACATGTCAGATCCTTATTGGTTTTTATGCAAAAGTGTATCAAGTTTGCCCTGTTGTTCCAGTGCGAAAAGGTCATCGCAGCCACCCACGTGGGTATCCCCAATAAAAATTTGGGGTACAGTGCGACGACCTGAACGTTCCATCATTTCTTGGCGCTGGGTAGGGTTGTTATCAACATTGATTTCGGTGAAGTCGACGTTTTTATGGCCGAGCAGCATTTTGGCGCGAGTACAAAACGGACACCAATCAGAGCTATAGATAGTAACAGACATTATTTGCCCTTCTTAATGATAGGTAAGTTCTGTCCTTTCCATTCGGTGATACCACCTTGTAGACGACTGACGTTCTCAAAACCGGCCTCTTTTAGCTGTTTGCTAGCACTGCCTGCGGTTTGGCCGATGTTGCAAACAACAATAATTGGTTTGGTTTTGTATTTGTTTAATTCTTCTATCCGGCGGGCTAGGTCGGCAAGCGGGATATGCTTTGCCCCCGTGATGTGCCCGGTGTCCCACTCTTTCTTGGTTCTGATATCAACAACCACAGCATCTTCTTTGTTAATCATCTGTGTGGCAATAGCAGGAGAAACGGCATGCCCACCTTTTTGCCCTTCCGTCCAAAGCAGTAGAGCCAGTGTGGCTACCCACGCTGCGATGAGCACTAGGTTGTTGGTGGCAAATTCGATAAATTGTTCCATTGTGCATCCTAAACGGTCTTGAGCCAGAAGTGGCAGCGATGATTGAGCGCGAAATTATACAATGCTCAGTTGACGGTTATAAGGGGTAATTGACAGGGTTAGCCAATTGGTTAGATTCACAGTAAAATGAAATCTTTAAACTTTCTGAAGGCCCGTATCCCAATGAGCGATATCCGTACCCCGAAAGCTTTACTTATCCTAGATGGCTTTGGTGTTGAATCTACCCCGTCATCCGCTGTAGAAGTGGCTAATACGCCTACGTGGGATGCGTTATTAGCAAACAACCCTAATTCCCGTATTGCTACGTCAGGCTTGGCGGTTGGTTTGCCTGATGGACAGATGGGTAACTCGGAGGTCGGTCACACGAATATTGGTGCAGGGCGTATTGTTTACCAAAACTTTACCCGTATCTCTAAAGCCATTGATGATGGCGAGTTTGTTCAGAACGCCGTGTTAACTGCCGCGATGGATAAAGCTATTAACGCGGGTAAAGCGGTACATGTTATAGGTTTGTTGTCCGCTGGTGGGGTTCATAGCCACGAAGATCATATTTTTGCGCTTATTAAAATGGCGTCAGAGCGTGGTGCTAAAAACATTTATCTTCATGCGGTTACTGATGGCCGTGATACACCGCCGCGCTCGGCGAATAGCTCATTAGCTAAAGCCGATGCGCTGTTTGAGTCACTAGGAAAAGGTGCAGTAGCGACAGTGGTGGGTCGTTATTTTGCTATGGATCGTGACAATCGCTGGGATCGAGTACAGCAAGCTTATGATGCCATGACGCTCGCTAAATCAGAGTACACAGCCTCGAGTGGTGTGGCAGCCTTAGAAGCCGCTTATGAACGTGATGAAAACGATGAGTTTGTTAGTGCAACTGTGATTACTGCCGATGGCCAAGCCGTTGGTACGGTTGCTGATGGTGACGTTATTATCTGCGCTAACTTTCGTCCGGACCGTTCACGAGAAATTACCCGGGCATTTGTTGAAACCGATAGCTTTGATGGCTTCGAGCGCGAAGCTCAGCCAGCGTTAGCGGACTATGTCATGATGACGGAATATTCCGCATCAATGCCTGCGTCGTGCGCTTATCCACCCTTCGCCATTAAAAATGATATTGGTGAATATTTATCCAGCTTAGGTAAAACACAGTTACGTATTTCAGAAACCGAAAAGTATGCACACGTTACGTTTTTCTTTAATGGAGGACAGGAAGCGGTGTATGAGGGTGAAGATCGTATTTTAATTCCTTCACCTTCGGTGGCAACTTACGATTTACAGCCGCAAATGAGCGCGCCAGAAATGACTGATAAATTAGTTGAGGCCATCAAAAGCGGCAAGTATGACTTAATTGTTTGTAACTACCCTAACGGCGATATGGTAGGCCATACGGGTGTGTTTGATGCCGCTGTTAAAGCAGTGGAGGCGGTTGATCAAAGTATTACGCGTGTACTTGAGGCGATGGCAGAAGTGGGTGGTGAAACACTGGTGACTGCTGACCATGGTAATGTGGAAATGATGCGTGATCCGGAATCCGGTCAGGCGCACACGGCTCATACGAGCTTCCCGGTTGCATTGATTTATGACGGCCCACGCAAAGCGTCTGTTACACTCAAAGATGGTGCTTTGTGTGATTTAGCACCCACTCTATTAGCGTTGATGGGTGTTGAGCAGCCAGCGGAGATGACAGGCAAAAATCTTGTTGAGATTAACTAAATACAATAGGCCGCATCAGCGGCCTTTTTTACCACTGAGTTTTATGAATTTCCGTTTTATTCTTGCACTGCTCACACTGTTGCTTTTTCCGTGTTGGGTACATGCCGCTGATGATAAGAAAGCGACAGAAAAGCAGTTGTCTGCGCTCAAGTCAGAGATTAAAGGAGTTGAGCAGCGTCTCAAGAAGGATCGACAGCGTCAAAGTCTTGCGGCAAAGGAGCTTGCTGAGACAGAGCAAAAAATTAGTGGCATTGGTAAACGTATCCATGAGCTTGATCAGCAGCTGGGCGGTTTGAATACTGACTTAGAAAGTTATCAAAAAAAGCGCCAAACATTAGAAGAGTCTCTTGAAAAGGGGCGAGCCTCCATAGAACAGCTGATTCGTCAGCAGTATCGTCTGGGGCATCAACCGCGCTTGTTCATGTTGTTGAACCAGCGAGACCCTGAGCAATTATCGCGCATGATGCGCTACTATGACCGCTTTACTCAGGCTCAAGCGGATGAAATCACGGAATACCAGGCCTTGCTACGTGACTTACAATCCACCCATCAGTCTATTGATTCAACGCAGCAGTCGATTGTGGCAAACCGCGAATCGTTAAAAGCAGAGTTGGCCGAGCAACAAGCGTTAAAAGCTGAGCGGGCGCAGCAAGTGAGTGCTTTGCAAAAAAGTGTAAAACAAGGGCAATCAAAGCTTAGCCAGCTGCAACAGGACCAAAAGCGATTGGCTAAGTTGTTAGCTGATATCGAAAAGTCGTTGTCGTTAGCAAACCTGACGCAAAATAACCAAGCGTTTAAAACATTGCGTGGAAAGTTAAGCTGGCCGCTCTCGGGTAAGATAGTCAGAAGCTTTGGTAGTAGTTATGATAATCTGACTTATGATGGCTTACTGATATCAGGCAGCGCGGGCCAGTCGGTGAAAGCTGTTCACCATGGACGGGTCGTATTTTCAGAGTGGTTGAGGGGCTACGGGTTGTTGGTCATTCTCGATCATGGAGATGGCTACATGAGCCTCTATGGGCATAACGATGCTCTGTTGAAAACGACAGGCGATTGGGTTTCTCAGGGCGAGGCGATTTCGACGGTTGGGCAAAGTGGCGGTTATAGTGAACCTGGGCTCTATTTTGCGATCCGATACAAAGGAAAAGCCATTAACCCTCGATCATGGCTCGCTTCTAAATAGTACTAGGCCGTTCGTAACGGGATAATGTGTTTATTGCTTAGGGTCTAAGCAGATAGCTACTAAGGAAATTTACTTTATGCGCTTCACAGGTGTTGCTGGTCGATCTTTGATTAATCGATCTCTATTGAATACTACAGTGTTATCTTCTGCGTTGGCCTTAGGGTTAATTGCTTCACCTGTGATCCATGCACAAGAAGCAGCTAGCCAAGCTGAAGAAGCGAAAACGTTACCGCTTGAAGAGCTGCGCCGCTTCAGCGAGGTGTTTGATCGTATTAAGCAAGCTTACGTTGAGCCAGTTGATGATGCCAAAGTACTTGAAGATGCCATTCGTGGAATGATATCAGGGCTTGATCCGCATTCGGGCTACCTAGAACCAGATGCGTTTGAAGAGCTGCAAGAGCACACCTCGGGTGAGTTTGGTGGTGTCGGTGTCGAAATTTCACAAGAAGACGGGTTTATTCGCGTCATCACCCCAATTGACGATACGCCTGCTAAAAAAGCAGGAGTTAAAGCCGGTGATTTAATTACACGTATTGATGGTGAGTCCCTGCAAAATATCAGTATTGACGAAACGATCAGCCGTATGCGTGGCGAAGCAGGCACGAAGATCGTACTGACCATTATCCGTGAAGGTGAGCAAAAGCCACTTGAGATAACGGTCGTACGTGACATCATCAAAGTGACTAGCGTTAAGTCTCGTTTGTTGGGCGATGGTTATGGTTATGTCCGTATTACGCAGTTCCAGAGCAATAGCGGTGCTGATTTGAAAAAAGCACTCAAGAAGCTTCAAAAAGAGCAGCCACTAACGGGCCTTGTGCTTGATTTACGCAATAACCCGGGTGGTGTTCTGCAGGCTGCTGTTGAAGTGGTTGATGCATTTGTTGATGAGGGCATGATTGTCTACACCGAAGGGCGCGTTGCGAGTGCCGATATCAAGTTTACAGCGACGAAAGCCATGGCAGTGCCTGATGTCCCCATTGTAGTGCTGATTAACAGCGGATCAGCCTCGGCTTCTGAAATTGTGGCCGGTGCATTACAAGATCAAAAACGTGCGGTCATAATGGGAACTACCAGCTTTGGTAAGGGCTCGGTGCAAACAGTGTTACCGCTATCGGATAACCGTGCGTTGAAACTCACAACAGCTCGCTATTTTACGCCAAGTGGGCGCTCTATACAGGCGCAAGGAATCGTTCCTGACGTAGTAGTGGAAGAGGCAGAACTAAAAGCGTTAGGTGTCAGCCGTTTCCCTAAAGAAAGTGATTTGACCGGGCACTTAGAGAATGGTCAAGGCGAGGTAGTTGATGAAGAGCTAGCCGCAGCTAGCAAAGGCTTGGCAGAGCGCGATTATCAATTATATGAAGCGCTTAACTTATTAAAGGCGCTGAGTATTGTCCGCTAAACACAGTGCTCAGGTCGCGCTGTATTGTCGAGGCCCGTGTCGTGTTCGGCGCTAGGCTTCGTCAGGCTTTTGTGGCTTGTATTCGCCGCAGCGCGTTGTCGTTGGTATCGATAATATGCTTATCGGGAGTGACCTTCCATGTAGGGTGGGCGGTTGCACAAGCGCAGTCAGACACGGTTCGCCAACCGCGCGTTGTTATTATCATTGATGATATTGGTAACAGCTATGAGCAAGGTCTAGCGGCCGTTAACTTGCCAGGGCCTGTAACCTACGCCGTTTTACCTTTTTCCGCTCATGGAAAAGAATTAGCGACCATTGCGCATCAGCGAGGTAAGGAGCTAATGCTGCATGCGCCTATGTCAAATACACACCATTTTCGGCTAGGCCCTGGGGCGTTAACGGATGCATTAGGGGAGCAGGAGTTCAAGCGAGTGCTTAACCGAAGTTTGGACGATATTCCTTTTGCGATTGGCTTAAATAATCATATGGGCAGTTTGTTAACGCAAAAAGAAGAACCAATGCGATGGGTTATGCAGGTGGCTAAAAAAAGAAACCTCTTTTTTGTTGATAGCCGCACCACCGCTAAAAGTATAGCGTGGGAAGTGGCTAGAGCGACGGGCGTACCTACGTTTAAGCGAGATATTTTCTTAGATCACCAGCAAACGCGTGAGTTTTTACAATCACAGTTTTTTAAAGCTATCCGCATCGCACGTCAATATGGGCAAGCCATTATGATCGGCCATCCTTACCCCATTACAACTGAGTTTTTAGCGGAGGCGATTCCTGTTTTGGATGAAGCAGGGGTGCAGCTGGTTTCTGTGTCGGCCTTATTGATGATGCAGCATGAGCAACGTCGTTTTGCTCAAACACAACATAGTGAGTGTGATAGTACAGAAGGCTATCATTGCCAAGGGAATGAATAAAACAAGCAAGCCGTGTGAGAGCTTGCTTGTTTTGGTGTTATTCTGCGTTGCGGAATAAGCCTACAGAAAGCCTTGGCCATTGGTCTTGCCAGTTTTCGGTAGGGCGGCGCTGAAACTCGCTGCGTACAAATTGTCGAATACGGCCTTCTACAACTGCAATCATTAAGTTCGCGGTGATACCCACCGTGGTTTCTGTTCGCAAACCTTCTTTAGGTTCGGCTTCGCGAAGCACCTGTTTTATTTGCGTTTCTAAACGCTCAAAAAACTGATTAACACGCCCACGCAGCCTGTCCGTTTCGCCGGCTAGGGCGTCGGCCGTTAAAATACGAGCCATCCCCGGGTTGCGCTCAACAAAGGCAAGCACTAGGGTCAGTATTTGCTCGCATTGGCGTATTGCTGGACTGTCTGAGCTTGTAATCATATTAACGCGTGTGAATACGGTCTCTTCTATAAAACCGATGAGCCCCTCAAACATGCGTGCTTTACTTGGAAAATGTCGATACAACGCGGCTTCAGACACGCCAACTTCTTTAGCCAAGGCCGCGGTTGTAATGCGTTGTCCCGGGTTAACTTCTAGCATTTGGGCTAGTGCTTGAAGAATTTGCTCACGTCGTGACAGTTTGGTCGTTTCGTTCATGCTCACTCAATATCTTATAGAGAATGGTTGGTGATCAGCGTGCCAACGCCTTCATCAGTGAAGATCTCTAGCATGCACGAGTGCTCTACGCGGCCATCAATGATGTGTGCGCTGTTTACGCCTGATTTAACAGCATCCAGAGCGCAGCCAATTTTAGGGAGCATGCCGCCATAAATAGTTCCGTCTTCAATTAGCGAGTCGACTTGTTCCGTAGACAGCCCTGTTAAAATTTTACCCTCTTTGTCCATTAGGCCTGCGATGTTGGTGAGTAAAATTAGTTTTTCAGCCTTGAGTACTTCGGCCACTTTACCGGCGACTAAGTCCGCATTGATGTTGTATGAGGCGCCGTCAGGCCCGACACCGATAGGTGCAATCACGGGGATGAAATCAGAGTCAGCTAACATGTCCAGCACGTCAGTATTAACCGAGTCCACTTCACCTACATGGCCAATATCAATAATCTCTGGGGCGGACATTTCAGGGGTCTTGTGTTTAACTCGTAATTTGCGCGCCATTAATAATTGGCCATCTTTACCGGTAAGGCCAATCGCTTTGCCGCCGTTCGTGTTGATGAGCCCAACAATTTCTTTATTGACCATGCCGCCCAATACCATTTCGACTACATCCATGGTTTTAGAGTCGGTTACACGCATACCGTTAATAAAGTGTGATTCGATCTTGAGCTTGTCGAGTAAATCGCCAATTTGTGGGCCGCCACCGTGAACCACTACTGGGTTCAAGCCAATGAGCTTCATCATGACAATGTCACGTGCAAAGCTATTTTTAAGTTTGTCATCGGTCATGGCGTTACCGCCGTATTTAATGACGATAGTTTTGCCCACGAAGCGTTGGATGTACGGAACGGCTACGCTGAGTACTTCAGCGGTTGCCATGGCTTGAGCTCTGTTAAGTGGCATAGTGATTCTCTCTTTTGGCATTCACGCACAAGGAATGTTTATTGTTGAGTCTATGGCGTGTAATTGTATCTGAAATTGGTTTTTTATACGGGTTAACGCTGTTTCGTTATCGGCTTCAAATCTAAGTACGAGCGTCGGTGTGGTATTTGAGGCTCGACATAAGCCCCATCCATCAGCATAGTCTACTCGTAAACCATCGATCAGTGTTTTGCTACCCTCAGGAAAGGCGTGCTGTTGAAGCTCTTTGATAATAGCGAATTTTGAGGCTTCGGAAACCTCGACGGACAACTCTGGTGTGCTGATGTCTTGTGGATAACGCGCAAACAGAGATGCTAAAGGTTCTGGTTGGGAGGCTAAAATTTCTAGTAAACGGGCGGCAGCATAGAGCCCATCATCAAAACCGAACCAGCGCTCTTTGAAAAAAATGTGCCCTGACATCTCACCAGCAAGCAATGCCCCAGTAGCCTTCATTTTTCGTTTGAGCATTGAATGACCTGTTTTCCACATTGTGGGAACGCCGCCTGCTTGGGTGATGACGTGGGCTAACTGACGAGAGCATTTCACATCAAAGAGGATTTTTGCACCAGGGTTTCGAGTGAGGACATCCTCGGCAAACAGCATGGTGAGCCTGTCAGCGTCAATAATGTTGCCATCTGCAGTAATCACTCCAACACGATCACCATCGCCATCGAAGGCGAGCCCTACATCGGCTTGTTGGGTTTTAACGGCAGTGATGCACTTAGCTAAATTGTCGGCTTTACTAGGGTCGGGGTGATGATTTGGAAAGTTACCGTCTACGTCGCAATACAGTGGGATAACTTCGCAACCAAGCTGTTCAAGCAGGTATGGGGCTGTTTCTCCAAGGATCCCGTTGCCGCAATCTATGACTACTTTGAGTGGCCGAGGCAAGCTGATATCGTCCAAGATTCGTTTGCGGTATTGAGCGCGAAAATCGTGAGAATGTAGGGAGCCTAGCCGTTTGCTGGTGTCGCTATCGTAGTTTTTATCCAGCATGCGGTACTTAAGTGCTTGTATGTCTTGTTCAGCCAGCGTGTTGCCCGCCATCATCATTTTAAACCCGTTATACGCTTTGGGGTTATGGCTGCCGGTAATCATGATGCCGGTTTTTGTGTCGGTGTGATGGGCCGCAAAGTAAAGCACCGGTGTTGCAATATAGCCTATGTCGGTAACATCAAGGCCACCCTCGAGTAGGCCTTGAATGAGTTGTTTTTTTAAGGCGGGGCTAGATAGGCGGCCATCAGCTCCTACAACGGTATTGCGAATAGCTTGAGCTCTCGCTTGGGCAGCAAAGGCGCGTCCTAAGTGATACGCAACGGCTTCAGTTAAACTTTCTCCTACAATGCCGCGAATATCATAAGCACGAAATAGAGTGTCATCTATATTGTCTAAATTGCAGCTCACTTTGCCATCCTTTTGCTCGGGCTTTCGTTAAATGTGACTATTTGCGGTTAATAGGAGCTGTTAATAGCGGCCAGAAGAGCCAAATCCACCGTCGCCTCGCTCTGAGTCGCTGAATTCGTTGACCACTTCAAATTCAGCTTGCACGACCGGCACTAAAACGAGCTGCGCTATCCGTTCTCCAGGCGCCATCGAAAAGGTCGTTTGACCGCGGTTCCAGCAAGAAACAAAAAGTTGGCCTTGGTAGTCGGAATCGATAAGGCCAACAAGATTTCCTAATACGATGCCATGTTTGTGGCCTAGCCCAGAGCGGGGCAAAATCATGGCGCACAGTGAGGGGTCGGCAATGTGAATAGATAAGCCTGTTGGAATAAGCTCCGTTTGTCCGGGTGCTAATGTTAATGTTTCGTCTAAGCAGGCTCGTAAATCCATGCCAGCAGAGCCCGGGGTCGTATAAGTGGGTAACGGAAACGTATCGCCTATGCGAGGATCTAAAATTTTAACTTGAAGAGTGTTCATCGGTTGGCCTTATAAAGTTGGGCAATATGGTCAATTAATGAGGTTGCAAGCTGGCGCTTACGCATCATTGGGAGTTCTGTAACCTGATCGGCAGTGACTAGAGTGACGGCATTGTCATCACTGTTAAAGCCGATGTCTGTTCGGGAAACATCATTCGCAATAATTAAATCTAGCTTCTTTCTAACCAATTTGTCTTGAGCATAACTGACTATGTCTCGCGTTTCGGCAGCAAAGCCAACGGTGAATGGAGCGTTAACTTTGGAAGCGATGGTCGCTACGATGTCGGGGTTCTTGATCAGATGAAGCTCCATGATCTCTTCTTTCCCTTTTTTGATCTTGTGCTCTGCAACAGCGGATGGTCGATAATCAGCGACAGCCGCGCAAGCGATAAAAATATCACATTGGGCGGCGTCGGATTTGGCGGCTTGAAGCATATCCTGAGCGCTGTTGATATCTATGCGTGTTACATGATCGGGAGTCGCTAAGTTGACGGGCCCGCTGATTAACGTAACGTGAGCACCGGCACTAACGGCGGCTTGCGCAAGCGAAAAGCCCATTTTTCCTGAGCTATGATTCGATATATATCGTACAGGGTCCAACGGTTCTCGGGTTGGCCCTGCCGTTATTGTTAGCCGCAGGCCGGCTAGTGATCCTGTTTCAAAACTAGCGGCTGTTCGCGCGGCAATATCGAGAGGTTCCAGCATGCGCCCTGGCCCTGTATCACCGCACGCTTGATCGCCAATGCCTGGCCCCCATAGTTTAATGCCTTGTGTGGATAGTGTCTTGGCGTTGCGTTGTGTTTGTGCTGATCGCCACATGGCTTGATTCATAGCAGGGGCAAGGCAAATAGGGGCGTCGGTTGCTAAGCACAGCGTAGTTAACAGGTCGTTTCCCATGCCAGAAGCTAAGCGAGCCATAAAGTCTGCACTGGCGGGAGCTATAACCATAATATCAGCCCAACGTGCTAACTCTATATGCCCCATGCCGGCTTCCGCTTCTGGGTCGAGTAGTTGTGTGTGAACCGGATTTCCAGACAGGGCCTGTAATGTTAGGGGGGTAATAAATTCGGTAGCCGCGGGAGTCATTACAACGCGTACATCCGCGCCAGCAGCTCTTAAGTGGCGTGTTAGTTCGGCGCTTTTGTAAGCGGCAATCCCACCTGTAATACCTAGAATGACCTGTTTGTTAGTAAGTCTATGCATACCTTGAACCACTCGAATCTGCTGCAATGCTAAAGGCGTGTACGATACCATCTCACGATTTTGTTGCGTAGGTGTTAAGGCGATAAAGTCGTACTTTATATGAGTAGTCGTTCTGATCAGCTAATAGTCAGCTTGTGCTCGTAGAATAAGTTTTGTGTTGCTTAGCATGAAGCTAAAGAGCGAAATAAAGGGATGTTGATATGGCAATTACAGATTGGCCGGAGCTAGAAAGGCCGAGAGAAAAGCTCTTGCATCATGGCGCGGCGGTTTTGTCCGATGCAGAGTTGTTGGCCATTTTTTTGCGAACAGGCATTAAGGGCACTAGTGCTGTTGATTTATCGAGAGATTTACTCCAGCGCTTTGGCGGGCTTAGAGAGTTGCTTGAGAGCAGCCAAGAGGCTTTTTGTCAGGGGCCTGGTTTAGGAAATGCGAAGTATGCTCAATTACAAGCTGTCTTAGAAATGAGCCGCCGTCACCTGTTGGCATCGCTAGAGCGTGGAGATGTGATGGAGAGCCCCTCTGAGGTTCGGATGTTTCTGTCGGCGAAGATGCGCCATTATCGTCAAGAGGTTTTTGCGTGCCTTTTTATGGATAATAAGCATCGAATCATTCGGTTTGAGCCTATGTTCTTTGGCACCATAGATGCGGCTTCGGTGTATCCCCGAGAGGTCGTGCGTAAAGCCTTGGAAGTGAATGCAGCGGCCGTTATTTTGACGCATAACCATCCATCGGGCATTGCCGAGCCTTCGGCGGCTGATCGACATATAACAGAGCGTTTGGTCAATGCGCTGCAGTTGGTGGATGTGCGCGTGTTGGATCACATGGTGATTGGTGATCCTGAGGTTGTTTCATTTGCTGAACGGGGGTTGATATAGTGATTGTGGGCGCTGTTTAGCAATGTTTTGATTTATTCGTAAAAAGCGGTAGCTTGGGTTGTTGATTTTCTGTACAATGCGCGCCTTCTATTCACTTCCGGTATGGGATTCTTGTCCGGTTTTTGGACGCTCCGCCTGAGGCTATTGCGTAAGTGGCATATTAGCTACTCGTAGCCAATAGACATCTGAATAGAGTTAATCGACTAATAAGGTATTAATTATGTCTAAAGTTTGCATGGTTACTGGTAAGCGTCCAGTAACAGGGAACAATGTTTCCCACTCACAACGTAAAACACGTCGTCGTTTTCTACCAAACCTGCATTGGCACCGTTTTTGGGTAGAATCTGAAAACAAATTTGTTCGTCTACGCGTTTCTTCTAAAGGTATGCGTATCATCGATAAAAAGGGTATTGACTCAGTTTTGACTGAAGTTCGTGCTCGTGGCGAAAAAGTATAAGGAGCTAGACCATGGCTGCAAAAGGTAACCGTGAAAAGATCCGTCTGGTTTCATCCGCCGGTACAGGTCACTTCTACACGACTGATAAAAACAAACGTAACATGCCAGAAAAATTTGAGATCAAAAAGTTTGATCCAGTTGTTCGTAAGCACGTTATGTATAAAGAAGCTAAGATCAAATAAGATTTAGTGCTTCCAGAAAACCCGGCTTTGGCCGGGTTTTTTTATGTCTAAAAGAAACAAGTGGAGCTTGTTCTGCGTACATAAGAGAGATGTGATTGGTTAAAGCGCTTGTTAACTGCGTGTGTACATTGTTATTAATAGCGCATGATTCAAAATGAATTGGGATTTACGTTTTGCCAGAACTACCAGAAGTAGAAACAACGCGGCGCGGTGTTGCTCCGCATGTGATTAATCAGACGCTCACCTCTATTGTTGTGCGTCAGCCTAAGATGCGTTGGCCGGTTCCTGTCGATGTTTTGCAGTCGCTTATAGGTCTTGCGGTTAATAACGTGAGCCGGCGAGGCAAGTATCTTTTTTTAGAGACAGAGCGCGGAGCTATTGTTATTCATTTGGGAATGTCTGGTAGTTTGCGAGTACTCACTCATTATGTAGAGCCTGGTAAGCATGATCACATCGATATTGGTTTGGCTTCGGGGGCGTGCTTGCGCTTAACGGATCCTCGCCGATTTGGTTCAGTTTTGTGGCAGCCAGTGGGAGAGGAACTATCGTTGATCTCTTCGCTGGGTCCAGAGCCGCTGACAGACGCGTTTAATGCTGATTATCTGATCAATCATAGCCAAGGGCGCAGTGTGGCGATTAAGCAGTTGGTGATGAACAGTCATGTGGTTGTCGGTGTCGGTAATATTTACGCAAATGAGGCGTTGTTTATGGCGGGTATTGATCCAAGGAAGCCGGCCGGTAAAGTATCTAAGCTTAAGCTGACTCGTTTGGTTGCGGCAATCAAGAAAATATTGTCCGCCGCAATTGAGCAAGGAGGGACGACTCTGAGGGATTTTGTTGATAGCGACGGTAAGCCTGGATACTTTGCTCAATCGTTATCAGTGTATGGTAGAGCCGGTGAGCCTTGCTTAGTTTGTAATAAAGAACTGACGGAAGTTCGCATGGGGCAGCGCAGTACGGTGTTTTGCTCCCGTTGCCAGCGTTGATGTATCCAAAAAATGCATCTTTGCTGCTTGGGTTGATACTAGGTAGATATCTTGATTATGGCGTAAAAGTAAAAGGAGACTGTTAGAGTGTTTGTAGACTACTTTTCATTATTCACGCCAACAGTTGAAGCGGATATAGGGTTGCGTGATCGTTTGCGAGCAAAGATGGGGCTTGAGCCTTCTTTGGAGCGCCGAGAAACTTTTAAGTTAGGTGAAATTCACTACGAGCATTATCCTTCTTTTGCTGAGTCTAAATCACCGCTGGTGGTTTTTTTGCCTGGCATAGGGACATATTCTGAATACTACGCGCCGCTGCTGGATAAGCTGAGTAGGCGAGGATTTGACGTTGTTAGTATGGATTATCCCGGTCACGGGTATTCAGGCGGTGTTAGGGGGTTGTACACCCTTGACGATATTGCTGACGGCGTTAGTGAAGTTATCGAGTATCTAGCGGATTCAAAGACTTGCCCTGTTTATCTATTTGGGTATTCTATCGGCTCGTTATTAGCAATGGCCGCTGCCGAGAAGGATGCGCGAATATCTGGCGTTATTTGCCAAACGTTATTGATGCCGGAAGTAGCTCCCGACCTCATGCATAGTCTGGGTTGGCAATGGATTGGTATGAGTAGCCCGTTTTTCCCACTGGCTCGAGTGCCGTTAAAGTCGATCTTGGATTATGATGCCCTTATTGCTTCTCATCCTGCCGCCGATGAAATGGGGGCTGATCCGCTTGCTGTTTTCGATTACCCGCTTAAAACTTTGAACTCGATATTTAGTTGGCGCTCCGCTAGATCAGATAGTAAGCGGCAGCTTGCAGGATTGCTAATACAGGGCGAAAAGGATGAGGTGTTGTCACTTGAATATGCACACAGGGTGATCGAGCAACAATCTCATGCTTTAACATTAGCGGTTGTGTCAGGTGGGCATATGCAACCATGGGAAAATCCCGATGGGCTAGTCAATCTTGTCTCTGAGTGGATCGCTCAACAATAAGTCTCAATGGTTGTCACATAAAAGTCAGTATTTTGTCATCGGTCTGTCATCTAGTTGACCCACCATACCTAAAATTGCATGGGCTAACTGGGGGTTAAAGATGCTTACCATCCAGAAAATAACAGACTTTGACACACTGACATTTAACTGGCTTCAGACGCGCCGTTTAACGTATTCACATGTGGCGCTGATTAGTCGGGCTATTTCCCGGCTAGGTGATGGCCTCTTATATGCCGTTATTGGGGTAGCTTTTGCTGTGTTCGATGCCGAGCATGGTCAGGCATTTTTGGTGGCGGGGCTGTTGGCTTTTTTAGTGGAGCTCCCGGTTTACTGGTTGCTAAAAAACACCATCAAACGTCCAAGGCCCAGCTCACTTAAGGGGTTTGAGGCGGTTATTGTTCCGTCGGATACGTTTAGCTTCCCCTCCGGGCATTCAGCCGCCGCCTTTTTGTTTGCTACGCTTTTAGCCGTTTTTTATCCAGCCCTTGCAGGCGTTGGTTATGTGTTGGCTGGGATGATAGGTTTTTCTCGTGTAATGCTGGGTGTCCACTATCCAACGGATATCGCCGCTGGCGCTGCGTTAGGTATCTGTTGCGCTGAGTTGGCTGTGCTTATTGGGTTTGCTTTATGAGGCGAGTGTAGTCATGAAGGTGCTATATGGTGTGCAAGCGACAGGTAATGGTCATATAACACGCGCACGGGTCATGGCACCCGCGCTCAAGCAGGCCGGCGTTGATGTTGATTACTTATTCAGTGGTCGCCCTGCTGACGAACTGTTTGATATGGAGTTGTTCGGCGACTACCAAACGCGTCGCGGTTTAACCTTTTACATGGGAGAGGGCGCAAAAGTTAAGTCGTGGGATACCCTCACAAGGAATAGTTTAAGCACGCTGATCCGTGATATTAAGTCGCTGGATGTCCAGAGTTATGATCTTATTCTCTCTGACTTTGAGCCGGTGACCGCTTGGGCGGCGAAACTGCGCGGTAAAAAGTCTATTGGTATCGCACATCAGTATGCTTTTATGCACAAGTTGCCCGATGGCTGGCGCTCGTTGATGTTGCGTTTAGGCGTTCAGATATTTGCTCCTGTTACGATACCCGTAGGGGTGCATTGGGATCACTTTAACCGAACAATTGTTCCGCCTCTAATTAGCCCGCCCCAATATTCAAGGACAGTTGATGAAGGGCTGGTTCTGGTTTATCTCCCATTTGAAACAGATGAAACATTGATTGATTGGTTTGCTTCGTTTACTGATTATCGCTTTCACGTATATAGTAAGCGTTCTTTTGCGCATTCAATCAATAATGTTCACTTTAAACCTCTTAGTCGTGCAGGGTTTGAGCAAGATTTAGCGGCTTGTTCTGGGGTGTTTTCAAATTGTGGCTTTGGCTTAGCTAGCGAAACAATGCAGTATGGTAAAAAGTTTTTAACTAAGCCTATGCAAGGTCAGTCTGAACAGCGCTCAAATGCCATTCTTTTAGATCGGCTTCAATTGGCTACAGTAATGGATGATTTCCAACCTCGTGATTTTCAGCATTGGCTGGAAAAGCCGCAACCTGAACCTCAACTATTTCAAGATGTAGCGGGCGGGTTGGCTAAATGGATAGCGGGCGATTGCTCTGAGCCAGCCTCTGATGTTGTGCGATCCATTTGGGGCTTGTCGACAGGCGTCCCTGCATGAGCTTTAAGATACTTCTTTGATACAATTTTCTGATTGTTGCCGCTTCAAACCTATTTGCTTTGGTGTGCTGTCGTGAGTAGGCGCATACTATTGCTATCGTCAAATAGTCATCATTTTTAGAGATAAGTTGTAAAGCGTTTTGTATTAAAGAAGAGTAGGTAGCTCAGTGTATAACGAGGTGGGAAGTGGTGAGAACTTCGCAAATCCGTATGCAAAGTTCTCTTTTTGGCTTCCTTTTTCCTTGCGGTGCTAATTATTGCTAATTAGTTGATTCCATTCGGACAATCCTTGTGTCCATTCCGCTTGTCGAGGCCTTCCTTACATTCGTTCCATGAACAGGAGATCCACGGTTGTTATTATGTCTGAGTGAGAATTTTTGGATATAGGAAAAAGTCCTATTTTTCATACCGAATTCTTGAGTGATCATTCAATCGCTTGTTGTTCAGCAAATATAGACATAAAAAAGCGGACAACGTACACTTAATTTATCTTGTCGGGGTGCCTTATGTTGAGGCTGAGATGATACCCGCTGAACCTGATCCAGTTTGCACTGGCGTAGGAATCGAGATGAAATCATTTGCAATCCCAAATGTGCTGACCATCGCAGGCTCTGATAGCGGAGGTGGTGCAGGCATACAAGCTGACTTAAAAGCTTTCTCTGCGCTCGGTGTTTACGGAGCGTCAGTCATCACAGCGGTCACGGCGCAAAATACGCACACCGTTTCAGCAATTCACCCTATTCCTAATGACGTAATCGCCGCTCAAATCGATGCTGTGCTAACGGATATTGCTATTCATGCGATCAAGGTAGGTATGTTGGGCTCCGTTGATATCATAGAGACAGTGGCCCAGGCGCTGAGCCGTTATCCTACTATCCCCTTGGTCGTTGACCCTGTCATGATATCTAAAAGTGGGAGCGCGCTATTGCCTATGAATGCGGTAGCGGCGCTCAAGCAGCAGATCTTACCTCGCGCTTATCTTATCACGCCTAATTTACCCGAAGCTGCGGCTTTAGTTGGCCTTGATGAGCCCACCACTATTGATGGGATGTATGCGCTATTGCCGAAACTGCATGAGTTAGGGGCCAAGCATGTATTGCTAAAAGGTGGCCACTTGGAGGGAGATAATGATGCAATTGATCTTCTCTCGAATGGCAAGCATGTACAGGCTTATCGCGCCAAACGAATTAATACACAAAATACACACGGTACAGGTTGTACGCTCTCATCAGCAATTACTGCGCTGCTTGCTAAGCACTTAAGTTTAGACGCGGCTGTCTCACAGGCCAAAGTATATTTATCGGAATCTATAGCTGCTGCGGATCAGTTAGATGTAGGTAGTGGACATGGGCCTTTACACCATTTCGCGACGCTCTGGAATTCGACTTCTGACGTCAGAGAATATTAATAAACAGAATAATGACAGGATAGTTATGACAAATAATCGCCAGTTGAGCCAAAGTGCACAGGTTGATAATGCCTCTGTGCAGCCATTTCCTAAATCGCGCAAGGTGTATATCGAAGGTAGCCGTTCCGATATTCGAGTGCCCATGCGTGAAATTTCTTTAGATATAACACCCACAGCATTTGGTGGTGAACCGAACGAGCCTCTGTATGTTTATGATACCTCTGGGCCGTACACTGACCCAGAGGCGGAAATTGATATCCGCAAGGGCTTGGCACCCTTGCGAGAAAGCTGGATAGATGAGCGACAAGATACTGTTCTGCTTGATGGCTTGACGTCTGTTTATGGTCAAACCCGTGCAGCAGATTTACGTTTGGATGAATTAAGGTTTGAGCTGACTCGAAAGCCACGCCGAGCTAAAGAAGGCTGCAACGTTACGCAATTGCATTATGCGCGTAAAGGTATCATAACGCCGGAAATGGAATTCATTGCCATCCGTGAAAACATGAAGTTGGCTAAGAATAAAGTGGAGGGGCAAAGCGTTGCTCAACAGCATCCAGGCTTTAGTTTTGGTGCTAATTTGCCCGATGAAATTACGCCTGAATTTGTCCGCAAAGAGGTTGCCGAAGGCCGGGCGATTATTCCGTTAAATATCAACCACCCAGAATGTGAACCAATGATTATTGGCCGTAACTTCTTAGTGAAGATTAACGGTAATATTGGTAACTCCGCATTATCGTCATCTATTGAACAAGAAGTAGAAAAGATGACGTGGGGAACCCGTTGGGGTGCGGATACCATCATGGACTTATCCACAGGTAAAAATATCCATGAAACGAGGGAGTGGATATTACGTAATGCGCCTGTCCCTATCGGGACTGTACCTATCTACCAAGCGCTAGAGAAAGTGAATGGTGTTGCTGAAGATCTAAATTGGGAAGTGTTTCGCGACACGTTAATTGAGCAAGCCGAACAAGGTGTGGACTACTTTACTATCCACGCGGGTGTTTTGTTGCGTTACGTGCCTATGACGGCAAAGCGAATGACCGGGATTGTCTCGCGTGGTGGATCAATCATGGCTAAGTGGTGCTTAGCTCACCATGAAGAAAATTTCTTATACACGCACTTCGAAGATATCTGCGAAATATGTAAAGCTTACGATGTGTCCTTTTCATTAGGTGATGGTCTGCGTCCTGGGTCTGTGTATGATGCAAATGATGAAGCGCAATTTGCTGAGCTAGAGACGTTGGGTGAGCTGACCAAAATAGCTTGGAAGCACGATGTCCAAGTCATGATCGAAGGTCCTGGGCATGTGCCGATGCATATGATCAAAGAAAATATGGACAAGCAGCTAACCGAATGCCACGAAGCTCCTTTTTACACGTTAGGGCCTCTAACGACTGATATTGCTCCGGGATATGACCATATTACATCGGGGATAGGAGCAGCAATGATCGGTTGGTATGGCTGCGCTATGTTGTGTTACGTTACGCCTAAAGAGCACTTGGGGCTTCCTAATAAAGATGATGTTAAAACGGGCATTATCACTTATAAAATCGCGGCTCATGCAGCGGATTTAGCAAAAGGGCACCCTGGAGCGCAGATACGTGATAATGCGATGTCGAAAGCACGCTTCGAATTCCGCTGGGAAGATCAATTTAATATCGGTCTTGACCCTGATACTGCCAAAGCCTACCACGATGAGACTTTGCCTAAAGAATCTGCGAAGGTTGCACATTTCTGCTCGATGTGTGGACCAAAATTTTGTTCTATGAAAATATCACAAGAGGTTCGCGAGTTGGATGCGTCGCAGGTAGCGGCTATTAACGCGAAAGCAGAGCAGGGGATGCAAGAAAAGTCGGCGGAATTTAAAAGTACGGGTGCAGAGCTTTACCATAAGGTGTAGTGAATAGTTGGTGCTCGACAGCGACAAGGGTTACTCCTTGTCGCGACCCTTTAAATGAATGTCAGTAATTCGCTGGCTGCATAAGTCATGAATTGTCGTTAATTGATCGTTACACAGATTACAATTACCGCACATAAATAAGTGCATTCGCAAACTCATCTTCTCTAAAAGTGTTAATTGTGTATCTAATTGCTTAGACATAAGATAAGTCGCTTGGACGCATGACTTCATACGCTTTCTCCTGTTTTAAGAAACCAGCCGCGCTCCAAACAGCTTCTTAGTTTTAAACGAGCCCTGTGCAAAATTGTCCAGCAGTTTTGCTCAGAAATGCCCAAACTATCGCAAATCTCTTCTGTTTCCATTTCCATTAGCTCGCGCAAAGCGAAAACTCTAGCGGTGCTACTGGGTAAATGTAGTAGGCAAAAATCAAAAACTTCCCAAAAATGTGTACGTAGATGCAGCTCCTCGGGGTTATGCCATTGTTGTGGAGTATCGTCGGCATTCCAGTGAGCTTTTTTATTAAAAAAGGAGTCAATATCAACATCGTTTTCATCAGAAACAAAGCGCTCTTGTTCGCGTTTTTTCTGGCGAATATAGTCAATTAGCTTATATTTCAAAATGCTATAAACCCATGTTTCAAAAGCGGCTTTGCCTTCGTATTTTTCAATGCTCTCGATGGCCGCGATAATCGAGTCTTGAACGAGATCTTCTGCGTAATTCCGATCAGGGATTTGAAGCATCGTAAAGGTTACAAGCTTGGGGCGTAGTTCCGCCAGTTGTTGAGTGTAATCGCTAATCGAGGCCATGCATCTCTACTTTAAATGATTGTCTGAGCATTTTTGGGTCAGTATGAGTAATACGAACTATTATAGTCTAAGACAATATTAAAGATATTAGTTCGCACGCCGTTACAACAGACATTATTCAGTTTTGGTTCACATTCAATTGACAGGGATTTTTATGCCATCAGTCACCCTTACTGGGAGCGAAGTTACCTTTGCCGCCACGGATCAGCTTATTTCCACCACCGATATTCAAGGGCGTATCACTTATGCTAATGATGAGTTTGTAAAGATCAGTGGATACTCACACGATGAGCTGCTCGGAAGTCCTCACCGTATTGTGCGTCATCCCTTCATGCCTAAAGCAGCGTTCGAAAACATGTGGGCGATGCTTAAGCAGAACAAACCGTGGCGGGGCTTGGTTGTTAATAAATGTAAAAATGGTAATTACTATTGGGTTGATGCTTACGTTACTCCTGTGTATCAAAATGGAGAAAAAGTAGGCTATCAATCAGTTAGAGCGTTGCCGTCTGCTGCTCAAAAGCAAGACGCTATAAAAATGTATAACGCCCTCAATAATGGAAACAACCCTATTAAGCAATCAGTCATAAGCTCGACTCTATTCGCAACTGGACTGTTTGTGTTGCTCTCTTTAGTTTTGCTAGGAGCTTTGTTTGTAAAAGGAGAATGGTTGTTGGGATTGCTGTTGGCCTTTCTTCAGGGGGGCGGTCTTGCAGGGCTATATCTTGGTTATATAAAGCCTTTGAATGTGTTGGCTAACAAAGCAAAAGGCATATCGTCTAACGAAGTGATGCAGAAACTTTTTACCGGCAGGTTAGATAATATCGGGGCGGTTGAGTACGGTTTGCAGATGCAGACGGCAAGTACCAAAACCGTGCTAGGAAGATTGGGGGATTTTTGCGGAGAAATTGATCGGGTGGTAACTGCATCTGAGTCAATATCAATTGATTCGAAGCAAGGCGCTAATCGACAAAGTGAGGAGACAGATATGGTAGCAGTCTCTGTCGAGGAGCTAGCCGCTTCGGCTTTAGAAATATCCCAGAGCATGACGGCTACATCAGATGCTGTTCAGCAGGCTAACAATGAAGCTCTGGACGGGCGTAAACATCTAGAAGATATAATAGAAGCGATAAGCAGCATTTCCCAGCAAATGGAGCTGGCCGAGAAAGAAGCTCAAAACTTAAAGCAGCATACCGTAGAGATTGAGCATGTTATTGGGGTGATAACCGAAATTGCAGAGCAAACAAATTTGCTTGCGCTCAATGCGGCTATAGAGGCAGCGCGAGCGGGTGAGTATGGTCGGGGGTTTGCTGTAGTGGCTGATGAAGTAAGGACGTTGGCTACCCGAACAAAAGACTCCACTTCGGAAGTACGTACGACGGTAGAAAACATAGTTTCTTCTGTCGGGATGGTAGTAAGTAAGCTAGATCAAACTAAAGGTGTGGTTGAAAAAAGTCGCAGCGTGTCAGGAGCTGTAGGCCAAGTGTTTAGTTCCGTCACTGAAAGTATGGACGGTATATCAGGCCAAACCGTCAGTGTGGCCAGTGCAGCTGGCCAGCAAACTTCGGTTATTGAGGAAATACAAAAGAACGTAGAGTCGTTGCGCCAGCTCTCCCTGCATAATGCTGATTTGGGTGCTAAAAGCGAGTCGGCATCAAAAGAATTGCGAGCAGTAGAGAATCAGCTCTTATCTATGGTGAAGGCATTTAAAACTGAAGCTAACGATTGACGGTGGGTGATGGCAGTATTAATGAGCTCCTAGTATATAATAGCCTCAAGTTACTAGGAGCTTATGTATGAAATATCGAATCATTCCTGTTACGCCCTTTCAGCAAAATTGTACGTTATGGTGGTGTGAGGCTACCAAAAAAGCGGCAGTGGTAGACCCCGGTGGAGATATCGAAAAGATACTGCTGGCAATAGAAGAAGAGGGAGTGGTCCTAGAAAAAATTCTGCTGACCCATGGGCATATAGATCATGTAGGTGGAACAGGCGCATTAAAAGAGCAGCTAGGTCTGCCTATTGAAGGGCCGCACTACGATGACCTTTATTGGATTGAAGGGCTAAAGAAGCAAAGTTCAATGTTTGGTTTTCCTGCAGTTGAAAGCTTTACGCCAGATCGGTGGCTAACAGATGGTGAAGTGGTTCAAGTGGGGAATGAGCAATTATCGGTTTTACATTGTCCTGGCCACACGCCAGGGCATGTTGTGTTTTATCATCAGGCCTCTCAAGTAGCTCAGGTTGGCGATGTGATTTTTAATGGTTCAATCGGGCGCACAGACTTCCCTGGCGGGGATCATCCTACGCTTATCTCTTCAATAAAAGATAAGCTTTTTAGTTTAAGTGACGAAGTGGTTTTTATACCTGGGCATGGGCCAGTATCGACTTTGGGGTATGAGAAGAAAAATAACCCTTTTGTGTCGGATCACCGCGGTTAGCAGCTTGTGAAATTGCGGTGCAGAGGTTCTATGTGGGTCAAGTCTCTCTATTAATTTTAAAAAAATGAATAAAATTACGACTTGGCTGTTGACTCTAAATGGGGTGTCTGTAGAATGCGCACTCCTTGCTTAGGACGGCAGCGAAAG
>NZ_JAPNXU010000070.1:0-428 GCF_030397555.1 Neptunomonas sp. CHC150
CAAAAAATCAAGGTGCACCGATCTACTTTTCGTTTCCTAAATCAATCGCGTTCAGCGTCCCCCTCCGAGGGGATTTAATTGTTATGTGGGAATGAAAGTGCTCTATAAGCGTTAAGAAATTCAATCACTGAAAGTGCCGAACTGGAGAGGGAAATTGCTAATTTTAGTGCATGCTATTGGGATGCGTTGAGTAGGCGAGACCAAGTGATTCTGGTTGGATGAAAAGGCTGAATTAAGCCAGGGAGGAACGACCTGCGAAAATACAAACTATTTCACCCTCTAGAAGTGCTTGGTCGCGCGTAGCGCTACGCATCCTAGGTCTTAGAAACATGTTTCTAAGCTGCTCTTTTATTTTATCTTTTTTGGCGTTGTAGTGGACTAGTTTTGTGGACCTATTCAGTGGACTAAGCCAGTCCAGAAGGGGAGAC
>NZ_JAPNXU010000071.1:0-242 GCF_030397555.1 Neptunomonas sp. CHC150
GAGACAGCACTAAAAGAGTCCCCTGAAAAAAACACAAAGTGAATGAAAATAAGCTCACGTAGAAAAATCAAAAAAACCGAGATATATCGGTTTCGTATATCGGAAAAAGAAAGAATTAGAGAGAACCGATCCGTTCAAGAAACATATAAAGTTAGTCTAAATGAAAGTGAAAAGAGAGATTCGGGGACAGTGCCAAAGATGGACATTAAACGATATTCCGCTTGCTCGGTGTTCGGACGCTT
>NZ_JAPNXU010000072.1:0-402 GCF_030397555.1 Neptunomonas sp. CHC150
AGATGTGTATAAGAGACAGAATAAGCTTGGGCAGAAGCTGTTTACCTCCATAGAACCCAAGCCAGACTATAAAGGGCAAGGAAAGTGCTACCTGATGGGGTTAGCCGTGACCGATTCCCCTGCGTCGTCTGGTGTTTCATTACTTCAGTTTTCACGACAAGAAGGTCAAACCACAGAGCTGAGTTGCAGCCAACTGGAAGAAATCAGCCTTGATGAGTGTTACTCAAAAACAGACCGATTCTTTGCCTTGTGTAATGCCTTTTTCAATTCTGGTGATGAACAACCAGAGCAAAAACCTGATCCTGAACCAGAGGAAGAAAAAGTGACCGAAGAACAACTTAAAACTGCACTGAAAGAGCAGTTCGGCATCATGAAAGGTGAACTAAAGGATGAACTCAAGCA
>NZ_JAPNXU010000073.1:0-368 GCF_030397555.1 Neptunomonas sp. CHC150
GTGTATAAGAGACAGACCCAAACCATCGATAACAGTTTGGGAAAGGTTAAAGCACACGGCCAAATGGGTTTTCTTCATTACTCGCTCCATAAATCAGAACTTACATAACAACCTCCTCATTGGATTAGTTGGTATGAACTCGTTTCGTGGAGTTAAGAATGCAAAAAAAAAGCAACCGACGAGAAATAACGTCGGTTGCTCTATTTTGATAAAGGGGAATGAATTGAATTGCGATTGCTAAGGGCTTAAAGATTACCCGAAAAAATCAGCTTATCAAGCTGACTTGTGCAATCTCACCTAAAATAGTTTACTGAACCATGTTTAAACACTGTTTAAATCGGCTCAGATTTGTTAGAACTTTTTTAAAC
>NZ_JAPNXU010000074.1:0-340 GCF_030397555.1 Neptunomonas sp. CHC150
TTTATGCTTTGCGGAATATTTAGCTTTGGTTTTTAAGCACCAAATATCTTCAATGATGACGGGGCGATTTTTTAATTTTTCTTCATCCCAGCAATTCATCCATTCACCTTTGATAACGCCATCAACGTATACTTCCAGGCATGTTTTTGATTCAGATGCACGGACACGATTTACCGACACCTCATGACCTTTGTAATTAAAAGCGATAGCAACCCAACCACCTGCCATTTCCGCTTCAATCTCAGCCCACATTTCTTTTGTAATTGGTTTGCTCATTCTTCATATTCCTTTTCATTGTTTGATATGGATTTCACTCGCTTCGCTTTGGGTAGTGGCGTAT
>NZ_JAPNXU010000075.1:0-365 GCF_030397555.1 Neptunomonas sp. CHC150
GCTTTGTGGACCACCATTCCGCAAGAATTTGCCACACTCTTGTCACGCAGATACATTGCATTAAAGGTGAATTCTGCAACAGTACCGGGGATCACAACTGAATACGCCAGTGCGTTGTCACCCAGTTTACCCACTTGGTCGATGTCTTGTTGGTGAACCCACAGCGAACTATCAGGTAAACCATTTTCACGGTTAATTGTTTGGCTTGGGCCTAGCCCTGGAATGTGCGCAAAAATCATTGCATTCATATCTGGCGCATTACCGGCACCAATCTGACTTTGCAGATAACGCTCAAATTCGAGCGGGATTGTCGTTTGACTCATTGGGATATCTCCCCCTTATTCTTGCTTTAACTGCCTATAGAA
>NZ_JAPNXU010000076.1:0-359 GCF_030397555.1 Neptunomonas sp. CHC150
TTATCGTCGGCAGCGTCAGATGTCTATAAGAGACAGGCACATTGATGATGTCTACCGCTCCATTATTTCCAGTGTTGCCGGGATTCGCAGCGATAACATCTATTTCAACAATACAGGTGAAGTGAAACCGGGTACTGCTGAAGCATTGATCTTGATGGAGGTCGGAGTAACACCACAGCCAGTTCTTGACCAGTTAAATGACTACATTATGGCTAAAGGACATCACGGCCATGGTGATGTGCTGACTTGTAAAGCTATCCCAGATACTGAGCACGATGTGATCGCCGATGTTGTTTTGGTAGCGAACTTAGACGAAGCAACCAAAGTTAACGAGCTGCTGGAAGTCGAAGCCCGTATCA
>NZ_JAPNXU010000008.1:0-64925 GCF_030397555.1 Neptunomonas sp. CHC150
TTACGTTCAAATGATTTCTTAGCCATCGTTAGCTTCCCAAAAAGGTAATACGTGAATCACAAATACAACAAAGGGCAGATATATTGCTACATCTACCCTTCAAATTCTGGAGCTCAAGAGCGGAATTGAACCGCCGACCTCACCCTTACCAAGGGTGTGCTCTACCCCTGAGCTACTTGAGCTTTACCCTAACAGCCTAAACTACAAACATATTAAGCTACTAGATTTACACTTTCGCCCAAAGACATACTCTGGAGCGGGTAGTGGGAATCGAACCCACCTCTTCAGCTTGGAAGGCTGAGGTAATAGCCACTATACCATACCCGCTAAACCGAGCATTATATGGTGGTGGGGGGTGGATTCGAACCACCGAAGCTTGCGCGTCAGATTTACAGTCTGATCCCTTTGGCCACTCGGGAACCCCACCATCAAGGCCACTTCGTAAATGGTGCCGGCACCAAGAGTCGAACTCGGGACCTACTGATTACAAGTCAGTTGCTCTACCAGCTGAGCTATACCGGCTTAACGAAGTGGCGCATATGTTAATGATCAGGTTTTATAGATGCAAGCCCTTTACACACTTTTTTTGCTATTTTTACGTCTGGTTTGCTATCTAAGAGGATTTCATTGATTTTATTGATCATTTTACGATCAAATTTTCCACTTTCGCTGATAAACACCGAGATTTTAACGTGCTCATCCAATTGCGTGTTAATCACCGGCTCTAACCCTTGCTCTACTAAAAAATCGCTAACTTGTGCAATATCGTCTTCATTAGCAGGTATTTCATAATCGAAGCAAACACCCGCCTGATTATTCTGCTTTTGAACAGAGATCGGATCTTGGCCCAACGGCAAATTTAGCTCATTGACCAGCCGTATAGTATGTATATCATTCGACGGCGCCTGCGTCGGGCCAGACGGAGATTCGAGCATACTGAATGCAAATAGCACAACCGCATTAGCCAACAGTAAAAATATAACCCACCATTTCATCACTGTTTATCAGCCCACATGAGTCCGTCCAGTACAAGGTCTGGCACCAATAGCGCACCCGGCATTTGCGCCTGCAGCAAATAACCATCACCACCTGTTATATAAAGCTGCGAACCAGACTTAGACACTTCTTCTAACAATTGACCAGCTAACGCCTGCAATAAGTATCGCGTACCATTATTAACACAGGCTCCGGTATGTGTCCCAGGTTCAATACTCAATAAGTCTTCATCATCATAGCGAACGTTAGCAGTATTATTTAACAAGCTAGCACGCATCATTTGTAAGCCTGGAACAATATACCCACCTAGGTGCTCTCCCTGCGCGCTCAAATAATCAATGGTGATTGCACTTCCGCAATCAACAACGGTAGAGGCCCCGTCATCCTGATGCCGTGCAGCTAACATTGCTAACCAACGATCAACCCCCATCCTAGTAGGCTCTATGTAACTATTGCGCACACCCGCTGCTGAACTTGCTGACACAGCAAATAAAGGCGTTATATCCCAACGTGTTTTTAGTGCCCGCGTGAGTGCTTCGTTAAATTCGCGACCGGCTACTGAGCCTATCCAAATATCGCAAAGCTCATCAAGCACCAATTCTGGCTCATCAATATCAGCAATACGAGACAAAAAGGGCTCTTTCAGACACCGAAGCGCTTTAGTAATCGTGCCGTCAGAAACCCAGCGCCATTTCACAAAGGTATTTCCCACATCTATTTCAAGACGCATGGTAAGCTCTCACGCTAACTTCACCTGCATGAAAATGCTCTACACCGTCAGAGTGATGGATGATCAAGGCTCCTTGCGCATCAACTCCCTGACACTCACCGACCACCTCTCGATGCCCCGAGATAATCCTAACCGGTTGCTGTTGATACGCATGGCACGCGTGCCATGCGTCCTGAAATGCCGCAAAGCCGTCCACTTTAAATTGCTCTAGCATGGGGATAAGGTGATTCAGCACAGTGGCCATTAATTGATTACGAGAGATTGGTGTTTGTGACAGTGAAGACAAATCCGCCCACGGTTGATCTATTCCCTCGCTTGCTTCATCTGACATCGTGACATTGATCCCAACACCAATGACTACTTGGCACTCACCTGATGCATCACCTTGCATTTCGAGCAAAATGCCCGCAAGTTTTTTCGAATCAACCAATAAGTCATTTGGCCACTTTAGCTCAATGCCTGATAAACCCATGGCGGTTAGCGCTTGTTGCAGGGCCAAACCCACAACCAAACTCAGCCCTTCTAGGGCCGCGGCGCCATGAGAAAAATTCCACACCAACGAAAAGTATAAATTACGAGCAAAAGGGCTGACCCATTGGCGTCCGCGCCGCCCTTTACCCGCCGTTTGATACTCAGCCAAATATAGGTGCGCATCCGCTAACCCTTGCTGCATATCACGCATGGCGAGCGTATTGGTTGAGTCAACCACGCGCTGTACGGTAATGTTACGAAGGTGGCGTGCCACCAAATCGCTGCAGTCGGATACAATTCTCTCTTCACAAAGCAGCTCTAAACCGCCGGGCACTCGATATCCGCGTCCACGGATGCTGTATATCTCAACACCCAAGGACTCAAGGTTTTTCATTTGCTTCCAGATAGCACTTCGGCTAATACCTAGATGCTGACCAAGCTCTTGCCCTGAATGAAATTGACCATCCGACAACGCCGCCAATAAACGCTCATCAATAACCATTTATTTGCTCCGCTGATAAACAATGAAGCTGTAGTCATAAGGGTTGGGGCCTTGCGCCGAAAAGTCTTCACGGCCGAGCTCGGTCCATTGCGAGCGATTAAATTCGGGAAAATAAGCATCTCCCTCTATATCCGCATGTACTTGCGTAATATACAAGCGCTCTACTTCAGGCAAAGCTAATGCGTAAATTTGAGCGCCACCAATAATCATTGCCTCGTCTACGCCATCAATTAGCGCCTGACTTTCGGCCAATTCAATGGCCTCAGGTAAAGACATAACAACTTTGATGCCCTGGGCCGTAAAAGAAGCATCTCGACTGATGACGATATTAAGACGCCCCGGCAATGGCTTCCCGATAGATTCAAAGGTCTTACGACCCATAATAATCGGCTTACCCATGGTGGCTTGCTTAAAATATTTGAGATCGCCCGGCAAATACCACGGCAATTTATTGTCTCGACCAATCACACGGTTAGACGACTGTGCGACTATCATTGCTAATCTCATGGGTGACTACCTAACTTAATAGGTAGCGCTCACACGGAGGCTGACCTATCGTTATTATCAATTCTAGGGTGGGCAGTTTACTACAGCCAGAAGCTTGTGCACATTAGCGGCACGTTTACACCGCTAAATACCAATATCTCGCGCTCATCTGCCGCTGAAATTATCGAATGTAGTAACCCACTATTACCCCAAGCCCTCCAACCAAGTCGATACTCCACTTATCGTGCACACATTCACAATAACAAGGAGCATGTAATGTCTAAAAAAATATTATTTTTAGTGGGCGACTACGTTGAAGACTATGAAGTTATGGTGCCATTTCAAGCACTTGCCATGGTTGGCTATACCGTAGAAGCCGTCTGCCCAGACAAGCAAGCTGGCGATTCGATCAGAACCGCTATTCACGACTTTGAAGGTGACCAAACTTACAGTGAAAAGCCCGGCCACAACTTTCAGCTTAATGCAGATTTCGATACCGTTAATACTGACGACTATGTTGGACTTGTCGTTCCCGGCGGCCGAGCACCCGAATACATACGTTTAAATGAGCGCGTTCTTGAGATTACTCGCGAGTTTGCTCAAGCCAATAAGCCTATTGCAGCCGTGTGTCATGGAGCCCAAGTACTAACAGCCGCCGGCATTGTAGAGGGCCGCAAAGTATCCGCTTACCCAGCATGCGCACCTGAAGTTCGCCTATGCGGTGGTGAATACCAAGACATTGCTGTTGACCATGCCTATACTGACGGCAACATCGTTTCAGCACCTGCATGGCCAGCACACCCGGCTTGGTTAAAGCAGTTTTTAGACGTTTTAGGCGCCAAGATAACACTGTAAGAACAAATCGTTCTTACCTAAACAACCTCATAGGTTGATGATACCTGTTACGTGATTTATAAAGAGAGCTAACCTTTGCAGGGAGCTCTCTTTTATTATGTGCCATTTATACTCCAGCACCAGCCCAAGCTTATACGAAACAACAACTCGCTCAGTTAGAATCGAAGGCGCGGTTACAAGCATTCGCTTGGAAAATCATTTTTGGAACATCATTGATGAAATAGCTGAAAGCGAAGAGTCCAGCACTCCCAAGTTCTTGAGCGACCTATACCGTGAAGTGGTCATTCGCCGTGGGGAAACCGGTAACTTTGCTTCACTATTGCGAGTGGTTTGCACTGTCTATCTCGAAAAAATAACGACCACATGATGCAATAACAAAGAATCAGAACTTTAGTCTCAAAAGCCCTACCCCTCTGTACTATTGATAAGCCAACGACTCTGCTCCACAGTTATACCTGATATTCGTTAAACGCCTCCTCCCCCATAACAATAAGTAAAAGCCGGATACCGTGCCGGTAAGGACCGTTTGATATGCTGTACCGTATATTATTGCCACTTTTTGTGGTTGTACATTTGTGGCTGCTAACGAGCGCCGCAGTTCAGGCCAATGAAGCCGTGATGAGCCCTACCTATGCGGGCAAACCACTGGTTGATGGTCTCCCACTACAAGCGCTATTCCCCAAAGCCACCCGTTTTGGCGATAAAGAAGCCGACTTACCTGTCTATGCGGCTTATCAGCTCGATGAGCTGCTTGGATATGCGTGGTTGTCTGATGAGATTAATAATCTTGCCGGTTTTGCAGGTAAGCCAATTAGACTACTGATAGGCCTTAAACCTGACGGATCATTTCAGGATGTCACGGTTATCGATCATCATGAACCCGTTTTTTTACATGGGCTGGGAAACGAATCGATGCATGAGTTTTTAGCGCAGTATCGCAATCGTTCGGTACGTAACCAAATCATTGTTGGCAGCGCACAAAACTCGCAGTTGAGCTCACAATCAGACGGAGGCGCAAGTGGCACGGTTGTTTTTGACGGCGTCACGAAGGCCACTATTTCCGTGATGATAATCAATGATGTCGTGCTATCGACTGCGCTGCAAGTAGCGCGCGCACGCTTGGAAGGCTTTGCATTGCCAACTCAGTCTCGCCTACTTGAAAAACCAATTATTTCGCAGAGCTGGGACGCACTTGCCAACAATAATCTCATACATCAATGGACACTATCGCAAACAGAAGTAGAAGAGTCGTTAGGTCGATCACTCAACAGCTACCCCGAATTTTCAAATACAACAGCGCCAAACACCCCTTTCATCACATTAGCTTATGCCTATCTAAACGCTCCTCAAGTAGGAGTAAACTTGCTTGGCGAAGCACGCTACAAAGCGCTGATGGACCGTTTAACACCTGGCGACCACCTTCTTTGGGTTGGCTCTAGCGGCCTTTACCCCCATGCCGAAGAAAACTACACACCAGCAACCGTTCCATCACGCTTGTCCTTAGACCAAGGAGGCTTATCGGTAGAAATACGCGATATCAATGCACCCAGCGAATTTAATGACATTATTACTCCTGGTGCGCCTCGCTTCTCGACGGCCCATTTTTTAAGAATTAAAGGCAGCGCAGGTTTTGACCCAGGCAGCCCTGTTGATCTTAAGCTACATGTAAACCTTGCAAGAAATCACTTGATTAGCGACAGCGCAACTTTCCTTAGCCACTACCAGCTTCCTGACAGTGAATGGGAACCCGTACAAATAGACACCGCAAAGCCACTACCGTTGTGGATAAAGCTTTGGATGGATCGCTGGGTTAGCGTATGTATTTTATTAATAGGCCTAACTGTTTTAATCGTTAGCTTTATCAAGCAAGACCGCCTAAGTCGCTGGAAACACTTCCATGCTTTTCGCTGGGGGTATTTGGCATTCACTCTCTTTTTCATCGGATTTTATGCGCAAGGCCAATTGTCCGTCGTTAACATTTTCACTTTGTTCCATTCGATAAAAGACGGCTTTGACATCACCATTTTTTTATTAGACCCCGTCATTTTTATCCTGTGGATTGTCACTTTTATTAGTTTATTTATCTGGGGACGCGGACTTTTTTGTGGATGGCTTTGCCCTTTTGGAGCCTTACAGGAAATGTCCTCTTGGTTGGGCAAAAAAATAGGCCTTAAACAGATACGCGTTCCGGCTACACTTCACCGTCGCTTAATCTATCTAAAATATCCCATTATAGGCGGGCTAGTAGCCGTCTCTTTCTATTCATTAACGTGGGCCGAAAAGCTATCTGAAGTAGAACCCTTTAAAACCAGTATAACCTTAGTTTTCATCCGCCATTGGCCATTTGTGCTTTATGCCGTAGGGCTGCTGATTGTAGGGATGTTTATTCATAAGTTTTACTGCCGCTATTTGTGCCCATTGGGCGCAGGCTTGGCAGCTATTGGCTGGTTGCGTCGCTTTGAATTACTAAAACGAGTCGACTTTTGCGGTTCTCCTTGCCAAACCTGCCACCATCGCTGTGAAATAAAAGCCATTAAGAAAAGCGGTGAAATAGACTACAACGAATGCGTACAATGCCTAGAGTGCATCGTTATTTTAAATGATGAGGAGCAGTGCGTTGATAAACTCCTCACACGCAAAAAACAGAAAAAAGCCACTGTTAGCCAACGTATTCCTAGCGTGCAAATACACCAACCGTCTTAACCCGTAGCTTTCTAAGATGCCAGCGCAGATCAAAAAAAGGGCTCACCAGAGCCCTTTTAAACTTAATACGGAAAACACCATCGCTAGCGCTTAGCGATCACCCAAATAGCATGGACAATACCGGGGATGTATCCCAATAAGGTTAATAAGATATTCAACCAAAACGCACCACCGATACCCACCTGAAGAAAAACACCCAATGGCGGCAACAAAATAGCAATAAGCACTCGAATCAAATCCATGACATATACCTCTTTATGATTAAATCATTTAGTAAAGGTAGAGCAGGAACCATGCCACAAATTAAGCTATTGATTTTTAAACACTTAAATAAACCACTATGCAGTTCAGGATAAATTTTTTACACTGATTTTGCAGCTTTTACCGACTGTTAAGGCACTTTATCGCTTTCATGTCGTCCACTCAATTACGCCACTATTCAGGCAAAACGCCACCAGCAAAGGATACTCTCATGTATATCGCTATGAACCGCTTCCGAATTGCATTAGGCAAAGAGCAGGAATTCACAGACATTTGGAAAAACCGAGACAGCCATTTAAGCGAAGTGCCCGGCTTTAAGTCATTTCAATTGCTACGTGGCTCTACCGATGACGAATGCACCTTATTTGCTTCGCATTCTATTTGGGAATCAGAGCAAGCGTTTCGTGATTGGACACAATCAGAAGCTTTCAGAAAAGCACACGCGAATGCGAGTACGTCAAAAGGCATTTATTTAGGCCCCCCTAAGTTTGAGGGCTTTGAGCAAGTCTTATAAAGACTTGCTTATATTCGTTGACTGACAAGCTATGCAGGCAGACCTTATCAACACTTATTCATAGCAGCCTGCGCCATCCGCTATCACTGCCGCAAAAAATAGAAACCCGTTAAGAGCTGCTCTTTAAAGTGCTAAAGTCCTCTTTGAGCAGCTCATGGTAGCGATCAATCATGCTTTGGGCGAGTTCGCTATTGCAACCATCTTGCTCAATAGCTGCTTTGGTTTTCTCGTTGATGGCTTTAGTAAGAACACCCAGCTCATCTCTCGCATCAGCTTCTGTCATTTCAGGGCGTACTTCACTCACTGTTTTAGCCGTCACATCAGTCACTGTTGCTATAGCGCTTTTATACGCGGCTTTTTCTGCCCCTTCATGTGCGTTGCACTCGGATGCAAAAGCTCCGGCAGTGGTGAGCACTTGATACAATTTAATGCTCATAGCTGCATCACGATTTTCTGCAGCATGAGCGCTAGAAAGAGGTAACAACAAGGGTACAAGGATACTTAAATACGATAGTTTCATAACTGACTCCTGTGAAACAGCTGCCCACAGACAGCCTGACAAGACACAATCACACCGAAAAAGGATATTGGATAGGCTCATGATGCTGATAACCTTCCACTTCAAAATCATCCATTGTGACCCAAGTTTCAAGGTCTTCTAGTGATTTTATATCCGGATTAATGTGTAACTTCGGTGGATCAAACGGTTCACGTTGGAGCTGTACATCGCGCATCAGTTCAACTTGATCTTCGTAAATATGTGCATTCACAATATTATGATAAGCCAAACCCGCTTTATGACCGGTAATTTGCGCGATTAATGCTAATAGCGTGAATACTTGAATTTGATTAAACACCAAACCCAGTGGCACATCACAACTGCGCTGATAAGAAGTTAAATGCAACGTATCATTTAATAAAGAGAAAGTGTGGGTATGCATACAAGGTCGCAAGCAGCCCATATGGAACTCACCCGGATTATAAAACGTCAGGATTTCCCCACGGTCATCTATACCTTGGCTTAGGTTATCAATCAGCTTTTTGAGCTGATCAATATGTCCACCATCAGGCTTAGACCAACGACGTCCCTGTACTCCGTATACACGCCCCATATCGTCATCCCCTGTTCGATACGGATTGTTCAGCCATGCCTCATTAAGGTTTGCATTGGCATCCCATGTTTTAGTGCCTAACCGACGGAAATCTGCTGCACTGTCATATCCACGCAAGTAACCAATTAGCTCTGCAATGGCTGATTTCCAAAATGTTTTACGGGTGGTCACCATAGGAAACTGGTTTTGGCCCACATTGTACGTCATGTTTGCATTGATCACGGTAAGACAACGCTTACCGGTTCGCTTATTTTCGATCCACTCGCCCTGATCAATTAACCGCTGACAAAGTGCTAAATATTGTTTCATATCGATGTCCGAACTGACTACGCCTGCTTAGGCTCAGTGTATACATTACGTTGGTATGCCCAAATGATAATAACGATACCAACCACAATCATTGGGAACGACAAAAGCTGCCCCTCTGTCAGCCAGCCAAATGCTAAATAGCCAATGTGCGCATCAGGCTCGCGGAAGAACTCGACAAAACTGCGGAATAAACCATACAGTAATAAAAACAGACCTGATGCCGCTGCTCGCGGTTTAGGCTTACTGGTATACCACCACAGCACCGCAAACATCACCAAGCCCTCTAAGGCTGCCTCATATAACTGAGAAGGATGGCGAGCTACATTATCGCCGATGCGTGGGAAGATAACAGCCCAAGGTACATCAGCTGCGCGCCCCCATAACTCTCCGCCGATAAAGTTCCCAACACGCCCTGCACCTAAACCGATAGGCACCAGCGGAGCTACAAAATCACCAATGTCAAAAAAGGTCTTATGATAACGACGCGCAAACAACGCCAACACCACCAGCACCCCTAACAAGCCTCCATGGAAAGACATGCCCCCTTCCCATACAGCAAACAGCCACAGTGGATTCGCAAGAAATTGATCAAAGTTATAGAACAATACATAACCAAAGCGACCACCGATAACAACACCCAGCGCACCCCAAAAAATAAGGTCTGATATTTGCTCTTCTGTCCACCCAGAGCCTGGCTGCTTGGCGCGCCAAGAGCCTAACCCCCACGCAGCAGCAAAACCAATCAGGTACATCAAGCCATACCAGTGTATCTGTATAAATCCTAAATCCAGTGCAATAGGATCTATGTCATGCACCCACATAAAACGACATCCTTCTTCTTGCTGGTTACAGCAAATTAGCCAGTAAAAAGCGCATTGACACTATGAACAAAAACGCTGCGAATATTTTTTTCAGAAGATCACCCGGTAAGCTATGCGCCCACTTCGCTCCTAATTTAGCAAACAAGGAGCTACTAATGACAATCCCAGCAAAAGCCGGCAAATAAATATAACCTAAGCTATAGGGTGCTACATTTTCATGATTCCACCCCGTGTAAATATTAGTAACAGCGCCCATAACCGCGATGGGCAAACCGCACGCTGCTGACGTTGCAACGGCTTGTTGCATGGAGATTTTTTTCCAAGTAAGGAAGGGTACGGTAAGAGTGCCCCCGCCAATCCCAAAGATCGCGGCTCCCCAACCAATAAAACCACCTGCCCCTGCCAACGTTGGGGTAGTTAGCTCTGAATCTCGGCCTTTGGGGGTAAAACCAAAGGCCATTTGGCAAGCCACCAAGAAAGCAAAAACACCAATAATAATCTGCAAATGGGGCCCGCTCAGCAAATCCGCGGTAAAGGCGCCGAGTACCGCACCGATTGCTATCCCAACCGCCAACGGCTTGAACAAATCCCAGCGCACCGCTCCTCGGCTATGATGAGCCTTAATAGAACTCACCGAGGTAAAAATAATTGTCGCTAACGACGTCGCCACCGCCGCATGCGTCAATACGTCTGCTGACATACCCTGCGCGCTAAAACTAAACACCAACACAGGAACAATAAGTATCCCGCCGCCAATACCAAATAGACCCGCAACGATACCCGCCGCGGCCCCAAGCACTAAATACATCACTAAAGTTAAGAGCATTCACATTTGTCCATACAGGCGTAAATAAGTGCCATTTTACATTAACTTGCTCCATACGCGATGCTCTGTGCGTATAAATGCCTCATGTAAAACGAATTGATAATAAAGAGAAAAATAAGCGAGCGTTATGCAGGCAAATCAGGCTGACTCAGTTGGCCAAGCCCCATTCGTCGAATGGCTTCCGTTAAGAAAGATTGAATTTTATCAGCATCATCCATGCGCCGCACTTTATAGAATAACGTCCTTGCCTGCTCCAACCGCACACCTCTAATGGCTGATTTAACTCGCGGCAGGTTCGTCGCGTTCATAGAGAGCACATCATAGCCCATGGCCATCAATAACAAAGCACCCGCAGGTTCTGATGCCATTTCACCACAGATAGAGACTTGGATTGCCTCTTTATGAGCTTCACGAGCAATATACTCTAAGGCTTTCAACACCGCCGGATGATAGGACATATACAAACCGGCCACGCGCGGGTTGTTGCGATCAACGGCAAGCAAGTACTGAGCTAAGTCATTTGAGCCAACAGAGATAAAATCCACACGTTTAGCAAACAATCGCACCTGATATACCGCTGCCGGAACTTCAATCATCACGCCAACTGGCGGACGCTTAATATCGTGCCCATCTTCTTGAAGCTCGCGAACAGCACGATCGAGCAACCGGTTAGACTCATCTACCTCGTACACACTCGTTACCATTGGCAACATGATACGCAAGTTATCCAAGCCCTCGCTAGCACGCAACATAGCGCGGATCTGAACAAGAAATATCTCCGGATGATCTAAGGTTACTCGGATACCTCGCCACCCTAAGAATGGGTTTTCCTCTTTAATTGGGAAGTAGGGTAGCGACTTATCACCGCCAATATCTAACGTGCGCATCGTTACTGGGTGCGGAGCAAACGCTTCGAGTTGTTTGCGATAAATTTGAGTCTGTTCCATTTCACTAGGGAAGAAGTCACGCACCATGAAAGGAATTTCCGTTCGGTACAAACCGATCCCCTCTGCACCGCGCTCCAATGCTCTGGAAACATCGGCCGTCAACCCCGTGTTAACCCACAAGGGCATACGATGACCATCTTTTGTAATGGCAGGTAGATCTCTTAAGGTTGCTAACTCGGCGGTGACCTCTGCTTGTTCTCGATGGATCTCACGGTAGATCCCCAGCAATTCTTCAGAAGGCTCTACGTACAAGCGCCCTGAGTAACCATCCACAATCACAAGACGGCCATCTAAACGACGAAATGGCAGGTCGACGATTCCCATCACTGTTGGTATACCCATCGAGCGCGCTAAAATAGCCGCATGCGAATTGCCAGAGCCATGTACCGAAACAAGCCCGGCAAGCTTGTCGGTTGAAACTTCCCCTAATATGGTAGGCGAAAGCTCTTCCGCCACTAATATAGCGTTTTCTGGCAGCTCTATATCGCCAGGGTTACTCGCCTCTTGCAAGTAAGTAAGCACTCGCCTTCCAAGATCTCGCACATCGGTTGCACGCTCGCGGAGGTAAGGGTCTTCCATCACAGCAAATTGCGCTGCATTCGTAGTAATCACCTGACTCAATGCCCCTTGAGCCCAGTTCCCTAAGCGGATAACCGTCACCACTTCGCCAGCAATCGCTGAGTCATCTAGCATGCGAAGGTACACATCAAACAGTGCCTTTTCGTCATGGCGTAACTTTTCCGCTAACCGTTCACTGACACCGCGAATATCATTACGTACACGCTCCAATGCGTTATAGAAAATCTGAATTTCTGCATCTATATCGGTAACCGTCTTATCGGGAACCGCATCAAGGTTAGCTAAAGATGCCATAACAACGACAGGACCAATAGCGACTCCCGCGCCGGCTGCTACACCGTCAAAGCGTCGATCAGCCATGCGTGTGGGTGCTCTTTCACGCTGATCCGCACTGCCGGTTGCATCAGCTACTGAGATGAGGCCTGCTAACTGAGCAGATACCGTCACCATGAAGGCTTCTTCGGATTCATCATAGCGACGCGTCGCTTGCTGCTGAACGACCAAGACCCCCAGCACGCGCCGCTGATGAATAATAGGGACACCTAAAAACGCGTGGTAACGTTCTTCACCTGTTTCGGGTAAATAACAGTAAGCCGCATGAGTCTCCGCATCCTCAAGATTAATAGGCTCTGCCCTGCGCGCGACTAAACCTACAATCCCCTCCGATGAAGACAAGGAAGCACGCCCAATCGCATCAACATTAAGCCCTTGGGATGCTCGCAACACATATCGTTGTGTGGGGTGATCAAACAGATACACAGAACAAACATCTGTGTGTAAACCTCGCTGAATACTACGTACAATCATATCAAGCGCAGTCTCCACATTTTGTGCAGAACTCACTTCCTGTACGATTTTACGCAGTAATTCCAGCATTGCTGCTCCTTAATTTAAACGAATTTCGATCCTATCAACTACACTTCTCTCGACTCTAACGTACACAGCCTTGATAGTTTAGGCGATAATTCTTTCATCGCCTTACGGTAGACTTCTCTTTTAAATGAAACAACCTGCCCCAGAGGGTACCAATAACTAACCCAGCGCCATCCATCAAACTCCGGAGAGTCTGTTTCATCAATTATCACAGCATCATCTTGGCTTAACATACGAAGCAAGTACCATTTTTGCTTCTGTCCCACACAAATAGGGTGGGAGTGTTTCCGGATCATGCGCTTAGGCAACCGGTAACGTAACCAGCCACGCGTAACAGCCACAATTTCTACATCGTTAGCTGTGAGGCCTATCTCCTCTTTTAGTTCGCGGAACATTGCCTGTTCCGGGGTTTCATCGTCATTAATGCCACCCTGCGGAAACTGCCAGGCATCCTGTCCGATTCGTCGCGCCCAAAGCACCTGACCCAGAGAGTTAGCCAGAATGATACCTACATTCGGTCTGAACCCATCTGAATCTATCACAATAGTCATCCTAGAAAATTATTACCTTATTGTTCCACACTTCCATCAATCCGCAAATAGCTTGCCAACTTGTTATCACTAATGGGTAGAATAGGCGCTCTTGTTTAGCACTACATGGCATCAACTATTCTTAACGAGGAGCACACAAGGTGAGCTTGGCTATTTTTGATTTGGATAACACGCTATTACATGGCGATAGCGATCACGCATGGGGGGAATTCCTATGTGAGAAAGGCATTGTCGATAGTGAGCTATATCGCCAAGCGAACGACACGTTTTATCATCAGTATGTTGCTGGCACACTCAACATTTATGAGTTTTTAGAGTTCGCTCTTAAGCCGCTAAAAGAACTACCACGGGATCAACTCAACCAACTGCATGAACAGTTTATGCGCGAAAAAGTTGAGCCAATGATTACTGAAAAAGCCGAAGCGCTGCTCAAACAGCACCGCGATAAAGGCGACTTTTTATTGATTATTACGGCAACCAACAAATTTGTGACAGGCCCTATTGCTGCACGCTTGGGTGTTGATGACATCATGGCCACAGACCCTGAAGAAATAAACGGGCAGTACACAGGCAAAGTGGCTGGCACTCCTTGTTTTCAAGGCGGCAAAGTTGAACGTTTAAACGAATGGCTTTCAATGCATGAGCACTCGCTGGCCGGAAGCTCGTTTTACAGTGATTCGCGTAACGACTTACCTTTACTGGAGGTAGTCGAGAATCCGGTAGCGGTCGATGCCGATGAAACATTAACGCAGATTGCTACCGAACGCGGCTGGCCGATAATAAGCTTGCGAGATTAAGGCCTTCAGCCAAGGGAATGAGCCAAACCGATAAACCCCGTCGCCAGACGGGCTTATCGGCTGGCCGATGAATTATTTTTTGGGTCTAGGTGCGTAGGCAAATACGTCTGAGTGCATATTTTTCTCGTCCAGCCCTTTTAGCTCACATGCATCTAGCAAGGCATAAACCATCGCTGGTGATCCACTGGTATAGACAATTGCGTTCTTAAGGGTATCAAAGTCTTGGCTAATAGCATCCGGCAGTAAGTCCGTACGCCCTGTCCAACCGCATTGGTCACCAGGCTCACTTACCACTGGGTGATATACCACATTGCTATGAGTGACAACCCATTCTAGTGGCAGCTCAGGCATGTACAAATCGGCTGCTATCCTCGCTCCCCAGTAAAAATGAATAGGGTTTTGCACTCCTTGTGCTAATAAATGCTCGATGATGCTTTTCATTTGCGAGAAGCCAGTACTGGCCGCCGCTAAAATGATAGGCGTTTCTCCATCCATAGTGGCCGCGTTAACGAAGCAGTCTCCTTTAGGAATTTCTACATCAATCGTTTTCTCGGTTTGCAGCGTAGTGACGATTGCTTTTGAAAACTCGCTTGCATCGCGTATATGCAACTCTAGCAAACGGCCGGCCTCGGGCGCGCTGCCAATTGAAAAAGCGGCTTTTCGCTCATCCGGCATAATAATTTCAAGGTATTGGCCGGCGAAATATTCTACCGCCTGCGATGCGGTAGGTGGCATACGTAAGGTGACTTTATAAACGTCGTAATTCAGGCCTTCAACCTGAACGATATCACATGTAAGGCGTTTCACTATCTGTTCTCCAGGGCGTTTTAACCCTTTGATATGTACCCATAGATCACTTAACGGGGTGGATGTACACGCTAACCCCATAACCACTGGCTGTTGATGATCCTGCATTTCATTATCCTGGCGAAGTCTTTTTTCAGGATAACGCTGTTGCACACTTCCTTTAAGCAAAGTGAACTCACAAATTTCGCAGACGCCATTCCGACAACTGCGAGGCATTCTATAGCCATGCGACTCTAGGGTTTCTAAAATGGTATCACCCGGCTCAACAACCAAGGCTTGCGCATGGTCATTAAGCCGAATCGTCAACGGAACTGGCTGACCGGCCATGTTACAGGATACCTAAACTATCCCAAATATCATCAACATGCTGTTTGACCGCCTCATCCATTTTGATTGGTTCCCCCCACTCTCGAGTGGTTTCACCCGGCCATTTATTGGTCGCATCCATCCCCATTTTAGAGCCTAAGCCTGATACGGGCGAGGCAAAGTCTAAGTAGTCAATGGGGGTGTTATCAATCAACAAGGTATCACGCGAGGGGTCCATCCGCGTTGTAATCGCCCAAATGACATCATTCCAATCACGGGCATTAACATCGTCATCACACACAATAACGAACTTGGTGTACATAAACTGTCGCAAAAACGACCAAACCCCCATCATCACGCGCTTAGCATGCCCGGGGTATTGCTTCTTCATTGTCACAACCGCCATACGATAGGAACAACCTTCCGGCGGCAAATAAAAATCAACAATCTCTGGAAATTGTTTTTGAAGAATAGGCACAAACACTTCATTGAGTGCCACTCCTAATATAGCAGGCTCATCTGGGGGGCGGCCGGTATAAGTACTGTGATAGATAGGGTTAGGGCGATGTGTAATACGCTCAACCGTAAACACGGGAAACTGATCAACTTCGTTGTAGTAGCCAGTATGATCCCCAAACGGCCCTTCATCCGCCATTTCGTCAGGGTAAATATAGCCTTCCAAAATAAACTCAGCACTGGCCGGCACTTGCAAGTCACTTCCAATACAGGTGGTCAATTCCGTTTTTCCACCACGCAATAAACCCGCAAACGCATACTCAGATAAGGTATCCGGCACAGGCGTTACCGCACCGAGAATTGTTGCCGGATCAGCCCCTAGCGCAACAGCAACCGGGAAAGGCTCGCCTGGGTGCTTTTCTTTCCATTCTCTAAAATCGAGCGCCCCCCCGCGATGAGCCAGCCAACGCATGATCAGCTTGTTCTTGCCAATCACCTGTTGGCGATAAATACCTAAGTTTTGGCGTGTCTTATTAGGGCCGCGAGTAATGACTAATGGCCAAGTAACCAACGGGCCCGCGTCGCCGGGCCAACAGGTTTGAATAGGAATAGTCCCTAAATCGACATCATCCCCTTCTATAACATGGCTTTGGCAAGGTGCATTCTTAATCACCTTAGGCCCCATATTCATTACTTGTTTGTATAAAGGGAGCTTATCCCAAGCATCGCGCATACCTTTTGGCGGCTCGGGCTCTTTTAGCATAGCGAGCAGCTTACCAACTTCTCGCAAAGCCGTGACACTACTCTCGCCCATACCCAGAGCTACTCGTTCGGGCGTTCCAAACAAATTAGCCAGTACGGGGTAATCATAACCCTTAGGGTTTTCAAACAAGAGAGCCGGACCTTCAGCACGGAGTGTGCGGTCGCAAATCTCAGTCATTTCTAAATGAGGGTCGATCTCTTGTGAGATACGCTTAAGCTCGCCACGTTCTTCGAGTACCGCAATAAAATCACGAAGATCTTTATATTTCAGCGTCGACATCGTTATCCTTATAAATTGGCAACTGTCAGGAATACTAGCGAGGTAGACAACCGCGCTCGTTCATCGACTCTATGTACGAACGAGTCGCTCCTACCGTGCAAAAAAACTAAAAAAAAGGGCAAGCCTCAGCTCACCCTTTTCATATTACACGACCTTTACTTTCGCTTCATGGAAAGGAAAAACTCGTCGTTTGTCTTAAAGTCTTTTAGCTTGTCGATCACGAACTCAGTTGCTGCTGAATCGTCCATAGAATCGAGCAACTTACGCAGAATCCACATACGCTGTAATTCGTCTTCGCTAGTTAGCAAGTCTTCACGGCGCGTGCCGGAACGACGAATATTGATAGCAGGGAACACACGGCGCTCTGCGATTTTACGATCCAAATGAACTTCTGAGTTACCCGTACCTTTAAATTCTTCAAAGATAACTTCGTCCATTTTAGAGCCGGTATCAACCAATGCGGTTGCAATAATGGTTAAGCTACCGCCTTCTTCGATGTTACGTGCCGCACCGAAGAAACGCTTAGGACGCTCCAAAGCATGCGCATCAACACCACCGGTTAGTACTTTACCGGATGACGGGATGACCGTGTTATAGGCACGAGCTAAACGCGTAATGGAGTCAAGCAGGATAACAACATCCTTTTTGTGCTCAGTTAAACGTTTCGCTTTTTCGATAACCATTTCGGCTACCTGTACGTGACGTGCTGGTGGCTCATCAAATGTAGAAGCGACCACTTCACCGCGAACGGTACGCTGCATGTCGGTAACTTCCTCAGGTCGCTCATCGATCAACAACACGATCATATGGCATTCTGGGTTGTTACGCGTAATGCTATTCGCGATGTTTTGCAGCATTAAGGTTTTACCCGCTTTGGGCGGAGATACGATCAGCGCACGCTGACCTTTACCCATCGGGGACACCAAATCCAATACACGAGCAGTAATATCTTCCGTACTGCCGTTACCTTGCTCCATGCGTAAGCGCTCTTGCGCAAACAACGGTGTCAGGTTTTCGAATAAGATTTTGTTTTTAGCGTTTTCCGGACGGTCATAGTTAATTTCATTAACTTTGAGCAGTGCGAAATAGCGTTCGCTATCTTTTGGCGGGCGAATTTTGCCCGCGATAGTGTCGCCTGTACGCAAATTGAAACGACGGATTTGACTAGGAGATACATAAATATCATCCGGCCCGGCTAAGTAAGATGAGTCTGCTGAACGCAGGAATCCAAAGCCGTCCTGAAGTATCTCCAGAACACCATCACCATAAATATCTTCGCCACTTTTAGAGTGCTTTTTAAGAATTGCGAAAATAACATCTTGTTTTCTAGAACGAGCCAAGTTGTCGAGGCCCATTTCCTGAGCAATTTCTAGCAGCTCAGGTACGCTTTTTGTTTTTAATTGGGTAAGGTTCATATGCTTGTGATGAATTGCCAGAGTCGGCTGATATTGAAGGAAAAATAAGAGGAAAACTTACAGAATCAAGTGTGAAGAAAGACGCAATTAATGAAGCGGTCACGCTTGACGTTTTTAAATATAGAAGGTTGCACCACCGGTGTCTAGTAAAAAGGAGAATAAAATCGCTAAAAGACGATAATTTTCTCCTTTCTTCGCCAATCAGCTACAGATTCGCGTCAACAAAAGCAGCTAATTGTGATTTTGACAAGGCGCCAACCTTAGTTGCTTCAACATTTCCGCCTTTAAACAACATCAGTGTTGGAATACCACGAATGCCAAATTTAGGCGGCGTGTCGCTGTTTTCATCAATGTTGAGTTTGCAGATCTTAAGACGACCATCGTACTCTTTGGCAATCTCTTCCAGAACTGGCGCTATCATTTTGCATGGACCACACCATTCAGCCCAGTAATCAACCAGAACGGGAACTTCTGCTTTTAATACATCATCATCAAAAGACGCATCAGTAACATTTACGATATTTTCGCTCATCGAACCTCTCTCCAAACGCACCTGAGTTTCGTGCTTTATCTTCTTTGGGTATCGATAATACCACCGCTACCAAAAAAAAGTGAACCTATTAAAGGAATGTTGTTATCGACTGATTCTGTAACAGTGTTCTGGTAATCTAAATAAAAATAGCTTTTTGAGTAGAAGACCCATTGCATGGATAACAGTGATAACGCCACAACAATCACCGAAGACGGTGCTTTATTAGCCGCCATTGACCTCGGTTCTAATAGCTTTCATATGGTCGTTGCCAAGCTTTTTCAAGGCGAGCTAACAACCGTTGACGTCATGTCCGATAAAGTTCAGCTGGCCGCCGGTATGAATGGCGATAAAATGTTAGGTGAAGAGGCGATAGAACGCGGCCTCAACTGTTTGCGCCGCTTTGCTCAACGCATCAGCGCAATCCCTCGCAGTGCAATCAAAATAGTCGGCACGAACGCTCTACGCGAAGCTCACAACAGTTCAGCATTTGCCACTCAGGCTGAAAAAATCTTAGGAGTGCCGTTAGAGATCATTGCCGGACGAGAAGAAGCGCGCCTTATTTATTTGGGTGTTTCACATACATTGGCTGATGTAGCCGGTGCACGACTCGTTGTGGATATAGGTGGAGGCAGCACCGAGTTTATCATCGGTGAACGCTTTGAACCCCTCGAAACAGAAAGTTTAGATATGGGCTGCGTCAGTTTCACACAGCGTTTTTTTAATGACGGAAAGATGAACGCGACTAACTTTCGTCGAGCAGAATTCGCTGCCAAACAAGAGCTACTTTCTATCCGCGAGCGCTATCGCCAAGTAGGCTGGTCCAGTAGCGTGGGAGCATCAGGCTCAATCAAAGCGATCCGTAACGCCTGTGTTGAGTGCGGGTTTACTGATAATGAAGAAATAACGCCCAAATCGTTGGCCAAACTTAAGGATAAATTCCTCTCGTTTGATACCGTTTCAGATCTAGACATACCCGGCATAAAGCAAGAGCGTTTAGCGATTTTGCCAGCAGGTTTAGCTATTTTGACGGCACTTTTTGAATCGCTTGGTGTTAAGTCTATGGGCTTTTCGACCGGTGCTCTACGCGAAGGGTTGCTCTATGACATGGCGGGACGTTTACAGCATGAAGACGTACGCGAACGTTCAATATCGGCTTTGTGCCAGCGTTATCACGTTGATTTAACGCACGCGCAACGTGTTGAACATACCGCTATGATTTTGTTAGCTCAGGTAAAAAGCGCTTGGGAGCTCGACTCGCCTGAGTATCATGATTTACTGGCATGGGCTGCGCGCACCCACGAAGCAGGGCTAACCATTGCCCACAGCCAATTCCATAAGCACAGCGCCTACCTTGTACAGCACTCTGATTTGGCGGGCTTTACGAGTTCAGAGCAACAGTTATTAGGTTTTCTTGTGCGCGCTCATCGCCGTAAATTCCCTAAAGATGAGTACAAGCTACTGCCTGATAATCGCCAAGAAGCCATGAAGCGACTTTGCGTATTACTACGCCTTGGAGTGATTCTAAATCGCAGCCGTGACGATGTTCGCTTACCCGCGTTGAGCTTACAAGTTGATGATAAAGACATGCAGCTCACCTTCCCTGAAGGCTGGTTCCCGCAGCACCCCTTAACGGAAGCAGATCTTGAGCAAGAGCAAGATTACCTCAAGCATATTGATATCAATCTATCAGTAAGCTAGTACTCGCTTACCGCATAAGCAATATATTATAAGGCTCTACAAACAAAAACGCCCCTGAATCATCAGAGGCGTTTTTACTTAACCAGCGAAGCTTATTGTTGAGGACCTGCCGCAACAATCTCTTCTGCAACACCGCTAAACTTGGTGAAGTTATCCACAAACTGGCTAATCAACTTACCAGCCGCATCGTCATAAGCGGCTTTGTCAGCCCACGTATCACGAGGGTTTAGCAAGCTTGATTCGACACCCGGCACTGCCAACGGTACGTCAAGGTTAATACCGTCTAAGTGCTGAGTCTCAACACCTTCTAATGCGCCGCTTTGGATCGCTGCGATGATACCGCGCGTTGTAGGAATGCTGAAACGCGAACCTGTACCATAAGAACCACCAGTCCAACCGGTGTTAACCAGGTAAACTTGTGATCCAAACTCTTCAATACGCTTAATCAATAACTCAGCGTACTCACGCGCTGGGCGTGCAAAGAATGGAGCACCAAAACAAGTGGAGAAGGTAGATTTAATACCACCACCAGAACCCATTTCGGTTGAGCCGACTAACGCCGTGTAACCAGACAAGAAATGATAAGCCGCCGCTTCTTTCGATAAGATAGAAACCGGTGGTAACACACCTGTTAAGTCACATGTCAGGAATACGATGCCTTTCGGCTCACCACCCATGTTAGTCTCTGAACGTTTTTCAACGTGCTCTAACGGGTAAGCACAACGACCATTTTCTGTCAGTGTTGTATCGTCGTAATCAGCCGTACGGTTTTCATCCAGCGTGACGTTTTCAACAATTGAACCAAAACGAATCGCATCCCAAATGATAGGCTCGTTTTTCTTACTGAGGTTAATGGTTTTAGCGTAGCAACCACCTTCCAAGTTGAAGACAACACCTTTGCCCCAGCCGTGCTCATCATCACCAATAAGGTAACGATCAGGGTCAGCGGACAGTGTAGTTTTACCTGTTCCGGACAAACCAAAGAACAATGTTGTGCTGTTATCTTCACCAATGTTGGCAGAGCAGTGCATTGGAAGTACGTCTTTTTCTGGCAAAAGGAAGTTCTGTACAGAGAACATCGCTTTTTTCATCTCACCAGCATAACGCATACCCGCGATCAGGACTTTGCGTTTAGCAAAGTTGAGGATCACACAGCCATCGCTCTTAGTACCATCACGCTCAGGCACACATTCAAAGCCAGCAGCGTTAATAATCTGCCATTCTTCCTTGGACTTAGTGTTGTATTCAGCGGGACGGATAAACAAATTGATACCGAACAAATTTTGCCACGCTGTTTCGGTCGCCATGCGAACCGGCAGGTAGTGGCTTGGATCAGCACCAACATGTACGTTGGAGACAAAGTGCTCTTTACCAGCTAGATACTCTTCAACACGACTCCACAGCGCATCGAATTTTTCTGAATCGAAGGGACGGTTAATATTACCCCAGTCGATCGCATCAGCAGTGCTTGGCTCTTCAACGATGAAACGGTCCATCGGAGAACGGCCTGTACGCTTGCCGGTAGTGACAACCAGAGCGCCGGTATCTGCTAACGTGCCTTCGCCTCTATTGATTGCATGTTCAATCAACTCAGCACGTGTCAGATTTAAGTGAACGGTATTCTCAGTTTCTTTGGTCATTACTGGATTCCCTTGGCTCGCGCCAAAAACGTTACCTGAAAAGCAAAAATCCCCTGAGTCTGCCTAAGGCAGTTATTATAGTATTGTGGGGGCGGTGATATTATCACAAAAACTCGTGCCAAGTTCTATGAGCAAAACGACGAATACACCGCATGCTCTTGTTCTCAGCCTAATTTAGTGAACTTGATCTGATTTGGGCACATGTGCGGAATCGCTAAACATGGCTTTAATGTCCGTTTCATCAAAACGATAGTGGGCATTACAAAACTGACAGCCAACCTCGATAACTCCTTGTTCGGCAATCATTTCTGAGAGCTCTTCTTGGGTCATAAACTGTAAAGCATTGGCGCTACGCTCACGTGAGCAGTCACACTTAAATACGACAGGATCAGGATCAAAGAGACGGCAGTTTTCTTCATGAAATAGGCGGTACAGCAGCGTTTCGTTATCTAACTCAAGCAGCTCTTCAGACTTGAGCGTCGCCCCAATATGCGAAATATGCTCCCAGTCATTCTCTTTCGTTCCTACGGCTGGCATCACCTGCAGCAAAAAGCCGGCGGCGCGTTGATCATCAGCCGCTAGGTGAATTTGAGTAGGCAATTGTTCAGACTGTAAAAAGTAATCTGTTAAGCAATCCGACAAGGTATCTTTTTCCAGCGGTACAATACCCTGATAGCGCTGTCCTGATTCTGGCTCTACAGTGATGACTAAATGTCCAGCATCGCCGATTAAATCAATAATATTAGCGCTATCATCCACCTCACCCTCATAGCGAGCAATGGCACGGCATTCGCGATTCTGGTTAATTTCGGCCATCAATGCGCGAACCCGACCACTCCCTTGGGCTTGCAATAAAAGACGGCCTTCAAATTTGAGAGTCGTACTTAACAGGGAAACAGCGGCTAGCATTTCGCCTAGTGCTTGGCGAATAGCCATCGGATACTCATGCAATGCTAAGATATCTTGGTAAGTCTCTTCTATACCTACCACCACGCCACGAATGTCGAGGTTATCAAATAAAATACGTTGGATTTGATCAGGATTACTCATGGCTTATTCTCTCGCTGACACCGGTTTGCGCTTATTAGGCTAACCAGCGGCTTTTTAGATATCATTGATGGCCGCATTTTATCACAGAGTTTCGCAATCATCCGCGCTGAAGCTCTTTAACTTCGAGTAACTGACGACGGCTGCGTTTATCGGGTCGGTGGCCAGGATTCAAGGAAGCGCCACCCATGGCTTTACGCTCTAAAGCACGCTTCTCTCGACGTTCAATACTGTCAGCCGTTTCTTCGTATAACAGCTGAGCTTCTGGCGCCCCACGACGCTGTCCCGATAACGCTTTAATCACGATGATGCGTTCATCCATACCTTGACGAACCTGCAAGGTAGCCCCCACTTCAACCACTTTGCTGCATTTAGCGCGCTGGCCTTCGTAATGGACTTTGCCACCTTCAATCATCTGTTTAGCTATCGCCCGCGTTTTATAAAAGCGCGCGGCCCAGAGCCATTTATCCAAACGTATTTTTTCTTGATCAGACATCGCGGTTGACTCCTTTAGGAATAATTTCACTAAACTCATCGAGGATCATAAACTCGTTATTTGGCTTTTCCTCACCTTGGCTATCAGGCTTTAAGATAGAAAGTAAATAGCGAATGCCATAGCGTTGCGCAGAACGTAGCACGGGCAAACTGTCATCTATAAATAACGTATGGTGTGGATCAAAAGGCTCGATATCCTGCAGGCAATCCCAAAATTCGGCCTTTTCTTTAGGCTCCTGAAAATCGTGTGAGCTAATGATCCGATCCACCCGATCTCCTAGATCGGTATGCTCTAACTTAAGATCCAAACTACCTCGATGGGCATTGGTAATAATGACCGAGCGCATGCCCGCGTTCTGTATCGCGGCTAAAAAGTCCTGAACGTGCGGCCGAAAGCTAATGCGGTCCGTAATTTCTCGTTTGAGTGCAACAATATCCACTTGTAGCTCTTGAGACCAATAGTCCAAGCAATACCAATTCAGCGTCCCGTGCTCTTGCATAATGCGTTGATGGAGCCAAGTACGTACTTCAACAGGATCCAATTGATGCAGCTCGGCATAGCGTAACGGCAGGTGTTCTAACCAAAAATGTGAGTCAAAGTGAAGGTCGAGTAATGTGCCGTCCATATCCAACAGCACTGTATCAATACTAGACCAATCCAACATAGCAGGTACAATCAAGAGGCTACCCTTTCTTAATCATTAGGATGTGACAACAGTATGCCCGTGAAGCCCGATCTTTTGAAGGTAACTCCCACCGCAAAGAGCCGATTGTTTCAGGTTGAGGAGCTAGAGTTACGATTCAGCAATGGTGTTGAACGTACGTATGAGCGTTTGGCCTCGCGAGGTAATGGTGCTGTGATGATTGTTGCCATCGATGATGACGACAACGCCATTCTTATCCGCGAATATGCTGGCGGTATTAACGATTACGTACTGACGCTTCCTAAAGGGTTGATAGACCCTGGCGAAGATGCGCCAACGGCAGCCAACCGTGAGCTAAAAGAAGAAGCAGGGGTTGGCGCCAATAGCATTTCTATATTACGAGAAATGACAACCGCACCGAATTACATGGGCCATAAGATCACAGCTCTGATAGCGCAAGACTTATATCCGTGTAAATTAGAGGGCGACGAGCCTGAACCTTTAGAAGTGATACGCTGGCCTCTACGTGATTTAGATACCTTGATTTATCGCGAGGATTTTTCAGAAGGCCGCTCTATTGCTGCACTATTGATGGTTAAACAAAAGCTGGGGTTGTAGACAGCAATCCTAGCGGCATTCCTAATCCAAGTTTAAATATCAATGGATAAGGTCGCTAAGACCGGATTATGATCAGAGATGGCCACGTCAATGGCGCTGGCCTGCTCTACCCGAAGACCGCGATAAAATACGTAATCTAACGGGTGAGACAAAAAGCATTTTATATGCTGTTTATCAGTAAACTCGACTTCGCGTAACCCTAAACGTGTCATGAGTGCTCGTAAGTGGTTAATGCGCTTTAGGTTCCATGTATTAAAGTCCCCCGCTATGATCAACGGCCCTTTATGATGAGCAATCAACTGGCTAATACTGGCCATCTCTTCATAAAAGTATTGGTTAAACACAAAATTAATAGCATGAACATTGACCACCAGCAGGTCACCCCCGCCTTTCACTGGATGATGAGTCACCAGTGCACTTTTGTGCGTCGCTAACATTAGCTCTTGGCGCTGAGAAATAAACGGCGTACTTTGATCACATCGCACATTGAACGCGCTCATAACACCAAACAACTCTTTACGCGTTTGGATATTAGGCGACATCGACCACGAGTAACCATGCAGGTCAAACTCTTCTTTTTGAAATGTCCGCGCCTCTTGCAGTAACACTAGGTTTATGGGCGTTTGCTCCAGCAAGCCGCCTATCACTGAGCGAAATACCGGTTTACCACTAAGTTTAGCGACATTCCAACTTAGTAACGTTAACCGCGTTGGGCACAGGTCATTTTGGTGCCTCAGTCGCGTATATTGGTCAGTTGTTGGCGGTCTTGGCTTTAACATCAGCAATCACTAGAGTTGCGGCGCTAAGATGCGCATAAAGTTTTCCATTACACGTCGGACTCTGCTTTTAGAACGCGGTTCACTCACCGACATAGCAAGCAAACCTTGCATCCAGGTTTCAATCTCGCCCAGCACCCGCTCAGAAGCAACAAAGGTTGCTACCTCATAGTTCAGAAATAAACTGCGATTATCTAAGTTAACGCTCCCCAGCATAGCGCCTTGGTCAAACAACACGGCTTTGGCGTGTAGCATGGTGCCTTTATATAAATGAATAGCAATTCCATGTTCTTCTAGCTCACGCATAAAGGAACTGCGCGCCAAATCGGCTATCGTATGATTCGAGTTCTTGGGGGTAATGAGTTTGACATCTACGCCTCGGTTATGAGCAATCATTAACGCCCGCGTGAGCGCCTCATCAGGCACGAAATAAGGTGTAACAATCCAAATGCGCTGCACCGCTGAATAAATAGCATTGAGCAAGGATTCGTACAGCACATCGCCTTTTAAATCTGGCCCAGATGGTGCAACTTGCACGCGCGTATCGCACTGCGAGCCAGCATGGCTGTGCATGCATAGGGTTTTAATAGCCTCGCGCTCTGGCAAAGTCAGTTTTTCATGCGTGGCGTAGCGCCAATCAGACGCAAAAATTTTAGAGTAATCCCGCACCGATTCGCCTTCTACCCGAAATAACACATCCTGCCACCGTTTGGGATCAGACTGCGGGCCAAAATACTCACGTGATAGATTCATTCCGCCACTGAGTACACGGCAATGGTCGAATAAAAAAATCTTACGGTGGTTTCGCAGATTAATGTAATTTCGAAACGGCATTTTTAATACCGGCATAAAAAACGCAACTTGGGCACCCGCTTCGCGTAAGGCTTTAAATCGATGCTGCATAAAATAAGCACCAAGCGAACCTAACGAATCGATTAGCAACCGCACCTCAACGCCGGCTTTGGCACGCTCAGCGAGGCGATTAATCATCTCATGCGTTACTGCATCAAATTTAAAGACATATGTGCTCATGCAGATTGTATGTTCAGCCTGGCTGATAGACTCTAATAATGCCGAGTTTGCCTGCGTGGCATCCGTAAACAAATCGAATTGCTGTCTAGGTAAGTCATGCCCTTGCCCCACCAGCAGACCATTAAGCAGGCTTTTTTCGGTATTGTTATCCGCCAATGCCTGTAAACTGTAGTTCTCTTTTTTATATTTTGGCTTTCGCTTACGACTACCAAATATGAAATATAAAAATACCGCAACATATGGCATCAGCAACATTAACAGCAGCCAAGAAATCATGTTTACAGGACTACGCCGCTGATAAATCATATGAAACACGGTTATAAAGATCAGTAACTCACCTGTGATCAATATAAGGTGATACAAATAAAACGATGTCAATTCTTCCAACATAGGCCCTCTATCTAGCACTCCCACAGCTTGTGTTGCGCATCGCACACCTTATTCACAAACTTAGACAAGCGCAATGCATCCACTCTACAGTAAAAAAAGCAGACGCTGAGATGAGCTTTGATGGGAACTACCTGTTATCGCGCTTAACTCTTTCCTTGAGAAAACCCAGAAGAAACAATAATACTTTGAGGGCAATGGTACGAATAGACAGCAGAGCACAACCATGGCTGCGCCTGCTTTATGATGAACGAGTGCGTTTTATATTAGGACTCAGCGGCACACGACGCAGACCCTAAGCGGACATCGCGAGCAACCTGTTTTTGCATCAACGTATCTGAAATCGCGTTATCCATAATCGATTGCATTTCGATGTCACTGTAACGCTTGTGCATGTACTTGGATAGGCACTCGCACTGTTGTGCAGATGCCGATCCAGACGCCATGCACCCATCAATAAAGGGCTGGTAAGTTTTAGAAGTTAAATACTGTGACTTCACCACATAAATCGCCAACATGACGACCGCGATCCAGACGAGAATTTTGCTCATTTTTATTCTTCTTATGCAAGGCACTATTGATGACTCACCAAAGCGCGGAACTAATTAAGGCAATTTGCAGACTCATTGTATGAGCGAAGTGACGAAATAACAGGCCACTTTAGTCGCACAGCATAAGATCCATTAATCACACACAATTTGTGTCATGAAAAGCAGTTTCAAGGGTGCTATCATCGGGGAACTAAAAAAGTTGGGTTACCACCCAATACATAATGGCACTAAACGTGTAGACAAGAAGGTGAACAAAAATGAGCTTTGAATTACCACAACTGCCTTACGCAATGGACGCATTGGAACCACACATTTCTAAAGAAACGTTGGAATTCCATTACGGTAAACACCACAAAACTTATGTTGATAAACTAAACGGTCTAGTACCGGGTTCAGAGTACGAAGGCAAATCTCTGGAAGATATCATCAAGTCTGCACCCGCTGGCGGCGTATTCAACAACGCAGCGCAAGTATGGAACCACACGTTCTATTGGAACTGCCTATCTCCAAACGGTGGCGGTGAGCCAACAGGCGCTATCGCAGACGCTATCAAATCTAAATGGGGTTCTTTCGAAGAGTTCCAAAAAGAATTTAACGATAAAGCTGTTAACAACTTCGGCTCTAGCTGGACGTGGTTAGTTAAAAATGACGACTTCTCTTTAGAAATCGTTAACACAAGCAACGCAGGCAACCCAATGACAAGCGGCCAACGCCCTGTTATGACTTGCGACTTGTGGGAGCACGCTTACTACATCGATTACCGTAACGTTCGCCCTAACTACTTAGGCGGCTTCTGGTCATTAGTAAACTGGGACTTCATCAACGAAAGCTTCGCGGTTTAATACACATCACAAAGCACCCTAGCTTGGGTGCTTTTTTTTCGTCATGTCAAAAGGATAGGACAATGCCCTCTATACCAAACACCGTTAACGACGTAACTATTAACTTCTCAGCGCAAGCTAACAATTCAGTCGATCAGCGTATTGTCGATGCCCTGAATGAAATTATCACCAGCGAGCTAGTCGAGGATCATTCGTTAACATCTTTGTACGTATCTTCTGCAAACGACCAGCACTCACTCCCTAGTCGCCATGTTCAAGGGCAAGGTAAAGCGATCGATATTTCGAGAGTAAACGGGAAAAAAATCGTCCTTTATTACAACTCAGATGACGATGTAAAAGCCGTAGTTGATGCTTTACAAGCTAACTTTGAAAACTACCAACATCGCCGAGAAAACTTTGGTCCATCATTAAAACACAAGCTTGGTAGTAGCTTTCCAGTAAGCGGCCATAACGATCACATCCATCTATCTGTCAACTAAGGGCTAAACTACCCATGAAAACGATAGGACTCACTTTACTTTTGCTGCTGACAGGTTGCTCAGCCATTCAAGACGTCCCTTATATAAAAGAGACATTGGCTTACGGCGAGTTTACTGAACTAAACAGCTTAGACACAGCCGTTGAGAAAAACCTCATACTAAGGCTCTATAAAGTACCGTCGCATGATCACAGTTGTGGCATTGAAACAGAGCAGGCATGTAATTATGTTTATACACTAAGCGTTTCAACTTTTGACGAGCATCCCGAAGTAAATACCTACTCACTAGGTACGGGTTATATTTCGGATATTTCTTGGCTCAATGAAGACGCTGTAGATACTGTAAAACTTCAATACACAATGAAGTCTTACAGCGACTCAGCAACTCCGCCGACGGAGCAACGGGTTGAACAACATGTCATTAGCGTAACACCCAAAACGTTAATTCAAATGGAATCAGCAAACCCCTCGAAACTTTAAGCCTGACCTATCTGGCCACTTTCAGAGAGGTATTGATCTAATTGCTTTTGAATTTTCTTCGGTAATGTTGGTGACTGGTCTTTCCTTAACGAGAAACGCCCCAAGGCTCGTAACCAATTCCAGCGGCTGGATGGTGGCTTTTGATTAAGAACTGCCTCCCATTCGGCCTCTGTTTTAGCATCATAATCTGTCATAAAGGTGGTAACCAATTCTCGGATATCATCACTCATGGTCTCCGACGTTCCCGGATACTCTCCCAGCCAAAAAACCTTTGTTGAGCGCCCTTTATATTTAGTCAACCTGAGCATCAACGGTCCAAACGCATGATGGCGAGTTGTGGTTCTTACTGTGCGGTGAAATGGAGGCCACGCACCGTTGTAGAGGTTTTCTTCATTAGCTATGGATGTAAAATCATTGATATATATCTTTCCCATGAAATAAGAGTAAACCAGCTGATTGGTTCTATCGAAGAAGATTTTTGGTTTGTTTCTTACATAAAGCAAAATATAGCATATAAAAGAGAATCCTAATATAAAGAAAGAGTTACTTACAAAGAACCTTATTATTGCTACCTTTTTGTCTAAGGGGAATTTATTCATTAGGTACTGCACTCTTTGATCACTAATTTCGACTCCTCGACTCCAAGCGTTTCGTGTGGCCGTTTCCGGAAAAAAAGCATAATTAAAGCCTCTCACCCAACGATCATCAGAAACTATTAAATTGATTAAAACTGCACTTAACGCCAAGAAGAAAACAATCATGGATAATTTTATATAGCTGATATGGCTATCTCTAAAAACGATCGTCGAATTGTCAGTATTAGAGTTAATCATCGTCGCTATCCACTGATAACGATACCTTTATCCTGCGCATATTCATCTAGCTGCTTCTGAATTTTCTTAGGTAATGTTGGTGACTGGTCTTTCCTTAATGAGAAACGCCCCAAGGCTCGCAACCAATTCCAGCGGCTGGATGGTGGCTTTTGATTAAGAATTGCCTCCCATTCGGCTTCTGTTTTAGCATCATAATCTGTCATAAAGGTGGTAACCAATTCTCGGATATCATCACTCATGGTTTCCGACGTTCCCGGATATTCTCCCAGCCAAAAAACTTTTGTTGAGCGCCCTTTATATTTAGTCAACTTGAGCATCAACGGCCCAAACGCATGATGGCGAGTTGTTGCTCTTACTGTGCGGTGAAATGGGGGCCACGCGCCGTTGTAGAGGTTTTCATCATTGGCTACTGACGCAAATTCATTGATGTATAATTTCCCCATGAAATAGGAGTAAACCAGCTGATTGGTTCTATCGAAGAAGATTTTTGGTTTATTTTTAACATAGAACAAAAGATATGTTGCACAAGAATATGGCAATAGAAATATAAGGTTCTCTATTAAAAAAATTTTAAATGTTCTAAACCGATCGACTGGCAACGCTTCCATATAGTAAGCAAGATCTTCAGCACTTAAGCCGTTATCCCCGCCATAACTTTTAGTAAAAGCCTTTTCAGGAAAAAACGTATAATCAAAGTAGAAACTCCAATCATCATCAAAAAAAATTATATTTCCATAAATAACACTAAGAACTATCAAAAACCAGATCATTGATAGTTTTATGTAGGAAATATGCTGATCTCGAAACCAAATTTTTCTCATAATTTTCTCTATAAATAAAAACCCATACCAGACCTAAAAACTCAAATACTTCCTGCCGGAAATTTTTTATAGACGTTAAATTCTCCGTTTGGATAGCGGTCCATCGACAATGAAACAGACACCCACTTCCTCCTGAAATCATTTAAATTTTCTAACTTAACTTCAATAACCCCATCTGATAAAAATCTAGTTACGAAAGGTATCGACCCAGACCTTCTACTGCGACCATTAATGGATCCAGAATTAGCATAAATATTTATTTCTAGGGTTTCATTAATTTCTTTTGAAAAAGGATAAAATACTATTTCTAGCTTACCATCACCTAAATTATTATCAGTGATTTCCGGTTTATAAATCATATGTAAAAGGTATTTAAGCTCATTGTTGAAATACTCATCGATTTTCCCTTCTTTTTTAAATCCATCAACCTGAGTAATTTTTAATGAAAACACTAAAGCACGTACTGCATCATTAAACTTAGGTGAGCTTCCCCAAAAACCTCGTTTAGCCCATTTTTCATAATCGGTATCTTTAAAGAATGAGATTACAACGCCAGCCACGATACACAGTGCACCTAGAATAGCGACAGGCCATGCTACAGCAACACCTGCAAAAAAGATGACAGCCCCGACCAATGACAAGGCTACTGCTAGCCCTATTCCTACCCACCCTACGAGTTTAGCCAACGTAGTAGGCGCCGCACGTCCTAAACCATTGCGGATTATCTCTGAGCCACTTCTTGCCGTTCGGGCCAACGCTGGGGAAAAGCTCAGTATGCGATTAGAAACACTTTGCGTTAAAAAATTTGAAGTCAGTGATGTTTCAGGGAAGGCGGCACTTACCCCTTCCATGAACGCGGTTGTTATTTTAGTTCTTGGGTCATTCGCAAAATAACCTAAGTGCGTTGTGGAGTAATTAGGGTCGTCATATTTTTTTAACGTGCTGTAAAGGGAGTAGCTCGCTGCAAAAAATCCGATCCCGTTCTTTAAAAAGTCTTGTTCTGCTGACAAGACATTTTCGCGGTTCAGATTCAATATTTCTTTTCGCACCCCAACGGTATTAACAATGTATTGCCCCGTTGGTATTTCTGGCACAGGAAAACGAGTGTAATTTCTTCCCAATAAATCAGATCGTGTCGGCACGCCATACCGCTGCATTAACCCACTGGCCATATAGAAATAGTATCGTTGTACCGCACCTATATCTTGATAGACTTGATATACGCCGTTTACGAGCCGCATAGTGAGTCTTAAAGAAAGGTTAGCGACAGCAATGCCTGATCGGGTCGCATGCTTAGCAATGGCAGATCCAAAAGCTCGCATAAATTCATTTAAGCTAATGACAAAAGATTTGGTTGTGTCAGGGGATAGCTCAAGAAAGGAAACGGTCGACTTTAAAACCGCTTCTATAATTTTCCCCGTATCGGTTTTATCTTCGTATTTAACGGTCCACTTTAAAGTAGGGTCTATTCTGCATTCTGCGTACTCTTGGCCTTCTCTACATAAGGTCGCGCTGTAAAAAACTCGACCGTAAGTAATTAGCATGTATTCAGTGATGCGCCCTTTTCTGTCGGAGCCAAGCTGCTTTGATAAAGGCAGCATTTCGGAAATCACGCTACCTTGATATAAAAATAGCCTTTTCGTATTCGGAGTAACTCATGATTTGGGTGAACGTCAATACTTTGCGGGTGGGGCTGAGGACTAGCGCCATCGATAAATGACAGCAACGTATCTTCTGTTAACGCGAAGCGCATCGGGAAGATAGGAATAATATTAATTTCATCGCGCGACGGCGGTTCGACTTTTTGTTCTTTCCCCGCACTGGACAAACCAGTGCCCTTGGCATTGGGAGAACCGGCAGGCGTGCTCTTTGGTGGTAAAATCGCCTGTGCATCCTTGATAGTTGGCGATTGCAAAATTCGATCTGTAAAAGCCGATAAGCCTTCGACTGTTGAGGTTTTACCGTTACTAGATGCCATTGAATGCACTCCTTGCCTCAATGTAATTAATTCAGTCCATGAGTGGCCTATAGTACCGTTGATACTTCTCAAACCCAAGCTGATTGCTTGGATTTAAGATAGATAATTTACTTCGTCAACTCCGCGAGTCTCGCCAACAATTCGTAAGATTTCTGCCGCGCTGTTTGATCATATACTGCCGTATTCACGATCAGTTCGTCTGCTTGCGTTTTATTAATAAACTCATCTAACTGCTGCTTTGCGGTTTCTGGTGAGCCGACAACTGACGCGCCTAAAAAGTCATGTACCGAGTGCTTTTCGTGCGGTAGCCAAAGGTGGTCCATCGAGTCGACCGGAGGTTGCATTTTACCCAGATCATTCCTAAATAAGCGCAACACATGTTGCTGCTGGCTGGTAAAGAGTCGCTTGGCTTCTTCATCGGTCTCCGCAATAACGACATTCATCCCCACCATGGCATGTGGTTTTTCCAGATACGCAGATGGAGTAAACGCTGATCGATAAATGCCCAGCGCTTGCATCATGTAACCCGGAGCAAACTGCCCAGCAAAGGCATACGGTAAACCGAGCTGCCCTGCCAGTTGCGCGCTAAAACCACTGGAGCCTAGCAACCAAATGGGAATATCCAGACCGGCTCCTGGTACAGCGGTTACGTCGCTCTCGTTAAAGAAATAACGTTGCAGCTCTTCTAAACGCTCAGGAAAATCATCGCCGTTGGAGCCTGTTTGGCGGCGCAGTGCACGCATTGTTTTACCATCGCTACCGGGTGCACGACCTAAGCCAAGATCAATCCGACCGGGGTAAAGTGACTCTAACGTGCCAAATTGTTCAGCGATGACTAGCGGCGCATGGTTAGGCAACATGATACCGCCTGCGCCTACACGGATATTTTGCGTTCCTGCCGCTAAATGGCTAATCAAAATGGACGTCGCTGAGCTGGCGATACCCGGCATGTTGTGGTGCTCGGCTACCCAATAACGTGTGTAGCCTAAGTTATCCACATGTTGTGCTAGCGCTAAGCTGTTGTTGAAGGAATCAGCCGCTACTTGCCCTTCAAGAATGGGTGCCAGATCCAAAACAGAGAGCGGTGTGTTAGATACTGTTTTAGGGGGATGCGTTGCATCAGCCATGATAAGTTCAGCCTAATCTTTAAGTGTGTAGGCTCAGTATGGTGGCGATCAGAAGCGGTTTAAATGCTCGTAGGCTGCAACGCAGTGTTGCAGCCTCGGGCGAGCAATCATCTTATTTATCAATACTAGGTTCTTGCGCGATGGGGTTACGCAGTAGGCCTACACCACTGATCTCCACCTCGATAACATCGCCGGGCTTCATGTATAAGCGCGGTTTACGCACAACGCCAACACCACCGGGCGTACCAGTTACAATGACATCTCCAGGTACTAAGGTACAAAAAGTGGAGATATACGAGATAAGCGCGGGTATATCAAAAATGAAATCAGAGAACGCAGAATGCTGTACTTGCTCCCCATTTAAGCGCGTTGTAACAGTTTGGTTGGGCAAATCCGCATCATTGATCTGGTCGCGAGTGACCATCCACGGCCCAAAAGCACCGGTATTATCGAAATTTTTACCAGCCGTAAATTGGCGCGTATGCATCTGCCAATCTCGAATACTCGCATCGTTATAACAGCTATAACCTGCGACATGATCAAACGCGTCCTTTTCAGCAATATGGCGACCGCCCTTGCCAATAATAACGGCCAGCTCGCCTTCAAAATCAAGCTTTTCAGAAACAGTTGGGCGGATGATCGGCTGGCCTGAAGCGACCTGCGTTGAACTGAAGCGAGTAAAGAGCACCGGGTGCTCCATCTCTGGCATACCTGTTTCTAACCGATGACTTTCGTAATTGAGACCCACACACAAAATTTTCTCGGGGTTGGGGATCACGGGCAATAAATCAACGGCGGCTAATGGATAACTAGGGACACTAGTTAGCACATCCGGCACGTCAAATGGATCGGCTAGAAACTGCCGAAGGTCATTAATTTCTGGATCTACGCCACCTAGGTCATAAACATTTTGATCGACCACGGCGCCAAAAGTCGGGCGGCCATCGATAGAAAAAGAAGTCAGTTTCATGTGATATCCTTAAAGAGATAAATCGAGCTGGGCGCTCTAGCAGAGCAAGGCACCCAGCTTATTGCGGCTGGCCATGAATGGCGTCCATTAATGTTTGATGCGTGGTTTCCCACTGACGCAATGCTTGCAGAACATCTTGCCGCTCCATTCTAAGCCAAAACAATGCTTGGTAATGCTCGTGTGTTTGCAGTGCATCGCGCGCAGCATGCTCTGCGCTATTAACGCGCAAGGGTCGCCGATGTAAAAAGCGCGTTTGTTCTTTTGCTATGAGCCGCTCTAGCTCATCCACTCGTCGTTCCAGCTTATAGCGCTCTGTTGCTGGCTGGTAGCCGCTCATAAAGCTGGCTTCGTCAGTGGCAGGAGTATGGCATGTCCCTTTGTACTGGCCGCCATGCAATCCAAAATAGTAGCCCTTCGATTGCGTACAGAAATGCTGCAAGCCTTGTTGATAGCCTTGCTCATATTGTGTTTTATCTGGCACCACGCTCACATCCGCACAAGAGCGATAGTACTTTTCAAGCCGGGTCGCTGATACACGCCCTTGCTCTGCATCGAGCTGACCAACAGTAGACCAGTCGGCTTGCAGACATTCTTTATCACTCATGGCGCTGCATGCACTTAACGCACTAACCATCATAATGAGCTGCGAGCAACGCCATATATTCATCGTCTTAATCCGCCAGCATCACAGAAGACAATGTAGGCCATACCTGCTCTAACACAATCGGTTGTGCTTCGGCTGTCGGGTGTAAACCATCGCTTTGCATCAGCTCAGGTTTTAATGCGACATCTTCTAGTAAAAAAGGGACGCGAGCTAACTCATACTCTTGAGCTAAACTTTCATAAAGCCCAAAGAAGCGACGCGTGTAACGTGGGCCGTAATTAGGCGGCAGCTGGATTCCTACAATAATCGGCTCCGCACCCGCCTCTTGGGACTGGTCGATAAGCGCACGTAAATTTTGTTCTATACGGGGAATGGGCGTGGCACGTAATCCGTCATTTGCGCCCAGCTCAAGAACTATCCAATTGGGCTGATGTCTATTAAGTAATTCGGGTAGACGGGTTAGTCCTCCTTGGGTGGTTTCGCCACTAATGCTCGCGTTAACGACTTTAATATCCGACCCTTGCTCAACTAAACGATTTTGAAGCAAGGCAACCCAGCCCTCTTCCGGTTTTAAGCGGTAAGCGGCCGATAAGCTATCACCTAATACCAAGAGTGTTTGAGCCGATGCATTATTCCATGCCAACATGGGAATGAGCGCTAAAGACAACATAACGAGACGGAAATACGACATGCCAGAGACTGCTCCTATTGCTATTAACGCCAACCATCTCGCAAAAACCTTCAAGACTCAAGCGGGAGAGCTAACTCTCTTTAACAACTTATCACTGCAAGTACAGCAAGGTGAAAGCATTGCTATTATTGGCCAATCCGGTGCGGGAAAGTCGACATTATTAAGTTTGCTTGCGGGTTTGGACACACCAACCAGCGGAAATGTTCAGTTATCAGGCGTTGACCTAAGTACATTAGAAGATAGCGAACGGGCCGCATGGCGAGCTCAGCACTTGGGCTTTATTTTCCAATCATTTCATTTGCTCCCAGAACTCAATGCCACTGAGAACGTGCAACTTCCTTTAGATATCCGAGGCGATAAACTAGCGAGCAACAAAGCCATGAGCTTATTGGATCAGGTTGGTTTAAGCCACCGACATGATCATTACCCGGCACAGCTCTCCGGTGGTGAACAGCAACGTGTGGCGATAGCTCGCGCCTTTGTCACATCGCCCACTATCTTATTTGCCGACGAGCCAACGGGAAATCTAGACGCCGAAACCGGCGAGAAAATTATCCAACAACTGTTCGACTTAAACGCAAGAAAGTCCACTACGCTGGTACTGATCACACATGACGATCATTTAGCCTCACGTTGCGATCGGCAATTCCGACTCTCGAATGGTCAATTGGTTGACGTTAGCCGTGCCCAACCGGATCTGTTGGCGGAGGCCTCGCCACTATGATTGCTCGCCTTGCATATAAACAGTCTAAGGCTCAATGGCGGCGCTCCGACTGGCGTGCGTTATTAGTGTCTCTTTTTCTAATGACAAGCTTGATTACCCTTTTGAGTTTAACGGGAGACCGACTGCAAAATAGCTTGGTTTTACGCAGTGCCGAAGTCCTTGGCGCGGATATGATCATTAGTAGCAGCCGTCCACTGGACGATGAATTACGCAAAACAGTCGCTGACAGTGGACTTGCCTCTACTGAAGTCACCCAGTTTTCTACGGTAGTCGAAGCTGGCGACGCTATTTTACTCAGCTCGATCAGAGCCGTATCTCCGCCGTACCCCATGCGCGGAGAAATAGTCACCCAACCACCCTTGCCCTCATCCGCCACAGCGAATGAAAGACTACCTTCCCCTGGGAATGTTTGGGTTGAGCAATCTGTTTTAGATCGACTAGGCGTCAACGTGGGCGATACGATTAACATCGGCTATGCTCCGCTGGTGATTGATCGGCTCATTATGAGCAGTCCCGACCGAGGCAGCGGATTTCGCAGCTTTAATCCGCAGATAATTATGCGCAGTGAGGACTTAGCCGCCACTCAGGTTATCTCACCTGGCAGCCGAGTGCGTTACCGCCTGTTATTAGCCGGTGATACTGAAGCGGTTGCTAATTTGGACGCGGCACTCAAACCCACCCTTAAAACATGGCAACGAGCCTTTACCGCCCAAGGAGACCAGCCGGTTAGCCGCAATGCCATTGGTAACGCTGGCCAGTACCTCAAGCTTAGTGCCTTATTCGCGCTGCTATTAGGCGGTTTTTCTATTTTCCTAAGCTTGCGTCGTTTTAGTGCTGACCAGCAACACAGAACCGCCCTTCTCTTGAGCTTAGGGCTCTCTCGTCAACAGCTCATGCAACTGTTTGGTTTGCAGCTCTTTAGTGGATGGCTAATAGCGGCTATTCCCGGGATGCTGCTAGGTTTGGGTTTGCATTATGGTGTGATGAACTTGCTCAGTGGCCTTCTACCGCAGCCACTACCTAGCTTGAGCATGCTCATGTTACTCAGCAGCCCTTTATTGGCGGCCGCCATATTACTGGTACTCGGTTTGCCAACCTTACTCCCCCTCAGCCAAATATCGGTAATGACTCTGCTACGCCAAGACAGCGCGAACAACACCCATACGCCTAAATGGGTACAGTTAGTCACGCCATTACTATTATTTGGATTGATGTCCTTGTTTGTTGAATCGCTGGTCTTAGCCGCGTTAATGACCGCAGGATTGCTGCTGATTGGCTGGTTGTCTGGCTACGCCGTCCAGTGGTTAATCCAACAACTCAACCAACGCTTAAAACATCGGATCAGGCTCTTCCCGTTACTCACATTGCGTATACGACAACAACGCCATTGGCATCGCTTGCAAGGTGGCGTTTTAACCTTGCTATTGACCTTAATGTCCGTGCTATTTTTTGCCCGCCAAGACCTGCTTAATGACTGGGAACAACAACTACCCGCTGATACACCTAACAACTTCGTTATTAATATTCAGCCTTGGGAACGAGATCAAATTGATACCTGGCTAAATGAGCATGACGTGAGCGCGACCCTGTACCCAATGATACGTGGTCGCGTAACGACCATTAACGGCGTGTTACCGGAGGAAATCCTCACACCAGAACAACAGGATCACAACACACTCAACCGAGAGCTTAATCTGACATGGGGCACCGGCATACCAGCGCACAACACGCTGGAAGCAGGTGAATGGAGCAGCGACAACAATGCTATATCTATCGAAAAATCGATGGCCGATGAGCTAGGTTTAGTGCTTGGAGACGAGCTTGGTTTTCAAGTAGGCAGCGATACCTTTACCGGCACTATTACCAGTGTTCGCGGTGTCGAGTGGACGTCATTTCAGCCTAACTTTTATGTGGTCTTTTCTCCTGGAGTTATCAACGATTTACCCGCAACCTACATCACGAGTTTTAGGCTAACACCGGAACAAAAACCGTATTCAGCGCAGCTGGTTAAAGCGTTCCCCACATTGACGTTAATCGATGTGGAGCAACTGTTAAACCAAGCTCAGGACCTGATTAATAAACTAAGCGACAGCGCCTCGTTTATCATGCTACTCACCGTGCTAAGCGGCCTATTGCTGGTGGTGGTGACTCTGCAACAAGACCTAGCCAAACGTCGGTTTGAAGTCGCCTTATTACGCACGTTAGGCGCGTCTATGCACCAAGCCCAATGGCTGGATCGCATGGAATACATACTGATGGGCTTTAGTTGTGGCATCGTGGCCGCCGTGATGAGCGAAGCGTTATTATTGGGTATTTATTGGGGGCCATTGGATCTACCACCGGCTTGGCACCCGTGGCTTTGGATATCACTACCATTGCTAGCTACCGTTTTGTTCGCACTCACCGGCAGCCTAATCCGACGGGGTTTAAGCCTGCCCCGCAGTTATCAGCTATTAAAAAGCCATGATTAGCATGGCTAGATAGTTATGCCTGCTACTCTAAGGCTTTAGGCAAGGATTAGGCGACGGGATGACTAGCCTAATCCTTTGGTCGCGGTTTGATGGCATTCCTCGGCCATCTCCGCCAGCTTGCTATAAAAATCCGGCATTGGCTGTTAATATGCAGCCCAAACCACACTAGGCGGCTGGTTTAGCGGTACTAGTATTATAAAAGCAATAAAGAGATAGGTGACATTCAATGGCACATGACGACGAAAACTTTCGTGATTCATCTGGCTACGGCTGGATCATCATCAACATTGCTGCACTCTTGTGGATAACTATGCCTGTGAGCATAGCATTTACTAAAGTAGTTCAGTGGTAAGCATTTCTAATAAGCCGCTACGCAGCCATTCGCTCTCCATTTGAATGTACCTGAATAGCGGCTGCCTTCACACTACCCGCCCTTTTAGACCACCCATTTTTTTATTTTAGCCCTCTCCTAGCTGTGCTAATGTTACAGGTAACATTGGATCTCAGGCACAAGCATGACCACTAAAAAAAGAAGACCAACATTACAGGATGTAGCCGAACAGGTGGGGGTCACTAAAATGACCATCAGCCGCTTTCTTAAAAACCCCGAGCTTGTCTCGGAGCAGCTGCACGATAAAATTAAAGCGGCCTTGGACAATTTAGGCTACATACCTAATCGCGGCCCTGACATCCTTTCAAAGTCCAAAAGCTACGCCATTGGAGTCTTGGTGCCGTCGCTCACCAACCAGGTTTTCTCAGAGGTTATTCGCGGAATAGAATCTGTCACAGATCCGGCGGGTTACCAAACGATGTTAGCGCATTATAGTTATAGCTTGGATGCTGAAGAATCACGCATAGCAGCCCTATTATCCTACAACGTGGACGGGCTTATTCTATCGGACAGTTTTCATACTGAGCGCGTTCGCAAAATGATCAAAACAGCCGGAATTCCTGTGATTGAGGTCATGGACTCTGTATCACCAGCCATTGAACAAGCGATCGGTTTTGACAACGAGGCCGCCGCTTTTGCTATGACCGAGCTAATGATTGAGCGAGGCCGTACTAAGATCATCTACTTTGCCGCTCGAATGGACGCCCGCACTCGCTTTAAAATCCGCGGCTATGAACAAGCAATGCGCAAGCACGGACTAGCTCCATTTAGCCTGCAAACCGAGGAAGCCTCCTCGTTTACACGCGGCGCCAAGTTACTGGATCAAGCGCTAGCAACCCAGCCGGATATGGATGGTATCTTTTGTACAAATGATGACCTAGCGATTGGCGCCCTCTTTGCCTGTCAGCGCCGCGGCATATCCGTTCCCAATCAAATCGGCATTGCGGGCTTTCATGGCCATGATATTTCCTCAGCCATTGTTCCAAAACTCGCTACCGTCGTGACACCACGCGAGCGTATGGGGCAAATGGCCGCTGAGCAGCTGTTAGCTCGGCTATCGGGTCAACCTATTGTCGATAGGGTCATTTCGCTGCCCTTCACCCTCGAACCCGGCGAAAGTCTGTAGTCATTTGACGTCGGTCTTTACACACACGCCATAAAGTCATATATTTCTGTAATCGGTATTACACCGATTTCGTTCTCGGGGCGGGGTGAAATTCCCCACCGGCGGTAAAGCCGATCAAGCTTGCTTGAAACGCTAAGCCCGCGAGCGCCTTTTTAGCTCAGTTGTCATATGCGCTATATGATGTGATCTACTCTCGGAGTAGGCAGTACATATCATGCTGTTAGCCATATAGTGAGTTAAAAAGGGTCAGCAGATCTGGTGAGACTCCAGAGCCGACGGTTATAGTCCGGATGATAGAGAGCGTGTCAGACATTGTCCTCCATGGCGTATTACGCGATGGTGGGAGACCTATGGGCTGTTACGTCCGGCATACGCCGTCGTAGCGCCCGTGGCTTGCCTGTCCGTTCGCCCTGATTCAGTGATTTTTAGTAGGATAAACCCATGAATCAGAGCTCAACGAATTCTAATACACTTAACATTCGCGATCAGCGCATCGCTTTTATACATGCCTCATGGCATACCGACATCGTCCTTAATTGCTGGGAAGGCTTCCGCAATGAAATGGCTGAGCGCGGCTATGATGTGGATAAATTTGACTTAATTGCCGTACCGGGCGCTTATGAGATACCACTACAAGCCAAGCTACTCGCCAAAACAGGTCGCTACGCAGCCATTGCTTGCAGCGCACTGGTAGTGGATGGGGGTATTTATCGCCATGACTTTGTTGCCCAGACGGTATGCAACGGCTTAATGCAAGTGCAACTAGAAACCGAAGTACCCGTGCTCACCGCTGTACTCACGCCGCATAACTTCCACGAGCATGACGAGCACAAGCAATACTTTAGCCGTCACTTTGTGCAGAAAGGTCAAGAACTGGCCAATGCTGCCGATGGTGCTATTCGTTTAAAAGCGTCCATATAACAGTGTTAACTCAGGGCGCTATTGAGCGCCCTTTTTCTTACTTTTCTGCTTTTCTAACAGCGCCTCATACCGCTTATCCGTAAGCGTTTCTAAAAACGCCACCAGTGCATCAATACGTTTATCATCTAATGCGGGGCCTGTTTCAAGCTCTGTTAGCGAAAGGTTTTCATTCACCTCTGGTGCTCGCCATGGTTTTCCGGTTTCGGGGTTGATCTGGCGTTTTTTACTACGGCTGTTGTACTTGTTATAAAAAAGAATGACTGTACGTAAATCTTTAAACGTTCCGTTGTGCATGTAAGGAGCAGTTACCGCAACATTGCGCAAGGAAGGTGTCTTATACTTACCGCGGGCTGCCACATCTTGTTCGACCGCTGGATTATTTAGCAAGCCTTCATCAATGGCTTTCACTCCGTTTTTATGACGCAAGTGGCTGTTCTCTGGCACTCCGATATTGTGATATTGATAATTTGTGAATGTCTCATCGGCCCTGTTGGGGGTTGTCCGCAGCTGGTGGCATAAGTTGCAGTTAGTGAATTGTTGGGAGAAGAAAAGCGTACGGCCCAACTCCTCTTGTGACGTCATTGTGTACTCGCCACGTAAATAACGGTCATATTTCGAATCAAATGGCGAGAAAAAATCACCCTTTTCAAACTCGGCTATCGCATCCGTCATAGCGTCATATGCTGTATCGTGATCCTGAAAAACAGCATCCCCATAAATACCTTTAAAAGCACTTTGGTAATGATTGTTTTCTAGCAAACGCTCAACGACACTGGTTTTATCTGGCATTCCCATTTCAATTGGGTTTAACGGGGGGCCACCAGCTTGCTCAGCTAACGTTGACGCGCGGCCGTCCCAGAATTGCCCGCCCGCATATATACCATCTTTGCGCCGGTGGAACTTAGGTGCGAATGCCGCATAACCAACACTCGGCGCATTACGATCGCCAAACGATTTTGCGTCGTCACCTAGAGAAGCCGCCATACCAACGTCAGGGCTACGGTGGTCAACAAAACCATCCGCTGGGGCATGGCAGGTAGCACACGACATAGTGCGATTGAAAGATAAATTAGGATCAAAAAATAACTGCTGGCCCAACTGAGCTTTTAACTCAGGCGACGGTGTCGCGTCTTGCTCCGCCCACACCAGACCGCCAATACAAACACTCATACACGTTACGATGGCTAACCAAGACTTGATGACGCTTTTCATGATACCTCTCTACGATTGCTTAATACCTAATGGGTATCGGCCTCGCCAAATACTCCCATAAAACAATCGGCTAACTACATGGGTTGTTATGCCTTTAATACCGTGCGGCAAAGGATACGCCGAAAAAACACACCGAGCAGGCATAGTAAAATAAACAAATTATATAAGAAATGATCCCGATCAATACGCTAAGTTTCAACACAAGCCATAATTGTAATAAGAAGTGTTATCATTTATATTACTTAGATAACGTGTTCAACGTATTTTCCATCGCTTTAAAGGAGTGTTTTATGAAAACGGTTTCCCGGCTGGCACTTGCCATCGCCATTAGTGCTGCCACACCCGTTGCTCTTGCAGCGACAGCAACAGAAGTTTTAAAAACTTACGGCGATATTGCTGAAGCGACCTATTCTGACTCATTAAGCACGGCCAACACATTAAAAGCTAAAATTGATGCACTATTAGCTGAGCCAACACAAGCAACATTGGAGGCAGCACGTAAAGCATGGTTAGCCGCACGTGTTCCTTACCAACAAACGGAAGCGTATCGTTTTGGTAACGCTATTGTTGATGACTGGGAAGGCAAGGTCAATGCATGGCCATTAGATGAAGGCCTGATCGATTACGTTGACGCGAACAGTTACGGTTCTGAATCTGATGAGAACCCCGTTTATGCTGCCAACGTGATAGCTAACACATCAATTACTATTGGTAACGAAACCGTTGATGTAACCGATATCACGCCTGTTTTGCTGTCCGATACTCTACAAGAAGCCGATGAAGTTGAGTCTAACGTAGCAACGGGCTACCACGCTATTGAGTTTTTACTGTGGGGCCAAGACCTTAACGGTACAGAACCTGGCGCCGGTAATCGTCCAGCTACTGACTTCAGCCTAGACAATTGCACCGGCGGTCATTGTGATCGTCGTCGTGCTTACTTGGAAGCAGCGACTGATCTCTTGATTTCTGATCTAGAAGAGATGACTGAAAACTGGAAAGAGGGCGGTGACGCTCGTAAACAGTTAGCCGAGAAAGGCGAAAAGGGCGGTCTAGCGACTATGCTCACAGGTATGGGTTCGCTATCTTATGGTGAGCTCGCGGGTGAACGCATTAAACTAGGTCTGATGCTGCATGATCCAGAAGAAGAGCACGATTGCTTCTCTGATAACACGCACAACTCCCACTATTATGATGCTAAAAGCATAAAAAATGTTTACATGGGTACTTATACCCGTGTTGACGGCAGCGTAGTAAGCGGCCCTAGTTTATCTGATCTGGTTAAAGCTCAAGCTCCCGAAGTGGATACCCAGTTGGTTAGCGAGCTCAATTCAACAGAAGCCGCCATGCAAGCGATGGTTGATGAGGCAGAAAAGGGCAATACCTTTGATGTACTGATTGGAAGCGGTAACACTGAAGGCAATGCGGTTGTTCAAAAAGTAGTGGATGCCCTAACAACACAAACCAAGTCAATCGAGAAAGCGATTAGCACTCTCGGCTTGGACAATATCGAATTGGAAGGATCCGACAGCTTAGACAACCCTAGCTCAATTCAGGGATAAATGTCGGTACTGCACCACACCCTGTTCATTGTGGGAACAGTAGCGATCTCATGCTTAACCGCCGAGATCGCTACCTCGTTACCATTGCTGTCGATCCAGGGAAACGCACCAACGGCGGACGCTGCAACACTGCATAAGCCCGCGTCGCCTAACGCTTTCGCGCAGCCTGCCAGTAACTTGTCTTTTGAAGAGCGCATGCCCTTCAACTTAGGGCACAGTTTATTCAAGAAACTCTGGGTATCATCACCGTCTTCGACTACCGCTAGCGATGGCTTGGGGCCTCTGTTTAATGCTCGGTCTTGCATGCGCTGCCACGTTAGGGACGGGAGAGGCCACCCACCCGATGTAGGTCAACTTAAGCCCGCAACATCGACGGTTATACATCTGAGCATTGCTCCACAGAACGAGCAGCAAGAAACATTACTCGCCCAAGGTAAACTGGGAGTCATTCCGGAACCAGCTTATGGCAATCAATTACAAGACATGTCTATTCAAGGGCTACCCGCTGAAGGGCGCATAGCACTGGAGTATGACGAGCACACCGTTACGCTTGCTGATGGCGAACAAGTTATCTTACGAAAACCTAGAATCACGATCACCGACTTAAGCTATGGGTCGTTCCACCCCGATACTATGATGTCCATGCGCGTAGCACCAGCGATGGTAGGCCTCGGTTTGCTCGAAGCAATTTCTGAAGCCGATTTGCTAGCCCACGAAGATCCCGAGGACCTTAACCAAGATGGCATTTCGGGCCACGCCAATCGAGTCTGGGATTACAAAACGCAACAGACCGCCATAGGCCGTTTTGGCTGGAAAGCCGGCCATCCCACTATTGAACAACAAAATAGCATGGCGTTGCGCAATGATATCGGTATATCCAACACACTGTTCCCTGCTGGTTTTGCCGATTGCACTGAGGCACAATCTTTGTGCCAATCGTTACCCGACGGGAACAGTCAGCACCTAGATGGTGTCGAAGCATCTGACGACATGGTAAAGATGCTCACATTTTACACCCAGCATCTTGCCGTACCCGATAAGCGTAATCGCCATTCTGGTTCCGTCAAACGAGGCGAGCAGCTATTTTCGCGCATTGGTTGCAGCCAATGCCATATACCAAGTTACCAAACACGATCCGACACGGTAGCAAGCCTGGCCGACCAAACGATTTGGCCGTACACCGACTTACTACTGCATGACATGGGAGAGGGCCTTGCTGATCATCGCCCCGAATACCAAGCCAACGGGCGTGAATGGCGCACTCCCGCTTTGTGGGGTATTGGGTTAACTCAGATGGTGAGCGGTCATACTCAATTCTTACATGACGGCCGTGCGAGGAGCCTACAGGAGGCCATCTTATGGCATGGCGGGGAAGCCGACGCTGCTCGACAACACTATAGCCAGCTCACGGCAAATGAGCGAAAGGATCTGATCCAATTTCTGGAGTCATTATAAATGAAGTTTTCGACTACCTTATTAGCGGCCGCATTAGCTTCGGCCACTGGTTATTCTAGTTTAGTTTTAGCAGCACCAGAGCCTTCTACATGGGCCGAACTGAACCAGAGCATTATTCATAGTCACGTTATGCCGCGCTATGAACAGCTAGGGACGAACAGCCTTAAACTGTCCGAAGCCACCCAAGACCTCTGCTCAGTAGACACTCCCGCGGCCCAAAAAGCTAACCGGTTAACCGCCGCACAAGACGCCTACCGCAACGCTATGGATGCTTGGCAGGGGATACAGCACATTCAATTTGGCCCTATTACACTGCTCATGCGTAACTTTAGTCTTGAGTATTGGCCCGATAAAAAGAACACAGGCGCTCGCCAGCTCCGCCAAGCACTTACAATGCCCGAGCCAGCCTATGATACCGAGTTTTTTCATGCGGCCAGCGTCAGCATCAAAGGGTTTCCTGCACTTGAGCGCCTATTATTCGCCCCCTCTGCTACAACAGACCTAACTCCCAACTCTCCTCATTGTGAGTTAGCCGTAGGCATTGCAGAACATATCAACTGGAACGTCGCTTCTGTCCATGATGAGTGGGAAGCCGAGGCCGAATCGATGGCCGTTGTCGGGGAAGAGGAGAACTATGAATCTCATAAAGATGCCGCCACCGCATTTATGAAATCATTAGTTGAACCGCTAGAAGCCATTCGTGATAGCAAGCTGCTGGCACCTTTAGGTGATACACCAGAAGAGACACGATGGAAAAAAAGTGAGTCTTGGCGCAGCGGTATTTCGATTGCGAATGTACGTACAAATATAGCCACATTGCATGAGCTATACAGCGATACGGGCCCTCTTAACGTAGAAGCCGTGCTAGCGGATAATGGTCAATCAGACCTAGCGACAGAGATCGACGCACTCTTTGAAAAAGCTCAAGCGCAACTTGCGCCTATTACCGAACCTGCAAATACCGTCACGCCGAAGCAACGCGAACAAATGTTAGCGGCAGCGGACACTATTCGAGCGCTTAAAAACAACTTACTTGATGCCATGCAATTGTTAGATGTGCAATTAGGATTTAACAGCCGTGATGGAGATTAATCGTCGTCAGTTTTTAAAATGGCTTACCATTGCGCCTGCCGTCAGCAGCTCCTTCTCGCTAGCGGCCAAGGCTGAGGATAGCCAAGCGATAATAGATGGTCAGGCGCTATATGCTTCGGCCAGCCAAGGCGACGACGGGCTGTACTATATTCATGTTGTAAATAGTGAAGGCCATGAGCTGATGAGACACTCCGTTCCGGATCGCGCTCATCAAGTAATCAGCCACCCTACACGTCCGTGGATTCTGGGAATTGCGCGTCGTCCCGGCACTTTTATTGAAATTGTCGATTACCAGACATTAACGCTGGTTAAACGGGTGGAGAGCGAGCCGGGTTACCATCTATATGGTCATGCTCAAGTCTCTGACGATGGCCGATATATCATCACTACCGAAAACAATATGGCAACTGATGAGGGCATGGTCATTGTTCGGGATATTGAAGACGACTTTGCCGTCGTCAAACGCTTTCGTACACAAGGGATAGGGCCGCACCAAGTCATTTTATCTCGCGATCAGAAAACGCTCGTCGTTGCCAATGGAGGTATTCGTACCGAAGGACGCGAAAAGACAAACCTCGATACAATGAAGCCGTCGCTTGTGTATTTAGATGCACACAGCGGTGCTTTATTGGAGCAAGCTTTTTTGGCCGATGAATATCACCAATGCAGCATCCGCCATATTGACCTGTCTGCACAGGGGCAGGTCATTATCGCAATGCAGTATCAAGGGCACCCAGCCGATCAAGTTCCCATCATGGCTAGCCATCGACGAGGAGAGCCGCTAAGGCCACTTGAGATTCCTCCCGCATTACAAAGCCAATTGGATCAATACTGCGGTAGCGCTTGTTTTGATCAGTCTGGCTTATATGCTGCAGTATCCGCCCCTCGCGGAGATCAAGTCATGATCTGGGACATGATGGATTACACCCTGATAGGCACGGTGAAAACCAAAGATGGATGCGGTTTAGCACGCACCCATAAAGCAGGGGAGTTTATTGTCAGTACGGGACGAGGGCGCTTATACCATGTGGATGTAGCCGGTCTAGAGCGCAAAGCTATTCGTTTTGATGCTACGCCAGTCCATTGGGATAATCATTTATTTCCGGTCATAGCTTAACAAAGCCACAGCCTTACACTGAAAAAGAGCCTGAAACAGATACGCTTCAGGCCCTTTTTTATGGCTGTTTACTGCAGTGCAAAATTGAAATCACCTTCAATATCATCACTGTTATCCATCACCAGATCAAAGCTTCCCGATGCACTGTATGTACCTAAAGCGCTCAATGTTATTGTTCCGCTAACAGCACGTATCACCTCAGGATCGTCTAAGTAGCCACCCATTTCCGCCGCAGACGTATGCAGCCTTACTAACACTTGGTTGCCTACTAGATCGTCTGTTACATAATTATTGACGACCGTGTAGTTACCCGCCGTAGGCTTATTCAAAAACTCGAAATAGAACATGATGTATTGGCCACCATAGGGCGCCATAACGCCAATTTCGTAGCTTTTAGAATCACCAGATTCAACGGCGTCTAAGGCAGGAGTAACCGTGGTTTGCGTCTCAAGGTCTTCAAGCTGGCCGCACACTCCATCAGAACTGTCTAGGTCATTGTAAAGGCCAGAAGTAAAGCTGAGCGTACCAAAATCAAATGCAGGCACATCGCTAAGGTGTTTAAAATCGATGCGGCCATACGCATCAGCACCACAATAAAGCACCATGGCTAGCTCTGAGCCATCGGCATTACGATAGTACTTTTGCGTTTCGTCATCACAAATATCCATGTCCTCTTCGCCGGTATCTGCATCTAACCAGTCGGACACATCGATTGTTTCAGGTCCATTCACATAACAACTGGTCACAAGCGATGACGTCGCATTGACCTCTTCGGAAATGCTCACAGCCACACTTTCCATTCCGACATCGGCGGTCATCGTGTAGGTTTGTCCGCCAAAAGAATAGCTGTCATTCAAGGTGAACGAGAACGCCGAAGCCGAGCGCCATACCCCAGCCTCCTGGTAATTTATAATATCGGCTTCTGATATTTCTATGAGGTCATCAATATCATCAGCCACATCTAAACTGGCCAACGTAATCTGAAAATGAGCTAACGCATTAAACGCACTTACTAACTCCCGATCGTTGCCGATTTCATCCAATGGAATTTGATCAAGTATTGATAATAGGGTCTCATCTGCTTCAAATGCTTCTACCGTTTGCTCGAAATCGATAGTTTGATTATTGAAGTAGTCTTGTACCGTTGCCGAAATAGTTATTCCGTTATCAGGATCGCCATCCGCATCCAGCGATTGTAAAAAGCGCAGTAAATTAACAACCGTATCGTCGTTTTCATCTGCCGCATCAGGGACTAAGTCCAACGGCGTAATCACGGTCGAGCCATTGGCGCTTCCTAATACCACATCTCCCACCGTGAATAATACCGTCCCGCCTACCGAATAAATAAAGGTACCGTTAGCGTCGGTAACACCCGTGATATCACCAGAGGTGTACTGTAAACCTTCCACAGGACTGTCTAAAAATCGGCCTTCTGCTGTTGCCGGTTCGTCATCATCACTGGATGATCCGCCGCCACCGCCGCATCCTGTTAGCGCAAGCATAACGCTTAATGTCGTTATTGCCGCAAAACGTGTGTTCCACATAGCCCTCTCCTTGACCTAATTAGTTCCGAATACCCCAGCCTTAGTAAAGCTGATCCTATCCCCTCATCCTTTGAATTGCCCTAACCATTTTTAGTGAGTCATTAAAGCGACACTCACTCATTCTTGCGCCAGGCGAACCCCTCTGCAACGTGATGTGCCATCAGGCGATAAAAAATATTAAAAAAAAAGTGTAAGGAATCGCTCCGTGTTTCGACTAAAGCTATTAGTAAGCAACATATCGTTTACCGTTTCTCTTATAAACCCAACATAAATTAGAAGGTAATAGTTATGAACGCAGGTAAAAAAATCGTAGCCACATTAGGTACCGCTGTTTTATTGAGCACAACATCCCTTGCTATCGCAGCCGACATGGACAAGACAGCAGAGATGAAAAAAGCTGACATGATGCACAAAGCTGATGACATGAAAAAAGAAGGCATGATGCATAAAGCAGACGATATGAAAAAAGATGACATGATGCATAAAGCGGACGACATGAAAAATGAAGGCATGATGCATAAAGCAGACGACATGAAAAAAGATGACATGATGCATAAAGCGGATGATATGAAAAAAACAGACATGATGGGTGAAGCAAAAAAGAAAATGGAAGGTTAAGCATCTCTTTCCAGCCAAGATTGATCATCCTGTAAGGGGCCACTTGATCTTGGCAGTTTCCCACCGGCTAGCTTTTAGAAAACGACCAATAGAAGCTAGCTGGTCGCTTAACCTTCCACCCCAGTTCCTGTGAAGATAAAACTACGCTGTTGATGATAATCCTGTCACGTACACCGGTTTATACGATCCAAGGTGCGTCAATGCACCACATACTGCACTCAAAACGTTTTTGATAGATTACACGCCAAAACAACTAGCCCTGCTTTACTAGTCGCCATGCGCTATTAAGAAGCGGGTAATAGGGAGATTTAGGCGTGAGCCACTCAACATCCGGTATTGCCTCTATCAACGGTTCAGCAACCGATACGTTAGAGAAATCACACAGCGATTCAGCCATGCATAAGCGCCGTTATATGACCTTATGGCGCATTCATTTTTTTGCGGGTTTGTATGTCGTCCCTTTTATGCTAATGCTCAGCATTACAGGCATCATTATGATGTTATACACGCCTGTGCTCGAACCGTTATTGCACCCCAACCTTGTTAAACTACCCACCCATGAAGTAGGCGCTAGCTATCAAACATGGGAGCAACAACGCCATGCTGTCAGCCTCCAATATCCCGACGCGACCATCAAACAAATGATTGTCCCGCATGCTCCATCCGAACCCACACGATTTGTCTTGAGCACCTCCGAAGGAGCCAACCAGCTCACCTTTGTTGACCCTTATACTAGCCAGGTTTTAGGCAGTCTTAATCAGGATGGTACTCTGTACGCATGGGCCGATAATATTCACGGGACTATTTTGTTAGGCTCCTGGGGTGACGCTATGATCGAGCTGGCGGCGATACTCACTTTTGTGATGCTCTTTACGGGTGTCTATTTATGGACCGCGCGTCGGCGTACGGGCCTATCGCAATGGAAGCCTCACTGGAAACGTAAGGGGCGCTCATTATGGCGAGAGCTGCATACCATGACAGGTGTCTATGTAGCCATGGCGCTATTGTTGTTCGCAATCACCGGTTTATCCTGGACGGGGATTACCGGCGCTAAAGTGCTGCAAGCCTGGGGGAGCTTCCCCGCTGGCGTATACGACGGCATTCCAACCTCTGAACTTACCCATGCCGACCTCAATCCTGGAGTGCACGAAGAGGTACCGTGGAACTTAGAACAATTACCGCTACCGGCATCTGGTTCACTAGCCGGTTTACCCGGTATCCCAAAAACCCAACCCGTTAACCTAGACACCGTAGTTAGCTACGCACGTGATAACGGCATGACCTATTTCCGTGTAAATCTGCCCAAAAGCGAAACGGGAGTCTACTCTGTGATGGCCGCCACCATGAGCCGCGATATTACTGATGCAACTCAAGACAGAAGCCTGCATTTGGATCAGTACACAGGGAACGTTCTGGCCGATATTACCTTTGATGAATACGGGCTAATGGCAAAAGCGATGGCCATAGGGATCCCATTACACATGGGGACGTGGACAAAGCTCAACCTTGTTATCAACACGGTGCTCTGTTTGCTCATTATCTTTTTATCCGTGGGTGGCTATGTGCTCTGGTGGAAACGCCGTCCGACAAAGGCCGGTTTTAAGCTAGTACCGCCACCAAAAGCCAAGTCGTAAGCCGCATACATCACTCACCAAGGCACCTAGCAGGCGCCTTGGTCTTTCTTGTACGCTTTATAAGCTTTATGCGGGACTAAACCGCTCCATACGCAACGGCGTTATGGGCAAGTGCACTACGGCGGCCAGCAAGCCTAATAGGGCGCTCACGATTAACGCTAAATCATAAGAACCAAACCATTCAAAGGTTAAACCAGCCCACCAGCTGCCAAAAAAAGCACCGATTTGATGGCTAAGCATTACCATGCCGAACAATGAAGCTAAATTTTTCGTCCCAAAAATTTGTGCAACACTACCGCTGGTCAATGGCACGGTAGACAACCACAACATGCCCATCAAGCCACTAAACAGATAGAAAATCGTGTCAGTTTTAGGCAGCAAGAGCAACGCGATCAATAAACACGCACGCAACCAATACACTAAAACAAGCAACCACGGTTTATGCCACTTATCCCCAGCCCAGCCGATTAAGATCACACCTATTACATTCATGATACCGATGATAGCTAAGGAATCTGACGCCACGGCGGGTAACAAACCACAATACGCTACCAGCCCAGACATATGCACAGTGATAAAAGCAATATGAAAACCACACACAAAAAAACCTACATTGAGCAGCTGATATTCGCGCACTTTAAAAGCGCGTCCAATCATCCCCCAGTCAAAAATGGCCCTTAGCGATAGCGGCTTAGCCGTTTGGCTAGAGCTCATATTCGATGATGGCGCTTCACGATTCACAAACCCTAAGACTAAACACAAAGCAGCAACACTGGTCACAGCACACCAAAAATACGTACCCGACCAGCCAGCAACCGGAGCCAGCTTACCAACAAACAATGCAAAGCCAAACTGGCCTAGCGAGCCACCAGCCGTGGCAATACCTAACGCTAGTGACCGTCTATGAGCCGGAAAGCGTTTTCCCACTACAGCCAACACAATAGGGAAGGTGGTTGCACCCGCGCCAATACCAATCAACAACGCGTTACCCACAAAAAAAAGAACACCGCTATCGGCAGCACTGGCAACGAGAAGGCCCACACCATAAATGAGAATGCCCCCCAGCAGTACACGCGCTGTACCAAAACGCTCGGCTAATAAGCCAGCCACGGGCGCAACAGCCCCCCAAATTAAATTTTGAACAGCAAAGCCTAGCGAGATTTCAGAAACAGGAATCGATAAACCCGCACTCATTTGCGGCATCATCAAGCTCACGCTTTGCCGAATCCCCATGTTGTACGCCAAAATGAGTACAGCACACGCTAAAAGCCACCAGGGGCTTATCGCCTTTAGTTTTTCCATGCCCTTTCCTATTTGCACTTATTCATTGTTAGTGAAATACCGCTCTATCGGCATATTCACCACACAAGCTAAGCGAGGCAATCAAAACTTGGCTTTATATAACGCAATTCACTGTTTACCTTAGCGCTGGCGATAAGGGATCTGACAATAAGTAATACCGCGAATAGGCGATACGCCATTCTTGGCTAGATACATACTCAAGGAGTTCATAGACGGGCTAATGTTGGGTGTGGGACCTAAGAAGATATGCAAAATCTTAGGTTTTTCCTGCTGTGGAGCAACTAACGAAAACTTAAAGTAGGGGACTAACATGTGCGTCCCTTCACGAAAATGCACCGACGAGTCTTTAAAATCCGTTACGATAGGCGAAACGATTCGCCATTCAGCTTCTTCTTGGAATGATGGGTGCTTTAAAATAGCCGCAATACGTAATAAATCACTTTCGACCCGCTCAAACACATCCGCAAAAATCTCATCAGTCTGGCAACCGTGTACACCACACGCACTGGCGGCAAGGTCTTCTACATGATCAACAATTTGATGGATCAATTGGCGCTGACGTTTGGGATCGTACACACACCGCCCAACCATAAACCCTTGCTTACGTGCGCAAGTTAATAAATGGTTGGGATCAAACCCAATGCTTACACCTTTACCTAAATCACTGTAGCCTCGCCACTGGCTCAGCAGGTTGCCGTTAGCACGGAACGAGCCAGAAAAAAGCATATGCCCATTGGTAACACGGCGGGTAATCCAATCTAAAAACTGATTTAGCAAGCGCGGGTTAGGGTGGCCCAATGCGATCCGCTCTTCCACTTCGGCACGCGTTAACGTCACCATATGATTTAGCTCGGCTGAATCATTCATATAGCGAATATCGCTGGCCCACAGGCTGCCGCTTTCGACAATGCCCATCAGACCAGAAAAGGTAGTGTAGTGATAAACAGCTTCAGCCGGTATGTCAGCGTAAAGCGCTTCGGTCATTGAACGTATATTTTCCATGAAGCAGACTATACGACTCTTTTAGTGATAGGTTTATTAAACCATAGCACAGGTTAAAGAATATTCCGGCCTTGCTCTGGATCACGCGACGCGGCAGCCTGCTCACGAATCTCGTCAGTATCACTGCTAAGGTCATCATGCTCACCCACTTCTAAATCCTCATCAACCAAGGCGTCAACGCTTCTATCAACGCCTAATGGCGAAGCATTCGGGAGCGTTCCTGAAACAATGGGGGCGTGTGCTTCATTCCCCGTAACCACGACAGGAACACCTTGTGGAAAGATAATCTCACGCGAGTCATCTGGCATACTAATGCCGTTTCTTTCCAGCTCTCGCATAATTAAACGCATCAGAATCGAACCTACTTTTGCCCCACTGTGCGAGCGCTGATCAACCCAGTAATAGATACGTAAGTTAATAGTTGCCGACCCTAATGACTCCACCAGCACCTGCGGCTCGGGATCACCCAATACCGCCTCATGTTTAACCAGTACTTGCATCGCCAGATTTTGCGCCTTTCGAATACTGGCATCATACCCAATGCCCAACATAAAGCTGCCGCGAGCAAGCGGGTTGGCAGTCCAGTTTTTTATCACGTTGGTGTAAATAGTCGCATTAGGGATTTGAATATGATTACCGTCAAAATCGACCAGTGTAGTCGCCCGAGCTGTCATTTTTTGCACAACCCCTTTATGACCATTCACTTCAATCACATCGCTAATTTGGAAGGGGCGCTGAACGCTCAACAATAAGCTAGCGATAAAGTTTTCGGCGATATCTTTAAACGCAAACCCCACCACTAAACCAATAACCCCAGTGCCGCTAATAATAGCTACCGCCACTTGAGTGAGCCCCGCAATACGCAAGAAAAAGTAAAAACCAAAGAGAATAATAAACAGCGTAATCGCACGACGTAATACAATTTGAACCAGCTGGCTTTGGCCTGCTTGAACAAAAGGCTTCATCAATACATTGGTTAGTGGCCGAGCCAACACAAAGCATACAAAAAGCACCACTAAACCAATCGCGATCATAGGAAGCACGTGCAAACTGGCATACCACAAGCGCGTCATCTCCGCGCGCACAGGAGCCATGTCCAGCACACTCGTCTCCGCGACAGTTATATTGTTGATCACGGCAACGACGCCTTCCACGTTTTTAGCGATGTCAGCCGCCCAAGCAACAAAACGCTCCTGCGTCACCTCTCCCGATAAAAAGACCAACCCCTGACGGGACTCGACTGATAAATCCGTGTACTGCTCAGCCGTGGTTAAAATACCGAGGACTCGTGACTGAATCTGTGCATCATTAATAGGCTGGTTCGCATCGATAACACGTTCGGTATTTTCGAACTCGGCCGCAGTTACAGCAGAAGTAGAAGAAGCCTCATTGACCGCATGATGTGTTTCAGATGTCAGCCCCCACGCCGGCGCACAAAAAAGCCAAACACAAAGCACTGTATTAATCATGTTCCTGCAGCGGGGTAAGCACTTATTCATATCACATCCTTATTAGTACGCGTGGCTTGAGTCTCAGATAATAAGTACAAAACTCATAAATGAACAACGAAAGGCGGCAACTTAACAGAACCCGCCGATAGGATTCAGGGGCGATTGCTGCTGATCTAATGCTTTCATTACTGATTAACTGATGCACTTGATCAATTGTGTGAGGTTCTTTTTCAGTCGGTTAAGTTAAAGCGATGGCACAATTACGTACGAAGCTGGATCTTTAAGAAGGGTGCCAGCTTGGCTGACTTTTCAGCCGTCGTACGCAACGGGCTTCATAGTTAGTCCTTAATATTCCACATGCCGTTTTTATCTTTCCAAAGCATAATCATAATTCTTTCCTCCTCACCTAAGACATCACTCGAATATGATATTGGGCTTGGATCTAATAGTGCCAGTTTACCATTACCAACTATAACGAGCTTACTATTAGATATATCAAAATTGTTTAACTCATAGTTGAGTTCTGGATCCAAAAAATCCGAAAATAAACTTTCATATATTTCATCATTTTCCATACCGGTATCATGGCTATACTTATCTAAGAATCCTTTCAACAGAGGCTTTAAAGAATTACTTTCAATTGCAAGATAAATATCTTTATACGCCTTAAAAACTCCATCATAATCTTCATCAGACAAAGCCAAACCTAAATTTCTATATTGGCTCTCATAGAAATCATAAGCCAGATCAAAACTAATTCTATATTTATTCCACTCTTCTAACATCTCAGAACCTGAGACTTTTCTAAAATCAACATTAGAAACTGATTGATTTCCCTTACTTTCAACTACTTCAAAAGAATTATCGTCATGATTCACATTAACCTTAAAATCAAAAACGTAGTTATCATCTGAGAAAACATCTGAATTTAAACCACTATTTTTTATAGAAAGCCTTATCCGCAACCCATCTTCACTTTTCTTTTTAACCTTGAATTCAATTTCTATAAAGTTTCTACCTTTATATAATAGTTGGTTAATTGGAAATCGACTTCTTATATTCCCCATCGTACCAATCTGATAGCTTGGAGACATTGCAGGAACATCATTGACTCTAAATTTAAAACCAGAAGCAGCCAGAGAATACTCTAAAAAAAACCTATTTTCTGAAGGACTGTTATCATCTCCATAAGCAGCCAAACCAAAGAAAGCAAAACAAGTAAAACCTAGAACTTTATAAAAAAATCTCACATAACCCTCCACCTTTATTTAAAGGAATTTTCTTTTTATATTCAGTGTTAACATCTGCCGTCCATTCCTCATTTTCCCAATCAGTTTAGTCTTCATTAGACCAACCAAGCTGTACCTTAGATAAGAATTCTAACGTTATTCCAGTCAATTTTAACTAATATTTCGCAACACATAACTTCCCTTCATCACCATTTCCCACAAAGCTAACTTTCCTAAACTTTTTACACCATTTATTCTCAAAAACTATTTTAGAAATACACATTTAGTGCGAAGGAGTGCTTACCTCTGAATATATATTGAACAATTAAATTATACTGATACATCCATCTTCCGGCTCTAAGCTTTAGCCGAATTTCGTGTTTCTCTTATTCCATTTGATATAGATATTATAGCTGTATGTAGCCCTGTTATTTCCTAAACCGTATCAATAACATCAATATGAGTTTTTATACTCAACAGGGGATCTAAAGCAAAAGAGTATTTAGGATCAGAAAGTTTAATAGTTTGTTCATGATGCCTTAGAGCATAAGAAGCTCGCTAGTGGCCTTTGCTCCCGACCCCATGAATTCTCCAAACCGTACGAACTCGCGCTCATTCGCTTTAAACACTTTTCGGCTGTTCATCGTTGCATCCGGGAGTTCGGCTTATGGTTCAACGGCGAGTAGTCGGCCTTGCTAGGTGTAATCATCACCAAAGAGATCGTCGCTGTTGTCGATCTCTTCGTGCTCAGCTAAGCCAAACAGGAGCGACAGGGGATGTACAGCAGTTTAATGGGTTGGCGGACCCCAAACTAAAACAGCAACCGAAGTTGCTGTTTACTTATCGATAGACGATAACTTAAAAGAACCAGCCGGTAGGGTTCGGGTGTGCTTGCTGCTGATCCAGTGCTTTCATGCCCTTGATGCAACGAACGATAAGCCAGATCACGGTGAATAATAAAATTATGTAGCCAATTAAGATGAGCGATGTGATGGCACCAATAAAGAAATACAAAAAACCAATCCAGAAGGTGCGGATTTGATATCGGTAGTGTGTTTTCAACCACTCTGGGGCATCGCCTTTGTTGATATACGCCATAATCAATCCGATTAGGCCAGTGATACCGAACACGATGCTGGCGAGGTATAGAATATAAACCAACTTCGCTGAGCCGCTATTGGTTGATGAGGTGTTGATCACTTGATCAGTCATGTGAAGTTCCTTTTCAGTCATTTTGGATTGTGTTGTTTTAAAGCTACGGCTCAACTAAGCACTTAGCCGAACCTGTCATAATGGTTCCACCGTGGCTGGTTTTGCAGCCGACGTACGCGATGGGTTTACCGTTCATATCCATGGTTGATGAACCTTGAACGATAACCGCACCACAGCCGGTTTTATCACCGACCGTAGCAACACGCTGGCCGTCAACTTCTGAATCAGAAGCGACGGAAACGATAGGGGTGGTTCCACAGCCTTTTTTAGGGCAGGAGTGGAGGTCTCCTAGGCGGGCTATTGGTTTCATTATTGTTTAATTCTAATCTCACCGCTCTTATCTAACCAAAAATAAAATATAGGCATGGTAAACTCTGTGGTTTTCTCATTTACTAGCCGAAACGGATTTTCTACGATAGAAAAAAGCTTATTATTTCCAGTTATATATATATAGGTATCCGCCAAATCAAAGTTACTTAAAGAAAATTCTCTATCCACCAAGTACTTACCATATAAGGATTTGAAAATTTCTTTTTTCGACCAGCCGGTATCTTCAGCCTGCTTATTTAACATCGGAGACAAGTATTTTTCTAAAGCATCCCAGTCTTTATCTTCATAAAAAGAGAAAATTTTCTTATACTCATCAACAAGCTTAGTTTTTATTAAAGCAGGATCCTTTACAAGAACAGCTTCTGAAATATACTTAGAATCATAAAAGCCTTTGTAATCTAATTCGAAATCAACATCTAACAGATAGCCATTTTCAACCGTTCTAACGCTACACTCACTCGACTCTACTTTAATACTGTCACTATGGGACTCCACGGTGCAATTTTCATCTTCATAATCGAAATTTATATCGAAGCCGTTACCATCTACCTCAAACGGCATATGAAATTCATCTGCATCCCATGTTTTAAATGAAAGATTTAAAACAGCCGCTTTGTCATTATCTACTTTCCTAGTTATAAATTTAATATTATTATGACCATCGTATAAAAAATGCTTGAAGTCAATATTTGATTCCATAGCAGCTGATGTTCCGATATCAAAACCTGGGTCAACTATAGGAAGGTCATTAATTAAAACCTCCAAATAAGCATTATCAACACGATAATCCAAACCAAAATCTTTATCATCCATATCTGCACCTATAACTGAATAGCTAAAAAACAACAAAAAAAAAAACAAAATTTACAAGACATCATACCCTCCACTATATAGTAAAAGAACCTAAACCTGATTTATCTAAAACAACAAACTCCCCCCCCATTGGACTTCGAAATCCCGCCACGAGCCCCCCTAAAGAAGCTTTAGCTTTATACTCCAGTTTTATACCGCTAAAACCTAGTTCACATTTTGCATTGTAGTTTTTATCAGAGCCTCCTGAGAGCTTTAATGCTACCTCACTCTTAGCCTTGCCTTCAGCCTCAAAAACTTCCCTTAATAAAATATGTTTCTCCTTCTCCTTCTCCTTTTACGACCGCTCTGACTTCCAAACCTATAGCACCACTACCACTAGCTTCTTTTTTCCAATTTTTTTCTGACAAAACTTTAGAAACAGTATATTCTGCTGCCACCTTCGAGTTTGCTATAAGGTTTATACCAGCGTGAAAGCTTGCTTTTGTTTTACCATTAGCAGTAGATACTCCTAGGGCAGCTCTACTCCTAGCTTTTTTAATAGCAGATGAAATACCTGAGAGTGCAGGATAAGCTTTTAGTGCTGTTAGCACCGCATCAACAATGTCTACATTAATCTCTACACCGAGAAAAGGATCAAAACTTACTTTAATCTTTCCCTCGATACCAACGTCACTTTTATCATCTAACTCTACAATTTTAAAACCTGCATCTTTAACGTTAAAAGCTTGATTAATCTTTATGTAGGATTGTGTCGGGTCACTTTTAATGTCCTGACGCGGAAACCTCAGTTTATTACTTATAGCCCCGGATATGTCCTTATAGAAAGGCATCATATCTTGCGCGTTGGCAGATTCGTTACCTTCCTCTTTAAGAGGTATTTCAATCTTAAGTATATCTGAGTCGTATACCCCCTCCAGCCCTAAAGCTATCTTACCTTCATACTTAGGTGGAATAGGATTAGAATATATTGTGCCTGCCATCTCACTAGAGAGGCTACCCTTCCACTGCACATGCGGGTACAGTTTTATAATTGCCCCGAAGTCACTTCCGGCCCCCTCACAACTAACCACCTTCAACTTATATTCTTGTGCCAACCTCTCACATTCTAGTGGATCAAAAAGATCAAAGGCTAAAAATTTAACTTTTTTGTAGTCACTAAGCAGCGAGAACTTTTTTCTATCATCATAATAAATATTCTCTTTTATTTCCCGTCCAGAAACTTCAATGCCATCACCTTCTAGCAATAAGTAAGGTCCTTCAACCATCCCACATCGATGCTCAAACCCATGATAAAAAGTAGCCTTTAACTTATCCCCTTTAGCACTACCTAACTGTTTATCTGCTATAAGCGCAACAGTACAAACATGACTTTTATTTTTATCGTCGTTTTCGGGAAGACTTATCTTCTTACTTTTGTGATCACACCCAATAATGAGTGTTTTGATACAACATGGCGCATTACTCTCACAGTCACAGGCGGCATTTTTAAAATCCGAATCAACAGAGGGTACATCATTTATAATTGATATTTCTTTAGGTATTGGGCTTTCCAGTAATTCCTCACCACCGTGTTTCAAATAATCATCATAATGATTATTAATTGTAGCAGGCCCTGTACTAGCGCTAACAATAGGGTCGTGTCCCATTACATTCTCGATAGACCTTAATGTGCCAAACGCACTCGAAAATTTCTCTGGTTGTGTTTTAGCAAGATGCGCTATATCTTCTAGCGTTGGTTGATAAGTTGCTGCCATCGTAATTCCTTTTACTTCATCTTGGATTTATTAAGTAGGTCTCGACGAACCTTGCCTCGCGGAATCCAATCAAATAGTTCGTTGCGTTTTTGCCAAGCAAAAAGCGCTTTATTTTCCAGTATTACGACAGCGTCGTGATACCCTTTGGGGAACTCTTCTCCAAACTGCAATAGGCATTGTGCAAGTGTGGTGACTTGACGCTGTGATGTCATCTCAAATTCATTACCTTTTAACGTGGCAAGCTCGGCAGCGGTTACGTAACTACTGAATTTAAATTCTTGTTTGTAGAGCTCTTCCAACTTTCTCGCCAGCTGTCTCTTAGCCCGAACCCCATGCAACTCCCCAAACCGTTCGAATTCGCGCTCAGTGACTTTAAACGCTTTTCGGCTGTTCACCGTTCCGTCCGGGAGTTCGGCTTGTGGTGCCACGACGAGGACTCGGCCTTGGTAGGTGTACTCCTCACCAAAGAGGTCGACGCTGTTGTCGATGTCTTCGTGTTCGGCTAAGCCAAGCAGAGGCGATAGGGGGATGTATAGCTGCTCGATGGGTTGCAGGAGTCGGCCGATTTTCCAATCATCTAAGATGTGTAGCGAGTCGAGCAATACGCGCGGGTCGTAAAAGCGGTAGTAGATGGGCGATTTGTCGTCCGCCGGTGTCCAGAGCATAGTGAATAGCCGAAAGTGCTCGCGCAGCGCTTTGATGGGTTGATTGCTGCTAAAGACGATACCGCTGTGGTTGATTTGGTCTTGTTCTTTAAACCGTTCAGTAACTGGGTTGTCGGGGTCAAGCTTGACTAACCACGGGGCCATGGCTCGGTTTTCTTCATCCAGTGTGCTGTACAGGCAAGCGTGCGGCGGGTCGTGCGCTTCGAGCTCTTGCTGGATCTCTGGCCAGTTAGCGCCATCGATGATGGCCCATAGCGCGAATGGGGCGCTGTGGTGAAGTTGCGCAGCTTGCTGGAGTAGAGTGGGTTGTCGCGCTAGTTGCACTAGGTCTTGTGCCATGTCGCGCGTTTTAAAGCGTTGCAGTAGAGGCTCTACGTCGCCTAAGCGGATTAGATCGAGTCCATTATGCAGTAGTGATTGATAGAGCTGTGCTTTGTAGTCTTCCGGTGAACGAACCAGTACAGGGCTAGAATCTAAAACAGCAACCGAGGCTGCTGTTTATAAATATGTTTTACTGAACGCGAGGCGATAACTTAAAAGAACCAGCCGGTAGGGTTCGGATGCGCTTGCTGCTGATCCAATACTTTCATACCTTTAACGCAGCGAACGATGAGCCAGATGACCCAAAATAGAATAATAAACCAGCCGACAAGCACCACCGATGTAATTGCACCAATCGCTAAGTACAAGAAGCCGATCCAGAAGGTACGTATCTGAAATTGATAGTGTGTTTTTAGCCATTCAGGGGCATCACTTTTGTTAATGTAGGCCATGATGACACCTATCAAGCCTGTAATTCCGAATACGATACCTGCTAGATACAGAATGTAGACCAGCTTTGCAGAGCCGCTATTGGTTGATGAGGTGTTGATCACTTGATCAGTCATGTGAAGTTCCTTTTCTGTCATTTTGGATTGTGTTGTTTTAGAGCTACGGATCAACTAAACACGTTGCCGAGCCTGTCATAATGGTTCCACCGTGGCTGGTTTTGCAGCCGACGTACGCGATGGGTTTACCGTCGACTTCCGAATCAGAAGCGACGGAAACGATAGGGGTGGTTCCACAGCCTTTTTTAGGGCAGGAGTGGAGGTCTCCTAGGCGGGATATTGGTTTCATTAAAAAACAGCTCCTACGCGCCATTCATCGTTTTTATCCTTATAAAATGCCACTTTTAAAATAGAACCTTTACCATTTGGTTTTGCCCACTTAATTGGTGTTGGAAGAGTTGTAGCCAATTTTCCATTCCCTAGGATTTCAACATGAAAGTCATCATTATCTTTTGGGATATTGAGCGGAGCTAAAGTAGTGCCATCACCGGGAGATCGTAGATTATTTCTATCTAAAGATATGCTACTCAAGTAACCTTGCAGCCCATCAAGCCCTAAGCATTCTGCTGTAAAAACCCATAAGTCCGACATATATCCTAGAAAGCCATTATAGTTATTGTCATCTATTGTTCTATATAACTTGTTATAAGCTTCTCTCAGCTCGTTTTTTAAAGTTTCATTAACTTCTAATTTTTTAGAGTTCTCCCATATAAAACTTGGAAACCAATCTTTAGTATTAAAACTGCTCGTCACGGAAAAGGCTTCGAAAGGTTTTGCATATGGATTATACAGCCTTTTACTTTCTCTATACTTTATTTTCTCTAATACTTTTATATTTTCAGATGTATACAAAACATCTTGACCATTAAAAGTATTCGAAGTAACTATTTTTTCTTCTTGCATATCATAGGAGACATTCAATAATGTGACTTTTTCACGATCTCTATTTTTAAAACTGACTCTTTCTAAACTAAGGTTTATATAAAAACTTTCCTTAGGGCCTATTAAAAAGTCATACTTCCCCCCATCTCTTCCAATAACAGGAGAAAAAACTACTTCTAATTCATTATCTTCAGTTTTCATAGCTATATTTAAAGGAATCGATATCGATTGATGTGACTCACTCATCCTATCATCTACCTTTATTCCATTTAAATAAATAGCGAATAATGCGCCCTTAGAGTTTATATTCAAATAATAATTCGCTTTAACTTCTCCACCATAGCTATTCGTAACATTCCCTATACAAAAGAAATATAATATAACAATAAAATACTTACGCATTTCCCCAAGATTCCTCTTCTTTTAGTGAATTGTTTTAAGCTTTAAGAATTCCTACTAGCAGCTTAAATTTGTTGGTATTAGCTAAACCTTATAACTTTTGTTCTATATGATATAACTATAGGATATTAGAGTACCCTAAACCTGCCGATAATACCCAGCCCCTGATTTCGCATTAAAACTTACTCTAAAATTCTAAATTATCGGTTGGATCTATATTTCTTCAACTCCATCATTATTAGCTTAAAATCTTTACATCAGAATTTAGTTTGAGTGCATGGACTAGTTAGACTCGAAAGAATGATCTGTTGACGTTTTATTAGCTAAACTCCAAAGCCGAAACCTTTCTCGATGCCCAAACTAAAACAGCAACCGACGTTGCTGTTTACAAATATGTTTTACTTATCGATAGGCGATAACTTAAAAGAACCAGCCGGTAGGGTTCGGGTGCGCTTGCTGCTGATCCAATACTTTCATACCTTTAACACAGCGAACAATGAGCCAGATGACCCAAAATAGAATAATAAACCAGCCGACAAGCACCACCGATGTAATTGCTCCTATCGCTAAGAACAAGAAGCCGATCCAGAAG
>NZ_JAPNXU010000008.1:64972-315911 GCF_030397555.1 Neptunomonas sp. CHC150
ATGTGAAGTTCCTTTTCAGTTATTTTAGATTGAGTTGTTTTAAAGCTACGGCTCAACTAAGCACGTAGCCGAACCTGTCATAATGGTTCCACCGTGGCTGGTTTTGCAGCCGACGTACGCAATGGGTTTACCGTTCATATCCATGGTTGATGAACCTTGAACGATAACCGCGCCACAGCCGGTTTTATCACCGACCGTAGCAACGCGTTGACCGTCGACTTCTGAATCAGAAGCGACGGAAACGATAGGGGTAGTTCCACAGCCTTTTTTAGGGCAGGAGTGGAGGTCTCCTAGGCGGGCTATGGGTTTCATAATTGCTCTAAAAATCTGTGTCATTTGATATAAAGAATGGTATAAAAACCCCATCTTTTTTATAAAACAATAACCTAGAATCAATTTTTCTATCACCAAACTCCCATATTAAAGGGTCAGGAAAAATTCTGGCTAGCCTGCCGTCATCTAATATATCAAACGTAGTTCTCGAAAAGTCTGGCGGCATTATTTCATATTGGTTTCCATTACTAGTTCTTACAGCACTGAATGTTTCAATAACATTATTTTCTTCCAGATACTCTTGCAAACTCGTACCATTGTACTTTTTAGCTACCAATTCATACATAGGGTAGAGAGGTTTAATCGCATCTTCACGATTATTGGATTTAATTTTCTGATATTGATTTTCATAAGCCAGCTTTAGAAGATCTATATCTTTACTATCAATATGATCACCTTCTCTCCATATCCAAAAATCTTTTGAGGTTTTAAAATCTCTTACAACCACCTCTTTCTTTTTGGATATAGACTCATTTTTAAACCTACCTGTTAAAATAACGCTTCCAACAAAATCATCCTCTTTAACAACCTTTACATCATCACTAGCGAATTGAGCGACCCTACCTGTGTAAGTTTTGTTTCCATCGACCAACACTTTCTTATCCGCATCATACGACAAATTAAAAGCATCGACCTTATTACCATTCTTTACAATAGAGACATACAAGGATGATTTATCACTAAATTCTTTAATAATATCTCCCTCCTTATTTTCATATACCCCCATCACATTTACCTCTAGAGTATTACTACCTTCCTTAAACATATGATAGGCAGGTATTTGTAGGCTTCTTGGACTTAAATCTTTACTTTTTATTAAAGGCAACCCATTAACTCTAACGTCGTAAACCACATCTGTTGACTCAACACTGACTGAAATTTTATCGCTTGCCATAGTTACGCCCTGAAAAACAAATATAAAAAAGATGACTCTAAGAAGTATTAATCCACATTGGTATATCATCGGTTACCTCTTTAACTGTTAGCTCAAGCAGATCATATTATTTTTCCACTAATGTTTGACTGCTTTCTATTTTCGTTTTTTAAATTCAAGGTCTGCTTAAGATTGTTTATCAGTTACACCGTAATAAATCCCACCTTTAATCTTAAGTCCTTCAAAGAAATAACGCTTATATTCAACTAATTCGCCATTTTCTTTTTTCTGCTTATATTGAATATTCCAAGCGGTGTGTAAAATACCATAAATGCCAGCCTCGGCCTCCTAAATCACCACTTAAGCCTGCACCACAAAAGTAATTTTTGCCGATGTAGAAAACCTTAGTTCTTGCTCGGTTTCTTTTCCATAAGAGCTGCTTTTGAAAACCTTGTTACCATCCCTCTTTAATTCTACTCCTCCAGTAGAGCCATAATCAGTTATAAAATTCAGTGTGCAGCGATTTGATAGGTTGGTTGAGGGAAGCCCAAACTAAAACAGCAACCGACGTTGCTGTTTACAAATATGTCTTACTTAACGATAAGCGGTAACTTAAAAGAACCAGCCGGTAGGATTCGGGTGCGCTTGCTGCTGATCCAATGCTTTCATACCTTTAACGCAGCGAACGATGAGCCAGATGACCCAAAATAGAATAATAAACCAACCCACAAGCACCACCGATGTAATTGCGCCAATCGCTAGGTACAAGAAGCCGATCCAGAAGGTACGTATCTGAAATTGATAGTGTGTTTTTAGCCATTCAGAGGCATCACTTTTGTTAATGTAGGCCATGATGACACCTATCAAGCCTGTAATACCGAATACGATACCTGCTAGGTACAGAATGTAGACCAGCTTTGCAGAGCCGCTATTGGTTGATGAGGTGTTGATCACTTGATCAGTCATGTGAAGTTCCTTTTCAGTCATTTTGGACTGTGTTGTTTTAAAGCTACGGCTCAACTAAGCACTTAGCCGAACCTGTCATAATGGTTCCACCGTGGCTGGTTTTGCAGCCGACGTACGCGATGGGTTTACCGTTCATATCCATGGTTGATGAACCTTGAACGATAACCGCGCCACAGCCGGTTTTATCACCGACGGTGGCAACGCGTTGACCGTCGACTTCTGAATCAGAAGCGACGGAAACGATAGGGGTAGTTCCACAGCCTTTTTTAGGGCAGGAGTGAAGGTCTCCTAGGCGGGCTATGGGTTTCATTAAAAAACAGCTCCTACGCGCCATTCACCACTTTGATCTTTATAAAAAGCCACCTTCATTACAGGGCCTGAACCGTCAGACCTCACCCATTTAATCGGGGACGGGAGAACCGTAACTAACTTTCCTTTGCCAGCAATTTCAACATGAAAGTCTTCATTACTTTCTGGCAATTTAAGCTCTGCCAACTCAGCTCCTGGACTATGGACACGAATGTTATTCTTATTTAGAGAAATACTATTAAGGTAGCCATCTAAACCATCCAACCCTAATGCGGTCCCCACTTGTGTCCATAGAGGACCCATATAGTTTAAAAACTTTTCATAATTGTTATTATTAATAGTTTCATAAAATGATGAATAAACATTTCTTATTTCATCTTTTAAAGAGTCACTCATTTCAATTTCTTGAGCATTCACCCAAACAAACTCAGGGAACCAGTCGGACAATTCAAATTTTTTAGATATTGAATACGCGGCGATAGGTTTTGTGAAAGCATTATAGAATAAAGATTCACTTTTGTAATAAAGTTCATTTTCTACTTTTAGATGTTTAGAGTTTTTCGCTACTTCTATACCATTGAAGTGGTCATCCTCTTTTATTTCTCCCTTATCCATATCGTACGACGCATTGATAATCGTAGCAAAGTCCTTTCCCCTCGTCTTGTAATCTACACGTTCCAAACCTACATTTATATAAAATCCCTCTTTTTCTCCTATAATGTAATCACCCGAATTTTCATCTTTTCCAACTAAGGGAGAATATTTTATTTCTATGTCATTAATACCTTTTTTCAGAGTATAACTAATTGGTATTGAGGTACTTTGGGTCTTTACACTAGTTCTGTTTTCAACCTTAATTCCGTTAATATAAATAGAGTACAGCGCACCTTTAGAGTTAATATTTAAGTAGTAACCAGCTGTAACTTCTTTACCATATCCATTCATAGAGAAACCTAAAAAAACCATTAAAGAAATTGAAATATATACTACTATTTTTTTAAAATTAAACATCTTCCCACAAGTCATTTTCTTCAAGTGGGTCTTTAGTAGGTTTAAGAACTTCATACCAATCACCTTTTATTTCAGGACACTTATACGCATTACCACATACTGTTTCAGCAATTTTTTTTGACTCCTCTATAGCATCGTTCACTATACTGGAAACCTGAACATCCGTAGAATACAGATCGCTAGAGTTTCTAATTAGAGAAGTTTCAGATAAAGTTCCACCATTTTCAACGGCTTCTTCATCACTCTCTGCATCTATTCCTTCTGAAGAGGCACTTGGCGGAGTTTCATCAGTATATCCAATCTCTTTATATGCCTTAGCCTGTACTTTCAGGCCCTCAAAATAATACCTTTTTTGAAGCTTATAATTTTCACCTATTTTCTTTTTCCTCCTCTCCCAAACCCAAGAGGTATTAAGGCTCCCCTCTACACCAACACCTGCAGATAAGATCCAGACCCTAGCTTCCGCATGAAGCCTTATCAAGGCTTGCCCGAGAGTTCTAAATTTTCCGTTGAATTTATATTCCTTACCACCTGCATTTTCTTCAACTCCACCATTATTAGCTTTGATTAATAGCTTATATCCACTTTCTAAACCAAATTCTAAAGAACCAGTGGCAGACAAATTTATTTCAGCCCTAATTTCACCTTTAAAAGATTCACCATTAGCTATTTTTGTTCTACCTTCTTGGAGAACCCTCGCTCCTGCGGGTGTAAGTACTATATTGGCAATAACGTCCAATATATCAATAGTACCTTTTACACCTCCGGTAAAAACTACAGCGGCTTCTCCAAACTTCAACTCTAAATCCGGCGAACCTGAGCACGCAGCTAATTCCAAAGCACTTGTTTTAAGCTCTAACGAGCCGAAAAAATCAATTCCACTTGAAAATTGACTCATACCAGTATTGGTATTATTTTCTATAACTCTTCTATCATCACCGGATGAATCAAAATAACCTTTTAATTCTTTTATAATTCTAAGGACATCTCGAATACTTTTAGGATGATCATCTCTGCTGACTAACTCTTGCGCAGATGCGCCTTTGGCAGTTACTGAATTAGCACTTTCTATTTTGAATGCACCAAACTGGCCTGTTAAGTTTCCATCGAGGCCGGTGCTTATACTAACTCCCCCCGTTCTGATGCTCACTATTAGAGAGGCTTTAATTGTTCCATCTAATTTTACGTATGGATATGGTATAACTTTTATGCTACCAAAGTCCGCATCAATACAACATAGGTTAGGAGTAAATGCTTCAAAATCTGTTGTATTACGGTACTCATTTATATTATAAAACCAGTCAAAACAAGCTAACCCTAATGTAAATTTTTCACTTAGAAATAAGGATATGACCTCATAACGAAGAGTATTTTGATGCAAAGAAACTGCGACATCCGATTTAGAACTTAAATAATGGGGATTACTTGATTTTGTAAGGGCTATGGTAGCGCACATAGTATTAGAATTTTTACATTCCTCCTTATTCCAATCTATTGTTACTTCTGTGGCTAATTCGCTTCCCTTAACATCTTTAGCGACCATTAAAAGATTGGTTTTGTAATTGCCTTGACTGTCAACTTCCAACGGCCATGCAACGAACCTTCCCGAGCTATTTTTGTCCGAAACCCTGCCTGACTCCATACTACAAGGCTCCCTTGACTGGCAAGGTAAACATACACCACTAAATTGTGGGTCAAAGCCATTATCAGTCTCTGACTTGGCTAAGTACTCATACCCCCTCTTAGCCGCCTGCGCAGCCTTCGCCGCTTCCTCTCCTATTTCTTTACTTACTTCTGATGCTTCATTTAGAAGTTCTTGCCCTTTTTCTACAGCCGCTATAGCGCTTTCCTTAGTAGAACCTATAGCAGAGTTCACTCCGCTTCTTTCATAAAGCGTTTTTAGCGTCTCTTTAGCTGCAGCTGGATTAGCAAACTTTTCAGGGAACGCCTCCAAGACCGCCCGGGTTTCATCTAATTGACTAAGATCCATATTTAATTCCATATATATCTATTCATTCCATTGATTCTTTGCCAAGAAAATTTCTTCTTTCACATGCGCCCGGCAACCATCGTTTTATTTCTTTTCGTTTCTGCCATGCTAATTTATTACTACTAAGAATGGATTTTGCGTCTGGATACCCTTTAGGAAAATCAATACCCAGCTCCAATAAACAAATAGCCAGCATACTTATCTGATTCAAAGACGTCATGGAATAAAGCTGCCCGAGCTCCGGTGCATAATTTGACGCTGTTAAGTAGCTGCTTTCAGAAAAGCGATTTTGCGTGATAACAGAAAGTTTTCTAGCTAATGCTTTTCTAGCCCGAACCCCATGCAACTCCCCAAACCGTTCGAACTCGCGCTCAGTGACTTTAAACGCTTTTCGGCTGTTCACCGTTCCGTCCGGGAGTTCGGCTTGTGGTGCCACGGCGAGGATTCGGCCTTGGTAGGTGTACTCCTCACCAAAGAGGTCGACGCTGTTGTCGATGTTTTCGTGTTCGGCTAAGCCAAGCAGAGGCGATAGAGGGATGTATAGCTGCTCGATGGGTTGCAGGAGTCGGCCGATTTTCCAATCATCTAAGGTGTGTAGCGAGTCGAGCAATACGCGCGGGTCGTAGAAACGGTAGTAGATGGGCGATTTGTCGTCCGCCGGTGTCCAGAGCATGGTGAATAGCCGAAAGTGCTCGCGCAGCGCTTTGATGGGTTGATTGCTGCTAAAGACGATACCGCTGTGGTTGATTTGGTCTTGTTCTTTAAACCGTTCAGTAACTGGGTTGTCGGGGTCAAGCTTGACTAACCACGGGGCCATGGCTCGGTTTTCTTCATCCAGTGTGCTGTACAGGCAAGCGTGCGGTGGGTCGTGCGCTTCTAGCTCGTGCTGGATCTCTGGCCAGTTAGCGCCATCGATGATGGCCCATAGCGCGAATGGGGCGCTGTGGTGAAGTTGCGCAGCTTGCTGGAGTAGGGTGGTTTGCTGTTGGATGGCTTCCCAATCTAACTCGGTTAACGTCGGCAGCGGCCATTGCGGTTGGGGTGGCTCTGGGGTTGCTGATGCTGGCGGCGTGTTGTGCGGGCCTTCTACGTCCATGTCGCTGCGTAGATCCGCTGCGCTATTGTCTGTTGATCCATACTCATGAGCTATTTCAGGATTTTCAGACACCTCTTCTACACTCGGGACGCTGGGTTTGGCCTCGGTTTCTTCTAATGCTTGAAAACGACCAAAGATGACCGGCGAGGCAGGGGTGGCTTGTCGTGCTAGTTGCACTAAGTCTTGTGCCATGCCGCGCGTTTTAAAGCGTTGCAGTAGAGGCTCTACGTCGCCTAAACGAATTAGATCGAGCCCGTTATGCTGCAGTGATTGATAGAGTTGTGCTTTGTAGTCTTCCGGTGAACGAGCCAGTACGATGGCATAGGCAATGGCTTGCAGCTCTTGGCCTTCCCAAAAGCGAAGTTTGCCCGGTTGCGCCATGACCTGACATGCCCCAATCCAGGCTTGCGGACTTTGACTAGCGCTGTTGGTCATCGATGTAGCCTTCTGGTTCATGAGGCTTCTTTATCGGCGTTCGGGCAGTGAGATACAAACGGGGATCCCGTACCCGCCGCTGCTTTCATAACAGAGGGGGTCGTGGGAACCGCCGCGCCACCCGCACCACCGGGACCGACACTCATTTTAGGGATAGCTTTAACGCTACCGCCAGAAACAACCACGGCGGCACTACCGGCTACCAAGGTAATTTTTGAGGCATCTAGAATAATATTACCGGAGGCTTTAAACGTGAGGTCGCCACCTACTTTATTTTTCCAGTCTCCACCAACGGTTAGGCCTTTATCGCCATCGATTTTTTCGAGCTGTTTGCCTTTTACCGTCGCGTCGTGATTGCCTTCGATGGTTTCTAAACGGTTTTTGGCGACCACAAGGTTAGAGTCATTTCCCACAGAGGTGGTGTCATCAAACTCGATACGCGACTGGCGCGAATTTTCGACATGCGTTTCCATGTTCTTTTGGGCATGCATGTAGATGAACTCTTCGTCGGCTTCATCTTCAAATGTGAGCTCGTTAAACCCAGTCCCTTTATGGGTTTGAGTTTTGATGGTCATCCGGGTTTTGCCGCTCGGTAATTGGTTAGGCGGCATTTGTTCGGCGTTGTAGACTCGCCCAGTGATAATAGGGCGGTCGGGGTTGCCATCGTAAAAATCGACGATCACTTCTTGGCCGATACGCGGGATAACTAAACTACCGTAGTTGCGGCCAGCCCAGTTTTGGCTAATGCGAACCCAGCACGAGCTGTTCTCGTTGTGTTGGCCGTAACGGTCCCAAGGGAACTGGATCTTAACGCGACCGTATTCATCGGTGTAGATTTCTTCACCCGCGGGACCTACCACCACTGCGCTTTGCGGGCCTTGCATGCTAGGCCAAGGCGTTTTTTGTTCGGGACGGAAGATGGTGTCAGAGCTGATACAGCGAAATGCATTGCTGTAGCTTTTCTCTTGTTCGTCGTTGCTGGTAAATGAATAATCTTGTGCGGTATGCGCCACACTCAGCAATACATATTCACCTTGTTCTTCCGGCGAATCTTCATGCCGATTAAGGGTAAAACTATGGCCCGCCGTAAAGCTACGACAGCCACTTTCACCATTGACGGCATTGTAAGCCGCCTCATCGGCTTCGACGCGAATACGTGAGAACTGATCGCCTAGGGACTTATCGTGATAGCGTCCGGGATAACGGTAGTGTTCATACTTAGCAACGCCCGACACTTCCATATTAGCGGCGGCTGAGGTTTGTAAGCGATTACTAGGCTTTTTAAAATCAAAGTCACGATGCGTATGGCGACCTGCCATAAACTCGAACGAGTGATACCAATTATGAATGGTATGCTCCGATTGAGAGCCCGCATTGTAGCTTACCGATTCTTCTTCGCAGGCACCGTAGCCTCCGATATGATCACTAAGAACCAGCGTATGGGAATCAGCACTGTGCTCAAAGTAATAATAAATACCTTCTTCTTCGAGCAAGCGTGATACAAAATCAAAATCGCTCTCTTGATACTGTACGCAATATTCGCGAGCAGGATGCTGGCCTACAACACGGAACTGGAAGTCGCTAAAACCATTCTCTTTAAAGATGGAAGAGACGATATCTTGTACGGTTTTAAACTGGAAAATCTTACAGTCACTGGTTTGGGTTAAAAACCACAACCAAGGCACCACAACGGCGGAGTAGCCACGCAAATCATGTAGGTGTTGGCCTTCTTGCTTAAAGCTTTTGATGTAACCATTAATGTAGCGATATTCATTGGTTACCAGCAGCGCGTTTTCATCAGTGGCAGCAATTTTTAAGGTAACGTTTTGGCCGACAATATCAACTGGTTTAATATTGTTACGTGATGAATAGGCTTCGATGTTAATTTCGAACAATGACGATACAGACTCTTCACCTTCAAGACGAGTTAGCAGTAATACGTCATCGCCTAGCGGGCTATCCATTGCCAATAGGCGGCCTTGTTGGGTAAACACAGCCATACACTTCCTTGTATGAAATTCTCAGATTTGTAACAAAAATAAATTAAGCACTTGTTTTATAAGCCGTTTCAAACGAATGTTTAAAAACGCATAGCCTAAAACCCAAAACAACAGCCGTAGCTGTTGTTTCAGGTACCCCTACAAATGCAGGATTATAGACGAACGCCAGTGGCGATGTCGTAGCCTGCAGGGACGCTACCTTCTGGCTGATGTTGCTCATTCCAGTTGGTGTACTTCATCTCTACTTTAGTGAAGTTTAGCGATACTGCTTCAACAGGACGGTCGCCGTTGCTCATTACGCTGTAGCCACTGATCAACGTATTAGTCAGCGTGTATTCCATGTATGTTTCAATACCACCTGGAGTAGTTTGAACCATATGGATTTTAGCTGTTTTACCTTGACCTACGCAGGATTCAGCGAAGAACAATGGAGACGTTTTGTCCATTTTAGTTGTTAACGTGATTTCACCAACAACCGGTGTTGTAGACTCACGATCTTTACCTTGACCAGGCTTAGTTGTAAGGCTACGGTTTACGCTCCACTCCATTGAGTCACATTCAACCCAGTTTTCGTGGCCAGCTGCAGTTACGTCACCATCGAGTCCGTCGATTTTTAGATAAATTGCCATCTGTTTAAAGGTCCTTTTTTTGACAACATTTAAGAAAGTGCTCCAGCCCAAAGGCCGGTATTAGAAAGGAAGTCTGCAAATGCACACAGCTAGCGCGGAGATACAAATGGAAGATGTCCTTTTCTTACCATTCTTTAAAACTAAAGCTGAGCGATTGTAACGAATCTAGCGACAGTTTCAAAGGCGAAAATGGCACCAAATTCGTACAGGTCTGGGATTAGCTTTTTTACTTGTCGGCCAACGCTTTGTGCAACTCTTTTAGACGCTTTACAACCTGATGGTTGATACTGCGCTGTGGGAAGCTACCATCGTCTTTGCGCTTGCCGGGTGTCTTGTCCATTAAGATACCTAAGCACTCATCCACAGTAGATACCGCATAAACATGAAACAAGCCTTGCTCAGCGGCTTCGACGACTTCTTTTTTAAGCATCAAGTTACGCACGTTAGCTTTAGGGATGACCACCCCTTGCTTGCCCGTTAAACCGCGAGTTTGGCAAAGCTTAAAGAAACCTTCTATCTTCTCGTTTACACCGCCTATCGCTTGTACTTCCCCGTATTGGTTAATAGACCCAGTCACCGCAAAACATTGCTGGATAGGAATATGCGTGAGTGCCGAAATTAAAATACAGGTTTCGGCTAACGACGCACTGTCACCATCGACATAACCATACGATTGCTCCATGGCAATGCTCGCGGAGAGCGTTAGAGGAAAGTCTTGCGCGTATTGATGGCCTAAGAAGCCTGATAAAATCAAAACGCCTTTTGAATGAATAGACTGGCCTAGCTGCACTTCACGCTCAATGTCCACAATACCGCGCGTGCCTGGGTGAACGGTTGCCGTGATGCGCGCCGGAGAACCAAAAGCCACATCGCCTACTTCCAGTACAGTAAGGCCATTACATTTACCTACCGCCTCACCATCGGTATCGATGAGGACAGTCTCGTTTAAGATACTTTCTAGAATCTTTTCTGATAAGCGGCCGGTACGCCGAGATTGTGCTTCTAGGGCCATCTCCACGTGATGAGCGGTAATCAGATCATCTTGATTGGCAATCCGTTTGTAATCAGCTTCGCACAGTAAGTCCACTAAATCGCCAATGTGCGTGGATATTTTTTCTTGATCACCTGATAAGCGCGAGCTTTGCTCGACTAAACGCGCAACCGCTTCTCGTGTCAGAGGCGCTAGGCCTTCTTCAGCGGCAATGGTCTTCATTAAGCGGGCATAGTTGCGTATCGAAGAGGGGTCACGTGCGACTTCTTCTTCAAAATCGACCACCACACGGAACATCTTTTCGAAATCTTGATCCAGATCTTGCAACAGATAGTAAGTATCCCGACCACCGATTAGTACAATTTTTACATGCAGCGGAATAGGGGCAGGGCTTAGCGAGATAGTGCTAATGCCTGTGTAATCGCTAATGGGGCTTTCGATACCGATTTCGTGCGCTTTTAATGCGCGTTTAAGCGCGCTGTAAACATAAGGTTGCTCCAGCAACTTTTCTGCTTCCAAGACTAAATAGCCGCCATTGGCTTTATGTAAGGCGCCGGGGCGAATCATTTGAAAGTTAGTCACCATCGCGCCCATATCGCTGTTGTACTCGACGCGGCCAAACATATTCTCGTAACTAGGGTGCGCTTCAAAGACGACGGGCTGGCCTTTGGTTTTGTTGTTATCAACTAATAGGTTGACCCCAAACATCTCGTCTAAGAGGTTACGTTTACCGACCTCCGAACGCGCCTCTAACAACTTTTCATCGCCCAGCAAATCGGCGCTATTTTTAACAATGTAGCTTTCTAGTTGATTAAAATAATCACTTAGCCCGGTTATGTGGCTGTATTTTTCTTTAACGGCTTGTATGAGAGGCGAAATAGTTTGGCGCGCCGTATCGCGATCCAGCACTTTCATTTTTTCAGCCGCTTCACGTCGCCACTGAGGCATTTCGGTCAGACTTTCATTGAGATAATCTTCAAGGTCCGAAATGTTACGGTTAAAGGCATCCCGTACTTCTTCCGGTAACTGTGAGAACATTGCCTCGTCCATGGCCTGTCCTTCGGCAACCGGCGTAAAGCCAACGGAACCGGCATCACGGTATAACGCTATACTATGCTCGCGTGCGGCACGTTCTACCTGCTCGATGGCTTGATCGTAATGGCGGTTAAAGTCACGCTCTACTTTACTTTTACGGCGTAAGTATGCCGGGTTCTCGAAGGCGACCGGCAGTTCCGTCATCAGGGTTTCAATGAGTCGGCGGTTATCCCGACGAAGCTGCGTTGCTTTACCGGCCGGTAGCTCCACACTGATGGGATAGCGGCCGTCTTGCAGGTTATTGAGGTAGCACCAATCGGACGGTTTTTTTTCTTTTTTTGCGATGCCTTTCAGGTTTTCTAAGGCAAATGAAAAACGCCCCGTATGCGGGTTCCCCATCACAAACAAATTATAACCAGGGCGGCGCATACCAACACCAAAGCCCATGGCTTCTAGCGCTCGCTCTTGTCCAAAAAATCCGGAGAAGCTTTCTAACGTTTCAGTGGTTCGAAAAGGAAGTAGGTCTGTGTCACAGACTTGATAAAGCGCTTTAGGTGTCAGGGGTAGGTGCTTTTCCATGTAGCGATTCCACAGCAGCAGGGTTTATATTTGTTATAACCCCTGTGCTGCAGTGATGCAAGGCAGCATTGAAAGTTAAGCCTTTGCATCTCCCTTAAAAATCAAGCAGATAACAACTGTTCACGAATTGAACGTGTTACCTCGGCTGTTTCAGGACGCACGCCTCGCCAAATATAGAAAGATTCGGCCGCTTGCTCGACCAGCATGCCCAAACCATCGACACATTTATTAACACCTTGCGCTTGCGCCCAGCGTAAGAACGTTGTTGGCTCTGCACCATACATCATGTCGTAACACAGCGAGTTAGCATCGACTAGCCCGTCAGGCATAACCGGAACGGTGCCATTTAAGCTTGCCGAGGTCCCGTTCACAATGACATCAAAGTAGCCGTTTAGGTCTTCATACGCGCTTGCACTAACAAGACCGTATTCGGCGAATGTGTCGGCTAAGTCTTGAGCCTTTGATACCGTGCGGTTGGCAATCACAATTTCCGCAGGCTTTTCATCTAAAAAGGGCAGGATAGCCCCGCGTACAGCCCCACCAGCTCCCATCATTAAAATACGCTTACCGGTTAAATCTACACCGTAATTTTTCGTAATATCTGTGACAATGCCAAAGCCGTCAGTATTATCAGCGCATAATTGCCCTTGTTCATTGACGTACAGCGTATTAACAGCGCCAGCTAGCGTGGCGCGCTCGGACCGAATGTCGGCAATTTTCCAGGCATCTTCTTTAAACGGTACTGTAACGTTTAACCCTTTACCGCCTTGAGCCAAAAATGCCGCTACTCCTTCTTTAAAGTCATCAACTGGAATTAATAACTTCCCATAATCCATGTCTTGGCCTGTCGCTTTTGCAAAGGCAGCATGGATTTGAGGAGATTTAGAGTGTGCTACCGGATTTCCGGCAAGAACATACTGGTCCATTTTTACACCTCCAACCAATTACGTGGTGTTAAGTAACGCGTATACAGTTCAGCTTCTGGTGTACCAGGCTCGGGGTGCCAATCGTATCCCCACTTCACGTCAGGTGGTAATGACATAAGGATAGATTCGGTGCGACCACCGGACTGAAGCCCAAACAAAGTGCCGCGGTCATACACCAAATTGAACTCCACGTATCGACCACGACGGTACGCCTGAAACTCTCGCTCCCGTTCTCCAAACGGTGCAGCCTTGCGGCGCTCAACGATGGGCAGGTAAGCGTCTAAATAGGCGTTGCCAATTGACTGCATAAGCGCAAAGCTTTTCTCAAAGCCTAGCTCATTTAAGTCGTCAAAAAACAAGCCGCCAACGCCTCGCGGTTCGTCACGGTGTTTAATATGAAAATAATCATCACACCATTGTTTATAGCGCGGGAAAATATCTTCGCCAAATGGCTCGCACGCATTTTTGGCCGTTTGGTGCCAATGACGGCAGTCTTCGTCATTGCCGTAATAAGGGGTTAAATCGAACCCGCCCCCAAACCACCAAACCGGATCTTCACCTTCTTTTTCAGCAATAAAAAAACGCACATTAGCATGCGAGGTGGGTATGTAAGGGTTGCATGGATGCATCACTAATGACACGCCCATGGCCTGAAAACTGCGTCCAGCTAGCTCTGGCCGATGTGCGGTTGCCGACGCAGGCATAGATTCACCAAACACATGAGAGAAGTTTACACCGCCTTTCTCAAAGATACCGCCCTCTGAAATTACACGCGTTCGTCCACCACCTCCGCTTGGCCTTTCCCATGCGTCTTCGACAAACATTTGTTTAGCATCGGCTTCGGCAAGCGCATCGCAAATGGAGTCTTGAAGGCTTAAAAGATAAGCTTTTACGGCATCAATGTTCGGTACGGACATAGTGTTCTCAGCTACTGTCAAATGGAGTAGAAAGGCATACTTCCAGCTCCTTTTGAGATTAATTTCGTATGATTTTACTGCCTTGCAATGACTGGATACGTGTAGGCCTATCCAAGCCACCTAACTTTCCATCCACTTTGTAATCTAGCCTAGAGCCGAAGTAAGCATTTACTTCCCATAGACTTTTAGCAGGCGCAGCCCCTCCGGGGTTAGCCGAAGTCGATACCAATGGCCCGTCCACTGCATTACACAACGCACGTACTAAAGGATGGTCACTAATGCGTACAGCAACCTCTGAATGCTTGCCTTTTATCCAGTTGGGTACCCATTCATGAGGATCCGGCAGCAACCAGGTATAAGGCCCTGGCCAGGTTGCACTGAGACGCTCTTTTTCTTCCTCTGTTAAAGGATCAATCAAAGGCGCTACCTGTGATAGCGACGCCGCTATCAAGATAACGCCCTTTTCTACAGGGCGACGTTTCAGCAACAAAAGACGCTCCACTGCCGACGCATTAAAGGGATCACATCCCAAACCCCAAACAGCTTCTGTCGGGTATGCGATGACGCCTCCTTGGCGGACAACACGCGCTGCCTGAGATATATGCCATGTATTCATTACATAAAAGCTCTCAACAAGATGTACAAAATACGTGAAAAAACGAGAAACAAAGAAGCGGAAAACTACCTCTTTAGCGGGGCAGATGCAACTCAGCTAGCCGAGAACGAACAGGTTATAAAAGATGACAAGCAACGACTGAACAGCGTATTTAACGAATACGCCGATAACCTCCCGCTACAGATTCAATCCACCCAAAGAGCTCTAGCTCGACAAGTACTGTACTCAATTGGTCATGCGCAAGGCTTAGATTAAGGCATATATCTTCAACAAACGTGTGGGAGTAGTCGATACCTTGAAGCACTCTTTGCTGGCTAGCGTCGAGTTCCGATAAATCAGCCTCTAACAAAGGAGCCTGTTCCATCGTAGGGATAGCCGAAACCCTTTTTTGTGTTGTTTTTTGCTGAGCAGTATCGACAAACGCACGGTATCCACCTAAAAAGCCGCGTAGCTCGTCCACCATGTGATCCATAGATTCCACGAGCGTGGCTCCTTGGCGGATTAAAGCATGACACCCTCGGCTTCCAGGATGATCAATAGAGCCCGGCAGCGCAAAAACCTCGCGCCCTTGCTGCAAAGCTTGACGAGCCGTAATGAGAGAGCCGCTTTTTACCGCCGCCTCGACCACCAAAACGCCCGTCGACAACCCACTGATAATACGATTACGGCGAGGAAAGTGAGGAGCAAGCGGAGGCGCACCGGGTAACAACTCGGACACAAGCGCACCACCTGATGCCAAAATAGCCTCGGCCAAGCCTTTATGTCGAGCTGGGTAAACTTTATCGATACCTGTCCCCATAACCGCGATAGTTGGCTTTTGTAGCTCAACCGCGGCTTTATGAGCCTCGCCATCAATGCCTAGCGCTAAACCACTACTAACGACAAAGCCTGCCTCTGTTAGCGCTTTAGAAAACTGGTAAGCATGGCGCAACCCGCCAGCGCTGGCATGGCGACTCCCAACCAATGCAATCATGGGTAGATGCAAGGCCTCAACATTGCCTTTAACAAATAACAGAATAGGGTGGTCAGGTGCGGCTCGCAGTAATGGTGGGTAATCATCGCTATCCGGCATGAGCAGCCTTGCGTTAAGCGAGGTTAACGAGGCTTCCACCTCGCAACACTGCTCCCATAACGTGCCGCGTTGATCAACAAAATCTATGAGTTGCGTACGGTTTTCACTAGAAATAGCAAAAGGAGAGTGGTCCGTTTGCGCCAGTAATCGTTGCGGCGTCCAATCGTTATAAAACAGCCGCGAGAGCTTTGCCGGACCAATACCCGACAGCAAACTGAGCCCTATCCAATCCTTTGGATCAGCCACATGCATTATCCTTAATCAATGGCGCTTTGCTTAACGTTAGCTAAAAGCGCCGGCTGAATAGCCTTGCAACCTGTGCTGTAGGTCGCAAGGCGTCTTGCTTACAAGCTTACAAGTCCGGTGATTTAAAATTATCACCTACAGAAAGCACGTTTAGTGCTGTCATGACCAGTGCATAACTGACTTTATCGTACACCTTATAGACCATTAAGGTGCCTGCTTCTTCATCAGGCAATTTGACACGTTCACCTGTCACAGGATCGTCCATCTCTTCACCAGCGGCATATACAATAAAGACATGTCCGGGCTTCACACCCTCTCGGCGGCCTTTGTTAATCGCCACAGCATCAAAGCGTCCGATCTTCTGAACACCGCCATCGACCGACAAGATATAACCTTCTGTTTCTTCAGGCGCTGGGGCCGGATAAAACATAGACTGGATACGCGTTTCAGGGGCCGGTAATACTCGGTCCATAACACGCACTTCTTGTTGCGATTTAGCCAGCTCTAGGGTGGTGATATCTTCATCATTGGTCGAGACGACATAAGCCTCTGCTATTTTAGACAGCTCATAGCCCAGCAACTCATCTGTTATCGGGTCATGGAACGCCTGCAATGGACGATAGATATTCTGATACTTATGATCAGATTCCATTTCGCCACGCGCATAGATGCGGTCCCCAGCACCGGCAATGATGCGCTTATTGCGGCCGCCTAAGACATAAGGGGTTTCTGCCAGTAGCTCATCGTCTAACACGACGTTCTCCTGCATAAACGCATCCATGTCTTTCAGCGGTATAGCTGGAATAGGATTCTCTAACGGTGTCGCACGAGCCCGAGGCACCAGCTTGTTATCGCCTTTAATGCGTAAGCGCGGCTTTCCATCTACCCATGTCATGTAAATAACATCACCAGGATAGATCCAATGAGGGTCATCAATCTGTGGATTAACACCCCAAATTTCAGGCCATCGCCAAGGTTGGGTCAAAAAGCGCCCTGATATATCCCATAAGGTATCGCCTTTCACCACAACATATTCTTGCGGGTAGCCTTCCTGCAGAGCGAGAACATCCGCTCTGGCGTGTGCCTGGTTGGGCGTAGTAATAGCTAACCATGATGCCAAACACAAACCTGCCAGTTTTTTCATCTACAGTTTCCTTGCTACTCATGTCGGACACTCATGCTCAAACCCATAATTTTGAGCAAAAGCGAAAGATCCAGATTACATGTTAAGTCCTGCACTCATTAAAACGGATTATTCTTGACCCGATACAATGAAGAGCGCGTATAATTTATGATCATCAATGGTAAACGACAAATGCATCGTCACGCCAGATCAGTATAATAGATAAGTTACTCTGTTTGCCCATCAATTCATCTTTTTGACAGTGTGGCAAACTCAATATTAACAAAGCATTAGTTGAATTATGGCCCTGTTACCTATTTTAGAATTCCCTGACCCTCGCTTGCGTACGATAGCAGAGCCGGTTGATCAGGTAGACGACAATATCCTTACAATCATTAAGGATATGTTCGAAACCATGTACGACGCACCCGGTATAGGGCTTGCGGCGACACAGGTTAACATTCACAAACAAATCATTACGATTGATATTTCGGAAGATAATGACGATCCTTTAGTCTTAATCAACCCCAGCTTCGAAGTTATTAACGAGGAGCTAGAACAGATGCAAGAAGGATGTTTGTCAGTTCCTGGGTTTTACGAAGAAGTAGAACGTCCGAACAAAATCAGAGTAACCTCGCTGAATGAAAAAGGCGAACAGATTGAGTTTGAAGCCGAAGATTTACTTGCCGTTTGCATACAGCACGAGATCGATCACCTAAACGGCAAACTGTTTGTGGATTATCTTTCCAACACCAAGCGTACTCGGATCCGCGGAAAGCTTGAGAAAAAACATAAGCTTGAACGCGCAGGCTAACACGACAAAGCGTTACTAACAGGTTTGCATTTGCAAACCTGTTTTTCTATGTGGACACAACGGATACGCTTAGCAGCGAGGTTAATGTGAGAATTATTTTTGCCGGAACACCGGATTTTGCGGCCAGCAGCCTGTCGGCACTTTTGGATACAGATCATGAAATTATTGCAGTCTACACCCAGCCTGACCGACCGGCAGGGCGTGGCCGAAAACTCACTGCCAGCCCGGTAAAGCAACTCGCCCTCGACAACAACATCCCTGTTTACCAGCCCGCTTCTCTTAAAGACCCCGCCGAACAACAAATACTGGCAGATTTAAACGCCGATTTAATGGTCGTTGTCGCTTACGGTTTATTGCTCCCCAAAGCGGTATTAGACACACCCAAACGCGGCTGCATTAATGTCCATGGCTCTTTATTACCTCGTTGGCGCGGCGCGGCACCTATACATCGCGCCGTATTAGCAGGCGATACCGAAACGGGCATAACCATCATGCAAATGGATGTCGGGCTCGACACAGGTGATATGCTGTATGAAGTAAGCTGCCCCATTAACGAGACCGATACCTCTGGCGATTTACACGACCGTTTAGCCAAACTTGGTGCAGGCGCTTTAACCGACACACTAACCTTGTTAGAGCAGGGCGCTATAACCCCGCAGCCTCAAGATGACAGTCAAGCCTGCTATGCACATAAACTCGAAAAGCAAGAAGGCTTAATTGATTGGAGCCAAACCGCGCAACACGTTGACCGACAGGTGCGCGGCTTATTCCCATGGCCAGGCTGCTTTACGACGCTCAACGGTGATAACCTTCGTATTCATGCAACCACACCTTCAGAGCAAACTATTGATCCTCAGCTTCCACCAGGAACCATAGTTAACACAGACAACGGCGTTATTTTAGTCGCTTGTGGTGCAGGAACGGCTATCGCAATCACTCGCCTACAGATACCCGGCGGTAAGGCTTTGTCTTCTAAAGATGTGCTCAACTCACGTCGTTCGTTGTTTGCAGATGGGACTATATTAGGCCAATGAGAAATATAAGAGCGCTTGCCGCCAACGCAATCTATCCGTTATTGATGCATACAGGTTCGCTCAATCAATCACTGGTGAATGCACTGGACTCATGTCCAGAAAAAGACAGACCGTTGCTTCAGCAACTGTGTTACGGCACAGCGCGAAATTTTCCTCGACTGCTTTGTATTGCTGATTCGCTGATGGATCGCCCTCTACGCGAGCGTGATAATGATGTACTTGCTGTACTGCTAGTTGGCTTATACCAGCTTATGGACATGCGCATACCCGTACATGCAGCCATTAGCGAAACAGTCGACGCGGTTCACCAGCTCGATCGAGGTAGCCTTTCCGGTTTAGTCAATGCAGTGCTTCGCCGTTTTGATCGCGAAAAAGAAGATATTTTAGACGCGCTCTATGATGACATTACCTATCATTACAATCATCCTGAGTGGTTTATTCAAAAGCTCAAAGCCAATTGGCCCGAGTTTTGGCAAACGATCCTTGAAGAAAACAACCATCAAGCCCCTTTAACCCTCCGCATCAATCGCCAACATGTTTCACGTGAAACCTATCACCACATGCTGCAAGAAGCAGGGCACGGCTCAGAATTGACACGTTGGAGTGAAGACGGGATCGTTTTAGACGAGCCATGCGATGTCCATGTACTGCCTCATTTTTCAGATGGCTGGGTCAGCGTACAAGACGAAGCCGCACAGATCGCCGCACAACTCGTCAACCCAAGTCCTGGCGAAAGAATCTTAGATGCATGTGCAGCACCGGGTGGGAAATTGTGCCATTTGTTGGAACAGGCCAGTGTTTACGAGAGCAACGACATCACCATTGATGCGTTAGAGATAGATCGACGCCGAGCTAAACGCATCACAGAAAATTTAGATCGCCTCAGTCAGACCTGTAACCTTATGGTGGGCGATGCTTCTGAGACAGATTGGTGGAATCAAGACCCCTACGACAAAATGCTAGTCGATGCTCCATGCAGCGCTACAGGTGTAATACGACGTAACCCAGACATTAAAATTTTACGTACCGGCGAAGCGATACATCAATTATCAGCTATCCAAATGGCTATTCTCAAAAATCTGTGGCCAATGCTCAAAAAAGGCGGCACATTGGTGTATGCAACTTGCTCCATTTTTTCGCAAGAAAACGACAAACTGATTAAGCGCTTTATTGCAGAGACCGAAGATGCAGAGCACCAACCCATCTCGGCCGAGTGGGGAATTGAGCGACCTTATGGCCGCCAACTCTTCCCGCAACGCAATGGGCATGATGGCTTTTATTATGCCGTCATTAAAAAAATAGGCTGAGAAACCAAAACGCATGAAGATAATCATCTTAGGAGCTGGTCAAGTTGGTGCATCCCTTGCGGAAAACTTGGCCAATGAAGCCAATGACATCACCATAATCGATACCGACATTGGACGCTTACGCGAGCTACAGGACCGTTTAGATATACGCACGGTTAACGGTAAAGCGTCACATCCAAGCCTACTGAATCAAGCAGGGGCTCAAGACGCCGACATGCTGATTGCCGTTACTAACAGTGACGAGGTCAACATGATCGCCTGCCAGATAGGTCAGACGCTGTACAATATTCCGACCAAAATCGCTCGGGTCCGTGAGCATGATTACCTTCAACAAGAAAACCTCTTTAATCGAGAAAACCTACCAATCGATGTACTGATCAGCCCTGAGAAGCTAGTAACTGAGCATATAAAACGGATGATCCAATATCCCGGTGCGCTCCAAGTTCTCGATTTTGCAGATGGGAAAGCACAGCTTGTTGCCGTTAAAGCCTATTACGGTGGGCCTTTGGTAGGGCGTGAGATTTCTTATTTACGCACCCATATGCCGAATACCGATACTCGTGTTGCTGCAATATTCCGACAAGGCAAAGCGATCATACCGCAGGGCAATACGGTAATCGAAGCAGATGATGAGGTCTTCTTTATCGCGGCGCGAAAAGATATTCGCAGTGTAATGAGCGAGCTACGCCGTCTCGACAACCCTTATAAGCGCATCATCATTGCCGGTGGCGGTAACATTGGTGCACGTTTGGCTGAAAACCTAGAGAAGAAATACCAAGTAAAAATCATTGAGCGCAATATTAATCGCTGTAACGACCTAGCTCGAACGCTGAGCAACACCATCGTTTTACATGGCAGTGCGTCAGATCGAGATTTACTACTCGAAGAGAACATAGAAGACACCGATGTTTTTTGTGCCCTGACAAACGACGACGAAGCCAACATCATGGCTTCCATGCTCGCCAAGCGACTAGGCGCGCGCTCCGTCATGACATTAATTAACAACCCAGCCTATGTAGATTTAGTGCAGGGCGGTGTGATTGATATCGCGATTTCTCCACAACAAACTACGATAGGCGCTTTGCTAACACACGTAAGGCGGGGCGATGTAGTAGCCGTCCATTCATTACGACGCGGAGCAGCAGAAGCGTTAGAAGCCGTTGCGCATGGCGACAAACGCAGCTCAAAAGTTGTCGGAAGGGCACTTGAAGATATTAACCTTCCACCCGGCACCACCATTGGTGCCATTGTACGAAACGATGAAGTACTCATTGCTCACGATGATGTCATTGTTGAAAACGGTGATCATGTGATTCTCTTTTTAGTCGACAAACGCCGAATAGGCGAGGTCGAGCGATTATTCCAAGTTGGCCTAGCCTTTTTCTGATCAGCGGGGATCACTATGCGCTATCGCGTCATTTTACGAATACTTGGCATATTACTCATGGTTTTCAGCATCACAATGCTGCCGCCTGTCGTCGTGTCTTTTCTCTACGATGATGGCCATGACTTCGCGTTCATTGGTGCGTTTGCCATTACCCTCGCAACGGGTTTTGTGATTTGGTTACCCGTTTACCGGGTTAGGGAAGACTTACGCACACGTGATGGGTTCTTAGTAACCGTGCTTTTCTGGGTGGTTCTCGGGCTATTCGGTTCCATTCCGTTGATGATTTCTGAAAGCCCACACCTCACCGTAGTAGATGCTGTTTTTGAATCATTATCAGGCTTAACAACGACGGGGGCAACCGTTATAACGGGAATTGATTCACTGCCCAAGTCTATCCTCTTTTACCGCCAACAGCTTCAATGGCTGGGTGGCATGGGTATCATTGTATTAGCAGTAGCTATTCTCCCTATGCTAGGTATCGGGGGGATGCAGCTGTATCGTGCTGAGACACCTGGGCCCGTTAAAGACAGCAAACTGACCCCACGCATTACCGAAACAGCGAAGGCGCTTTGGTACATTTACCTTTCACTCACTATCGTGTGTGGTTTAGGTTTTTGGCTGGCAGGGATGACACCCTTTGATGCGATTTGCCATAGCTTCTCAACTGTAGCAATTGGTGGTTTCTCAACCCATGACGCTAGTATTGGTTACTTTGATAGTGCGGTTATAGAAGCGATTTGTGTATTTTTCATGGTCGTCTCTTCAGTTAACTTTGGTTTGCATTTCTTTGCCTGGCGCCAACGTTCTTTACTTCACTATTTTGAAGACCCTGAATTTAAGTTTTATTTGGGCATTTTAAGCACCATTATCTTAGTCACATTATTCTCTTTGATAGCGACATCAACGTATGGCCCAGTAGAGTCATTCCGCAAGTCGGTATTCATGGTGGTATCTGTCGCTACCACAACCGGCTTCGCGACTGCCGACTTCGCGCACTGGCCTGCTATGCTGCCTTTCATGCTGTTTATTGCGGCCTTTGCTGGCGGGTGTGCCGCTTCAACGGGCGGCGGTATGAAGGTGATCCGAATCTTACTGATCTTGAAGCAGGGCTATCGTGAGATTTTACGTTTAGTTCACCCCAATGCCGTGATACCGGTCAAAGTAGGGAACAAGCCAATTTCGGACAAGGTACTCGAAGCGGTGTGGGGCTTCTTCTCGGTCTACCTACTTGTCTTTGTTGTTATGCTGATTGCGTTACTGGGCACAGGCTTAGATCAAATCACAGCATGGTCTGCTGTTGGCGCAACACTCAATAACTTAGGCCCAGGGTTAGGGGAAGTGTCCACCCATTACGGCGAATTGAATGACACGGCAAAATGGATTTTATGCTTGGCAATGCTGATGGGGCGTTTAGAGGTATTTACATTGCTCGTGTTGTTTACGCCAGCGTTTTGGCGACGTTAACGCTTAAACCCTCATACGATTACAGCAAGATTAGTGCAGCGACTAATCTTGCTTTGCATATATCTTTGATTCACCCGCGGGTCGGGTATTAAAGCGCTTATATTCCCACTGGTATTGAGCAGGGGCATGAGCCACGCACTGTTCTACCGAAGCATTCAATCCTGATAAAGCCGTTAATGGCTCATCGCTGTAGATATCTGGATGCACGGCTTTGAAATAAATATCAAACTGATCGGTACCCTCTAACCTTAATGCGTAGCCGCAAACAACGGTTGTCTTAGTCTGCTTGACCAGCTGGGTGAACAGTTTCATTGTGTAAGCCTGAACACCAAAGAAAGGGGCAAACTCTCCACTGCCTTTAGCCGGCTCCTGATCCGGAAGTATTCCTACGGCTTCTTTCTTTTTTAATGCTTTAATCACTTTACGCACACCGCTTAAATCCGCGGGGGCTAGGTTTGTACCCAAACGTGCGCGCATTTTTTTGATTAGATCATCCATCATTTTCAATTTGGGCGGTCGATACATCACGGTGACAGGGCACTTATTCGATACGTAAAGATTGAGCACTTCCCAGTTCCCTAAGTGCGGTGCCAAGATAATAACGCCTTTCCCATGAGCTATAGCTTCAGTCAGAATAGACTCGCCATGTACATTACGAACTTTTTTAAGCGTGCGCTCAGGCTTCCACAGCCACGACATGCCCGCTTCAGTAATTGACATACCCGTATGCAGCAGACTTTCGTTGATCAAGGCTTCTTGTTGTGCATCGGAAAGTTGTGGATAACATAAGGAGATATTTTGACGTGTGATTCGCTGCATATCACTTTGTGAATTGGCAATAAAACGCCGGCCTATCATGCGGCCTAGCCTTTGAGCGAGTGATAAGGGCAACAAAGCAAAGATGCCAAGCGCACCCACAGCGAACAATGATTTTAATAACTGCATGAATAAACCAGCCAAAAGCGCGATGATAACAAGATAATGCGCTAATTATAGCGAATTAGTCTGCTCTAGCCTCGCACTAAGAACGCAAAAAGCGATCAATCGTGTATAATTTGGCGCTAATTTTTAAACTTTTTTTCTTCAGAATTCAGCAATGGTGGTTTCCGTGACTGATCAAACGACTCCGGACGCAAGCACGTTTCAGGGGCTAATTTTGGCTCTGCAAACATTCTGGGCCGAGCAAGGCTGTGTACTTGTTCAACCTCTCGACATGGAAGTAGGCGCGGGGACGTTCCATCCAGCGACTTTCTTACGCGCAATAGGGCCTGAAAACTGGCGCTCTGCTTATGTCCAACCTAGCCGCCGTCCAACTGACGGTCGCTATGGCGAAAACCCAAACCGCTTGCAACATTACTATCAGTTTCAAGTAGTCATCAAACCGTCTCCCGACAATTTTCAAGAACTCTATCTTGAGTCTTTAAAACGCCTAGGTGTAGACCTCAATATCCACGATGTTCGCTTCGTTGAAGATAACTGGGAATCACCAACACTGGGCGCGTGGGGGCTTGGCTGGGAAGTCTGGTTAAACGGCATGGAAGTCACCCAATTTACCTACTTCCAACAAGCTGGCGGTCTTGAGTGTTATCCCGTTACTGGCGAAATCACATACGGCTTAGAACGTATTGCGATGTATTTGCAAAACGTAGACAGCGTATACGACTTAATCTGGACAAAGAACCCCGATGGCAGCGTTGTAACTTACGGTGATGTTTTCCACCAAAACGAAGTTGAAATGTCGACTTATAACTTCGAACATGCCGATGTGCCTAAGCTATTTGAAAACTTTGATCACTACGAAGTCGAGTGTAACAAGTTGCTAGCTGCTAAACTCCCGCTACCTGCCTACGAGATGGTGCTAAAAGCTTCTCACACATTTAATTTGCTCGATGCTCGCCATGCGATTTCGGTAACAGAGCGCCAACGCTACATCTTGCGCGTTCGTACATTGGCCCGTGAAGTTGCTCAAGGTTATTTTAATACGCGCCGCGAACTTGGCTTCCCGATGGCATCCGAAGACATCCGCAATGAAGTTTTGGCCGCTACCGCTGCGCAGGAGGAGAAGTAATGTCTACACGCGATTTTTTAGTAGAACTGGGTACTGAAGAACTGCCACCCAAAGCATTGCTGTCGCTGTCTAATGCATTCACTCAGGGCATCACTGAAGGCCTGAAAAAAGCGAACATTAGCTTTGGCGAAGTTACTAGCTACGCTGCGCCACGTCGTCTAGCTGTAAAGATAAGTCAGCTGTCAGAACAACAGCCCGATGCAGAGATTGAGAAACGCGGCCCTAGCTGTAAAGCACCAGAGAAAGCCGTAGAAGGTTTTGCTCGCTCGTGCGGCGTAACTGCTGATCAACTGCAAGTATTGAATACAGATAAAGGTGATTACTTCATCTACAAAACCGTAGAGAAGGGCACCGAGACTAGCTCATTATTAGAAGGTATCGTTGAGCAATCGCTAAACAACTTACCTATACCGAAACGCATGCGTTGGGGTTCCAGCCGCGTTGAATTTGTTCGCCCTGCCAAATGGTTAGTTATGTTGTTTGGTGACCAGGTTGTACCCGCTAGCATCCTTGGTCTTGAATCGGGCCGCCATACTATGGGCCACCGTTTCCATTACAACCAACCCATTGAGATCATGGCAGCGGATGAATATGACCAGAAGCTATTGTCTCCTGGCTATGTTATTGCAGATTTTGCAGCGCGACGTGAAAAGATTCGTGAACAAATTATTGCGGCGGGTATTGCTCTAGGCGGGACTACAGAAATTGATGAAGACTTGCTGGATGAAGTCACCGCACTTAATGAATGGCCTGTTGCGTTAACAGGGCGCTTTGAAGAACGCTTTTTAGATGTACCGCCAGAAGCACTTATCCTGTCAATGAAAGAGAACCAAAAGTACTTTCATGCAGTAGATGCAAAAGGCAACTTAATGCCTTACTTCATCACAGTGGCTAATATCGAATCTACCGATCCACAACAAGTGATTGAGGGTAACGAGAAAGTGATTCGCCCTCGTCTTGCGGACGCGGCTTTCTTTTTTGAAACAGATAAAAAAGAGACGCTGGCGTCACGTACAGAGCGCTTGAATACAGTTGTCTTTCAAAACCAGCTTGGAACGGTCTACGATAAAGCGACCCGCATCTCTGCACTAGCCGCTTATATCGCAGGGCAGCTAGGCAATGATCAACAGACAGCTGAACGTGCGGGTTACCTTGCTAAAGGCGACTTACTAAGCGACATGGTCTATGAATTTACCGACCTTCAAGGGCTCATGGGTTATCACTATGCATTGCATGATGGTGAAGGCGAGGCCGTAGCTAAAGCCATTAATGAACAATACCTTCCAAAGTTTGCTGGTGATGAGTTACCCGAAACAGAGGCCGGTATCGCGGTAGCAATTGCAGACCGTCTTGATACCTTAACAGGTCTTTTCGGTATCAAGCAGCCACCGACAGGCTCTAAAGACCCGTTTGCATTACGCCGTGCTTCCCTAGGTGTGCTTCGCATCCTTATTGAGCGTAACCTAGATTTAGACCTTAAAGACTTAATTACTAAGGCGGCTTCATTACACAAAAGCCTACCAGCGGCTGAAACCGTAACAGAACAAGTCACTGACTTTATGCTGGAACGCTTACGAGCCTGGTATGAAGATAAAGGCGTAGCTATAGACAGCTACCTAGCCGTTCATGCCGTTAAGCCAACAAAGCCTTTAGACTTTGATAAGCGCGTTAGCGCTGTTAACGCCTTTAGATCGTTGCCTCAAGCAGCGTCATTAGCGGCTGCTAACAAGCGTGTTTCCAATATCATCGCTAAACAAGAGGGTGAAGCAACAGCGCTTAATACGGCTCTGTTATCTGAACCTGCCGAGCAAAAGCTGGCCCAATCTGTTGCTCAGTTGAGCGAGCAAGTAACACCGTTATTTGCCGAAGGGAACTATCAGGATGCGCTTGAGAAGCTCGCTAGTTTACAAACAGATGTAGATAGCTTTTTCGATAGCGTAATGGTCATGACCGATGACGAAGCTGTTAAAGCTAATCGTATTGCTTTACTTAGCCAGCTACGCTCTTTGTTTTTGCAGACCGCTGATATCTCGTTACTAAACGGATAGGAAGAACGTTTTAGTGATAGATTAATCACTGCATCTTTTCAAAAGCCGGCTTCTATGTCGGCTTTTTTATTTCCTCAAGCCTAACCACATACATGTATGCGTTAACAATGATCCATGTTTCATGTTTCACGTGAAACATACATCATCAAGAAAGAGAAATAGGCACATATTAAAGAGCTTTAAGCACAGGAACAGATCGTTCCAAGTCAGCATTAATAATAACCCTGCACCATCACACGTAAAGCATACATCCTTGGTAACATGTATTTAAACCGACGTTCGTTAGCATTAACAGCTATTTGAATAAGCTCAAGAACCAAGACAATTAACACGTCGAGCACATAATAACGCAGCCGATAGTATGAACACATACGGCTCGGGGGACACATGAAAACTCTCAATATAAACGGAAATATCGTTCAAGCCGATGTCGCCGATGACACGCCTTTACTATGGGTGTTGCGCGATGAGCTAGGTCTAACAGGCACTAAATACGGTTGCGGCATAGCACAATGCGGTGCATGTACAGTCCACATGGACGGCGCACCTGTACGCTCATGCTCATTACCAATAGGCGCGCTAACCGGCCAAAAAATTACTACCATCGAAGCCATTGGCGAAACACCGGTAGGACAAGCCGTGCAAAAAGCATGGCTAGAACACGAAGTTGTTCAATGCGGTTATTGCCAATCTGGCCAGATAATGTCTGCAACGGCTCTATTAGCAAACAATAGCACTCCTTCAGATTCAGACATAGACATGGCTATGTCGGGAAACATTTGCCGGTGTGCAACTTACACTCGTATCCGCTCCGCTATTAAAGATGTGCAGTTCGTTGATGCGATGGAAGGAGCTTCATCATGAAAACTTCCAGTATGTCTAACTCAACACCTGATGCAGATAATGGCTTAAGTACGGAGCGACGCCGCTTTCTAAAGAGAAGCAGCCTATTACTAGGCGGGTTAGCTATCAGCACCTGGCTACCGCCTATGACTCGTAACAGCTTTGCATCTGAGGCTATATCAGGAGCGCAGCTTGGTGACAATTCAGCGCAAAAGGGAGGATACGGAGCGTTCGTTCGCGTAGGCACAGATGGCAAGGTCACCCTCATATCATCAAAGATAGAGATGGGTCAGGGCGTACAAACGGGCATGGCCATGATGGTCGCTGAAGAATTAGAAGTCCCGCTAAAAGATGTAAGCGTGGTAGAAGCGCCAGCCAATGCGGCTCTATACACAGATCCTTTACTTCAATTTCAAGCAACCGGCGGCTCTACATCCACACGAGCAACGTGGGAGCCTTTGAGAAAAGCAGGCGCCACTGCACGTATGCTGCTTATACAAGCGGCCGCTAACCGATGGAATGTCGACGCCACATTATGTACGGCAAAAGCGGGGACTATCAGCGGCCCAGAAGGGCAGACCGTAAACTACGCAGAGGTGGTAGAAGACGCTATTGAGCTCCCAATACCGACTGAGGTAACGCTAAAATCCCCAGAGTCTTTTACATTAATTGGTACTCCAGCCCAACGACTCGACACACCAGCCAAGGTCAATGGTAGCGCTAAGTTCACTATCGATTTATCCGTGCCTAACATGCTAATTGCTTCGACGATCACGTGTCCTGTGCTTGGTGGTAAGGTAAAGCAGGTAGATGCCAGCAAAGCTAGGGCAATCAAGGGTGTCAAAGATATCATCACACTCCCTAATGCCGTTGCCGTAACAGCAACCAACACATGGACCTGCTTCAAAGCCATTAAAGCATTGGATATAGAATGGGATCTTGGAGATAACGCCAGCGTCAACTCAGAGGAAGAAGCAAACGCTGTACGAGAAGCCAGCCGGCAGCAAGGAGCCGTAGCAAAGACAGTTGGCGATATAGACACGGCGTTAAAAGAAGCACCGCATACATTTGAAGCATCTTACGAACAGCCTTTCCTATCACACTCGCCGTTAGAACCTATGACCTGCGTCGCCCATGTAAGACAAGACAGTTGTGATTTATGGGTAGGCACACAAGTACCAGACTTCGCTCAAAAAGCCGCCGCTAAACTAACAGGGCTGGCTCCTGAAAATATCGCAGTACATAACCAACTAATCGGTGGCGCTTTTGGAAGACGACTGGAATATGATTTTATTATTCAAGCCGTCCAAATTGCTCAGCACGTGAACTACCCAATTAAGTTAACCTGGAGTCGAGAAGAGGACATGACCCATGACCTCTACCGCCCCCATTATGTGGATCATATCCAAGCGGCACTCGACGATAATTTAGAGCCAACAGGTTGGCGTCAACACATAGCCGGAGCTTCTGTACTTGCTAGCTACGTAGGCAGCCTGCCAGAAAGCGGAGTTGATGGAGACGCAGTCGAAGTCGCGATTGACCCTATTTATGCTTTAAGTGATCTAGAAGTTCAGTACAACCGACAAGACGCTAAGTCTGTGAATATTTCTTGGTGGCGGGGCGTTGGCCCTTTGCGGAGCACCTTCGTTCAAGAATCCTTTATTGACGAACTGGCTCATCATGCCAATGTGGATCCACTTACCTTCCGATATGATCGACTTAAAGAACACCCTCGTGCTCAAGCACTTCTAAAAGTGCTAGAAAAGGCCAGTGATTGGCATTCAGCCTTACCCGAAGGGTATGGCCGAGGAGTTGCTATCAGCCATGTATTTGGCGGCTATGTGGCAACCGTCATAGAGCTAGCGATGCAAGGGGAATTAGGCGTTAAGATCAAACGTGTTATCAGCGCCGTTGATTGCGGTATTGTCACTAACCCAACATCAGTGTCAGCTCAAATTGAAGGGGGAACGTTATTCGGAATTTCGGCCGCATTCTTTAATGAAATCCATATAGAGAATGGCGCGGTACAACAAAAGAACTACGACACATACAGACAGTTGCGAATAACAGATGCGCCATCCGTAGAAGTACACATAACCAAAAGCGCTGAGCAACCCGGCGGCGTAGGTGAAGCAGGCACATCACTAGCAGCTCCGGCTTTAGTTAACGCCCTCTATGCAGCTTCTGGCAAACGTATTCGTCGTATTCCACTTAACCGTCACGGCTACTTTACCGTTTGAGGAGAACAGTATGACTATCATCAAAAAGCTCCTCATTGGAGCTAGCCTAACCTGTGCAGTTGCCAACGTAACACATGCGGCAACAAGCCAAGAAATGATTGATAAAGGCAAGTACCTTACCGCTGCCGCCGACTGTGTGGCTTGCCACATAACACCCGGCGGTAAGCCATATGCTGGCGGGCTGGAGTTTAAACTACCCTTTGGGTCATTGTATTCGCCCAATATTACACCGGATAAAGAAACCGGCATTGGCACCTGGACTGACGAGGAGTTTGTTAGCGCACTACAAGAAGGGGTAGGCAAGGACGGAAAACATTACTACCCAGCCTTCCCGTATACATCCTACACCAAGATGTCGCGCGATCAGATATTAGCTATAAAAGCGTATTTATTTAGCTTAGAACCGGTATCACAACGCCCGCCAGAAAATGACATCAGCTTTCCGTTCAACCAACGCTGGGGCATGATGTTTTGGAACTTCGTCTTCTTAGATGAAGAGCGCTACACACACAATCCAGACAAAAGCGACACATGGAACCGCGGCGCTTACTTGGTTGAAGGCCCAGGGCATTGCGGCGAGTGTCACACACCTCGCAACTTGTTCCAAGCGACTAAGGACAGTAAGGCACTTGCAGGTACAAACATACAAGGATGGAAAGCGTACAACATCAGCTCCGACCCTGAACAAGGTATTGGCGCTTGGTCCGAAGACGATCTTGTTAACTATTTCTCGCAAGGCGCAGCTCCGGGTTACGGTGTAGCAAGCGGCCCTATGGCCGACGTCGTAGAGCACAGCTTAAGCCAAATGACTCAAGAAGACCTCAACGCTATTGCGGTTTACTTAAAGGATACGCAACCTCAAACAGAAGGTGTCAGCAAACCGCCTATCTTTATCGCTAAGGCAGCTGAATCCAGCGATTCATTAGGCAAAAAGGTGTTTGCTGATGCATGCTCAAGTTGTCACTTGTGGACAGGCCAGGGGAGGCAAACCCCAGTGACAACATTAAGTGGACTCAAAACAGTTAATGACCCTGAAGGTACTAATCTTATTAATATCCTTTTGACCGGTAATTCGCCTATCCATTTAAGTGTAGATCATCGGATGCCAAGCTTTAAAGAAGGGTATAGTGATGAAGAGTTAGCAGCCGTTAGTTCGTTTGTGCTGAAGCATTTTGGCACCACGAATGCGAGTATCAACCAACAGCAAATCAAAGCCGCTAAAGAAGCACAATCAAAAGCGCATTAACTGAAATCTAATGCGAACAGCATCGGCAAAGAAGGGCGCTCCCCTTTGTCGATGCACCACTAAACCCGCATTAGCCCAAACTAACGATACCTGTAGACACACCTTTCCATGTCAGACATAAACCGACTTATTGATGCCATTAACCGTGCAAGAGAAAACAGTAACGAATCCGTATTAGCCACGGTCGTTAAAGTTGAGGGCTCGGCCTATCGCCGCCCAGGCGCACGCATGCTTATCTCTCAGTACAATGGCACACAAGGAACCATCAGCGGTGGCTGTCTTGAGTCACATGTTGCAAAAAAAGCCTGGTGGCACACCCAATCAGCACCTACCGTCTTATGCTACAACACGGCGCTTGATGACGATCAAAATGAATTCTTCGAACCCGCTAATAACAACTCATCAGCCATGTACCCAAAGCAAAACGAAACATCTCTAGAGTTCGGTTTAGGGTGTAATGGTAAGGTTTATATTTTATTAGAAAGGCTTGCCCACCATTACGACAATCCTTTAATGACGCTGTTCGAGACCGTCAACCAAACTGGGCAAGGCGGGGTGTCGGCCACTATCATTGCTCACAACACGGATCCGGCAAAAGCCCATATACAAATAGGGGACCGAGCTACACTCAGCCCCAGCGGGGCAATCGACAACGGCATAGCAAACCCGCAATTAGCTCATTACGTAAGCCAGCAATTGCAATCTAGCTTAGATGCTCAGCGCTCGACCCATTACACATTTGAAATTGATTTAGAAAATGGTAAAACGGCCATAGTCGATGTTTTCTTTGACTATATAGCCCCACAACAAAGGCTGGTTATTTTTGGCGCAGGGGACGATGCACTGCCTCTGGCTAACATGGCTGCACTAATGAACATGCACGTCACAGTGATAGACAGCCGCCCACAGTTTGCAACCAAACAACGGTTCAATGAAGCAGATGAGGTACTTAACATTGCTCTCGATGCACCGTTTGACTCAGCAAAATTATTGGATAACGCACACATAGTGGTAATGACTCATAGCATTACTCAAGATAAGTATTGGCTTAGTCTGTCGCTTAGTTCCTCACCTGCCTATATTGGTCAGCTAGGACCAAGATACCGCACAGAAAAACTACTGGCCGAAATTAAAGAAGGTATGGCCGACGTACATCAGATCGAAAATAACAGAGACAAACTTCATTACCCGGTGGGGTTAAACATCGGTGCTAATACACCTGAATCCATTGCAGTGTCGATCTGCGCTCAACTCGTCGAGTGCATGGCCAGAACAGGCGTTCGTGATCCCAAGGCTACATATGTCACAGGAGTCCATAACACTAACAGCCAACTCACACCGGATAATCCAGAGGATGATGTAACAATTTACATTGAGGATTAACGCCTTCAATCATTTCTACGTTTGTTTGTCCTATGCTGAAGGGATATCTTTTTGCCGATCGATATCACTAATAACACCTGGATCATCAACGGATATCTGCATCACATTAGCATCAGCCAATACCGCTTTAGCTCCATCATCACCACGTAACTCTTTTACCTTTTCCCAGTACTCTCGACCAACAATGACTGGATGGCCCGGCTGACCATTATAAATAGGGCGCACAATGACCTGTGCGCCTGAGCTTCGGTGAAGCAAGGTATGCGTGCTTTCATCAATAAAGGGCATGTCACCCAATATAACGGCTATTGATTCTACGTTTGTACTAGCGGATTCCACATCACTCTCATAACAGGTTATACAGTAATCCTCTATGGCAGCGAATGCCTCAGCCATACTAGAACTAAGGCCCTCTAATGCATGCAAACAACGAATAACATATACATGATCAGGGAGATTAAGAGAGAACGTATTATCATCTGGCCTGACTGCCACAAATACACGACGATACGTATTAGGAATAGATTGAATGGTAGAAGCTAATAACGACTTCCCATCACCGACAACCGCTTTACGTTTATCGGAGCCAAACCGGCGACTTTGACCTGCAGCCATAACCAGTGCGACCGAATCTTTCATCTAAGCAATCTCATTTTATTAATACGGTTATCAGTATCGTAGATTAATAAGATGACATCTAGCTGAACGTTAGCGATAAAATAAGATGTTCCACGTGGAACACCCCAATCAAACACATTAGGAACTCGTGGCGCACTTAACTCATAGCTTATAAATAAGGCTCAATATTTGATACCACTCGGTCGACATATACGTCTTTCTCTCCAACAGGAGCGATATAATAAATAGCATCAATAGCCGTCTGTAAATTATGTGTTTTTGCCAACACCCACGCCGCTAAATATTGAGAGGCCAAACAACCGCCGGCAGTCGCTATGTTATTGTTGGCGTAAAAAGCTTGATCAAGCACATCAAAGCCTGCATCTTGCACCCAAGGCTTAGTTGTTAAGTCGGTACATGCAGGGACTCCATCAAGCAACCCGAGCTTCCCTAATACAAGCGCGCCCGAACATTGAGCACCGATCAGCTGCCTAGCAGGATCAAGGGACAGTTGTTTCATGATCTCAGCATCTTTAACAACATCTCGTGTTTGCAGGCCACTGCCTACCAATACAACATCTGCTGTAGCAACCTGATCCAATGAGACTTGCCGTTTAATCTCCACACCATTCATCGATGTAACAGATTCAGTAGGGCAAGCAATCGAGACTTTCCAATCAGGCGATTTAACACGATTGAGAATGCCCGATGCGATAAAGGAGTCGAGTTCATTAAATCCATCAAATGTAAGTATGGCAATATGCATATAACCACTCCTGAGCGACTGCTCGTTTATTAACATCTAGAAGAAGATTTTACAGGTAATGCATAATCGCAAGGTAACAAGTAACAAACCCAAAGGTTGATGGCTTACAACATGACAAGCGACTCTGCTGCTTACTGAGAAACGAGAACTAGCAGACAAAAAAAAGCCTGCTTAACACAGGCATAAAGACAGAAGCCCAATGAAAACCCTTTCCATTGGAACCTTCTTAGACCACTCGACAAAAAGCTAAAGCAGATGCATAGGGAAAGCACCCACTTTAGAACAACTGGCTAGACGCGCTTCCCATCCCAAAGGTGAGAGACTTTGGACAACTCATCATCACGTAGATTCTTAGGCAAAAGCGCCTGCGGCAGATTCTGGTAACACACCGGTCGCAAGAATCGGAAAATAGCAGAGCTACCTACAGAAGTTGAACGCGAATCGGAAGTTGCAGGGAAGGGGCCACCATGGACCATCGAGTGACACACTTCTACACCCGTTGGCCAACCGTTAACCATGACACGTCCCGCTTTTTCTTCAAGCGTTGGCAATAGGAATTGTGCATGCGCCAGATCATCATCATTCATCTGTAGCGTTGCCGTTAGCTGGCCTTCGAGTTTTAAAGCGACACTTAACACTTGCGCCATATCTTCACACTCGACCACTAAAGAACACGACCCGAAGACTTCATCCTGCAATCGCTCATCAACAAGGAAGTCGGAAGCCGACGCAACAAATACAGCCGCCTGACACAAATTAGGCTGCTCGCCATCTTTGCCACACCCTAACAAGCGTACATTCTCGTTAGAAGATAGGGCATCAACACCGTTAACATACGCACGATGGATACCTGGAGTCAGCATTGTTTGCGCAGCAACCTCTGATATGGTGCTTACAACTGTCGATAAGAAGCGATCTAAAGCCTCTCCGCGAAGGGCTATAATTAATCCTGGGTTAGTACAAAATTGACCAGCTCCCATCGCTAAAGACCCAACAAACCCGGTTGCTAATTCTTGAGCTTTTGTTTCAAGTGCATTAGGAAGCAAGAAAACAGGGTTAATGCTGCTCATCTCTGCATAAACAGGGATAGGCTCTGGGCGAGACTGAGCCGCCACAGTTAACGCGATACCGCCACTGCGGGAGCCGGTAAAGCCAACAGCCTTAATCCGGTGATCCATAACCAAGGCTTGCCCTAACTCGCTTCCTGAGCCGTACAGCAAAGAGAAAACACCTTCCGGCAAGTTACATTTAGCCACAGCAGACTGCACGGCACGGCCGACTAGCTCAGAGGTTCCCGGATGCGCAGAATGAGCTTTAACTACTACAGGGCAACCAGCCGCCAGAGCAGAGGCCGTATCACCACCTGCCACACTAAAAGCAAGCGGGAAATTACTAGCACCAAATACAGCTACCGGCCCAAGAGCAATACTTTGCTGGCGCAAATCTGCACGAGGAAGAGGAGAGCGATCAGGCATAGCGGTCTCAACTCTGGCATCTAACCATTCGCCAGCACGAACAACCGAAGCGAACAAGCGCAACTGACCACAGGTACGTCCGCGTTCACCTTCGATACGCGCTTGCGGCAAGCCCGTTTCTTGCATACAGCGCTGCACTAAAACATCACCAAGCGCTTCTATCTCGGATGCAATAGTTTCTAAAAATACAGCGCGTTCTTCTAATGATGTGACCCTAAATACCTGCTTCGCTTTATCCGCTAGATCACATGCCCGATTAACCTCATCAATACCACCACAATGGTAAGCAGGCTCGAGCGTTTCACCCGTGGCTGGGTTAACGGCGTAGACAGGCTTGCCGTCTAGTTGAATGTCACTTTGGCCAATCAGTGAACGACCTGTAATTTCCATTTCATACTCCTAGCAAAATTAGTGAATGTGACTAAATAACTGTAATTGATCTAACCATGCTGAATAGCCCACCCAAAACCCTCAAACAGGGCTTTAGCGTGGGCAAGTTTTTGACTCAACCATCAGACACAGGGCTTTTAAGCGGCTTCTTAATGGCTAAGAAATACACAAAAATAAGCGTGAGAATGATGAAGAAAAGGCTATCCAAATTAGTGAAGAAGGTAAGCGGGTTACCATTGGATAAAGCTAAAGAGCGGCGCAAGAACTCTTCCAAGTTAGGCCCCAAAATAAAGCCCAGCAACAAAGTAATAACCGGGAAACCATCCTTACGCAGATAGTAAGCTAACACGCCCATTACCAGCGCCATTATCATTTGGAAGGTTGAATAAGTAGCAACGTAGCTACCCACAACGGCTAAGAGCGCGATTACGCCATAAAGCACATCTTTACGGATGGAAACAATCTTAATGAAGTAAGGCCCCAACAAGAATAGTGTTAGTGGTATAAGCACCAAAGCACTGAATACTAAAGATGCCAGCATTGGCGCGATAAGGTCAGCCTGGCCAGACATCAACTGCGGTCCTGGCTGAATGCCATTAATCACTAAAACACCCAACATGATAGCGGTGATAGGATCACCCGGTATACCGAAAGTCAGCATAGGCACAAGAGCACCACCACAAACCGCGTTGTTTGCGCTCTCAGAAGCAGCAATACCTTTAGGGTTACCCTTACCAAAGCTTTCCGGATTAGATGAGGTACGTACCGTTTCAGCGTACGCTAAAAAGCTACCCATAGAGCCGCCAGCACCAGGGAGCGTGCCCACAAAGTAACCAATCAAGCTGGATTTGACGTAGCACACCACACCAATTTCACGAATAGCAGAAAGAGGTGGGATAAAGTCTCGGCGCCTAATTTTGACCTTACTCAAGGCTTCCGCCGTCTTATTGGAATCAACAGCTAGACTGGCTTGCATCAATATTTCGCTGATCGCAAACGTACCGATAATGACCGGCATTAAATCGATGCCAGCTGTTAGGTCTGCCATGCCAAACGTGAAACGAGTAATAGGTTCCATGGCATCTAAACCAATAGTAGATAACATCAAACCAATACAGGCGGCCATCCCTGCTTTAACCATGTTGCCGCGCTGCGCAATAACAATGACAACAATAGCAAACGCTAGCAAAGAGAACTTACCGGTTGTCTTAACCAATAAAGAAGCCTCTGCCACAAAAGGCGCGATTGCAATTAACAATATGGCACCCAGTGCTCCACCGACCATCGACCCTAAAGCCGCATGGCCTAAAGCCAGCGCACCCTTACCTTGAAGTTGCATCGGATAGCCATCTAAAGCCGTCATCATAGAAGAGGGCGCACCGGGTATATTAATCGTTGTCGCCGTAATACTACCGCCGGTCATGCCGGCCATATAAATACTGGCACACGCCATTAACGCGGTTGTGACATCTAGGCTATAAGTTAACGGAAGGAGCAAGGCTAACGCCAAGGTTGCCGTCAGACCGGGAATTGAGGCAAAAATAGTTCCTATCAAAAAGCCTGCAACGACATACACCAGAATAAGAGGGTCCAGCAGCATCGCAAAACTACCACCAACTAGACTAATAAATTCCATAACTTACCCCCAAAGAGCTGGCAGCCGAACACCAAACATCTGTTCGAAAACAAGATATCCAAGCGCCGCTATGATTAATGAAATTATTGTTTTTTGAATTATCTTATCGAGGGATGAGAAGATTACGATAATTGATAAAACGAACAGGAATGAAGATAGAAAATACCCCACTACCTGAAACGCCATGATGTAAATAAAGATCGACAACATGACCCACAATGGAGAGTAATTCGCCTTACCTACCGAACTGTCATCTTCCGCTAATTGGCTACTACGCTTAATAGATGCGAACTCTCGAAACACCAAAATGGCGCTAAAAGTAACGGAAAAAAGCCCAAGCAAAATAGGGAAAAAAGACGGCTCTACACGCCCATCAGACAGCGGGCTTCCCAAATTAATAGCTGTTATTAAATAGCCAAGGGAAAGAGCAAAGACCAAATACAGAAATACTAAATTTCTATTTAAAAGCATCATCATATACCCGTACACACGCCTCATCAGAACAGAGGCGTGTGTTTTTCAGTATTTATAAACCTAATTCATCCATTACTTTAAATGTATTAGTCTGCAATTCATCGATCCATGTTTGGACTTCTGAAGCACCTAACCAACTAGGTGTTACGCCAACACTGGTTACCCATGACTGAAACTCTTGCGTTTCGAACGCTTTTTTATAAGCGGCCTCTAGGGTTGCAATGGCCTCTTTAGGCGTGTTCTTAGGCGCAGCTAAGACAATAAAGCTACCCGTTTCCAGATCATGTCCAAACGTGCTGATCGGCGGAACGTCCGGGTAAGAAGGGTTTTGCTCAGATGAAAGCTCGACAACACCTTTAGCGTCGCCTGATGAGATGATCCCGTTAAAGTCACCCAAGCTAGAAATAGCAGCATCTAGCTCACCCGATAACAATGCTTCAGCTTCAGCACTCGAAGAACCTGGGTATGAAATAACGTTAAAAGTTACACCCGCTTGCTGCTCTAAACGGCGAACAGCGAGGAAAGGGCCTGAGCCTTTAGGAGCCACACCAACACGAATCGTATTTGGATTCTCTTTTGCGGCGTTAATCAGCTCTTCAAAGCTATTAAAGCCTGAGTGCTTAGAAACAACCACGGCATCCGCTTCACGCGTAATACGAGCAATAGGCTCCATATTATCGAGCGAGTAACCGGGTACCATTTTGCCTCGCGGCAGCGTGATGATACTGTCGTACGTTAAGACACCTACCGTATGCCCATCGGGACGGGCACGCATCATTTGCATCAAGCCTGTCGCGGTTACAGCACCAGCTATGTTTTCTACGTAGATTGACTTAGAAAACTCTTGCTCAGCAATATTACTAATCTTACGTGAGATCGCATCAGCGCCGCCGCCAGCAGGCCAAGGCACAACTAAGCGAATATCACGAGTAGGGAAGTCGGCCGCCATAGCTGATGTGCTAAGTACTAAAGCGCCAAGTGTTACTGTTAATGTCTTTTTTATACTTTTAGTAAACATAACTATTTCTCTTTTTATAGGATTATTAATAGGTACGCTGTGTAAACCGCCGATATAAACCCATCTAATACAACCCACGTATTATCAAGGCGGGGCTTACGTTATTAACCGTTCATGTGTTCGTTGTATTTTGCTAGCGACTCGTCATTAGGCGGGTATAAACCAATCACTTTAGCGCCGGCTTGTACTTGCTCAATAACGTAATCTTCAAACTGTTCCATCTTGATCGCTTCTTGCGAAATCTCATCCGCGATTTCAACAGGGATTACAATCACACCATCACCGTCACCCACCAATACATCTCCTGGGTAAACAGCAACACCACCGCAGCCCACAGGAAGTTGCAGATCAACACCATGATGTTTCGTTAAATTAGTAGGTGCGCTTGGTTTAGCGCAGAAGATAGGCAGATCCATTTCTGAGGCATGCTCAAAATCTCGGATACCCGCGTCTGAAACAAAGCCTGCACATTCGCGATATTCAAGACGAGACAACAAAATACTACCGGCGCTTGCTGCCGAGGCATCTTGTCTGCAATCTGAAACCAAAATCATACCTGCAGGTACGGACTCAACCGCTAAGCGCTGAGGGTGCTCAGGGTCTTTAAAAGCACTCACTGTATCAAGATCTTCGCGTGCCGGAATGTAGCGCAACGTAAAGGCCTGACCAACCATCTTAACTTTTTTCTGATTAACGCGGCTAACCCCTTGGATAAAGGTATTGCGCAAGCCTCGTTTGAATAAAGCAGTATGCAACGTCGCTGTTGAAACGTTACGTAACCGCTCCAAGACCGACTCATCGATCTTTACAAAGCTACTAGCCTCACTCATGTGTTCCCCTCCGTTTGATTAAAACATGAGGGTGACAATACACCTCGGAAAATGACAAATCAAACTAATATTTACAACTTTTTACTGATTATTATTAAAAAGGAGACACTTTTAGACTTTATTTTCACTTTAAACTGCTGTTTTCTTAACAATTATGGATTAAAAAATGTAATATTAAGCAAATTAGTAAGACAACTTCAGAAACTGAAGCAAGAATAGTAAACTTAGGTAATAGGCCACGACATACCTATTATCGTGCTCACATAAGGCCATGGTACACACTTATGAGTAAGGGAAACGCTCACATTAGCAACTCACACCAATCCTTAGGGGCAATCGTTTATGAGCAAATACTCGCTTCCATAATCGACGGCACCTACGCGCTTAATACAAAGCTGCCTGCAGAGACACAGTTATGTAAAGAACTCAATGTATCGCGCCCCGTATTGCGTGAAGCACTAGCTCGCCTAAGAGAAGATGAGCTAATCGCCTCACGCCGTGGGTCAGGCAGCTATGTCATTAAGCAACCCGATAACGTCGTATTACAATTTTCGCCGTTATCAAGTATTGCTGATATCCAGCGTTGCTTTGAGTTTCGCGCTACGATGGAAGCCGAAGCAGCCGCGCTCGCTGCCAAGCGCAAGACACCCGCACAGCTCGATGTCATTATCAGCGCTTATGAAAAAATGAACGAAGCAAATGTATCGAGCAAGCTAGCAACTGATGAGGATTTTGCTTTCCACCTTGCCATCACCAATGCCGCAAACAACCACTTTTACAGCACCGTATTGCAGTCTTTAGAAAAGAGCATTACCGATGGCATCAACATCACGCGCAACCTATCATTACGGCACTCAAGCGAGCGCTTGAAGTTGGTACAAGCCGAACACCACGCTATCATTGTCGCCATTAAAGAAGGGGACTCAGACGCCGCCCGAGAAGCCATGCGAGATCATATTAACAACGCACGTAACCGTATGTTCGATGGCCCGCCTAGCTGACCACTCCCGCAACACGGTAATATAAACGCGTTATGGCATACGCATTAAAGACCCCGACAATCACATAGGTAAGAACCATGGCCAAAGCCGGTGCTCGACACATCTTAGTAAAAACAAAAGAAGAAGCCGAAAAGCTCAAGCAGCAACTGGCTAAAGGTGCCGACTTTGCCACGCTAGCGAAGAAACATTCCCTCTGCAATTCAGCCAAACGGGGAGGAGACCTAGGCGAGTTCGGCCCCGGAACTATGGTGAAACCAATAGACAACGTCGTCTTCAAAAAAGCACTACTCACCGTACATGGCCCAGTAAAAACTAAGTTTGGCTTTCACCTAGTTGAAACTATTTACCGGCATTAACAGCACAAGAAAAACGACGCTTCCCATTCAATACTAAAATCTCCCCAAGGTATCAGTAGCTACTGATACACAATATCTTAAAGTCATTCACAACTTGCCCCTGTATTGCCTGATGATAGACGTGGCGTTTCATCCAAAGGTCGCCAGTGTGTTGAAAAAGCCCAGCTGGATTATAACGAATCACTAAAAGCAGCACTCAAAGAACACAACGCGGAAGAACTACTTCGAACCTTCTTTCGATAAAGATAAGGGAGAAAACTTAGGCATTAATTGATTCAAAGTATTCATAAAAAAAGCAGCCTCTCGGCTGCTTTTTTAGTTACTACACTTACCTAAACATCCACATTCGCTGCCGCTAGTGCGTTGCTTTCGATAAATGCGCGGCGTGGTTCAACTTCATCACCCATGAGGGTGTTGAATAGCTGATCCGCTGTGATCGCGTCTTCGATGGTGACTTGCAGCATACGACGAGCGTCTGGATCCATGGTGGTTTCCCATAGCTGGTCAGGGTTCATCTCGCCCAATCCTTTGTATCGCTGGATCGAGTTGCCGCGTTTAGACTGCTCTAGTAGCCATGTAATCGCGTCTTTGAAATTGCCAACCGCGCTGGTACGCTCACCACGCTTCACGTAAGCACCTTCTTCTAACAGGCCTTCTAACGCATTGGCCATATCAGCAATGGCTTTGTACTCGCGAGACGAGAAGAAGTCATTACGGAAGGTGTAGGTGGTATCTACGCCGTGGTTTACATAGATCAAGCGCGGTAGGTAAACGCTATGCTCTTTGTCTTCTACCACTTCAAAAGACCAACGTTCACTCGCCGATGTTTTAAGATCTAACGCCGCCAGTAATGTTTCTGTCCACCCTTGGACTACGTCACGCTGCTTTAAGGATTCGGGTGTGAGCACTGGCATGTAGATCATTTGCGTCATCGCTTGAGCCGAGTAAAGCTTACTCAAACGATCAATCACGCGCTCTACATGACGATACTGGTTAATAAGCTGCTCAAGGGCTGCACCCGAAACAGCAGGCGCGTCTTCGTTAACATGGAAGCTTGCGCCGTCTAATGCACCTTGAAGCAGGTGATTTTCGAGGGCTTCATCATCTTTAAGGTACTGTTCTTGCTTACCTTTTTTGATCTTGTACAGTGGCGGCTGCGCAATATACACATGGCCACGTTCGATCAACTCGCCCATTTGACGGAAGAAGAAGGTCAGCAGCAGGGTACGAATGTGTGATCCATCCACGTCGGCATCGGTCATGATGATGATACGGTGGTAACGCAGTTTATCCGGATTAAACTCTTCGCGGCCGATACCACAACCCAGTGCGGTGATCAGGGTGCCGACTTCAGCGGAGGTCAGCATCTTATCGAAACGTGCTTTCTCCACGTTAAGGATTTTACCTTTGAGTGGCAAAATCGCTTGGGTACGACGGTCACGGCCTTGTTTAGCCGATCCACCCGCCGAATCACCCTCCACTAGGTAGATTTCGGAAAGCGCAGGGTCTTTCTCTTGGCAATCAGCCAGTTTACCTGGCAGGCCAGCGATATCGAGGGCGCCTTTACGACGTGTCATTTCACGGGCTTTACGCGCCGCTTCACGCGCTCGGGCGGCATCGATCATTTTATTAACAACAGCTTTGGCTTCTTGTGGATTCTCTTGCAAGAAGTCAGCAAAGGCTTGCGAGAAGGTTTGCTCAACCGCTGTTTTAACTTCTGATGAGACTAGCTTGTCTTTCGTCTGCGATGAGAACTTAGGGTCTGGCACTTTAACCGAAATAATCGCACACAGGCCTTCACGGCTGTCGTCACCCGAAGTCGCGACTTTGCTGCCTTTGTTGAGGCTTTCAGATTCGATGTAGTTGTTTAACGTTCGCGTTAGCGCTGCACGAAAACCCGATAAGTGAGTACCACCATCGCGTTGTGGAATATTGTTGGTAAAGCAGTGGATGCCTTCTTGGTACGAATCATTCCACTGCAAAGAGACTTCCACACCAACACCGTTCTCATGCATAGCAGAGCAATGGAAGATTTTATTCACGGTTGTTTTATTCTTGTTTAAGAACTCAACAAACGCGCTTAAGCCGCCTTCGTATTCGAATATTTCTTGGCGAGCTGTGCGCTCATCCGTTAATACAATACGGACACCCGAGTTAAGGAACGACAATTCACGCAGGCGCTTAGCTAATAGCTCAAATTGGAATTCACGTACGTTGGTGAAGGTCGCTTCTGAAGCTTTAAAACGAATCTCAGTACCCGACTGGTCGGTTTCACCGACGATTGCCAAGGGAGCTTCTGGTACACCGTGGATATAATTTTGTACATGAACTTTGCCGTGGCGACGAATCGTCATGGTTAGCTCAGACGATAGGGCGTTTACAACGGAAATACCAACACCGTGCAAACCACCGGACACTTTATAGCTGTTATCGTCAAACTTACCACCGGCGTGTAATACCGTCATGATAACTTCGGCGGCTGATACGCCTTCTTCTTCATGGATATCGGTAGGAATACCACGGCCATTATCGGCAACAGAGACACTTTCATCGGGATGGATAGTGACGCTTATCTCGCTACAGTGGCCTGCCAGCGCCTCATCGATCGAGTTATCAACAATCTCAAATACCATGTGGTGCAGACCTGTTCCGTCGTCTGTATCACCAATATACATTCCTGGGCGCTTACGAACAGCGTCCAGGCCTTTTAGGACCTTAATACTACTCGAATCGTAATTATTCTCTTCGCCACTCATGGCTGTCTCCTGACTCAGTGTGTCTACACCAACTGGCCGCTGTCTAAATGAAAGCAGGCCACCTCTGTTTCCGGCTGCCAAAATCCTAGCAAACTGGCCGGATCAACACAGGTGATGAAACATTGATTATGTGTTTGTTCTAAAAACTCGCAAAACAAGCGACAGTGCTGTTCGTCGAGCTCTGACGGCAGATCATCAATTAAATAGATGCAAGGGCGCTGGCTCATGCGGTGAAATACAGCACCTTGCGCTAATTTAAGCGCACTCACCACCAACTTTTTTTGCCCGCGCGAGAGTCGCTCTGCCGCACTCACGCCATCTACTTTTACTTTAAGATCAGCTCGCTGCGGACCTGCACTGGTAAACCCTTGTTTAAGGTCCCGTTGCAGGTTGTCGTTTAGCAGCGTATCTAACGGTATTTTTTGATCCCAACCGGGAGCGAACGACAAGCGTATATCAAGGTCGGAATTTAGCCGGTGCAAAATCGCATCAAAATCCGGTATTAACTCTTCAATATAAGCCTTTCGAAGCGCGGTAAGCTGATCAGCGTACTGAACCAGCTCTTTATCCCAGAGCTCACGTAAAGTGGGATCAATTTTACCACACTTCAGCAAAGAATTACGCTGTTGTAACACACGCTTAAAGCTTCGCCAGATCATGATAAATGTTTGATCTGCATGGAAAGCGCCCCAGTCGATAAATTGTCGACGAATAGCAGGACTACCTTCTAATAATTCGAACGTATCAGTGTTAATAACTTGCAAAGGTAACAAGCTTGCAAGCTCCGACAGCTCAAGCGTTGCACCACTATAACGAATGCGGACATCGCCATCGAGGTTGCGGCTAATCCCCAAAGGATGCGACTTACCAGCGCTGTAACTGTCGACTTCGGAATACACTAAAGATTCACGCTCAGCCGAGGTGACAAGATAACGAAACTGATTGGTCCGGAAAGAACGTGTTAATCCAAGAAAATGGATAGCTTCAAGCAGCGAGGTTTTACCGCTACCGTTAGCGCCGTGGATAATATTGATCCGCTTTGCTGGCGTAAAGGCGACCTCAGAGAGATTACGTATTTTTTTAATAGACAGGGATGTTATCGACATAAGAGTCCATGTGGCGTGTTACGACGCCACATGGCAGGCTCACAGTGTTGCAATTACATGCGCATCGGCATTATGACATATACGCTTGAGTCTTCATCAAACCCTTGAATCAGCGCACTGCTGTTAGAGTCAGATAAGGTAAAGCGAACAACATCCGTATTCAAAATCGAGAGCACATCTAACAAGTAATTTACGTTAAAGCCGATCTCGAGCGCTTCACCTTGGTAGTCGATAGCGATAGTTTCCTCGGCTTCTTCCTGCTCGGGGTTGTTCGCCATGACCTGCAAGAAGCCACTGGTTAACGAGAGTCGCACGCCTCGGTATTTCTCGTTAGACAAAATCGCGATACGGCTAAAGACTTTGCGCAACTCCTGACGGTCACCCAATACATCTTTGTCGCCATTACGTGGAATAACGCGCTGATAATCAGGGAACTTGCCATCAACTAGCTTGGAGGTGAACGTAAAATCACCCACGTGCGCACGAATATGATTAGCACCGATCACCAGTTGCAAAGGCTCATCGCCGTGCTGAAGTAGTCGAGCCAGCTCTAATATACCTTTACGTGGCACGATGATTTGGTGATCGCCTGTCTGATCTGTCTCTACCGATGCAACACTGGTTGCCAAACGGTGGCCGTCGGTAGCCACTGTGCGCAATGAGTTCTCGGTCACTTCTAGCAGCATGCCGTTTAGGTAGTAACGGACATCTTGCTGAGCCATTGAGAAGCCAGTTTGCTCGATCAGATAACGCAGCTGACCTTGCGATAAGGTTAAGCCAAATGTTTGCGGGCTATCTTCTACGTTAGGGAACTCAGCCGCCGGCAAAGTAGACAGTGAGAAGCGGCTACGGCCGGACTTGATCACCATTTTTTGGCCGCTTAATTCAAGCTCGATACGTGAATCGTCCGGTAAGGACTTACAGATATCCATTAGCTTACGCGCTGGCACAGTCACAGAGCCTGCATCAGCGGGCTCTTCTAGCATAACGCGGCCAACCAACTCAACTTCGAGATCGGTTCCGGTCATGGATAACTGATCGCCTTCGGCTACCAATAAAATATTGGACAGTACCGGAAGGGTTTGGCGACGCTCAACCACCCCAGCCACCAACTGCAAGGGCTTGATTAATGCTTCACGCGATATGACGAATCTCATGGCTACCTACCTTAGTTCGATCCGCTGCTACGATGTCAGGTGACGCAGCAGGTTTTGATAATCTTCTCTGATATCCGCATCTGTTTCACGTAGTTGCTTAATCTTACGACAGGCATGCAGCACTGTTGTATGATCGCGCCCACCAAAGGCATCCCCAATCTCCGGCAAACTGTGGTTCGTCAGCTCTTTAGCGATACTCATCGCTACCTGACGCGGCCGGGCTACAGATCGACTACGACGCTTAGAAAGCAGGTCGGATATCTTAATCTTATAATACTCGGCGACCACACGCTGAATATTATCAATACTAACTTGTTTATCCTGTAATGCTAGTAAGTCCTTAAGGGACTCTTTAATAAAGGGTGTTGTAATAGCACTACCGGTAAAATGTGCGTTAGCAATAACGCGCTTAAGTGCGCCTTCAAGCTCACGAACATTGGAACGTATTTTTTGCGCCAAGAAAAAGGCCGCATCATCAGGTAATGAGATGCGCGCCTCTTCGGCTTTTTTCATAACAATTGCGACTCGGGTTTCTAGCTCTGGCGGCTCGATAGCTACGGTTAAGCCCCAACCAAATCGCGATTTTAGTCGCTCTTCAACACCATGAATCTCTTTTGGATAACGGTCGCTGGTTAAAATCATCTGCTGACCGCCTTCCAACAAGGCGTTAAAAGTGTGGAAAAATTCTTCTTGTGAGCGCTCTTTTCCTGCAAAAAACTGAATATCATCAATTAACAGCGCATCAACCGACCGGTAAAAACGCTTAAAATCATTAATGGCGTTAAGCTGTAACGCTTTTACCATGTCAGCAACAAAGCGCTCTGAGTGCAAATACACGATGCGCGCGTTGGGGTTCTGACGCAGCATTTCCAAACCAACGGCATGCATCAAGTGAGTTTTACCAAGACCCACACCACCATATATAAAGAGTGGGTTATAAGCGCCACCTGGGTTATCAGCCACTTGTTGCGCAGCAGCCAAAGCTAGCTGGTTAGATTTACCTTGTACAAATGAATCAAACGAGAAGGAATCATTCAGGTTTGATTGATGGCGCAAACCACCTTCAACTTCAATAATCTTACGCTCGGGCTCAACCACACCTACATCTAGCTCTAATTGCGGCTGAGGCTGACTTTGCGTATGTAAGTAAGTATTCGCTTCGGCTGGGGCGCTTTCAGAATAGCGAGGAGCCGTAGCAGCTGGTGGAGGATCCATGTAAGAAGGCGCAGGCTGATGGCTCTCTTGTGGCGCACTGGGTGTGGGAGCAGCCGGGCGAGGGCGCGGTGGAGCCGCGGGCATACGACGCGACATCAAATGAGCGGGGCCTGCCGTACTCACTTCAACGCGAACATCAGCGCTAATATCACCAGATACGTCACAAATAACTTGGCGGATGCGCGATAGAAACTTGTCATTGACCCAATCGCGAACAAAACGGTTAGGCGCAACCAATACCAAGACCGAGCTCTGGCTTTCTTCGGCGCGCAAAGGCCTGACCCACGTATTGTACTGTTGGGCAGGAAACTCATTTTGTAAACTGGGTAAGCAGCGTTCCCACAACTCTGCTGACATAGCTTCTCCGCTAAATTAAGTAATACCGCTTTTTAAAGCACGCACGCTAGCCCGATAAACGTCTTTGCAAGTCATCTAACATTAGTCAAACATGCGTATAACCTTAAAACATTCGCATTCTAACGCGCCGCACACCAGTTATCCACAACAAGATGAATAAAGTTGGCACTTATTTTGTGAATAATTGTAAAACTCGCTCAACAAAAGCCAAAAAGTTTAAAAAACATACAAATATGGCGTTATAAACATAATTAATACAGTTTAAACACACCCTTACCAACAGACCAACTAATTGTTTTATAAAGATAAATAGAATTCAATTCACAGATTTAGCATTAATAGAGTTTTTTTACCTTTTTACCCTCTGTTTAAAAAAGTACAAATATATGTGCAGAAAAAATCTTTCTATTTATGGCATTTACCACCAAATAAGGTTTGATATAACCGTACGGATTCACTACAATCTCGTGCCTTAAAATTTGCTCTGTAGGGCTTCAGCCAGCCAATATTCGAGCACAAACGAACATTAAGTAGGACTGACTGATGAAAAGAACTTTTCAACCAAGCGTTTTAAAACGCGCACGTAACCACGGCTTCCGCGCTCGCATGGCAACTAAAAGCGGCCGCGCTATTATCAACCGTCGTCGTGCTAAAGGCCGCAAGCGTCTGTCTGCCTAATCGGTAGCAGTCGCTGGTCTGGTTATCGTTGAATGACCAAACACGAATATCCCCGGCAGTTACGTTTGCTAACTGCCGGGGATTTCAAATACGTCTTCGATGATGCCTCCGTTAAGGCGCACGACCAGCGTGTTTTAATTCTCGCCCGTCCCAACGGACTCGATCATCCACGCATCGGGTTTGTCATTTCTAAAAAAAATATACGTAGAGCAGTGAAACGTAACCTCGTTCGACGTATTATTCGCGAGTCTTTTCGCCTGAATCAACATAAATTGCCTGCTTTAGACATGGTAGTACTGGCGCGTCCCGGTTTAGGGGATCTCAGTACAGAAGATATTCATGCCTTATCTATGAAAAGCTGGAATAAGTTAATTCAGAAAGCCAATAACGCACACAACAAGCAAGTGAAACGGTCTTAATCCCATGGATGTAAAGCGAGTCATACTGATTGCCGCTCTGTCATTAATCTCTTACATGCTAATTTTGCAGTGGAATGAAGATTACGGACAGAAACCAACAGCCGAAGCACCGGTAGCCTCTGTTTCTGCCTATGGTAGTAAAACAGCCACTGGTGACCTCCCTGCAACAGGCACTGCTCAAGCTACGGCAGATATTCCTGCGACTAGCGATAGCGCAGAACAGCCAGCCGCCGCTCAAACCAGCAGCGCACAAATCATTACGGTTACCACACCGGTTCAAGATGTCTTAATTGACACTAAAGGTGGTGACATTATTCAACTCGCACTTCCAGAACAAAAAGCGAGCCTTAATAGTGATCAACCTTTCCTACTTCTTGAACAAACGCCTAACCGCACGTACGTTTCTCAAAGCGGCTTAGTGGGTCGTGATGGTCCTGATGCTAATAAAGATGGTCGCCCTGTATATACGGCCGATCAAACCAGCTACACGCAGGAAGGTGATCAAACTCTTTTTGTTGATCTGAAATACACAACGCCTGAAGGTGTGCAGATCACTAAGCGTTTCACTTTCACCGAAGGTGCGCACAATATTGGTGTTGAATATTTAATCAACAACCAATCCAACGCTGAGTTTAAAGCCAACTTATTTGGTCAAATTAAGCGTGATAACAGCGAAGATCCAAACGGATCACCTGATATGGGCATGCAGTCTTACTTAGGCCCAGTGTTTTCTACAACAGAAAATAGCTATCAGAAGTATTCATTTGGTGACATCGACGACGATGGCAACTTTAAGCAGACATCGGAAGATGGCTGGGTTGCGATGGTTCAACACTATTTTGTGACGTCATGGATACCAGCACCAGGTGCCGAGTACACGTACAGCACGCGCAAAATCAACAACAACTATATTGCTGGCTTTATTTCACCTGAGCTAACTGTTGCTCCAGGTTCAGAAGCAAGCGTAGGCGCGCATTTTTATGCTGGTCCTAAAAACGTTGATGAAATGGAAGCAGCGGCACCCAAACTCGATAAAACCATCGATTTTGGCGTATTGTGGTGGATTGCTTCTCCGCTTTACATGCTACTTAAAGCATTGCACGGCTTCTTGGGTAACTGGGGCTTAGCGATTATCGGTATTACGCTGATTGTTAAAGCTGTTCTCTTCCCATTAAACGCAAAAGCGTTTAAGTCCATGGCTAAAATGCGTAAATTTGCTCCTGAAATGAAGCGCATGAAAGAGATGTATGGTGACGATCGCCAGAAGATGTCTCAAGCTATGATGCAACTTTACAAGAAAGAGAAGATCAATCCATTGGGCGGATGTTTGCCAATGGTGGCACAAATGCCGATCTTCATTGCTTTGTATTGGGTACTAGCTGAATCCGTTGAGCTTCGCCATGCAGAGTTCTTATACCTAGCTGACTTATCAGCGAAAGATCCGTACTTCATCCTGCCAATTATCATGGGTGCAAGTATGTTTATTCAGCAAACACTTAACCCTGCACCACCTGATCCAATGCAGGCCAAAGTGATGAAAATGCTGCCAATCCTGTTTACTTTCTTCTTCCTGTGGTTCCCTGCAGGTCTGACACTGTACTGGGTTGTGAACAACATCCTGTCGATTGCACAGCAATATGTAATCAACAAACAAATAGAAGCAGGCGACAGCAAAGCCTCCTAGGCATACGCTCAGCGACTACAGGCTCCTTCGGGAGCCTTTTTTATGAGTAAAAAATCGCTATTATACGGTGAGTTAAACAACCTCATGTACACCAGCACCGCAACTCAATAACCCAACACCCGGAGCATTTGATGACAAGCTACACACAAGACACCATTGCAGCGCAAGCAACCGCACCCGGTCGTGGCGGGGTAGGGATTGTCCGTGTATCAGGGCCTAAAGCGGCTCTCATTGCTGAATCTGTTCTTGGGTATGCCCCCAAGCCACGTTACGCCCATTACAGCCCGTTTAAGGATGAGCAAGGCAATGAGTTAGATGAAGGGATAGCACTTTACTTCCCTGGGCCTAATTCGTTTACCGGTGAAGATGTATTTGAGCTACAAGGCCACGGCGGTCCGGTCGTCATGGACTTTTTATTGCAGCGCGTCCAATCACTAGGCGCGAGGTTGGCTAGACCGGGGGAGTTCTCAGAGCGAGCCTTCCTCAATGATAAGCTCGATTTGGCCCAAGCAGAGGCCATAGCGGATTTAATCGACAGCTCTTCCCAGCATGCAGCACGCTGCGCCTTACGCTCATTGCAAGGTGAGTTCTCGCGCCGTATTGACCACCTAGTCGAATCACTAATCCATTTGCGCATCTATGTTGAAGCGGCAATCGATTTTCCAGAGGAAGAAATCGACTTCCTAGCGGATGGTAAGGTACTCAACGACTTACATAGTATTATCAACAATTTAGAAGACGTACAAATAGAAGCCAAACAAGGTAGCCTGATTCGCGAAGGCATGAGCGTGGTTATTGCCGGCCGTCCTAATGCGGGCAAATCGAGCTTACTGAATGCGCTAGCCGGACGCGAAACAGCCATTGTGACCGACATAGAAGGCACAACTCGCGACGTTTTACGCGAACATATTCACATTGATGGTATGCCATTACACATTATCGATACGGCAGGCTTACGAGAGGCTCCTGATGAAGTTGAGCGTATAGGCATCCAGCGCGCGTGGGATGAGATACAAAAAGCGGACCGTGTTTTGCTGATGGTCGATAGTATGCGCAATAATGCTGATGACCCGCATCAAATCTGGCCAGAGTTTGTCGATCAGCTGAACGATGATAGTAAAATTACCGTGATTCGTAACAAAGCTGACTTAAGTGGCGAGACGATAGGCCAAACACAAGCGCATGGTTACCCGCTTATCAACTTATCAGCGAAAGCAGGCGAGGGGATTAATATCCTGCGCGACCACTTAAAACAATGCATGGGGTATCAAGCGACTACCGAAGGCGGTTTTCTTGCCCGACGCCGCCACTTAGAAGCGCTAGATACGGCACATGAGTTACTCATCACCGGCCGTGACCAACTGCAAATGCACGGCGCAGGCGAACTTCTGGCTGAAGATTTACGCCAAGCACAGCACGCCTTGGGCGAAATAACAGGGCAGTTCACTAGCGATGATTTATTAGGACGTATTTTTTCTAGTTTCTGTATTGGGAAGTAATCTGCTACGTATTATCCGATGGCAATTTTAGCACTCGGATAGCGCAGCTTTTTAATCCGAGGGCTCGCCAAGAAATACGCTAGCGTGAGCGGCCCCAGGCGTCCCATAAACATCAAGAAGATTAGAATAAACTCCCCAGCTTCGGATAATGACGTGGTGAGACCTCTAGATAACCCGACTGTTCCTAACGCAGAAACGGCCTCAAACACAATATCCAACATATCGGCTTCCTCACTGAGTAACAGGCAGAAAATAGCGATCCACGTTACACCGGCCGATATAATGGTTAAAGCAAGCGCTTTGCTTACGGTTTCTTTCGGTATTTCACGCTTTAAAAAATGCACGGCGCCATCTCGGCGTAAGTAATTATAGGTGGCCATCACCAACACCATAAAAGTCACAACTTTAATACCACTAGCGGTACTCATAGAACCGCCACCAATAAACATAAGCATCAACATTAAGGCGGTTGTTGCATCTTCGAGTTGATCAATGGCTACCGTATTAAAGCCAGCCGTTCGCGTTGTCACGGCTTGGAACCAGGACGCCAGCCATTTACCGGATTCACTTAAAGGCGCCAGCGTATTGGGGTTGTTGTATTCAATACAATAAATAGCAATGACAGCTACAGAGTTGATAACGACCGTTCCTAAAATCATCATCTTGCTATAGAGCGACAGCTTGGCCCATCGCTTATTCTTCACTAAGTCGATCCAAACAGAAAACCCTAAGCCTCCTGCTATAAAGAGCCCTGTAATGGTCATGTTGATGACTGGATCAGCAACATAAGGCGTTAAGCTGTCGGCCCTCAATGCAAACCCAGCATTGTTGAACGCGCTAATGGTATAAAAAAAACTATGGTACAAACTGGTTTGCCACCCTAAAGGCTCTAACCAATAGAGAAACAACACTAACATGCCGATCAGCTCAATAATCATCGAGAAGATAAGCACCGACTTAGCCGTTGATACGAGCGTTGAGGCATCCGTCTGATTAAACGCTTCACGGGCGACCGTAAACTGAAGAAAGCTAATTTTTCCACCCAAGGCAATCAGGGTGACTATCGCCAAGGTCATTAGCCCCAACCCCCCGCACTGTATGAGGAGGGCAATAATGAGGTGTCCGTATACAGTAAAGGTCGTGCCTGTATCCACTACCGCTAAGCCAGTAACGGTGACCGCGGATGTCGAGGTAAAAACACTCTGCACCCAGGAGATAGGCACATGCGTTGCCATTGGCAGCTTAAGTAAACAAGTACCGAGCGCAATGAGTAAAAGAAAACCCCCACATAAAATCAGCGGCGGAGCGGCTGCAATTTTGCCTGACGCTTTTGGTTTTCGCTCCAAAGGGCTGATACTAGGATGCCACTGTTCCATATTAGATCAGCCGAGGGGCCAAGTACTGTAGCTCGGCACGTGTGCCACATAACAAGAGCACATCGTTAGTGAGGAGCGCAAAGTCATGCCCGAGTTTAGTAAACTTAGTTGGGCCTCGTTTGACGAGAATAGCGTCTACTGAACCTCGCAGATCTTTAAGTACTTGCCCAATAGTCGAGCCATTGAGTTTCTCTTTAATTGGGATTTCTACCACATGTAAGCCATGACCCAGCGATAGGTAATTATTAACCATGGGATAATTCAAGGCCTGTGCTACCCGGATCCCCATTTCTTCTTCGGGGTGGATGATCCGTGAGACACCCAGCTTGGACACGATGGTGTGGTGCGCTTTGCTACTGGCTTTTACCCAAATGTTTTTCACACCAACGTTTTTTAAGGCCAGCGTGCTCAACAAGCTAGCTTCCATGTCCTCACCAATCGCCACTAACACGACGTTACTGCTGTTAAGGTCTAGCTCACGTAAAGCCCCTTCATCGGACGCGTCACAGATAACCATTTGCGTTAAGTTATCAGCGTATTTTTCTGCGATTTTGGGATCTAGATCTACCCCTGTCACCGTATGCCCTAGATGGATCAACTCTAAACTAGCGGCGATACCAAAACGGCCTAAACCGATCACAGTAAAATGGGCCATCGTTTGTACCTTATCAATGACAATTTCTAAAGCGTGTATTTAATCATCCTGCGGATTAAAAACACACCTACTTTTCACATCCATTTCACCTTGTGCAGATTACGTTAGGCTCATTCAATCCGACAGCCTGAGTAGCCCAATGCCACAACACATTTCCGCTAAGGTCACCGCCACCTCTGGACCCATCACTGCGTTAAGTCTATCAAGCCAACAACTGACGTTAGTTATTGCTGGTTTATTAACCCTTTTTTACAACACAGCCCTGTGGCAAACACTACTTAACGCATTCCCAGAGCTAAACGCAGGGCGGGTACTATTTTTTACCTCGTTTGTTCTCTTTATAGCCGCTGCACTTTCCATCATCCTGACAATTTTTAGCGCTAAATATGTGCAAAAACCCATACTGATATTCATTTTAATGACGGCGGCCCCTGTTACCTACTTTATGAACACCTACGGTGTCGTTATTGATAAAGAGATGGTACAAAATACTTTTGAAACAGATCCGGCTGAAGCATACGATTTACTCAGCGGAAAACTATTCCTCTACCTACTAGTGTTAGGCGTGATACCGTCCATTGTCGTCCTGCGCACTCGTATCCGTTATCGTCCTTTTTGGCCCGAACTACGTAACAAAGTACTGCTGATTATCGGCTGTATCCTCGTCATCGGGGCCATCGACCTTTCTTTCGCTAAAGAATACTCGTCCACTTTCCGAAACAACCGACAGATACGCCACTTAATTGTCCCTAGTAACTATTTGTATTACACCAGCCGTTACCTCGCTGGCGCGTATGATGAACAAGCACGCGTGTTAGAGCCCGTCGGCCGAGATGCCAAAATGGGGGACGTTTGGCCCAATACCGCAGTAACAAGCAAAGCGCCAACGCTCTCACTTATCGGCTCAGCAAAAGCAGCCGTCAAAACTCACTTTAAGCCCGTGATCACGGTTGTGGTTGTAGGAGAAACTGCACGCGCAATGAACTTCTCACTCAATGGTTATGAGCGCGACACTAACCCGCTTCTGAGCAAACAACCGCTGGTAAATTTCTCGCAGATGTCATCGTGCGGGACAAGCACTGCTGTCTCAGTACCCTGCATGTTTTCAGACATTACACATGACGATTACGACGCTAACCGCGTGCGCGCACGAGAGAATGTTTTAGACGTTCTATCACATGCCGGAGCCACAGTTTTATGGAGGGATAACAACTCTGGCTGCAAAGGCGTGTGTGCTCGCGTAAAGAGCGAAGACATTAACGACTATAAAGCCGATCAGTTCTGTGACGGCAATGAGTGCTACGACGAAGTGATGTTGAATGGTTTAGATGCCTACCTGAATAAGATCTACACGCAACAAACCAGCGACAATATTGTTATCGTGTTACACCAGAAAGGCAGCCATGGGCCAGCCTACTCAAAACGCTACCCGGCGAGCTTTAATCAGTTTACACCTGTCTGCGATACCGCTGATTTAGAGCAATGCAGCCGAGAGGAGATCACCAATGCTTACGACAACACGATTCTATATACCGATTATTTTCTCAACCAAGTGATTAACTTTTTACAACAACACGAAGATCGCTTCGTCAGTAGCATGATCTACCTATCCGATCACGGTGAGTCGTTAGGTGAGGCGAACGTATACCTTCACGGTTTGCCTTATTTTATGGCACCTGAAGAGCAAACCCATGTGCCCTTTATGACTTGGTTCTCACCCAATTATCTTTCACAGCTAAAAATCAGCGCGCCGTGTATCAAACAAAAAGCCGATCAAGCCGTCAGCCAAGATAACCTCTTCCATTCATTGCTGGGGTTACTCGACATACAAACAAACGCTTATCAACCGACGCTCGATCTCTTTGGTACTTGCCGGAAGCCGATGTAATGCCTAATCATTTTATGCGTAATCACTTAGTCATACCGCTGATTGTGTTTAGTGTAATAGCCACCTGTTTTGAATGGCAACAGTGGGATCTTGCAATCGCTAAAACCCTATATGGATGGGAAGGCGGGCAGTGGGCACTCAAAGATAACTGGTGGTTCAAGGAGGTGTTTCATACTGGCGCACGCAATCTGATGTCGGTATTCACACTGGTCGTACTCATCACCTGGTTATTCAGCTTTATGCTTAAACCACTGCGCGTATGGAGACGCCCCCTGACATACTTAGTGATTAGCATTTTAGTGTCCGTTATTGTAATTGCCGTTGGAAAACGATTTAGCAATGTTGAATGTCCATGGGGACTGAGCATGTTTGGTGGTTCTCAAACGTACTTCCCTATATTCTCTGAGCATATGTTCAGCCCATCTACCTCTGAGTGCTTCCCAGCAGGACACGCCAGCGCAGGCTACGCCTGGTTTGGGCTCTACTTTTTACTCACTAAGCACGCTCCGCGGTGGCGCTGGTGGGGGCTACTAAGCGTTGTGGCGTTAGGACTCTTCTTTGGCGGCATTCAACAATTGCGCGGCGCGCACTTTTTATCGCATGACCTATGGACTTTGGGTATTTGCTGGCTAGTTGCAGTGGTATGCTGCCCCTTATTGTATCGCTCAGAACACAGAGCGAAAACAGCCGCCGCTATCCAAGAGAACCTACTACATGCTAGTGCTAGTCGCTGATGATGATATCGACATACTTACGACCATCGCAGACCAATTAGAGCTTCATGGTATTGATGTTGATTGTGCAAAGAACGGCAACCAAGCCCTGACCCTATCGCAAAGCCAACACTATGATGTCATTGTGCTCGATATCATGATGCCAGGACGCGATGGCTTGTCCACCTGCCAAGCGCTACGCCATGAGGGCTGTACAACACCTATTTTATTCCTAACGGCACGTGACACCTTGGATGATAAAATAACCGGATTTTCGACAGGCGCGGATGATTACCTCGTGAAGCCTTTTGCAATGAAGGAACTCGTCTATCGTATCAAGGCACTCAGCCAACGGGTATCTCGACAGCACGTACGCACGCTAAAATACGGAGAGCTAGAGCTGGATGTAGAGCAAGGAAGTGCGAGTCGCGCAGGACACCCCTTAAAGCTAAACGCGTTGCAGTTTCGACTGCTGCGCTTGCTAGTATCGCAAGCCCCAAATATTGTATCTCGCCAACGCATGGAGCAAACGTTATGGCAAGACGAACCGCCGGACAGCGATGCTTTACGCAGCCATTTGTATCAATTGCGTCAAATTATCGATAAACCTTTCACATACCCAATGCTAGAGACAATTAGGGGAATGGGTTACCGACTTCTAGACACACCGGAACGTATCACATGAGCGTATTATCACAGCTGACTAACAGCGTTAAGCATATGAATTACACCCAACGCCTCATGTTAGCGATCGGTAGCTATACCTTCTCTGTCATGCTGGTGGTGATGCTGGGTATTTGGGCATTCATTGAATACAGCGAGCCTGACGATAGCCAAGACGTGGCCTTCGCTATCCATCACACAGTCAGTTTATTAAATCAAACCTCTTCTGAGCAGGGGAATGCTCCCACACATACCGAATATTTTGATCTCTACCTAACACAATCGCAGTTACCTACTGCGCTGAGGGATATCGTTTTCAAGCCGGGGCTAACCCAGCTTGAAAACGGTAGCTCGATCATGATGGAGCTTAACCCTTCGACTCAAAAGCCCTACTATTTATTATTTAATACCGAGCACGATGTCAGCCTAATTGAAACCGAGTTTGACGACATACTATTTATAGTAGCCGCCGTCATCCTATCCACTGTTCTCACACTGCTAATGGTGCGCTGGATGGCAAAAAACTTAGCCACCCCAGTTATAACACTAAAAAAGCAAGTAGAGACCTTTGATATTAACAAAGGTCATTTTCCGCGAATGGATCGCGACGACGAAATAGGGCAGCTCAACCATGCATTTGGCGATTTAATTCAGCGTATGTATGAGTTCACTAGACGAGAACAGGACTTCACTCGCTTTGCCAGTCACGAGCTTCGATCCCCCATCACGGTGATCCGGGGTAACTTCGACATATTGCGTGAAAGTCTGCCCGACTCTCCCATACACCAGCGGATCGTTACACGAATGAATACGGCTATTCAGCGCGTATCTTCGCTTATTGATGGGTTTCTATGGTTGGGACGAGAAAATCATGATACCTACATGCCGATTGAAGCCATCAGTGCAGCACGGTTAGAAAGCATGATCAACGGTTTGACGGAGCACCTCTCTCCTGAGAGCAGCTATCGATTAACCCGTAAAATCAGCGACATAAACTGGAATGTAAGACCGCTCATGTTATCCATTTTACTGGACAACCTGATACGTAATGCACTAATGCACACTGACCAGGCTGTCTGTTTATCCGCCCATGGCAAGCAGTTAACCATAACAAATACAATAGGTAACCCAACTGATGCAGAACAGCTGGGTATTGGACTGCAGATTGTGAGCCGCATTTGTGACGCTAATCACTGGGAGTATCACATAGATCACAGCGAGACTCAGTTTAGTTTTAGTCTGCAGGTCAACGACATTAAGGGATCAGAATAACCGCCCACACGACCGCTGTTAGTAGCAAACTGGCAAAAACAGCGGCTGATCCTATGTCTTTAGCGACGCCGCTCATGGGGTGGTATTCAAGCCCTATCCGATCGACACAGGCTTCTACCGCTGAATTAAGTAGCTCCGTAATGAGTACTAAGCCAAGCACCAAAATCATCAGCGCGCGCTCAACAGAAGCGACATCTAACCAGCAGGCGACGGCGGCCCCTGCAACAAATAAGACAAAGTCTTGACGAAAAGCAGCCTCGGATCGCCACGCCAATTTAAGGCCGTTTAAAGAAAAGAAAGTGGCTTTGTAAATGCGTTTCAGCCCCGTGTAACGAGGAATGTCTGTGTCGGGTGTCATACGTATAGTCTCAGCTATCCTAAAAGGGTATAAGCCTTTACGTTAACGCAACCCATGTGAAATAGCGGTGAACTACGCTGGGGTATCGAGTTAATAACACCGCTACAGCAACTTTAAGACAGGTTCTTGAAGCTTTGCAAACTGCTCTTTGAGTTCCAGCAAATGCTCACCCCAATAGCGCTCTGTGTTAAACCAAGGAAAGCTCATAGGAAAAGCGGGGTCTTCCCAGCGGCGCCCAATCCAAGCGGCATAATTCATCATACGCAGCGTTCTCAGCGCTTCCACTAAATGCAATTCACGTGGGTTGAACGACGCAAACTCATTATAGCCATCGATCACTTCGCCTAACTGCAGCTCTTGTTGGTGGCGGTCACCTGTTAGCAACATCCACAAATCTTGAATGGCGGGTGCCATACGCGCATCATCAAAATCAACAAAATGCGGCATATCATCACGCCACAATATATTGCCGCCATGGCAATCACCATGCACGCGCTGATAAACAACATCACCAGCACGCTTAAAAGCGGCATCTATCTCTCGTAGCAAGTCAGACGTTAGGCTGTCATAAGCGGCTTTGAGCGACGCAGGAATCAGTTCGCGGCTAATAAAGTCGGTGCTATCAATGCCATAACTTTGAATATCAAGAGTAGGGCGATGCTTAAAAGGCTCTGCTTGCCCTGCTAGGTGAATACGTCCAAGCGTATTACCCAACTGGAACAAGTGCTCAGGATCCTCTAATTCAGGTGCTCGGCCGCCTTTGCGCACAAATAAAGAGAAGCGGTAGTCATCATATGAGAATAGCGTTTGCCCTGTATCACTCTTAATCGGTGCCACCACCGATAAATCTTGCTCGACCAACTGCGCCATAAAACGATGTTCTTCGCCTATTTGCTCATCAGTCCAACGCTGAGGGCGGTAAAATTTGGCGATAAGTGGTTCGGATTCATCGATTCCTACTTGGTAAACGCGGTTTTCATAGCTATTGAGTGCCATGATGCGTCCATCACTTAAATACCCGATAGACTCAACCGCATCAATTACTGTATCTGGCTTGAGTTCATAAAAGGGTTGTTTGTTATCGCTCAAAGTACGGCCTCGGTGTTAAAAAACAGGGAGTTACTCGTAAAAATCGGGCACAGTATAACACAACTCTGCACACCCCCGACGGTCTCTCATACTCGACCTTAGACGATATAGCAGGCTAGTTAAACCACCACTACTTGGCTTTTTCCCCTTTTTCAATCTCAGTAGAGGCTTTAACGATCTTTAATATCTCATCACAAGCACTATCACTAACTTGCATGGTCTCAAATAAGAGCAACAGTAAATCGGCCGAAAACATCCCCTTACTCACCTTACTTCGGAGGTTTTCTGCGGTAAGGTACACTCCTTTAGCATCTAAATCGGATACTAGATCGTCATACTTTAGCTCTTTGAGTACCATCGTGGAACGGATGTAACGGGAAAGCGCATTACGATAAATGGCTAGACTGGACTTGTTTTGAATACTTTGCTCTGGATTCACGTAGAGGCTCCTCTTCAGATGGTCTGCCAGTTATTTGCCGAAAATAAACGACAGCAATATTCACTATTGTGCGATAAATGTTGACTTTATGATATATTAATTTAAATTGTGACTTATAAATCACGCCAAGGAGTAAGATAATGGCTTGGACATTTGATAGTGTAAAAACATTAATTGAAACGCAAGAAAACTGGGTAGTTGAATCAGAAGGTGATTGCCTAAGCGTTTCTAATGACGAAGGAGTAGATGCGTTTGTATACGCAGGTGAGCAACAACTAGTTGTAGAAACACCACTATTCCCATTAAGCAAAGTCAATCAGCCAGATGCGCTCAATCTACTCGTCTTAAAAACGCATCAGCTGTTGCCGCTCACGACGATTGGCATCAAGCACATTGGTGATGAAGATTACTACGTTGCCTTTGGCTCACTATCTATCGATAGCAAAGACACCGTTGTTTTAGAAGAGATCGAAACACTCTTCTTAAACGTGGCGGAATTTATAGAACTCTACTCTGATTACCTCATACAGGAGACACACGCATGAGTCTTAAAAAATTATGGACCGCACTCAAAGGTGGCGTGAACGAAGCGACTGAAGCCGCGGCGGATAGTCAATCCATCCGTATCTTAGATCAGGAACTAAGAGAAGCTAAAAACGAACTGGTTGCCTGCGACCAGAATTTGGCCAAAATTATGGCTAAGCGTAAGCTGACAGAGAAAAAAGTAGCGTCTCTTAATGAAGAAGTTGTCACTTACACTAACCATGCAATTACCGCATCAGAAAAAGGCGACGAGGCCTTAGCTTTAGAATGTGCCGAAAAAGTGGCCGACTTAGAAGTCGCCTTGGCAACGGAGCAAGAGATCCTAAATGGCTTCTCGCAGTCTGAAAAAGCCCTAAAGGAAAACATTCAAAAGGCCAAAACCAACGTGCGCCGCATGGAGCAGCAAATTGATCAGATCAAAGCAACAGCTTCTGTTCAAAAAGCGCAAGTCGCTGTGTCATCGCGCCACATGGGTGCTAACAGCAAGGTTAAAACCGCGTTGGATAGCCTAGACCGCATCAAGCAAAAGCAGCAAGAAAAGGCAGCGGAGCTAGAAGCGGCAGAAGAAATGGCGGCAGAAGAGAGCGGCAGCAGCTTAGACGCTCGCTTAAAAGCTTCGGGCATTGTGCCCGGCGGTCAAGCTTCGGGCAAAGACAAGCTAGCCGAACTACTGGCTAAAAAAGCATCTAATACATAATGCTTGGGCCTGCACGTCCACTGTGCAGGCCTTCCTCTTTTAAGGTAACATGTGCGGACACGGATGTAGTATTAGCTAAGCACATCAATTGAAAGGGATTATTGTGTTTAAAAAATTTTTCAAAGGCATGTCAACACAAGCTCCAACGGCACCTGACATCCCCTCCATTTTAGGTCTTCGCCTTGGCTGCAGCTTTGAGTTAGACAGCCTAATGCTGAGATTAGTTACTGATGATCTCGTCAGCAATAACATAGCCACCACCCAGATTATTCAAGCTGTCGGATTAGTCGAGCTAGATGGCACCTACATTTTTAGATTCTATACCGACGACGAAGCTTTTCTACAGGTAGTTGCTACTAGCCTCAACGATGTCGATGTGGTTGACGTCAAGCTTTTCCATTTTTACGACACCTTAGACATTGCCGACAAAAACCGTTGGAGTACGTTGCTCGATAAAGACATAGGGCAAGCTACCTACACTCTCGAACAACAAACCTATCAACGTGTTTGGACATCATTAACGGATTACCATGCACCGGTACATATGCTAGAAACAACCTATGATGAGAAAGGTGAAACTAGCCAAACAGATCAGTTTACGATGCTCTTTGAGCGTCCTATCTCGGATGGTCAAACAGAATCACTGTTTTTATCTGCCGAAGAAGTTGAAGAAACGCCCGGGACTTTAACGCGTTGTTTAGTGATCAGTACCGGCATTACCCTCTCACCTGCACAAATAACCATTTACGGTTAGTCATTGACTCAAGGAACCTCAATGTTAGAACAAACACTCAACGGGATTGGCCACTTTGCTATCTATTTTGCCGCATCATTAGTTGCTCTCATTGTCTTCAAAGTGATTTATACCCTGATCACTCCTCATGACGAGTGGGCCTTAATTAAACAGCAGCAAAACACCTCAGCGGCCATTGGCTTTGGCGGCGGTATCATTGGATTCGCTATTGCGTTGAGTGGGTCCATTACCAATTCTGTTTCTCTTGTAGACTTTGCTATTTGGGCCGTTGTCGCTCTAGTCGCACAGAGCATTGCATTCGCTATTGTACGCTTTGTCTTCATGCCCAAAATCGTGACTCGTATCGAAGACGGTGAAATTAGTGCTGGTGTCATCTTGGCCGCGGTCAGCATTTCTGTTGGTCTTCTCAATGCGGCATGCATGACTTACTGAGGGCGCCACGATGAAACGATCTAAATTTGTTGATCTACCCCGTCTAAAAAAAGGTAAGCGGCAAGGCATTAAGCCCTTATCTTTAGCCGTTACTGCTGCTTTAGTCGGTTGCTCATCCAATAGTGGTGAAGATGTTGTCGTCGTTAATAGTGTTAATGACTGTGTCGCTAATACCTCTTTTGATCAAGAGCAGTGCACTCTGGCCTATCAGCAGGCCCTAAAAGAGGCGGAGCAAACCGCGCCTAAGTACAGCTCTCAATATGATTGCGAAGCTGAATTTGGCCACGCAAGCTGCCGACAGAATAGCTCCGGCTTTTTTATGCCCTTTATGACGGGCTACTTGATCAGCTCGGCACTGAACAGTTTTAGTAATCAACGCTACTACCATCCGGTGTATACCTATCAAGGCCGCAGCGGCTCAGCTCGTGTTTTATCCGATGGAACGCCGTTAAAGTCCATGGGTAATGGCCGCTACAAAGCGCCTTCCAATACCTCAACAAAAGCGATGCCAACCGTGACTCGAACAATCTCACGTGGTGGTTTCGGTTCAAAAGCATCAGCCAAAGCCAGCTGGGGATCTAGCCGATCTGGCGGCAGTTGGGGAGGGTAGCCGGTGCTGCGCATTCCGGTTCAAGAGCGCAAAAACTGGCAGGAAGTCGCTAATGAATACGGCTTCCTGTTTCATACCATGCATGGCGAACGATATTGGGATGAAAGCGCTTATTATCAATTCAGCCTTCAACAAATTGAAGATGATATAGAAGCCCCTACCGAAGAAATCCACCAAATGTGCCTGCATGCAGTAGGGCAAGTAGTCGCTGATGATCAATGGATGCGCCGCTTCCGTATTCCCGAAGCCCATTGGGATTTTGTGCGCCAATCATGGCTCAAAAAGGATCCCAGCCTTTATTCACGGTTGGATTTCGCCTATAACGGCTCAAGCCCTGCAAAACTCTACGAAAACAATGCCGATACGCCTACTAGCCTCTACGAAACCGGTTTCTGGCAATGGTTGTGGTTAGAGCAAATGGCCAATGCCGGAAGAGTAAGCCGCGAAAGTGATCAATTTAACAGCCTGCAAGACAAACTCATCTCACAATTCCATCATTTGCTGTCACAGCGAGAAAACCCTAACGAGATTCTTCATTTTGCCTGCTGCAAAGGCACCGATGAAGACCGAGGAACGGTTCAATACCTAGAAGACTGTGCAGCAGAAGTCGGCATTAAGACAGCCTTTGTATACGTAGAAGATATTGGCAGAGATGCACAAGGGCGATTCACGGATAGCCAAAACCAAGTCATTACTTGGATATTTAAACTCTACCCATGGGAATTTATGTTTGATGAAGAATACGGCGATTTGCTCGGCGAGCATCCCGTTAGTTTTATTGAACCGCCATGGAAAAGTATTTTATCGAATAAAGCTCTCATGCCTATGTTGTGGCAACTCTTTCCAGAGCACCCCAACTTGCTGCCAGCGTTCTTTGAAGATGAGATAGCCTTAATGGACACTAACAAAACGTGGGTCAAAAAACCTATCTATTCTCGCGAAGGCGCTAACATAACAATTCGTAAAGGTCAGCAGTCCTTAGTTTCTTCTGACGGTCCTTATGGGGAAGAGGGTTTTATCTTCCAAGAAGCCCATATGCTGCCCAAGTTTGGTAATAATTACACCTTAATAGGAAGTTGGCTGGTCAACGATAAAGCGGCTGGTATCTCGGTAAGAGAAGATACAGGGCCCATTACACAGGATATGAGCCGGTATCTGCCTCATATTATTTTGGGGTAACGAAGGAGTAACATTTTAGGTGTTCATAGAGAAAATTAAACACGTTGTGTTTTCCGTTTTTTTTAAGGCAGATGCGGTATCTACGCTCGCTGTAACCTTGCTTTATGTATTGGTTAGCTACCTACTGCTCGTCCTGGCTGGCGAGCACGACATCACAGCGTGGGAAAACTTTGGTTATTGGTTAGCTGTTACTGCCTCAACGGTAGGTTATGGTGACCTTTCTCCAAGTACCCTTTGGGGGAAGGTAGCCGTTAGCTTATGGGTGATTCCAGTAGGGTTAAGCATATTTGCATTTTTGATTGCTCGCGTGAGCTTCGCCTTATCGGAGCGAGCATTTAGAGGAAGAAGAGGGCTTCGTCATTTGAACACACAAAACCACACCGTCATCATCGGCTGGAACGAACAACGCACACTGCGTCTCATAGAGCTGTTACTGGATAAACATAACGCGCAAAACCGCGATATCGTCCTTTGTGTTGCCAAAGATATTGAAAATCCGCTACCTAATAAAATCGGTTTTGTGAAGGTAGAGTCCTTTTCGCATCAAGAAACGATGTCAAAAGCCTGCTTAGAAACGGCGGATCGGATTATTATTGATACTCCGTTAGATGACGTAACGCTAACCACTGCGCTTTACTGCCAAAAAGTTAGCCCAAACAGCCACAAAACGGCTTATTTCCAAGACGAATCCATTGGCGATTTATTACTGTCTCATTGCCCAGGTATCGAAATTATTCCGTCGGTATCCGTCGAGCTACTTGCTAAATCCACCATCGACCCAGGTTCTAGCCAACTGCACAAACAGTTGCTCGATAGCAGCGATGGTATGACTCAGTTCAGCAGTAAATATCAAGGTAATAAAATTGAGTTTGAGCCACTGTTTGATCAATTGAAGCGTGATCACGATGCTACGCTGATTGGGGTTCGGCAAGAAGGCAGCCAATCCATCAAACTCAACCCGCCACTAACTCTCTCGGTAGTCCCTGGCGATACCTTGTTTTATATTGCCGCTACTCGGCTAACTACTCTGTAAAAGAAGCAAAGGTAACCAATTCGTGCGTCTCCCATGGCATTGTGCTGCCGTGGGAAGCGTACGGAATAACTAAGTATTCAGAATTTGGCTAATGATGCGCTGCTGCTCAAGTAAGGGCAGAAAGCTCCCTTCTATACTATTCACCGCTAATTGCCGCGCCTGCACTTTAGTCATACCTAATGCAGCATGTAGGGCTAAATAGTTTTCGCCTACATAGCCACCAAAATAAGCAGGGTCGTCTGAATTTACCGTCACTTTCACACCGCGATCTAGCATCTGGAGAATGGTGTGGTCACGCATATCATCAAAAACACGCAGCTTAGTATTAGAAAGCGGGCATACCGTTAACGTTATTTCCTCATCAATAAGGCGCTGCATTAACGTGGGATCCTCAATTGATCGCACCCCGTGATCTATCCGGTCAACACCTAAGGCATCCAAAGCTCCCCACACGTAGGCCGCAGGACCTTCTTCACCGGCATGCGCTACGCACTTAAACCCTTCGGCCTTTGCTTTGGCAAAAACGCGGGCAAATTTCTCAGGTGGATTGCCCACTTCCGAGCTATCCAGCCCCACAGCAACAAACAAGTCTCGGTAGGGAAGGGCTTGTGCTAACGTATCCAATGCGGCTTCCTCGCTTAAGTGGCGAAGAAACGACAAAATTAAGTAGCTACTGATGCCCAGCTCAACTTCCCCTTGTTTAAGCGCCGCACTAATACCGTGAATGGCAACCTCAAAAGGAATCCCTCGTTCGGTATGCGTTTGAGGGTCATAAAAAGGCTCGGTATGAACAACTCCCTGCGCCTTACAACGCTGTAAATACGCCCACGTTAAATCAAAGAAGTCTTGTTCTGTTTGCAGTACACCTGCGCCCTGATAATAGATATCTAAAAAGTCTTGTAAATTATTGAACTGATAAGCACGACGAATTTCGTTTACATCCGCATACGGCAGAGTAATGCCATTGCGAGTGGCTAACTGCAACATCAGTTCAGGCTCAAGGCTCCCCTCTAGATGTAGGTGCAGTTCAGCTTTAGGTAACTGATCAATAAAATCCTTCATGCTCATAGAACTCTCCTTTTAGCGCTTTTGACGGTACGCGTAGGTATCCCTGAAACGCGATAGTAAGTACTCACCAGCTGAGATTGACTCATACTTAGGAGGGGAGGTTTGATCGCTGCAGCCATCTAAACAATAGATATTAGTATCAAAATTAGGTTCCACAAAAAAGGGAGAGGCATAACGATCCTTCTGCGCCTGATTAACCACTCGGTGAGGCGTTGAGGTGTATCGGTCATTACTCCAACGCGCCATCATGTCGCCAATGTTAATCACAAAGGTATCAGGTACGGGCGTTGCGTCAATCCAGTCTCCTTGACGGTTCTGGACCTGCAAACCTCCCACTTCATCTTGGTACAGAATCGTAATACAACCGTAATCTGTATGCGCTCCAGCACCAATTTGATTGTCCTGCGACAAAGCAGAAGCAGGGGGATAATGAATAAAACGCAGCACACTAATAGGGTGCGTAAAGCGGCTGTCAAAATAATCAGGCGCTATACCTAACGCTACGGCAATCCCCTTAAGAATCGTTTTTCCCAGCTCGAGCATACGCCAATAATGGGTTTCCATGGTGGCTTGGAAACCATCTATTTCGGGGTAACGGTTAGGACCATGCAGTGGTTTTTCAGCCAGTACATCGGGGTCATCGGCTAATAAGTGCCGCCCCATATCAAAAGTTTCTTTACAGTCACCAGGCAACGAGGGGTCTAGTTGTTCGGTTGCAATGGCACCGTAACCTCGATGATGCGCAGACTGAGTAATGTCTATTTTAAGCTTTTCGCCCATTGGTTGAGCAAACAGCTGCTTTGCCATGCCAACAACATCGTTCATTGTAGACGTGTCAATCGTGTGGCCTTTGACATAAAAAAAGCCTGTACGTTGGCAAGCATGGTCAATGTGTCGCGCAACATCCACCCAATCGCTTGGGTCTTCGCTGTAGAGCGGCGCAATGTCAATGAGAGGAATATCAGCAGTTGATGTTTCAGGTGTCATAACACACCTCCTTTAGTTCGTTAAAAGAGGGAGTTCGGCATATTGGCGGCCGAACCCAGTGTGTTATTTGTTACTAAGGGGCCGCACCACAGCCCCTAGGTGGTTGAGCGATTTATTTAGGAATGTCGCCTTCTACACCCTCAACATACCAGCTCATGCCAGCGATTTCGCCGTGCGGCAGAACATCACCCTCGGCGACAATCAGTTCGCCGGCTTGGTTTTTGATCGGTCCGGCAAACGGATGTAGTGTGCCTGCTTTAATGCCATCAATCAGCGCTTGTGCTTCTAATGCCACGTCATCCGGTACGTTTTCGCTAAAGCCAGGGATAACAATCTCGTCTTCAGCCATGCCGCCCCAATGGTCGGTTGATTTCCACGTGCCATCCATTACTTCTTGAACACGTTTAATGTAGTAAGGGTCCCAGTTATCAACCACAGACATCAAGTGTGCTTTAGGGCCAAAGCTCGACATATCAGACGCCTGGCCTACAGCATAAGCACCACGACGATCAGCCGCTTGCATGGCAGCTGGTGAGTCGGTGTGTTGCAAAATTACATCCACACCCTGATCCATCATCGCATTTGCTGCATCAGCTTCTTTACCCGGATCAAACCACGTATTGACCCATACTATTTTCAACTCGGCTTCAGGGTTGTATTTATTCAATGCCAATTGAACGGCATTGATATCACGGATTACCTCAGGAATTGGGAAAGAGGCGATATAACCAATCTTGTTAGATTTGGTCATTTTTGCAGCCACAAAGCCTGCGACATAACGGCCTTCGTAGGTATTGGATACATAGGTACCCATATTTTTGGCCTGCTTATAACCCGTTGCGTGCTCAAAAGTCACTTTAGGGAACTGTTTAGCAACCTTTAGCGTTGGATTCATAAAACCAAACGAGGTCGTGAAAATCAGGTCATTACCTGATTTGGCCAAGTTACGAATGACCCGCTCAGCATCAGCTCCTTCCGGCACGTTCTCAACATAAGTGGTTTCCACTTTATCACCGTAATACGCCTCTACCGCTTTGCGCCCTTGGTCGTGCTGATAACTCCAGCCGTGATCACCTATAGGGCCAACATAGACAAAGCCGACTTTAAATGGCTCTGCCGCTTGCGCTGTTAACGCAGCTGCAAGACCAATACCTGCAGCTAGGCCTGTTAGGGCTTTTTTAAACGCGGTTTTTTTCATGAATCCAATCCTCATTCCCATGTAATGATTCGTTAAGGGAGCCTGTTGGCTGTTGAGCCTATGAGATGCAAAAAGCTGACCACAAGGACAGTTTTTTAGATTTCATGCGGACTTGCCAGCCCTAGGGGCTCGCGCAGATCACTTTAGCGCCTTAACACCTTATTTATTCTGCTCTTTTTCGGTGCATCTTGGATGCTAAACGAAATAAACGGTACCCGTCTAGCGCCTTATGTGTTTCTGGCTGCCAGCGGTGTTGCAAACGCTGGTTCCATATCCCACGGGAAACGGATCCATGTATCTTGGCTTACTTCAGTAATAAAGGTATCCACTAGAGGGCAGCCAGCAGGCTTGGCGTAAATAGTTGCAAAGTGCGCTTTAGGTAACATCTCACGAACCACACGTGCTGTTTTACCCGTGTCGACTAGGTCATCTACAAGCAAGAAGCCTTCACCGTCACCCTCAACCCCTTTAAGAATATTCAGCTCACCTTGTTTCATTGCCTCGGCACCCTCCTCGGCAATACCGTAGCTGGTTACGCACACGGTATCGATCAGTCGAATATCTAATTCACGAGCCAAAATCGCCGCAGGAACCAAACCGCCTCGTGTGATCGCAATAATGCCTTTCCACGGGCCCTTTTCCAATAACCGCCATGATAAAGCGCGACAATTACGGTGCAGCTCATCCCATCCCACAGGAAAGTCGCGATGGTAGGGTAGTTGTGGTGTCGCTTGCGCAGTGGGTTCTGACATCTTACTTTCCTCAATATGGCTCTATCGTCCATAACAATCTGTCAGGACAGTCAGCGAAATCTTTATACGTTTAACGGTAAATAATAACCCAGAGGTCAACTTTTTGCAGCATCCGATAGACCGGCATAACCAATCACGGGCTGTTCTGCGAATGCTTAGCCTGCGCTTCTAAAATCTCGAAGAGGTTCAGTTCGATCCAATCCGCCAACGCTTCAACCTTGCCACTCACCTCAAGCCCTAGCGACGTTAGGCTATACTCGACATGCGGCGGAACAACAGGATACGAAACGCGCTTCACAAAACCGTCGCACTCAAGCCCTTGCAAGGTCTGTGCTAGCATTTTCTCGCTAACCCCAGCTACCTTACGACGCAGATCACTAAAGCGGTAAGTCCCTCCGGCTAATGCGACCAAGACTAAAACTCCCCAACGACTCGTTACATGCTTCAATACCTGTCTGGAAGGGCATTGCTCTGCAAATAAATCACCGCGCTCCATTCTCACCGACAAAGGTATACCTATTTCACCCTGCACATAAGCAACGTCGGGCGGCGTCTTAGGGTTGTCATGATGACTGATCATATCTTTTTTCATACTTACCTTTTTGTACGTACTTACTAAAAGTTAGCTAGGAGTTTAGCATAGATTACATCAAGCGACTTCTTGATTACTTATTCAATCATTTTCGATTCAAAAGGAGCACACTATGATTGCTGTAACCGGAGCGACAGGCCAGCTAGGCCGTTTGGTCATTCATGAACTGCTTAAAACACAACCTGCAAATAGCATTATCGCCGCCGTACGTAGCCCTGAAAAAGCCGAAGACCTTGCGGATCTCGGTGTCGTTGTCCGCCAAGCAGACTATGATCAACCAGCAACGTTAGCCACAGCCTTTAACGGAGCCAAAAAGCTCTTACTCATTTCATCCAGTGAGATCGGAAAACGAGCGTCTCAGCATTCCGCGGTTATTGATGCAGCCAACGCTTCAGGCGTCACCCTCATCGCATACACCAGCCTTTTGCATGCAGATACCTCCCCGCTGGCATTAGCTCAGGAGCATGTCATAACCGAACAAAAGTTAGCCGAATCTGGCGTGCCTTTTGTTCTATTACGCAATGGCTGGTACACCGAAAACTACTTGGCCAGCATACCTTCCGCTCTTGAGCATGGCGCATTCATTGGTGCTGCAGGCAATGGAAAAATAGCCTCAGCACCTCGTGCAGACTATGCCGCCGCCGCTGCCGCCGTCATGGCATCGCCGCAAGATCAAGCAGGCAACGTTTATGAACTGGCAGGCGATACCGCTTATACGCTTGCCGAATTAGCACATTACCTAAGCGAGACCACGGGCAACACGATCCAATACCAAAACTTACCCGAAGCAGAATTTGCCAAAGTATTGGTTGGCGCGGGCTTGCCTGAAGGCTTCGCAAATATATTGGCAGACTCAGATGCAGGCGCTGCCAAGGGAGCTCTATTTGATAGTAGCCATCAATTAAGTCAGCTGATTGGAAGAAATACCACGCCACTCACACTATCGATGAATGCTGCTCTTTAGCCTTCATTAATCACCGCTAAGGAGGTACGGTACCTAATCAGATTCTCATTAAAGGTATTCGGTATGAAAAAGATCGCTATATTCGACTTCGATGGTGTCATCGTCGACAGCTTGATGATCAAACTGGATGCCTTTATCCACTGTTTTGGAATACCACTAACTAAAGAACAGCAAGCACAAGCCAAACACATTCATCTGTCTACCGGTGGTATTCCTCGGGCCGTTAAAATTCAAATGATGCTTGATACATTTCAATTGGAATCTATAACAGGAAGTATGGATGATTTCTTAGCTCGCTTTCAGATTACGCTAGACGACCGGATGCGATCTCTTACAATAGACGACGCTACTCGCTCAATGCTTTATACATTACAAAAAGAAGGTATAGCAATATTCATCAACAGCGCAGCGCCGGTTAATGAAATTAAAGAGACACTAGAGAATAATCAACTATTGGATTGCTTTGTCGCCGTGTATGGCGGGGATGAACGAAAACCAGAGAACTTCGATAAAATAGCGGCCATCACTGGCCAACATGTGAACCGTGTATTTGTGGGTGATGCCGACTATGACGAACAAGCCGCACACGAACGACACATACCGTTTATTCGCTATGTTGGATACGATGATTTATTCACAACACCGGCCCAGTGCCTTACTGCCAACACCATGCCTGAACTGACTGATATGATTTTAACAACGTTACAATAATACGCCTGCACTCCTCAGCGCAGGCGTATTCACTAAGCGTTCGCTTTCTTACGACGGCTGTAACCGATAGCCGCCAAACCTAAGCCTAGTAATGCGAGTGAAAGTGGTTCAGGCACCTCTTGCTGAGTCGCTGTATTTGGTGCAAGCACACTGGGTGTTCCTGTTAACGTATACGAGACGAAATCTAAGCCTCCTTTAGCATAGGCGTTAACATTCGGCCCATTAGACCACGATAGATTAAGTGTTTGATCACTAGCAAAGCTGGTCCACTGCACATCGCTAATCGACAGGCTACCCATTAGCAGATAATCATAGTGCGGGTAGATAGTGGTGGAAAATATACCCGGTGAAGAGGCGTTCCAAGACAACAGCTGAGTACCATCAATATAAAAGTTAAAGTACTCACTGCTCAAATCGTAGTCGCCCTTGAGCATAAGCCCGAGTGTCACATCAGCGAAGGTGACATTAGTCGGCAAAGTAATTGTCTGCGAGTACGTTTGTGCCGTGTTTACAATGGGGGTTAAATCGGCTGTGATGATGGCCGATTGAGCCGCCCCCGCTATCATCGAAAAACCAACTGCAGCGTAAGCTAATAGTTTCATGACTAATTCCTTAAAATAACTACTGTCTCTAAAAGCAAACATTACGCCACATATTCCAATCCATTGTTTTACTTTAGTTTTTATAAAAAAGTCTCCAATAAGAAACATTAAATGTAAAAATTACTGACACTTTTAACAGACACATAAAGACAAACCAGAGCTTACACCAAGCATGCGGCAAAAAATCTAATTACTTTAAACAAACGCTAAACGCGCTTGAATGATGATCTAGATCTAAACACGGCGTCCTAATATCGGTTCTAATATTCTTTAACGATTTCTATTTACACGAAGTAAAGGAGAGTACCCATGAAAGCAGCCGTTGTTAATGAGTTTAAAGGGCCTTTAGAAATCAAAGAGATGCCTCTTCCGACAGTTAAAGCGCATGATGTACTCGTCAAAATCCATGCGTGCGGTGTGTGCCATACTGACCTTCACGCTTGCCATGGTGATTGGCCAGTCAAACCTAAAATGCCACTTATTCCAGGACATGAAGGTGTAGGAGAAGTTGTAGAAGTAGGTAGTGAAATTTCCCATTTAAAAGTAGGGGATCGAGTTGGTGTACCTTGGCTATACAGTGCCTGTGGCCAGTGTGATTATTGCTTAGAAGGCAAAGAAACCCTCTGTTTAGACCAGCAAAACGCAGGTTATTCAGTAGATGGCGGTTATGCTGAATACTGCTTAGCTGATGGTAACTACACCGTCAAAATTCCGGACGGGCTCAGTTATGTCGAAGCGGCACCTTTGTTCTGCGCCGGCGTCACCACCTACAAAGCGCTCAAAGTGTCTGACGTAAAACCGGGTCAATGGATGGCTATTGTCGGTGTGGGCGGCTTAGGGCACTTAGCCATCCAATACGCCGTAGCTATGGGGATGAATGTGATTGCCGTAGACACTGGCGATTCTAAAATGGCTTTGGCAAAAGAACTTGGGGCGAAATACAGCATCGACTTTATGAAAGAAAGCCCTTCCCAAAAGATAGCTGAACTAACCAACGGCGGCGTACACGGCGTTGTTTGCACAGCCGTATCAAAACCCGCCTTTTCCGAAGCCTACAAATCAATCCGTCGCGGTGGCGCTTGCGTACTGGTGGGTTTACCGCCCGAAGAAATGCCAATCCCCATTTTTGATACCGTACTCAACGGTGTCCGCATCATCGGCTCCATTGTAGGCACACGCAAGGACTTAAAAGAATGTCTACAATTTGCCGCTGAAGGCAAAGTCAAAGCGACTATAGAAACGAAGAAACTAGAAGACATCAACGAGATCTTTGCAGATATGGAGAAAGGGGAGATCACCGGCCGTATCGTGATGGAAATGAGCTAATATCTCCAAAAGATGCATCAAAGGCGCTTTCGCGCCTTTTTTAGACTTCAATTTTTCCTTTTCTTCTTACCGACGTACAGCAACCATAAAAATGCACTAAACAATACTAGCGCATAAGCTAGGTAATCGACGGTAAACCCATATAAACTCTTACCAATAAAGCCATTTTCATCAGAAATAACGATGACGTAGTTAGACACATCTAAATAATCGTGAAGTAGCGTTTCATTATTCAATGATGGGCTTTCTCTTAAAGCAAGTATGCTCGTGGGGTCATCAGGAAACTTTAATACTACAGAAAAAAGTTTGAATACAAATACAGCGATGGCAATCAAGCTGCTTACTATCGTTGCTTTAAGGTTTAGAGAGGGCATGTTTATTTCTCATTTTTTCAAGAACGTCCATAATTAAATTCCCTGGGCATGTATAACCCCCATTAGGTAAGAACTCTTTATGCCCGCCTAGGTACTTTAACGTGGGGAAATTAACTTTTAACGTTTTTATAAGAGAATTGGCGGCGGCAATATGCGACTCTTGCAAGGTATCATCGAAATCCCACCATTGCTCGTTATAGTCCCCCAACAAGAGAATCCCGACTTTACCGGTGTTCTTTCTTGAAACATGAGAGCCTTTATAATAGATTTTTCTACCCTCATATATCTTACCGTCGGGGTGTATAAGGTAGTGGTAACCTACATCATCCCAACCATGCTCTGTCATGTGTATTTTTTCGATCTCAGTAGGATCTTTTTCTCCAGAGTTCCCCGAGTGATGAATGACTATACTGTCGTGATCCCAGTCAACAACTAAATTTTTAGTCCTAGGGGAGTTAGCCCCCCACTTATCTCTGACGATAATGTTATGCTTTTGATTAATTAAAGTCCTAACTAACTTTTGCTTATTCGTCACTTCCATTGACTGTATGCTCCCGTTTAAGTTGTCAAAATGCTAAATGAATCAGTGAAGCGATGTCAACGCATACCGGAATGAGAGTACAGGGCAAAGCCATTTTATAATGGTACCCAATAATTCACTCAAGACTGCGTATTTGATCTAGTCTGCTCAAAGAAATTGTATCTAACCACACTAACTAGCCTAAAATTAAAACAACACAGATGCGAACTCTTGCTTAGAGCACTATTTTTCTCATAATGCCATCTAGCCCGCTTATACTGTGCACAGCATAGTAACCCATGTATGAATAGATAGACGTACGCAGCAAAGGAAAACATCTTGAACGCCGTTGAAATAGAAGAAGCCATATCGCTGTTAGCTGAGCAAGATTTTGACGCGGAGAATTTTCCCTACGCATTTTTAGAAGCGTTCGGAAATAAACCTGCCACCATTAAACGCCTGAAAAGCGGTAATACGAATTCCTCAGATATCGACGGCGGTGTTTTACAGCGGAATAACATCCATATAGCTACGTGTAGTGAGGGATCGGTATCTGAAACGCTCACTCGCTTGAAAGAAAGTCCTGCAACGGCCAAAGGCAAAGCAAAGTTTGTGGTTGCCACAGACGGGATCGACTTTGAGGCTGAAGATTTAACCTCTGATGATCCGCCAGTCGTTTGTCGCTTTAACGAATTTCCTGACCACTTTGGCTTTTTCTTGCCTTTGGCTGGCATTACGACTGTTAAGCAAATCCGCGAAAGTTCATTTGATATCAAGGCAACAGGGCGTCTTAACAGGCTTTATATCGAGCTGCTTAAAGATAATCCTGAATGGGGCACAGAAGAACGCCGCCATGATATGAACCACTTTATGGCGCGCTTGATTTTCTGCTTCTTCGCGGAAGATACCGATATTTTCAATGGCGAGGGCTTGTTTACCAAGACCATTGAACAGATGAGTGAGCGGGACTCTTCAAATACGCACGACATTATGAGTGAAGTATTCCGAGCAATGGATACGGCTATTGAAGATAGAGCTAGCGCTAACCTTCCGCGATGGGCTGATACCTTCCCTTACGTGAATGGTGGCCTCTTCTCGGGTAATACAGATGTTCCGCGTTTCAGTAAGATTGCGCGATCTTACCTCATTCATATCGGCAATTTGGACTGGACGAAAATCAATCCTGATATTTTTGGTTCGATGATCCAAGCGGTAACAGATGAGGAAGAGCGTGGCGCACTTGGCCTTCATTACACCTCCGTGCCAAATATTCTAAAAGTTCTGAACCCGCTATTTCTTGATGATCTTCGAGCGAAACTTGAAGAGGCTGGTGATAGCCCTCAGAAGTTACTCAATCTTCGCAAGCGCATGGCGAAAATCCGCGTTTTTGATCCAGCGTGTGGTTCAGGGAATTTTCTCGTTATCTCCTATAAGGAAATGCGAGCAATTGAAGCAGAGATCAATCAACGAAGAGGTGAAAGCGGTAGGAAATCAGATATTCCCCTAACGAATTATAGGGGTATTGAACTTAGGGATTTTCCTGCTGAAATTGCTCGTTTGGCATTGATTATTGCTGAATACCAGTGTGACGTTCTTTATCGTGGACAGAAAGAAGCATTAGCGGAATTACTGCCTTTGGATGCAATGAATTGGATAATTTGTGGCAATTCGCTTCGATTGGATTGGTTGAGTATATGCCCTCCCACTGGACTAGGCGTAAAGGTTCGGTCTGACGATCTTTTTGGTACTCCGCTAGATCAGTTTGAAATTGATTTTGAGAATGAAGGCGGAGAAACCTACATATGTGGAAACCCACCATATATAGGCACTAAGAAACAGAAGGCTGAACAAAAATCTGATTTAGAGTCTGTCTTTAAAGGACACATCAAGTCATGGAAATCTTTAGATTATGTGACTGGATGGTTTGTTAAAGCTGCTGAGTACGGTTTGCATACTGCAACTTCGACTGCTTTTGTAAGTACTAATTCGGTGTGTCAGGGGCAACAAGTTCCATTATTGTGGCCTTTAATCTTAGACATGAAGCACGAAATATCTTTTGCGCACACAAGTTTTAAGTGGGCAAATCTGGCAAGTCAAAACGCGGGGGTAACTGTAGCAATAATAGGTATAGCTAGACCAGAGGCTATTAAATCAAAAAAAATATACAGCGAAGTAGATGGTGAAACAGTTGTTGCTCATGTGAATAATATTAACCCGTACTTGGTTAATTCAAGAAACATATTCATTTCATCTAGGTCGTCCCAGCTTTCAGAGTTGAACGAGATGTTGTCCGGCGACAAAATGACGGATGGGGGGAATTTAGTTTTATCTGCCGGAGAAAAACAAAGTCTACTCGCAGACAGTCCCGAGGCAACTGAAATCGTTGGTCGTCTAGTTGGAGGGCAAGAGCTAATCAAAGGGGTCATGAGATATGCATTAATAATTCCCGACGATAAGCTTGAAAAAGCAGCGAGCGTTCCATTTATCAAAAAAAGGCTAGAAGCGGTTCGAGATATGAGAGCTTCTAGCTCAAAGAAATCCACGCAAGTGCTTGCGAATACTCCCCATAAGTTCGATGAAACTCGCTTTAAGAAAGTAAAGAAGCTAGTTGTCGCCCAACTCTCATCAGAGAGTCGAGATTATTATCCATGTGATATTTTTAGTGAGAGCGATGTGGCGATGGCACCTTCGCTAGTTATCTATAAACCAGATGCATGGACGTTATCTTTACTGGTTTCAAAAATGCATTTGGCTTGGGTTGCTGCAATTTGTGGAAAGCTAGAAACACGATATCGTTATTCGAATGTTCTTGGATGGAATACGTTTCCCGCTCCAAAGTTAACAGAAAAGAACAAAGAAGATTTGACCAAATGTGCAGAAGATATCCTTCTCGCTCGTGAGGCGCATTTTCCCGCCACCATTGCCGATCTCTATGATCCAGAACTTATGCCAGATGATTTACGCAGGGCACATGAGCGTAATGACGAGGTATTAGAGCGCATATACATTGGTCGTAAGTTCAAGAATGACACTGAGCGACTTGAAAAGCTTTTTGACCTCTATACAAAAATGACCAAATCCACTTCCAATTCTAAGAAAAAGGTATCTTGAGCATGACGGAGCAACAATCTATACCCTCGGTATCTATCCCCTCTGTTTCAGTAAAGTATGCCAGCAATGGCAGCTCTAAGAAATCGAATGAGCTGGGTATGCGCGTGATGCAAGAGCGTGCTTACGAAAAACGTGGTGAACAATATCTTTTAATTAAGTCTCCACCTGCTTCTGGTAAAAGCCGTGCTCTCATGTTTATTGCTTTGGATAAGCTGAATAATCAGGGGGTTAAAAAAGCCATTGTTGTTGTGCCTGAGAAGTCTATTGGCTCAAGCTTTAACAATGAGCCACTGACAAAATATGGTTTTTACTGGGATTGGGTCGTTGTACCAAAATGGAATCTTTGCAACGCGCCAGGTGAAGATGGCGGCAAGGTTAATTCAGTAAAGGCTTTCCTTGATAGCGATGATCAGGTGCTTGTTTGCACGCATGCTACCTTCCGTTTTGCCGTAGACCGCTTTGGTGTTCCCACATTTGATGATTGTTTAATAGCGGTTGATGAGTTCCACCATGTCAGTTCGAATCCTGATAACAAGCTGGGCATGCATTTAGGTGAATTTATCGCGAGAGACAAAGCGCATGTTGTTGCGATGACAGGCTCCTATTTCAGAGGCGATGCCGAGGCCGTGCTATCACCTGAAGATGAATCAAAGTTCGAAACAGTTACCTATACCTATTATGAGCAACTCAATGGGTATGAGCACTTAAAGACTTTGAATATAGGTTACTACTTCTATTCAAGTGGTGACTATACCAACGAAATTCGAGAGGTACTTGATCCTTCTGAAAAGACCATAATCCACATCCCCAATGTCAACTCCCGCGAAAGCCAGAAGGACAAATATACAGAAGTAGAGAAAATCTTCTCGGCACTGGGTGACTGGGAAGGTACAGATGACGATACGGGCTTTCAGTTAATTCGTACAGCTGAAGGCAAATTACTCAAAGTGGCGGACTTAGTCGATGATGACTCCAAGCGAGATAAGGTTTCAGCTTCACTAAAACGACCTGAAGCGAAAACTGACCGTGATTTTGTTGATGTTATTATAGCCCTTGGCATGGCGAAAGAAGGTTTTGACTGGATCTGGTGCGAACATGCGCTCACCGTAGGTTATCGTTCAAGCCTTACAGAGATCATTCAAATTATTGGCCGAGCAACACGCGATGCGGAAGGCAAGGCTCAGTCTCGATTTACGAATTTGATTGCGGAGCCCGATGCTTCGGAAGATACCGTAACCGATGCGGTGAACGACACCCTTAAAGCCATTGCTGCAAGTTTACTGATGGAGCAAGTGCTAACGCCAAAGTTCAATTTTACGCCCAAAACACCCAGCAGCGGCCCACAAGAAGGCTTTGATTATGGCGAGAATGGATATGACCCTAAAACTAACAATGTGGGGTTCAACGAAGAAACAGGCCAATTTCAGATAGAGATAAAGGGACTGGCCGAGCCCAAAAGCGATAATGCCAAGCGTATCTGCCAAGAAGATTTAAACGAGGTAATTACCGCTTTTGTTCAGGATAAAACGGCAATTGAACGTGGACTTTTCGATGATGAGGTTGTACCTGAAGAGCTAACACAGATCCGCATGGGCAAGATTGTCAAAGATAAATACCCAGAGCTCGATTCAGAAGATCAAGAGGTTATACGCCAGCACGCTGTAGCCGCCTTAAACCTTACGCAACAAGCGAAAGAGCTTGTTAACCAAACCGATGGTGGCGAAGGTTCCTCAAATACTGCTTTTGTTGATGGTGTCAGAAAGTTTGCTATGGATGTTCGGGAGTTGGATATCGATTTGATCGACCGTATAAACCCGTTCAGTGAAGCCTATGCTATCTTGGCAAAAGCCATGGACGAAAATAGCTTAAAACAAGTAAAAGCCGTTATAAATTCTAAAAAGATCAAACTGACCGAGGAAGAAGCGCGCGAGCTTGCAACCCGTGCCGTTCAGTTTAAGCGTGAGCGAGGCCGCTTGCCTGATATCACTGCTGCTGATCCATGGGAGCGTCGAATGGCAGAAGGTATCGCCTTCCTCCAACGAAAAGTAATGCAGGAAAACAACAATGGCTGAGCCCTCCAATAAAAGTAAGTCGAATCAAGAGTTGTTGGCCGAACTCGGTGTTGAAGTCAAACAAGAAAAGAAATCTGCAAGAACACCAAAAGAAGAGCGCATAATCGCGGGCTTTGAAGAGGTTCAACGGTTTGTCGATGAGCATGGGCGCACGCCTGAACATGGCGAAAGCAAAGACATCTTCGAACGCTTGTATGCCACTCGTTTAGATCAAATTAGAAAACAGGAAGAATGCCGTGTTTTAGTTGAACCAATGGATCATCAAGGTCTTGTAGCTGGTGGCTTGCAAGTGGCTGAGCCACCAGCTGAGTACAACTCTGATGAAGAACTGCTTGCTCAGCTTGGTATTGATGCTCCAATAGAAGGGGATATTACTTACCTCAAACACGTGAAATCTCAGTCTGAAAAAGAAAGAGCCAAGGCCGAAGAAATTGGTCAGAGAACGCCTTGTAAAGATTTTGAAAAATTTAAGCCTTTGTTTGATGAAGTTCAAGACGATATCAAATCAGGGAAACGAAAAACCCTTAAGTTCAATAAAGACGGTAGTGTTGAAGAAGGGAATTTTTTCATTCTTGCGGGGCAGAAGGCTTACATTGCTGAAGTTGGCGACGAGTTCATCGGAACCGATGGGCGTAAAGAGTACAGATTAAGAGTGATCTTTGATAATGGTGTTGAGAGTAATCAGTTAATGCGGTCACTGCAAAAACGCTTATGGGAAGATGATACGGGTAGGCGTATAACTGATATAAGCATGGGACCATTGTTTGACGCTGTAGCAAGTGAAGATGATACTGAAAGCGGTACGATCTATGTGCTTAGAAGCAAATCCAAATTACCATTAATAGCTCAAAACCGGAATGTGATTCACAAAATTGGAGTTACAAGCGAATCTATTAAAAAGCGTGTTAGCAATGCGTCGTTGGATCCTACTTATTTAATGGCAGATGTCGAAATAGTCGCATCCTATGAGCTTTTTAACATCAATCGACAAAAGCTAGAAAAAATTCTGCACCGTGTTTTTGAGCCTGCAAGGCTTGATATAGAAATTAATGATCGCTTTGGTAACCCAGTAAAGCCAAGAGAGTGGTTCCTTGTGCCATTAGAGACAATAGACCAAGCCGTCAAGAAAATTGAAGACGGCACCATCATAGACGTTATATACGACCCCAAAATAGCAAACTTTTCTTAAAGCCACTAATTTATGCAGGGGCCTCCACCCCTGCTTTAAAATCCTCACACACATTAAATCCACAACTTCTCTGCCAACCGCTTAGCCATCTGGGAGTGATCAGCAATCAGCTGCTGTGTATCTAGCCCCGGGATTTCACCATTAACAACGGTCCATTGACCTGCCACCATAACGCGATCGGCTTTATGCGCTCCGCATAATAGCAGCGCGGCTAAGGGGTCGTGGCTACCGGAAAAGCGCATTTCATCGAGTGTGAAAAGTGCTAAGTCAGCTTGCATACCCACGGCTATTACGCCCACATCATTTCGTCCAAGCACTTTCGCTGAGCCTTCTGTTGCCCAACGGTAGGCGTCGAAATGCGTGACGCTAGACGATCCATACCGTAAACGTTGCAGATACAATGCTTGACGCACTTCTTGGATCATATTCGATCCATCATTGGAGGCCGAGCCATCCACACCCAACCCTACGGGTGCCCCTGCGGCTTCAAGTTCTTTAACGCGCGCAATCCCCGAGGCAAGCATCATGTTGGAGGTAGGGCAGTGGCAGATACCGACTCCCGCGGCCCCTAGGCGCTTTATCTCATCATCATCGAAGTGTATACCATGCGCGAGCCAGGTTCGGTTCGATAACCAGCCGACGCTTTCTAGGTAGTCTACCGTACGCATTCCAAAACGTTGCAGGCAGAATGTTTCTTCATCAATTGTTTCAGCCAGATGCGTATGCAACCGAACGTCGTTACGTTCCGCCAGCAATGCGCTAGCTTTCATGATCTCTGGTGTAACAGAGAAGGGCGAGCACGGTGCTAAGGCGATTTGTACTGTCGCGCCTTCACCTCGTTGATGATAGCGCTGAATGAGACGCTCACTATCATCAATAATCTGCTGTTCCGTTTGCACAGTCGACTGCGGCGGTAGACCACCGTCGTCTTCACCTAAGCTCATAGAACCTCGTGTGAGCATGGCGCGGATGCCTAGTGCATTAACGGCCTCCACCTGCGCATCGATGGCCTCTTCCATACCGTTGGGAAACAAGTAGTGATGATCAGCCGCTAAAGTACAGCCTGATAACATCAACTCAGCCATCGCTAACGTGGTGGCTACCTTTAGCATCTCTGGCTCTAAGCCAGCCCACAACGGATACAAGGTTTTAAGCCACGGGAATAGCTCTTTATTCAACGCGTCAGGGTAAGCACGCGTGAGCGTTTGGTAAAAGTGGTGATGCGTATTGATCAACCCGGGCAAAACCACATGACGACTTGCGTCGTAGGTTTGATCATACGCCGTCGTAGGTTGCTGGCCGCCAGCCACCAGCTCAACAATTTTACCGTCGTGAATAACAATACCGCCGCTCACGTCTTCGCCTTGGCTTGCGAAAATAGCGAGCGGATTTTTAATCCATAATGCGCCTGTACTGAGCGTCATAAAAAGTGTCTCTTAAAACTGTCAGTTTATTTTACAATCCTGTTAGCCCGCCGGATGGAAGGGCTTTCCAAGTGAAATAGGTGCAAACATTTTGCTTCGGCCTTGGTTACGCGACAACATCACCAATACCACCACGGTAGCCGCGTAGGGCAACATGGCCATTAGGTTAGGTGACACTGCAAAGCCAAGCCCTTGAGCCACCAAATGAAGAATGCTGGCTAAGCCAAAGAGATAAGCCCCTAACAGCACCCGCTCTGCTCGCCAGCTCGCAAACACCACCAGTGCGAGTGCAATCCAACCACGACCTGCACTCATGTTCTCTGCCCATAACGGCGTGTAAGCCAACGATAAGTAACCGCCCGCCAGCCCCGCCATGGCTCCGCCAAACGCAACGGCAAGATAACGCGTGCGCATTACAGGTAAGCCAATGGCATTTGCTGCATGCGGGTTTTCGCCCACTGCTTTGACGACAAGACCGGGGCGACTCGAGCGGAAAAACCACCAAATCGCGAGGAAGAGCACAAAGGAAAGATAAACCACCAGATCTTGCGCAAAGAGCATTTTGCCAATGACTGGTATATCACTAAGAACAGGGATAGCGATCGCATTTAACCCATCGATGGGTTTGCCTACATAACTTGCACCAATAAAGGCTGACAAACCCGTGCCGAAAATCGTCAGGGCCAGACCTGTGGCTACCTGGTTAGCATTCAGGCCAAGCGCTATCATGGCAAATAGTTGCGACATAATGATGCCAGCCATCATCGCGACAATAAAACCAAAGAGTAAACTGCCGGTTAGCAAAGTGGTAATAAAGCCAGCCACCGCGCCCATCAACATCATGCCTTCTTGGCCGAGGTTAAGTACACCGCTCTTTTCGCAAACCATTTCGCCTAAGGCAACGATTAATAATGGCGTGCCAGTGCGGACCATGGCATATAAAATATTGGTAATTAGATCGATATCCATGATTATCCTCGCGCCGCCGTTGGCTTTTGGGTCTTTAATTTAATGCGATACGTAATCAACACATCACACGCCAACAGATAAAACAGCAGCATTCCTTGAAATAAGCCAGTAATGGCGAGCGGCATACCTAACTCAATTTGGGCCATTTCTCCCCCCATGTAGATAAGTGCCATCAACAAGCTTGCCAATAAAATACCCACTGGATGCAAGCGACCTAAGAAGGCAACAATGATGGCGGCATAACCGTAACCGGGTGATATTTGAGGTACTAGTTGGCCAATTGGCCCTGACACTTCACTAGCGCCGGCTAACCCGGCTAACCCGCCACTAATTAACATGGTAATCCATACGAGTTTTTTATCTTTAAAACCCGCTAAGCGAGCGGCACTGGCGTCTAGGCCCAGTACTTTTATTTGGAAGCCAAGGAAGCTGCGACTTAACAAAACCCACACAACAACAACGGCTAGCAGCGCAAAAAGAATACCCGCATGTACACGCGTGCCCTCAACTAAGGTAGGCAGCAGTGCGGAATCACCAAACATCGCTGACTCGGGGAAGTTATAGCCATCGGGGTCTTTTAAAGGGCCGTGGACGCTGTAGATAAGAAAATTAAGCGCAATATAGTTGAACATAATCGTGGTCAGTATCTCATTGGCATGAAAGCGAGTTTTTAACCACGCCGCCAAAAAAGCCCAAGCTCCGCCGCCAACCATGCCTGCTAGTAGCACGACGGGCAGCACCCAAATACCCTCAACATCAATCACATTCACAGCAACGGCACTGGCTAACAGCCCGCCCATTAACAGCTGCCCCTCAGCCCCGATATTCCACACATTAGCGCGGTACACCACAGCTAAGCCAATGGCGCACAACATAATAGGTGCTGCCTTAACGCATAACTCGGATAAACCATAGACATCGGAGATGGGTGTATAGAGTAGTGTCTTTAAAGCAAAAAGCGGGTCTTGCCCCTCTACGGCAAAAAAGATAGCGCCCGTAATAAGCGTGAGCAGGCCAGCCAAGACAGGCGATAAGTAAGCCATTGATGTCGATTGCTCGCCCCGCGGTTCTAGTCGAAAAAACATGATCTCTCCTTAGTGAGCTAGGTCGTGAGCTTTGGCTGTTGCGAACATTCCAGCCATCCAGCGACCGACCTCTTCAAGGGAGGTATCAGCTGTCGGTTTGATAGGGGATAGTTCACCATCACAAATTGCACATAGACGATCCGATATCAAAAACAGCTCATCTATATCTTCAGATACGACTAAAATAGCCGCTCCAGCATCGCGCAGTTCGATAAGCGCTTGATGGATGGCGGTTGCTGCGCCGATATCAACACCCCACGTAGGGTGAGCGGCAACCAGTAACTTCGGGTTTTGCAGAATCTCTCGTCCTATGATGAACTTTTGCAGATTACCACCCGATAAGCTTCGCGCATGGGTCTCACTGCTTGGCGTTTTTACTTTGTAATCGCTAATAATTTTTTGAGCATAGGCTTCTGTTTTTTTGTAGTTCACCATGCCGCGCTTAACTAACCCCGATAAGAAACCGGTAAGCAGCGCATTATCGCGCAAGCTCATATCAGGGACAGCACCACGACCTAGACGTTCTTCTGGCACAAAGGCTAAGCCTAACGACCGGCGCTGCTCGGGGCGCAATTGACCAACACCTTGATCCGCAAACCGAATAGTGTCGGGGCTTTCAACCGATTGCTCTCCGCTCAACGCCGCTAATAACTCTTCTTGGCCATTTCCAGCAACACCGGCAATGCCTACTATTTCGCCCGCATGTACCTGCAAGTCGATAGATTTTAAATCAACGCCAAAAGGGTCAGGGCTAAACAATGTTAAGCCTTCTACCGCTAAATATACTGACTGGCCCGTTACCTTCGTATAATCCGTGCTGATCGGCGTTTCATCACCCACCATCATACGCGCCATACTGGAAGGGTCTTCTTGCGCGGGGATACAGTCTCCTGATACACGGCCACCACGTAATACAGTCGCGGAATGACACAGGGCCTGTACTTCATTTAATTTGTGACTAATAAATAGAATGCTGCAACCTTCACTGGCCAATTGGCGCAGGGTAACAAATAGCGTGTTGACTTCTTGGGGTGTTAAAACGGAGGTTGGCTCATCGAGTATCAGCAACTTTATGTCTTGTACAAGGCACCTAACAATCTCAACCCGTTGACGCTCACCTACGGATAGTGAATGAATATGGCGGTCTGGATTCAACGCCATGCCATAGCGTTCTGACACGTGACGGATTTTATCCGACAAGGCTTTCATATCCTTAGCCTCGTCGCCCAATGCTAAAGCGATATTCTCGGTGACGGTTAACGTTTCGAACAAGGAAAAATGCTGGAAAACCATACCGATGCCTAACTGACGTGCATGAGCTGGATCTTTAACTTCTAGCGGTTTTCCTTCCCATACCATCACGCCAGCATCGGGCTTTACGACACCATAAATAACCTTCATTAAGGTACTTTTACCCGCACCGTTCTCACCTAATAGGGCATGTATTTCTCCAGCACGGATCTCTAGATCAATCTGATCATTGGCAAGGCAGCCCGGGTATTGCTTGGTAATCCCCCGTAAGGATAAGCGCATCGGTTGCTCTGTCTTATCATCTATCGACAACATAGGTGTATCGTATCCTCTGTGTAATCGTTACAAGGCAGAACCGATTTACTCCATTAAACCAATCCGCGCTGAATATAATGCAGCAGTTTACGAAGGCCATATACCAAAAAAGCCTACGTTAAACGCCACTACCCGCGCAAAGATATAGCAAGAACCTAGCCAGCGGCTAAAAAGCCCGTTGTTTTTGCGAGTACATTATTGTTGCTAAACGCACTAAACCTTCATATTTCCTGACCTTATAGTCAAGTTTTTAGGTACAGCGTTTACTGTTTGGTGCCAACGACTTCTGTCATCACCGCTTTCAGCCAAGCCGTTACCTGCACTGAATGCGTGCATTTTACACAAACCTGACCCAAAAGATGACTTAAAACATACATCTAACAGCGTCTCTTTTAAGACGGTGTGTAGAGATTTTTTTATTTTCATTTCACCTTTTTGCCGAGCTATTCGTTTAATCACTAGAGAACCATGATCACACACGCCAAAAGCGCGAAACGAATAGGTTTGCCGAATGTCCCATGATGATGAAATTAAACCCAAGAGCCGCACCAAATTGTGGTTTTTGGTACACAGTTGGTTAGCGATGCCGATCTGGCTATTTGTTTTTTTTGTTTGTTTAACCGGCTCAATCGCAACCGTTAGCCAAGAAATCGTATGGCTAATTGATCCGGCTGTACGTGCGAATCAACCTTCCGATAAAACACGTATCTTAAATTACGATGAAATAATTGATGTTGTGCATCAAGCTTCTCCGCAAGTCTATATAGAACGCATAACGCGGCCGGTTAAATCTCAGTTTGCGCTCAGTGCCGTCGTTAGCTACCCGGACTCCACAACCGCCACCGTTTATATCAATCCTTACACAGGCGCCATCCAAGGAACCGCCTCAGGGTTTGATTTTCGTCAGTTCATACGGGCTGTGCATGGTTGGCTATTACTGCCATTTGATAATGGATACACCTTCTATAGCTTTGGCTGGTACATCGTCAGCTTTTTAGGCATTCCCATGCTGCTCTCATTGATTACCGGACTTGTGGTGTATAAACGTTTTTGGCGAGGCTTTTTTAGCCCCCGTTTGCGCTTTAACCGTGGGTCTCGCGTATTTTGGGGCGATTTTCACCGTTTAGCAGGTATTTGGTCTATACCGTTTATTTTAATTATTTCGGTGACCGGTATTTGGTTCCTGATTCAAGCCGCGCTGTTTGATAACAGTATCTCTATTTCAAGTGATGGCCCTCCTATTTATGTTGCGCGTGAGGATGTACCTAGTTCCATAGGGGACGAACCCGCCATGATTAGCCCTAGTGATGCCGTTGCTGTTGTGACTCAAGCCTACCCCAATGTCACAGCTGAGCGCGTGTCAGTGCCGGGCAATACATACAATCATTATGTAGTTGATGGTCGCAGCCAACGCTATCCACTTATCATTGAGCGCTTCTCGGTGAACCCTTATAACGGCAATATCGAAAAAGCTAAGCGCCTATCAGACCATACCTCGCTAGAACTGGTTACGGAATCGATGCGACCGCTGCACACGGGTGATTTTGTCGGTTTAACACTAAAGCTCGTTTATTTTTTCTTTGGCTTATTGCTTACCATGATGGTTTTTAGCGGCATGACTATTTGGACAAAGCGCACCTTTAAAGCTAGCCAGGCAATCATGCGAGAACGATCCCAACAAAAAAGGCAGCGCTCTCATCAGCCAGTTTTACAGGCTAAAGGGGAGGCGTCTTGATGAAAACGGCACAACAAACCTCAGGATTGTCCAAAGCCGAACAAAAACGCCAGCGTAACCAAAGCCTATGGTTTCGCTGGCGCTTCCATTTAAGCGGTTTACTCATCTTAATTCCGTTGATTCTGACCCCTTTTTACATTGAGTTAATGGCCGTTTTTCGTGGCGATAACGGCTTAGGGTCGCATGTGATTGGCGCACAATCTGTCGGGCCTTGGGAAGTCACCTTAGCTGAACAGTTCGAAACACCACCGCGCATGAATGGGCCCGCCGGTTACATGAAAGTATTTAATGCCGCCTTATGCGAGGCCTGTATCACCGAGGTTAAAGCCGTGTACTTACGTATTGGCAAACCCCGCAGCTTACGCACTGCTGGTGCGCTTGGTTTTGGCTCACCATACCGGCTGATGTTAGGAATTCCTGTCCCTGAAAATACCCAACTTGATGCCGATTTGTGGCTCACAGTCGAAGGCTGGGATGGATCAGTACACCATGCCACTTGGCCGTTAGCACAAGCCTCTCCAGCCACCATAGAATTTCTGAAAAACTTGCAGGCGCACTAAATATGACCTTACTTTTTGCTCTATATTCATCATTTCTTCGCGTGTTAACTCAGGCAGTAATAGCAGGACGGCGACCTTATAAAAAACAGTGTGTAAACGTGAGTTTGAGCGTGATCTTGTTAGCATTAGCGACCCCAAGCTACGCGCATTTTCCCTTTTGCGAATGCGCAATGGACGCGGGAAAAATCCAGTGCAAAGCGGGCTTTTCAGATGGCTCAGGAGCGGCAGGAGTAACGGTTGATTTGATTTCGTATGATGAAGAAATCATCCAACAAAACCAATTTAGCGAAGCGTCTACTGCCGAATTTTCTCCTTATGAAGGCGAGTTTTACATCCTATTAGACGCAGGGCCAGGCCATACCGTCGAAGTAGATTGGCATGATATCCAAGGCCTAAATCGATGAGTACGCTCGTTATTATCAAACCAGCGGGTGTGCGCCACGAGAACATAGGGGTACTGTTATTCGCGCTATTAGTGCTTGGTTTAGCGGCGGGGTATATTGACTATTCAGCCGCACCTCGCGCTGCTCAGCACTCCATCATGACAGATCAAATTGACTCTCGCCATGATCTCAATCCTATTGAACAAGGGCTGCATGCCGATCTCAAAGCGGCAGCAGAAGATATCCTATGGCGTCTAGCTGAGCAGGAACCTGTGACCCTGAAAGATCTCAACGATGATTTGATTCCCCCTTTTGCAAACGATGTGGTCAGCCAAGAACGGGGAGGCCACCAATGGCGTTTAGTGTCTACTCCCGACCAAGATTACTGGTTATATATTGGCTCAAGCGCCAAACCTTCAATCGCAGGTAGCTTTGCGCTGCTGGTCAATACAAACCTAACCCACAACACACCCCCGACATCCAAGGAATCGGCGGATGCGATCAAAGCCAGCCTGTGGTTTGTAGCGAAGCCAGCACCCAATTTACCAACAAAAGACAATCTGTTACCCAACCACTCAACTATCGAGAACGCATTAAAAAGCGTCGGTTGGAAACAAGTTGTTTCTCACTTTGATGCCAGCGTTACTCGTCCCGGAACTTAATACCATGCCCGCTATTAGCAATCCCTTTATCCGTATCCTAGGCGTCCTGATCGCCACCAGCGGATTACTGATTAGTCTCAACAGCCATGCCGCCCCGTTACGCATTGGCGTGACCCTGCACCCTTACTACAGCTATGTTTCCAATATTGTAGGGGAGTATGGCGAGGTTATTCCGATGATCCCCGAGGGCTTTAACCCTCATGCCTACGAACCGCGCGCAGAAGAAATCAAACGCGTAAGCACGTTAGATGTGGTCGTATTGAACGGTATTGGTCATGACGACTTTGCAGAACGGATGATAGCCGCCTCTGAAAAGCCGAATATACCAATAATAGAAGCGAACAAAGATGTTCCACTTTTACCGGCGATTGGTGCAATGAACCAATCCCGCCAAGGAGAAAACATCGTTAATGCCCATACTTTTTTATCAATTACCGGTTCGATTCGACAGATCCAAACCATTGCAAAAGAACTCGGCAAACTCGACCCCGAACACGCAAAGGCTTTTCGAAAAAATGCCCGACGTTATGCCAAAACTCTTCGTCAAATTCGTGCAGACGCGTTATCTCAGTTAACACAAATACCCGGTAACCAATTACGAGTCGCCACTATCCATGGAGCATACGATTACATGCTGCGCGAGTTTGGTATTGAGGTAACTGCCGTGGTTGAACCTGCACATGGTGTTGAACCTAGCCCCTCTCAACTGGCTAAAACCATTGATATGATTCGCAATCTCGATGTCGATATTATTTTCTCCGAACTCAATTTCCCATCGCCTTATGTCGATACTATCCGCCAAGAAACGGGCGTCCAGCTCTATCCGCTCTCCCATATTATTTACGGCGCGTATTACCCAGAAAAATTTGAAAAAGAGATGGCCGAAAATTTCCAAACCGTCGTGCAAGCGATTAAAGCAATGTCTGCGGCGCACTCACCAGTGGCTGACCAAGCGACTAAGGAGACGCCATGAATGTTCAAGCAAAACCGGTTAGCCTACGCGGACCACACATCCATTTTAAAGATGTCAGCTTACGGTATGGCCAAAGTCACATACTAGACGACATAAACCTCAATGTTAGCCCCGGACAAATCTTCTCTGTAGTGGGCCCAAATGGAGGAGGAAAATCGTCATTATTACGCTGCCTGTTAGGACAGGCACCTCATACCGGGGAAATAAGTCTGCTGTGGCCTAATCAACCAGGCACCGTTGGCTACGTACCTCAGGCACTCGAATTTGACCGCAGTCTACCCATGACGGTGATGGATTTTATGCGGGCTCTTAGCTCAAAACGTCCTACTTTTTTACCCCTTAAAGCACAAGATAAAACGCGCATAACCAACGCGCTGGAACAGGTAGGGCTCAGCCAAAAAGCCAATCGGCGCATGGGAGATTTATCAGGAGGTGAGCGCCAGCGAGTCCTGATGGCACAAAGCCTGATCCCTAGCCCTGATCTACTTATCTTAGATGAACCCATGGCGGCCTTGGATGAAGCAGGAGTTCAGGTTTTCCAACGCTTGATCCAATCGCTCAAAGAGGAGGGGGTGACCATCGTATGGGTAGAGCATGATTTAGCCGCCGTTAGGCGTTTAGCTGATTCCGTCGTAGGTATTTGCCAGCAACTTTTATTTAGGGGCGACCCACGTGTAGAACTAACCCCTGAAAAAGCAATGCGCATGCTTACCCACCCCTTCTTTGCTGCTAACCCATAAGGGTACTCACTATGATGGATTCGTTACGTTTGAGCGTTCAACACTTGGCGTCTCACGGTTATTTACCCAGTTCTCTGGAGTACGGTTTCGCCTTTAACGCCGTATTGGCTGGACTGATTATTGGTCCCGTTTTAGGTTTGTTAGGCACCTTAGTGGTGGTCAAACGCCATGCGTTTTTTTCTGAAGCGGTGGGGCACTCAGCACTCACGGGTGTGGCGATTGGCATTCTATTAGGTGAATCCTATAGCGGGCCTTATGGTGCCTTATTTGGCTATTGCATCATGTTTGGCTTAGGCCTTAATTACCTCAAAAACCGGACAGGGCTGACAGCCGATACCCTCATTGGCGTGTTTCTTTCTCTGTCATTAGCGCTAGGTGCCAGTGTGCTCCTGATATTAGCAGGCCGTATCAATGTGCACATTCTGGAAAATGTGCTCTTTGGCTCAATTTTAACGGTGACTCACACTGACATTATTGTGCTAGCGGTTGTCGCTCTACTAGTGACGGCGCCTGTCATCCTATTTTATAACGCCTTTATGCTCGCAAGCTTTAATCCCGGCTTGGCTGCCGTCAGGCAAGTGCGAGTTAAAACGCTCGACTACCTATTTATCTTACTCGTGACCATAGTAACCGTGGCCTCAGTGAAAGTTATTGGGGCAGTTTTGGTCGGTGCGTTATTAGTTATTCCAGCGGCTGCCGCCAAAATTATCTCTCGGTCACTCACTATGTTCGTCACATTGAGCACCGTATTTGCCTTAGTAGCAACGCTCAGCGGCATCATTGTCCCTATGGAGTTGGCGCTTCCAGTCCCCTCAGGTGCAGCAATCATCCTATCAGCAGGCGTCATATTTTTGTCTGCAGTTCTTGCCCGAGCCCTTATCCCTGGCCTAAAAGGAAGCCAATAATGTTTAAACCAGCACTCGCCATACTCACATGTGTCGCTTCTTGTTTAATGGCTTCAATGACTTTCGCCAGCGATACACACATTTTGACAGCTCACCCTGCCACCTATGCCATAGCCAGATCTCTTACACACGAAACAAGCATCAAGATTACCCCTGCCGCGCCGCTCAAATTACCCGCTTCTCGCTTGTACTCTTACTTGGCTGGCCGCGGCAAAACGAAATTAATCCCTTTGGCCCAAACCGCTAATGCTGTCATCACCTTACACTCGCTATGGCCAGACGATCCGATTTATCCACATAGTCGTCGCTCTAATATACGCATTGTACCCATCGACGCCGCACAGCCCTTAGATCAGGCCTTACCCGGCATAGCCACGATGCCGCCCGATAATAATCCAAAGTTATATGAGCACTTTAATTTAGCGCCGATGCCCGCAAACGGTGAACAATCCGCCCCTTGGCTATCCCCAACGGCTTTAGGACGCATGGTAGATATTGTGGCGCGTGATCTCATGTCACTTTCGCCATCAGACACCGCCCAGATTGAAGAAAACCTAGCCGCTATAAAACATGAACTCCTTGTGCAAAAAGCCAAGACAGATCAAGCTTTAGCGAATGCTGACTCGTTAGTAACGCTCGCCTTAGGGCCCCATTTTGGTTACTTAGCCGCCGACTTAGGGCTAGAACTAGTGGGGACCATTACCGCCTCTTCCCGGGAATGGGATGATGCCCGTCTCTCGTTGCTCTCTCAATGGATAGCCGAAGAAGATGTTGCGCTCGTTTTAGTAGACTCACATACCGTTACGCCAGCCATGCTAACGAGTATTAAAGCCAGTGGGGCACAACCCGTCTCCTTAGTTGGCGCCGCATTAAATACGCTGACCCCGATTGATTGGATAGGGCAAAACGTAGCGGCTATAGAAAAAGCCAGCACTCAATCAGAGTAAGCCTAGGGCCGCGGCTTCATAGGTGCAGCCATGTATTTTACGACGCTATTTGAGTGACATTTAAATCGCCTATATTGTAATGATAACGATTATTGTTTAGTTTACGTGTTTTATTCAATAACCGTTATCCATTACAGGCTTGCTTTACATGTCTACTCACGAAACCATGGCCCCGAAAGAGTTTGAAAAGCTTTATCAGCTCCATCATTCTTGGTTGCGTAACGTGCTCTTTCATCTACTGGGTAATAACGAAGACGCCGCCGATTTAGCGCAAGATGCTTTTATCCGCTTATGGCATCGCCCTAAAACGTTAGACACCACACAGCAAGTACGCGCTTACCTGCGTGTTATTGCACGAGGCTTGTGCGTCGACCTCTGGAGGCGGCGGCAAGTCGAACAAGCTTGGTTAGATACTTTAGCCAACCACCCCGACATCGAAGCACCATCCACCGAGCATCAGGTCACTATATTGCAAGCACTAACCGATATTGATCATATGCTTATCTCCTTGCCAAAAAATGTATCTAAAGCCTTTACACTATCGGTTATTCAAGGAAAAACAGGTAAAGAAATCGCTAACGAGCTGTCTGTAAGTGAACGTATGGTTCGCCATTACTTATCAAACTCGCAACTCAACCACCAGCTCACCACCTACGCGGCAATAGCCTGACATTATCGTCACCTCGCGCATTAACCCCACCCCTCTCAAACAGCAAATCTGTACTGACTTAAAAAATTGGCAGAATTTGTGCATTATTAAAAAAACTGACCAAACAGACAGGTTTCTTGTACTATAGGGCCGTTTATTAAAGGCCTCTATTGTAGACCTAACCTGTTTAAGTATCTGAAACTATAAGATAAAAGTCAGAAAACCTGTGAGCTGTCGTTAGTTTATAACAACGTCAATTCCGCACTGTAAACGCACAAGCCGCCATGATGTGGCACAAAATGAGGCATAGAGAATGGATCCTTATCTGAACGATTGGCTAAGCTTGGTTATTCGTTTTTTACACGTCGTAACGGCAATTGCTTGGATTGGCGCATCGTTTTACTTCGTGTGGCTCGACAACACATTACAGACACCCCCCGATTGGAAAAAAAAGAAGGGGATCTCCGGTGACTTGTGGGCAGTGCATGGTGGCGGTTTCTACGAAGTAGCTAAATACAAATTAGCTCCCGAAAGCATGCCTGAAACCCTCCATTGGTTTAAATGGGAGGCCTATAGCACATGGATTACCGGCTTTTTGATGCTGATACTGATTTATTATATCGGTGCAGATGCCTACTTAATTGACCCAAATAAAGCCGATATTAGCCAAACGACGGCCATATTGATCGGAGTAGGGGCTATTTTTGGTAGCTACTTTGTCTATGATTTTGCCTGCAAAACGCCACTGGTTGAAAAAGGCCTGTTATTTGGCATTGTAATGCTAGTGTTACTGACGTTTTTAGCTTGGTTGCTCGGTTTAGTATTTAGCGATCGCGGTACATATATCCACATTGGTGCGATTATCGGTACTTGCATGGCTGCCAATGTGATGACGGTTATTATGCCCGGGCAAAGAGCACTCGTAACAGCGGTAGAGAAGGGCGAAGCCCCTGACCCTAAGTACGGTTATAACGCCAAACTGCGCTCTGTACACAATAACTACGCCACGTTACCCGTACTCTTTATTATGCTGAGTAATCACTACCCAATGACCTTTGGCCATGAATACGGCTGGCTAGTACTCGGCGCTATCATGTTAATCGCAGCATGGGCACGCCACTTCTTTAACTTGCGCCACCGCGGTATCGTTAAGCCTTCCATTCTAATTTCCGCTATTGTGGCTTTTGCCGCGCTGGCATGGATCTTAAAACCTACACCCATCGAAGCGGTTGAAGGCTCTACCGGTTTAACGGATGCACAAGCCATCACACTAGTGAAAGATAAATGCGGTACCTGCCACAGCAAAGCGCCAACTGATGATGTTTTCACCGTTGCACCCTCTGGTGTTATGTACGATACAAGCGACGAAATTATGAACTGGCTGCCCCGTATTCATGCCCGAGCCATTATCTCTAAGGATATGCCGTTTATGAATAAAACACAGATGACCGATGAGCAGCGTGCACAATTATCCGAATGGATTACTAAAAAGCAGGCAGCCAAATAGCTTATCGCTAAAAGGTTTAGATCTTTTGAACCGTACGTGCCACATGGATTCCGAGCCGCTTAGCCATCCTAGTTAAGTTAGCTCGGTCCATTTCTAAACGTCGTGCTGTTACCGCCCAACTTATCCTTCTTTACGAAGTCGCTGGTGGATGAGGTCACGCCAAAATACCGCTGTAGCGTATCTTAAGCCCGCTTAATATCGACAGTTTATGAGAAGGCTACCTCATTAACAATCCAAGCAACAGATTCTTGTTGCTGCTGCGTTGGAGCGGTAACGCTTTATTTGGCTTATTTCAGACTGACACCACAGCCCTTCAGAATAATATGGATCAATGTATCGCTGGCGGAATCATAATGACGGTTTGCTAACGGGTGGCTACCGAGTGCAGATTCAATCTGCACCGCAAAATCGGCGTAATGTTGAGTTGATGACCAGAGTAAAAAGATCAGGTGCGCCGGATCAATAGGGTCCATCTTTCCTTGATCGATCCAGCTTTGGAAAACAGCGGTTCGTTGATCAAACCAGGCTTGATAACCATCGCTGAAATAATCTTGCAGCTGAGGGGCACCGCTAATAATTTCTTTAGCGAATAAACGCGAAGCGAGAGGATAGGCCCTCGCAAAATGAATTTTTTCTCGAATATACTCGGGTAAGACTTCTGCCGGGTTATGTTCAGGCGTTAGGTCATTAAGGGTGTTATCCCATAGCTCAATCGCTTGCTTAAGCACTGCCGTATACAGGCCCAGTTTATTTTTGAAGTAATAGTGCAAATTGGCCTTAGGCAGCTCAGCACGATCAGCAATTTTTTGCATACTCGCACCTTTAAAGCCATATAAAGCAAACTCCTCTTCCGCCGCGCGGAGTATTACCTCCTCGTTCTTTTGACGGATACGCCCTACATTTGGGGCGTCCTTTTCAACATCTACTGTCATTCATTAACCCCCACAGGACTCGCCCTCACTCATAGCAAAGTGGCTCACCTAATAACACAAGTCTTTATGATCAGTGCCACAAAAAGCAGCTATTATAGCGGCAGGGAAAAGATAACCACCTACTTAATTACCACTAGCAACAGCGTGGGCTCTTCAGTAGGTGGTTAGTACGTAATAGAGGTGTTAGCTTAGCGCATTACTTAGGTTTTAATCGGATCTATTGCATCCGCAATTTCTGACTTAGCCACTGACTCTACACTAGCTGTTTGGCTGGCATCCTCTTCAGGCAAGATAAGACTTAAGATAATCGCCGATAAACCACCTGTGGTAATCGCTGAGCCAAAAATATTTTGTACCACTTTTGGCATTTGACTGAGCACTTCTGGATTTAGCGCAACGCCTAAACCCGTACCGAACGCGACAGCCATAATTAACATACTGCGTCGCCCAAGTGGCTCAGAAGCCAGGATCTTGATACCTGCGGCCGCGACGGTACCAAACATAATTAGCGTCGCTCCACCTAGAACAGGTTTAGGTATCATCTGCAGCACTCCACCGATAATAGGGAAGAGGCCTAAAATAACTAAAATGCCGGCAATAAAATAACCCACATAACGACTTGCCACCCCAGTTAACTGAATTACGCCGTTGTTTTGGCTAAACGTTGTATTAGGGAAAGTGTTAAATGCCGCTGCTAACATTGAGTTGAGCCCATCGGCAAACACGCCCCCTTTAATTCGGCCGATATACTCATCTCCTTTTATGGGTCGTTTCGAAATCAAACAGTTCGCCGTTAAGTCGCCAGTAGACTCAATAGCGGTAATCAAATAGATCAACGCAATGGGTAAAAACGCAGACCAATCAAATGAAAAACCGTATTTAAAGGGAACGGGAATAGAGATAGCAGGCAAAGCGGCTAAATTACCAAAGGACAGTTTTCCCATAAAAGCGGCAACGACACACCCCGCTATTAAGCCGATGATAATAGACGATAAGCGTAGCCAAGCATTGCTAGAGCGATTAAGCATGATGATTGTAACCAGTACAAATCCTCCCAATGCTAAATTCGCACCACTGCCAAAGTCCGGAGCCTTAAAGCCACCAGCTAAGTCAGTGACTCCTACTTTAATTAAGCTTGCGCCAATAATAGTAATGACGATACCCGTCACAAGCGGGGTGACTATACGACGTAATTTACCAATGAATTGGCTCAGTACAATCTCAACAAATGCACCTAAAAAACACACACCGACAATCAAGGACAGAATCTCTTCTGGCCCGCCACCTTTACCTTTAGCGATAAAGCCAGCCGCTAAGACAGAGCTTAAAAATGCAAAACTAGTCCCTTGTACACACACCATTCCCGAGCCAATACCCCAAGGCCGACGCGCCTGAATAAAGGTTCCCACACCGGATACGATTAGCGCCATGCTAATCAAATACGGAATATGTTCTCCTAAGCCTAGCACGCCACCAATAATCAACGTGGGTGTAATTATCCCCACAAAGCTGGCTAATACATGTTGTAACGCTGCAAAAACGGCCTCCAAAAAAGGTGGCTTATCATCCAATTGATACAGTAGTTCTGAACCTGTTCCTTGCTCTTTCATGGGGATCTCCCGCTTGTTGATATAGCGCCTTCAATCTTGAATAAACGGGTTATTTAGGATTAAAGCCAATCTTACTGTGCTGTATAGCAAAAACCTGACCAATTGATCAGAAAAAATGAATTTAAATATAAGCTATTGATAGTATTAACATTTATGAAGATACACACGGCTGTTCTCACATATCGTTCAAATAGCTAATGCATCATAAAAGAGCTCTTTAAGAGAAAAAGCGACATTTTGGGGAAATTTATTGGCTAGGTTATACACAGGAAGCCGCTGTAATTTTATCCTAGTAGTTAAAGAACACGACGACATCTAGTAGTTAGTCACAATTGCATCCACACAGCTTATGCACAGAAAAAGTTTTCAACAAGTCTAAGCTATTGAAATTATTTATTATTCACAAAGTTATACTGAAGTTATTATCTGTTAGTGTTTATGCTCTACAATAAACCTGTGGATAAAGACAAGCACACATTTTTTACACTTATTAACATACTACACAGGTTTATACACAAATTTTCCTCTTAAGCATCCACGGATGTAATAAAATTAAATCGTTTGTGAATAAGCTATGTAAGGCAAGGGGTAAGAGATGGGGGTAATCATGTGAATAAATAGGGGTGTGCATAACTAGGCTTTTTACACACAGGCTATCCAAAACATGAACAGAGCTAAATGACAGAATTACGTCGCAGTTGTCATTGCTATAACTTATTGATTATTAGGGTTAATTATTGGATACAAACAGAAAAGAGGTTCCCTTATAATAACAACCATAACAATACTTCTTTCTTTATATACATATATATTCTTTCTTTAGTTAATCAAAAGAAGAAAATTATATTTGGTTAATTTTTAACCATTTCTTCCTGATTAACTCCGCTGTATAATGCTCGGCCCGTTTTCCTAATACCGTCTTCAACGGAAGGAAAACATCGATTTATCACATTGTTTGAGGGTTGTGTTTTGGATTATCCGGATCGCTTTGATGTCATTGTTATTGGCGGTGGACATGCAGGTACTGAAGCTGCATTAGCTTCTGCTCGTATGGGTGCCAAAACTCTATTGCTTAGCCATAACATCGAAACGTTAGGCCAAATGTCATGCAACCCAGCCATAGGTGGTATTGGTAAGAGCCATTTGGTTAAAGAAATTGATGCACTTGATGGTGCAATGGCTAAAGCAGCAGATAAAGGCGGTATACAATTTCGGGTATTAAATTCTCGAAAAGGGCCTGCTGTAAGAGCAACACGAGCTCAAGCTGACCGTATTCTTTACAAAGCGGCGATTCGCGAAATTTTAGAAAACCAACCAAACTTGCAATTATTCCAGCAAGCTGCGGACGATTTGATCGTCGAACAAGATCAAGTCAAAGGCGTTGTTACACAAACAGGTATTCGTTTTTATGCCGAGTCTGTTGTACTAACGGCGGGCACCTTTTTAGGTGGGGTTATTCATATTGGTTTGGATAATCATTCAGGTGGCCGCGCTGGTGATCCTCCTTCAATCGCTCTTGCTAAACGTTTACGTGAAATGCCGTTTAGAGTGGATCGTTTAAAAACGGGAACACCACCCCGTATTGATGCACGCAGTGTTGATTTTTCAGTTATGCAAGAACAGCCTGGCGATACTCCTCTGCCTGTCATGTCTTTCATGGGCTCGGTAGACGATCACCCTCAACAAATTAGTTGTTACATTACTTATACTAATGAGCGCACCCACGATATTTTACGCGCAGGGTTAGATCGCTCACCGATGTATACCGGAGTGATTGAAGGAGTTGGGCCACGTTACTGCCCATCGATAGAAGATAAGATCATGCGTTTTGCTGATAAAAATCAGCATCAAATTTTTGTTGAGCCCGAAGGATTAACGACGCACGAGCTTTACCCAAATGGGATATCAACGAGTTTACCTTTTGATATTCAACTGGCCGCTGTGCGCTCGATTAAGGGGTTTGAGAACGCACATATTCTTCGCCCTGGTTATGCCATCGAATATGATTACTTCAACCCACAAGACTTAAAGCACACACTTGAAACTAAGTATATGAACGGTCTTTATTTTGCCGGTCAAATAAACGGTACAACGGGTTATGAAGAAGCAGGTGCGCAAGGGTTATTAGCAGGCTTAAATGCGGCAGCTCGCTCTCAGGGTAAAGATCAATGGTATCCGCGTCGTGACGAGGCGTACATTGGTGTGTTAGTTGATGATCTAATTACGATGGGCACCTCTGAACCGTATCGTATGTTTACCAGCCGTGCGGAATACCGTTTAATTCTGCGAGAAGATAATGCCGACCTGCGTCTGACCGAAAAAGGGCGAGAACTAGGTTTGGTGGGTGATGAACGATGGGCTGCTTTTTGTAAAAAGCGTGAATCTATTGAACTAGAACAACAGCGCTTGCGCAGTACATGGATTCAACCAAATACCCCTGAAGCCGAAAAACTAGCGGCTAAGCTCTCTTCTCCTATGAATCGAGAATATAACTTAGCTGATTTATTAAAGCGCCCTGAGCTATCGTATGCCGACGTGGCTACCTTGAAAGGTGAACATCAAGAAGATCCACAAGTCGCTGAGCAGGTTGAAATTCAATTTAAATACGCTGGCTATATTGATCGTCAACTAGAAGACATTGAAAAGATGCGCCTTCAAGAAGACACACCTCTGCCGGAATCTTTCGACTATGACATCATAGGGGGGTTGTCGAACGAGCTGAAAAGTAAATTGAATCAGCAACGCCCTTCAACGTTAGCACAAGCATCTCGTATTCAAGGAATGACACCGGCAGCTATTTCTCTGCTGTTAGTTCAGTTGAAAAAACAACAAATGCTAAAAAAACAAAAGGTGGCTGGTTAATGGAACTGACACAACGTCGTGCTTTACTGGAGAAGCGTATCAAACAGATGTCGCTAGAAGTCTCAGCAACACAGTTGGATCAGTTAGTTGATTACTTAGGGTTATTGGAAAAGTGGAATAAAGCATTTAATTTAACCGCTATTCGTAACCCTGAAGAAATGATAGATCGTCATTTGGTTGACAGCCTGAGTGTCTTAAATATTGTTCAAGGGCCACGTATTATAGACGTGGGCAGTGGACCTGGATTACCCGGTATTCCGTTAGCTATTTGTCGCCCGGATCTGTCTGTAACAACACTTGACAGCAATGGCAAAAAAACGCGTTTTCAAAACCAAGTTAAATTAGCACTCGGTTTAGATAATCTCACCATTATTAATGGCAGAGCTGAGCAGTGTGAAGCCGAGCCATTTAATGAAGTGATCTCGCGCGCATTTGCCTCATTGTCTGATATGATCACATGGACTCGGCAGTTATGTGCGACCGATGGTGTGTTTTTGGCAATGAAGGGACAATACCCCGCAGAAGAAATCGCGGCCATGCCAGAAGGGATTCGTCTTAAAACCACTCATCCACTGACTGTACCGGGAACCGATGGAGAAAGGCATCTGATCGTGCTTGAGCATGTACCAGAGAGAGGATAAGCGTGGCAAAGATTCTAACCATTACGAACCAGAAAGGCGGCGTCGGTAAAACAACAACCTGCGTTAATCTGGCTGCTTCATTAGCTGCTACAAAGAAACGTGTCCTCATGATCGACCTTGACCCTCAAGGTAATGCCACAATGGGCAGCGGTGTCGATAAACACGAATTAGAATACTCCGCCTATGAAGTACTCACTGATCAATGTGAAGTGACACAAGCCGTATTGACAGGTTTACCTGTCGGCTATGATGTTATTGGTTCTAATGGTGATCTTACGGCAGCGGAAGTCGAGTTATTGCAATTACCTCGACGAGAGTTCCGGATGAAAAAGGCACTGTTAAATATTGCTGATCAATATGACTTCATCTTAATTGATAACCCACCGTCGCTTAACTTACTGACGGTCAATGCGTTGGCTGCTTCCTCTGGTGTCATTATTCCCATGCAGTGCGAATACTACGCGTTGGAAGGAATTAGTGCCTTAATAGGTACTATCGATAAAATCAATAAACGTTTAAACCCTGAATTACGTATAGAAGGGATTTTACGGACCATGTTTGATCCGCGAATGAGCTTAACTAAGGATGTATCAAATCATCTAGTCGAGTACTTTGGCGATAAAGTGTACCGCACAGTCATTCCGCGTAATGTTCGTTTAGCTGAAGCACCATCTCATGGATTGCCAGCCTTACTTTATGATAAAAATTCTCGCGGATCGGTGGCTTATTTAGCATTGGCCGGGGAGCTTATTCGCAAAACAAACAAAGCAAGTACTGAAGCCTCTGTCCCAGAACAAACAGAACAAACAGAACATCAGCAAGCAACGCAACAGGATTAATTGAGTTATGGTTAAAAAAAGAGGCTTAGGTCGTGGTCTGGATGCATTATTAGCCAGCGTTAATACGGTAGAAGAAGTTTCTGTTGAGTCTGCTTCGGACAGTGATCACGCATCAAGCGCGGGTAAAGATATGAGTGATGGTTATCGTCTCATGTCTGTGGATGTCATCGAGCGTGGACGTTATCAACCACGTCGAGATTTAGAACCCGAAGCCTTAGAAGATTTAGCAAACTCAATTCGTGCGCAAGGCGTTATGCAGCCAATTGTCATACGACCAATTGAAGCCGAAGGCCGTTATGAGATTATCGCGGGTGAACGCCGTTGGCGCGCTTCTCAAATGGCGGGTTTGACTGAAATACCGGTCGTGATAAAAGATGTGCCCGATGAAGCCGCTATAGCGATGGCGCTTATCGAGAACATTCAACGTGAAAATTTAAACCCCATGGAAGAAGCTATAGCGCTCCAGCGTCTGCAAGACGAGTTTGAATTGACGCAACAGGAAGTCGCCAATGCGGTCGGTAAATCTCGTTCGGCCGTAACTAACTTATTACGCTTAATGAAGCTTACCAGCGATGTCCGCATGTTACTTGAGCATGGCGATATAGAAATGGGTCATGCAAGAGCCTTGCTTGGTTTAGAAGGGCTGAAACAAGTCAGTGCAGGTAATGAAGTGGTGGCCAAAGGCTTATCCGTGCGCCAAACAGAAGAGCTAGTGCGTAAATGGCAAGCAACTACGCCTGATAAAGCACCGAAACAAACACAATTACCCAACCCTGCTCTGGATTCTATTGCAACTAGCTTATCCGAACGCCTTGCGGCTAAGGTGACGATAAATCAAAACCAAAAAGGCAAAGGTAAAATCACGATTGCCTATGATTCGCCCGAAGCATTAGATACACTCTTGAACTCACTAAAATAAGGTGTAAAAGCATCGAATAACAAGCGTGAGTTCTGTAGGATAACAAAACGGCAATGTCGCACTTTATTTGGCATAAATACCACCCTAAGTGCACATAAAGCCGCCTAAAGAGCTATTTAGAATAAAAACTCGCGACATTAGTATGATCTGCGCTAAGACATTAGTGCAAATCCCGACAGTAGCTAGTTGAGTATCGGGGCTGAACCCCATATAATCGGCACGCTATTTGGATACAGTGTTCCAAAATAGGGCATAAAGAGTTTGATTTGCACGTGAACGAAAGCCAAGCCATCAAACCGGGTAAGCATACCCGTGAGACGCGAAAACGCGCTTTCAAAGTTCTCGGCGTTCAAGCCGGCATCGCGTTAATTGCCGCCGCTATCGCTCTAACAAATGGAGTCGTGGCTGGCTATTCAGCGTTGTTAGGTGGTGTCATTTATTTGATTCCACAAACCTATTTTACATGGCGCGCTTTATCGCTCCGTAATTTTGGCTCGGCACGAGCTGCACTTGCGGATATGTACATCGGTGAAATATGGAAAATGATGATTTACTTGGTTTGCTTAGGCTTAGCCTTGTTCTTCGTTAAACCGATAAGTCCATTTTCCATATTTTCAGTTTTGATTTTGCTGCATTTAAGCCATGGCTTTCTGCAGATAAAACTGAATAACCGATTCCTAAAACTTTAAACTTAACGAGAGAGCTGAGAATGGCTAGCGGAACTATCACATCCTCAGAATATATATCCCATCACCTTACCAATCTTACGTTTGGTAACCACCCTGAAAACGGCTGGAGCTTTGCTCATTCAGCGGTTGAAGCGGCGGAGATGGGTTTCTGGGCTATCAACGTTGACACAATGCTATGGTCGTTAGGCCTCGGTATCCTATTTTTATGGCTTTTCCGAAAAGTCGCTAAAAATGTTACTGCGGGCGTACCTAATGGCACACAAAACTTTATCGAATCGATCGTCGAGTTTGTTGACGACAACGTTAAAGGCATCTTCCACTACAAAAATGCGGTGATAGCACCGTTAGCACTGACTATCTTCGTCTGGATCTTCCTGATGAATACGATGGACCTTGTGCCTGTAGATTGGATCCCGTATGTTGCCGGCCAAATGGGCATCCACTTCATGAAAGTGGTACCTACAACTGACGTAAACGCAACATTAGGTATGGCGTTTAGCGTATTTGGCTTGATTGTTTACTACAGCATCAAACAAAAAGGGTTTGGTGGCTTCTTTGCTGAATTGGCTTTCAATCCGCTCGGTAAATGGTTACTACCATTTAACTTGTTCCTGGAAGTCGTTGGCTTGCTCGCTAAACCAGTATCACTGGCATTGCGACTGTTCGGTAACATGTATGCGGGTGAGATGATCTTTATCTTGATTGCTCTGCTGCCATTCTGGCTGCAATGGATCCTGTCGGTTCCATGGGCAATTTTCCATATTTTGGTAATCACGCTGCAGGCATTCATCTTCATGGTATTGACTATTGTTTACTTAGCAATGGCGCATGATGATCACTAAAACGTGATACAACCTAAAAAAGTTTAACTTTAACCAATTAACTTTAACCTTAACTTTAAAAAACTTGGAGATAATCTGATGGAAATGGCTACTGCGCTAGTATTTCTGGCTGCTGCACTGATGATGGGTCTGGCTGCTATTGGTGCTGCTGTAGGTATCGGCATGCTGGGTGGTAAATTCTTGGAAGGTGCTGCACGCCAGCCGGAATTGGTTCCACTTTTGCGTTCGAACTTCTTCATCGTAATGGGTCTAGTAGATGCTGTACCTATGATCGGTGTTGGTCTTGGCATGTACCTGATGTTCGCTGTTGCGGGCTAATAAGTAGTCGACAATATGAACTTCCCTTGTCGGGATAACTACTTTTTAGAACAACCGCGAGAGGTAATGGCGTGAATATCAATCTAACCATCATTGGTCAGGCTATCGCTTTCGCCATCTTCGTTGTGTTCTGCATGAAATACGTGTGGCCTCCTATTACGGATGCCCTAGCAGAACGTAAAAAGAAGATAGCTGAAGGCCTTGACGCTGCAGAACGTGCTAAGCGCGATCTGGAATTGGCGCAAGAACAAGCTGTTGCAAACATGCGTGAAAGCAAAGAGCAAGCAGCCGCCATCATCGAACAGGCTAATAAGCGGGCTAACCAGTTAATCGAAGAAGCCAAAGAAACCGCACGTGCGGAAGCTGAGCGCGTAACCGCATCAGCACAGGCAGAAATCGAACAGGAAGTTAACCGTGCTAAAGAAGAACTCCGTTCACAAGTTGCTGTATTAGCAGTAGCAGGTGCAGAGAAAATTCTTGGTGCTTCGGTTGACCAAGCAGCCCACGCTCAGCTGGTTGATAAACTAGCAGCGGAGCTTTAAGCGAGGTTTACGATGGCTGAACTCAATACAGTCGCTCGTCCTTACACGAAAGCTGCCTTCGAATTTGCGAATGACAAAGGTGCTTTGGATCAGTGGTCCGCGATGCTTGCAACACTGAGTGGTGTTGCAGCAGACAGCGATATGGCTAAGATTCTAAGCAACCCATCGCTTAGCAGTGAACAGAAAGCGGGTACGCTCATTTCTGTCTGTGAAGATTACTTAGATGAGTCAGGCAAAAACCTGATTCACTTACTCGCAGAAAATGATCGTCTCGCTCTGTTACCTGAAATGAGCAAGCAATTCGAGCAGCTCAAAGCTGTTCTACAGCAGTCTGTCGATATTGAAGTGACAACTGCCTACGAACTGGATGAGCAGCAGCAACAGAAATTAACTCAGGCTCTCAGCGCTAAGCTGGGTCGTGATGTGAAAATGACAACTGAAGTGGATCAAACCATTTTGGGTGGTGTTGTAATTCGCACGCAAGACCTGGTAATCGACGGCTCAGTTCGCGCCCGTTTGGCGAAACTGGCTGAAGCTCTGAATTCCTGAGATTGAGGAATAATCATGCAGCAACTGAATCCATCTGAGATCAGCGAGATTCTCAAGAAGCGCATCGAAAAACTGGATGTGACTTCTGAAGCCCGAAACGAGGGCACTATCGTCAGCGTATCCGATGGTATCATTCTGATCCACGGTCTAGCTGACGTTATGTACGGGGAAATGATTGAATTCCCTGGCGGTGTTTACGGAATGGCACTCAACCTAGAGCGCGATTCAGTCGGTGCCGTAGTATTGGGTGATTACCAGAACTTGGTAGAAGGCATGACGGCTCGTTGTACTGGCCGTATCCTTGAAGTACCAGTTGGCCCTGAACTACGTGGCCGCGTTGTTGACGCACTAGGTAACCCGATTGATGGCAAAGGCCCAATCGAATCTAAATTGTCTGACGCTGTTGAAAAAGTAGCGCCAGGCGTTATCGATCGTCAATCAGTTGATCAGCCTGTACAAACAGGTCTGAAAGCGATTGATGCGATGGTACCAGTAGGCCGTGGCCAGCGTGAGCTGATCATCGGTGACCGTCAGATCGGTAAAACAGCTATTGCAATCGATGCAATCATCAACCAAAAAGATACCGGCGTGACTTGTATCTATGTTGCGGTTGGTCAGAAGCAATCGACTATTGCAAACGTAGTACGCAAACTGGAAGAGCACGGCGCAATGGATCACACCATTGTTGTTGCGGCTGGCGCAGCTGATCCTGCAGCAATGCAGTTCTTGGCTCCGTACACAGGTTGTACTATGGGTGAATACTTCCGTGACCGCGGTGAAGATGGCCTGATTGTATACGATGACTTGACTAAACAAGCATGGGCATACCGTCAGATCTCACTATTGTTACGTCGTCCACCGGGTCGTGAAGCATACCCTGGTGACGTATTCTACTTGCACTCTCGTCTACTTGAGCGTTCAGCACGTGTAAACGCTGATTACGTTGAAAAGTTCACGAACGGTGAAGTAAAAGGTAAAACAGGTTCTTTGACTGCTCTACCAGTTATCGAAACCCAAGGCGGTGACGTTTCTGCATTCGTACCGACTAACGTAATCTCCATCACTGATGGTCAGATCTTCTTGGAAACTAGCCTGTTTAACTCAGGTGTACGTCCAGCGATCAACGCTGGTTTGTCTGTATCCCGTGTAGGTGGTGCAGCACAAACTAAGATCATCAAGAAGTTAGGTGGTGGTGTTCGTTTGGCATTGGCACAGTATCGTGAATTGGCAGCTTTCGCTCAGTTCGCATCTGACCTAGATGACGCGACACGCGCTCAGCTAGAACACGGTCAGGCTGTTACTGAGTTAATGAAGCAGAAGCAGTACACACCTATGTCTGTTGGCGAAATGGGCTTGTCTCTATTCGCAGCAAACGAAGGTTTCTTGAAAGATGTTGAACTGAACAAGATCCTGGATTTTGAAGCAGCACTTATCTCATTCTTTAACAGCGAATACGCTGACCTGATGGACTCTATTAATAAGTCAGGTAACTTTAATGATGAGATCGCTTCACAATTTAAAGCGGGTATCGAGAAGTTCAAGTCAACTCAAACTTGGTAAATGTGGCGCAGTAGTAACATGTTAATCAGGTTACTACTTACCCTTTACTAGGCGGAACTTAGGTAGCGGAACTATGGCAGTCGGAAAAGAGATAAAGACGCAAATAGCGAGCATCGGCAGCACACGCAAAATTACTAGCGCTATGGAAATGGTAGCTGCAAGTAAGATGCGTAAGGCTCAAGATCGCATGCAGTCTTCCCGCCCGTACGCTCGCAGTATCCGTGGTGTTATTCAGCATTTGGCTAAATCGAATCCTGAATACAAGCACCTTTACATGCAAGAACGTGAGGTTAAGCGTGTTGGTTACATTATTGTAACGAGCGATCGCGGCCTGTGTGGCGGTTTGAACGTTAACGTGTTCAAAAAAGCCGTTCAAAGCATGAAAGAATATAACGATCGCGGTGTTGAGGTAGATATCTGTGCCTTAGGATCAAAAGCGATTACTTTTTTCAAAAGCTACGGTGGTAACGTTGTTGCTGCTAAAAACCAACTGGGCGATACGCCAGAGATTGCTGACTTAATTGGTTCAGTAAAATTGATGTTGGATAGCTTTGCCGAAGGTAAAGTGGACCGTTTGTACATTGTAGGTAACGAATTTGTTAACACAATGACGCAAACTCCCTTCGTTGAACAGGTGCTGCCACTGAAGGCAGAAGACGACGACAAGCTGATGAATCATCATTGGGACTATTTGTACGAACCAGACGCGAAAGCATTGTTAGAATCTTTGCTTAGACGTTATGTCGAGTCTCAAGTGTATCAAGCAGTTGTTGAAAATAACGCCTGCGAGCAGGCCGCGCGTATGTTAGCAATGAAAAATGCGACAGATAACGCTGGTGACCTTATTGACGAGTTACAAATGGTTTACAACAAAGCTCGTCAAGCTGCGATTACTCAGGAAATTTCTGAGATCGTTTCAGGTGCTGCGGCTGTTTAATACGGTAACGGGTTAAAAAATAAAGAGGATCCGAACATGAGTAGCGGACAAATTGTTCAGATTATCGGCGCGGTAGTCGACGTGGAATTCCCACGTGACAGCGTACCGAAAATTTATGACGCGCTGACCGTATCAAAATCCGGTCTAACGCTAGAAGTTCAGCAGCAGCTGGGTGATGGTGTTATACGTGCGATCGCTATGGGTCAGACTGAAGGTCTGAGCCGTGGTTTAGAAGTAGCAAATACTGGCGCTCCAGTTTCTGTACCAGTAGGTACAGCGACACTGGGTCGTATCATGGACGTGCTGGGTAACCCAATTGATGAAGCGGGCCCTATTGGTGAAGAAGAGCGTATGCCTATTCACCGTAAAGCACCGTCTTACGCTGACCAAGCAGCATCTAACGAGCTGTTAGAAACAGGCATCAAGGTAATCGACCTTGTATGTCCGTTCGCGAAGGGTGGTAAAGTTGGTTTGTTCGGTGGTGCCGGTGTAGGTAAAACCGTCAACATGATGGAGCTTATCCGTAACATCGCGATCGAGCACTCTGGTTTCTCTGTATTCGCAGGTGTTGGTGAGCGTACTCGTGAAGGTAACGATTTCTACTACGAGATGAAAGAGTCCAACGTATTGGACAAAGTATCTCTCGTATACGGTCAGATGAACGAGCCACCGGGTAACCGTTTACGTGTTGCTTTGACTGGCTTGACGATGGCTGAGAAATTCCGTGACGAAGGTCGTGACGTACTGTTGTTCGTCGATAACATCTATCGTTACACATTGGCAGGTACTGAGGTATCAGCGTTGCTAGGCCGTATGCCTTCAGCGGTAGGTTACCAGCCAACGTTGGCAGAAGAGATGGGTGTTCTTCAAGAACGTATCACCTCGACTAAAACTGGCTCTATCACTTCTATCCAAGCGGTATACGTACCTGCGGATGACTTGACTGACCCATCGCCAGCAACAACGTTCTCTCACTTGGATGCAACGGTTGTATTGTCTCGTCAAATCGCTGAGCTAGGTATCTACCCTGCGATCGACCCACTTGACTCTACATCTCGTCAGCTAGATCCATTAGTGATTGGTACTGAGCACTACGAGACTGCTCGTCAGGTTCAGAACGTATTACAGCGTTACAAAGAGTTGAAAGACATCATTGCGATCCTAGGTATGGACGAGTTGTCTGAAGAAGATAAGCAAGTGGTAACACGTGCTCGTAAGATTCAGCGTTTCTTGTCTCAGCCGTTCTTCGTAGCTGAAGTCTTCACAGGTGCGCCAGGTAAGTACGTTTCTCTGAAAGACACTATCCGTGGATTTAAAGGCATTTTGGCTGGTGAGTACGATTCACTACCAGAACAAGCTTTCTACATGGTTGGTGGCATCGACGAAGCGATCGAAAAAGCCAAGAGCATGTAAGCGTCTGGTTTAGAAACCTTTAAGAGGTAAGAAACATGGCTATGACTGTTCATTGCGATATCGTAAGCGCTGAAGAAGAGATCTTCTCAGGTCTAATCGAGTTCGTATCAGTAACAGGTAGCCTGGGTGACTTGGGTGTATACCCAGGTCACGCTCCGCTTCTAACGGAACTGAAACCAGGCCCTGTCGAACTGCGTAAGCAGGGCGGCGAAAAGGATATCTTTTACGTTTCTGGTGGCTTTTTAGAAGTACAGCCACATAAAGTAATCGTTTTAGCTGATACTGCATTGTATGGTGCAGACTTGGATGAAGCGGCTGCAAAAGAAGCGAAGAAGCACGCTGAAGAAGCAATGGCTGATAAGCAGAGTGACTTTGAATATGGTCGCGCTGCTGCTCAACTTGCAGAATCAGCCGCTCAGTTGCGTACGATCCAAGAGATTCGTGCAAAACTAGGTAGGTAATCTGACGTCGTATATGACTCATCTAAAAAAGGCAGCTTAGGCTGCCTTTTTTGTGTCTGGGGCTTACTCAATTAGCGCTATTATAAAAGTTGCCATAGCGTATCGAAGATAATTTGTTGAGTGGCGGCGACTTCCTGCGAATCAATCACAACAGCGGTAGGGTAGTTATTATTCGCTAACGAGATAATTGCACACTTGGGCGGATAAATGGCTATATAAGCGGCATCGGCTTTATCGGATGTTTTTATCCACTTTCGTTCTGACAAATCGGCATCTTCACCACCTTCGCCAATCGCTATAACACTGACTGATATCCCCTTTGCTACACGTTGAGCTGTGTAGTTAGGAAAAGGACGATATAAGTGTGAGCGAATAGGGCGGGACGAAAAAACGGAATAATGCCGTTGGCTCGAAGCTGATACGCTGCTTAAAATATCGCGTAGTACAAATTCAATACCATCATCGCCTTCATAAAATTGTACATCGGAGATACGCAATTCAGGTTTTAGATGGTTAAGTTCTGGGATAATACTGGTCTTTAATTGGTGTACCGCCTGCTCAAGCTCTAATTGGCGCTGTTCTGCTAGCTGCATGAGCACTGAGGGATCACGTGGGGAAAATAAACGGCGTTTCCCTTTGGGTAGATAACTCACTAAGCCTTTTTGTAACAAGTTTTTGAGGCAATCGTATGTAGTCCCTCGATTAATACCCGCTTTTTCAGCAATGGCACGTATGGGGCTAGCGCCTAACTCTAAAAGGGCTCGATATATCTGTATTTCTCGATGTTCAAGACCGAGTTGTTCCAATGCTTTAATGTTCATTTGTCAAAATTTTCCTGACAAAAAGGATTGTATCTAAAGCTACATCCTATAGCATCGCCAACATAGAACCAAATAATGTCAAAAAAACATATTCATTTATAAACAGGACCAGTAATGACAACGGATATTGTAATTTTAGCCGCCGGGCAAGGAAGCCGAATGAAGTCTGCTTTACCAAAAGTGCTACACGCTGTCGGCGGAAAACCCATGGTAAAACATGTGATAGATAATGCTCGTCAATTAGGTCAAGCCCGTGTACATGTAGTGATAGGCCACGGGGCCGAGCAGCTAAAAGAACAACTATCTGATGAATCATTGTCATTCGCCGTACAAGCGGAGCAACTGGGCACAGGGCATGCCGTGGCGCAAGCCGTGCCTGATTTGGCCGATGATAGCGTTACGCTCATTTTGTATGGGGATGTACCGCTGACACAACCAGAAACAATGCAAAAGCTGGTGAATGCGGCCCACACGGGAGCGCTGGGTTTATTAACAGTAAAACTTGAAAACCCAACTGGCTATGGCCGTATCGTTCGCGCTAAAGGGACCGATGAGGTGATCGCTATCGTTGAGCAGAAGGATGCCTCTAGCGATGAATTACAGATCAACGAGGTAAACACCGGCATTATGGCGGTACCCACTAGCCTGCTCCGTAAATGGCTGCCAGCGCTTTCTTCAAACAATGCCCAAGGTGAGTATTACCTGACCGATATTATCGCTATGGCGGCTTCTGAGGGCGTAAGAATAGACGCTCAGCACCCTAGTTGTGAGCAAGAAGTACAGGGCGTTAATAACCGCGTGCAATTAGCGCAGTTAGAGCGCTGGTATCAATTGCAGCAAGCTGAACAATTAATGCTCAGTGGCGCAACCTTGGCTGATCCAGCACGCGTTGATGTTCGAGGTTCGGTTGATGTCGCTGGTGATGTGTTAATAGACATTAATGCTGTTTTTGAAGGGCGAGTTGTACTCGAAACCGGCGTAGTGATCGAGCCAAATTGTGTATTGAAGAACGTCACTGTCGGTAAAAATACCCGTATAAAAGCGAATAGTGTCCTCGAAGACTCAACCATTGGAGAAAGTTGCGATATTGGTCCCTTTGCTCGTATTCGACCAGGAACGGATTTAGCGAAGGGCGCTAAAATTGGCAATTTTGTAGAAACCAAAAAAGCCATTATAGGCGAGGGCTCTAAGGTAAATCATTTATCCTATATCGGTGATGCGATCATAGGGAAAAACAGCAATATTGGTGCGGGAACCATTACCTGCAACTATGATGGCGTTAATAAATCGGCTACCCATATCGGAGATAATGCGTTTATTGGATCTAACACTGCTTTAGTGGCACCGGTCAGTGTTGGAAATAGTGCGACCATTGGTGCGGGGTCTACCGTGACTAAATCTGTAGCTGATGACACTCTGAGTGTAGCGCGTGCGAAACAGGTTATGTTGAGCAACTGGCAACGTCCTGTCAAAAAAGCTAAGGAAAGCTAAGGAGAACCTTATGTGTGGAATCGTTGGAGCAACAGCAGAACGTTCGGTGGCCGGTATCTTACTCGAAGGGTTAAAACGCTTAGAGTACCGTGGGTATGATTCAGCGGGCATGGCAGTATGGGACGGAGCGTCGATTAATCGTTTGCGCCGAGCAGGCAAAGTACAAGCGTTAGGTGATGCGCTAGATGAGCTAGGCTTACCTGGTAGTACGGGTATTGCTCATACGCGCTGGGCAACACATGGCAAGCCTGTTGAGCATAATGCCCACCCTCATATGTCGGGTAATCAGGTGGCGGTTGTTCATAATGGAATTATCGAAAACTTTGAACGCCTCAAAAGTGACCTTAAAGAGCACGGATACGTATTTACATCGGATACTGATACCGAAGTAATCGCTCACTTACTTGATAGGTCAGTTAAATCGGGATCCGATTTGGTCACTGCTGTTAAGCAAACGGTAGGTTCATTGGAGGGTGCGTTTGCTTTAGGAGTGATGCACCAGAGCAACTCTGGCGAAATAGTGGCTGCACGTAAAGGTAGTCCGTTGGTCATTGGTGTAGGAATCGGCGAGAACTTTATTGCCTCAGACCAACTTGCTTTACTGCCGGTAACTGACCGATTTATCTTCTTAGAAGAAGGCGATATCGCTCATCTTACACGCGAAGAAATAGTGATTTGGGACAAGAGCGGTCAGTTGGTAGAGCGGCCTATTTCTCGCTATGAGCATGGTGTAACTGCCGCTGATAAAGGCGGCTTCAAACACTATATGCTTAAAGAAATCTACGAGCAGCCATCGGTTACGCTAGCGGCTTTTGAAGGGCGTATCAATGACGGCCTTGTTGATGAATCTGTGTTTGGTGAGCAAGCGACAGCCATCTTTGATCAAGTAAAACAGATCCAGATCATTGCGTGCGGAACCAGTTATCATGCCGGCATGATTGCCAAATACTGGATGGAAAGCCTCGCGGGTATACCTTGTCATGTTGAAGTGGCCAGTGAATATCGTTACCGCTCGGTGGTGATTCAAGAAGGGACTTTATTTGTCTCCATATCGCAGTCAGGCGAAACCGCCGATACCTTGGCAGCGCTGCGAGATGTGCAAGATCAGATCTTAGCCAGTTTAACAATCTGCAACGTGCCGGGTAGCTCTCTTGTACGTGAGTCTGACCTAAACTTGATGACTAAAGCTGGGCCTGAAATTGGCGTGGCATCGACTAAAGCGTTTACCACACAGTTAGTTGCGCTATTGCTGACAACAATCGTACTCGGTCGCCGTTTTAAGCTAACAGAAGACAAAGAGCGTGAAATTGTATTGGCGTTAGCCGAGCTTCCCTCGCTAATAGAGCGCTCGATTGCGATGGATGGAGCCATTGAGTCTATGTCGCAGTCCTTTGCAGAAAAACACCACTCGCTGTTCTTAGGTCGAGGAACCCTGTATCCCGTTGCCATGGAAGGAGCGCTAAAGCTCAAAGAAATCTCCTATATCCATGCCGAGGCCTACCCGGCAGGTGAATTAAAGCATGGACCGCTGGCGCTGGTTGATAAAGACATGCCTGTTGTTGCTGTTGCTCCGCAAAATGACATGCTTGATAAGCTTAAAGCTAACTTACAAGAAGTCAGCGCTCGGGGCGGTGAGCTATTCATCTTTGCCGGAAGTACGCAAGATGTGCAGCCAGGTGAAGGTATCCATGTGTTGGGTATGCCAAGCATGCCGCAAATATTAGAACCCATCGTATACACAATCCCGTTACAGTTGTTGTCGTACCATGTGGCCGTGTTGAAGGGAACGGATGTAGACCAGCCTAGAAACTTGGCAAAAAGTGTCACCGTGGAATAAAGTCTGATTTATAAAAAAATATTTCTCGGCGTATTATAGTCTGATACTTTCTCGCCTCCTGTTAGCTATAGCGATACAGCAGGAGGCGAATACGATGGATAACTCCGTTAATTCGATCTTACTAAAATAATGCCAATCATAACGGCACGATGTGGCTGTTATTAAATCGAAGCTCTTTAGTTTTTTATCCTGCTGTTCCCTGCAACAAAGTAACTGCGAACGCTAGCCAGTTACGCCGTTTAGTCACACAGATAATAACGGTGCTTGTTAAAGAATATAAAAACCATCTAAAAATGATTAATACTTTAGTGCGTTTGACGGGCGCGTATAGTCAATGAGCGACACTCGGAAATTATTACCGGTTATTGGTTAAATTTTTCCGAATATTCTTTTATGAAAAATAAATAAAAAAGTATTTTATAAATTAAGTGATTGAATTAAATAGAAAAAATAAAACTGGCACGAAAATGGCTATATCTCTAGTAATTAACGGAATTAATTCTACGGACACGAACCTAGAGTTAGTTAGCCAACCTAATAGAGGCTCGTTAATAGTCAGTTTAACTGACTGTATTAATAGAAGTACCTATTAATTATTGCGGAGGATTCGCTATGTTACGCTGGGCTTTAACATTTTTTGTAGTTGCTATTATTGCAGCTGTTTTAGGATTTGGTGGTATCGCTGGTGCTAGTGCAGGTATTGCTAAAATATTATTTTTCGTCTTCGTTGTGCTGTTAGTCGTTTCACTAGTATCACACGTTCTTCGTGGTAAGCCTCCTGTATAAACAGGAGCTCCACACCCTATGTTACACCAGCGGCAGTAAAGCCGCTGGATAGCATTAAAAGTTTAAAACTCCATGTACGTTTAATTAATTTAAGTAGGAGAAAAACTATGTCTATGTTTGGAACTCATGATAGCCGTCTTGTTAACGATATGATTTCAGTATGTCACGATGGCAAAGCTTTTTATAAAGACGCCGCTAAAGAGGTTAACTCCCCTCAATTGAGTGCTTTATTTACTGAAATGGCTGATATCCGAGCCTCAATTGAAAAGGATTTGCAGTCTACCGTGTCTTCGATGGGCGAAGAGCCAAGTGAAAGTGGCACATTAATTGGTAAAATGCGCAAAACTTACACCGATGTTATGTCTAACCTGTCAGATGAGACAGACTATCGATACGTTGCTCAGCTTGAAGAAGCCGAAGATGATGCATTAGAAACCTTTAAAGAGTCTGTAGAAAAACTGGAAGACCCATTGCTAACATCGCGCCTATCAAGCCATGTCGATGCCATTCAGCTGACACATAACCGCATGCGGGATCTTAAACACACGATGAAAGATACTCGTCATTAATACTCACAGGTAAACCTCAATGGACAGAGGTCCACAAAAAAAGGCTCGTAATGAGCCTTTTTTATGTGCGTTAAAGACGGTTACAATGTTACTTTTGCGAAAACGCGATCCAGAATATTGAGAATATCCTCTATTTGCTCTGCAGTGATGCACAAAGCCGGGCTCATATTAAGAATGTTGTTAAAGGTTTCAAAGCTACGATTAGTGCGACCTATTAATAGACCTGCCTCTTTACAGGCATTTACAATTTGAATCGCTACCGCTTCGTCGACCGGCTCTTTAGTTTCGCGATTAAGTACCAGCTCAATACCGCAAAATAAGCCCTTGCCCCGCACATCTCCAATCATCGGGTATTTTTCTTTCAAGGCGTGTAAACCCTGCAGTAAAACTTCACCTAGATGAGCACAGTTAGCAATCAAACCTTCTTCTTCAATAATATTAAGATTAGCCAATGCTGCCGCTGGCCCAGCCAAGCAACCACCATAGGTAGAAATGTCTCGGAAAAAGCCCAGTTTATCGCCGTTATCTTCCTGCAACATTTGGTAGACAGCATCTGTTGTCACAGTACAGGAGATGGCCGCATACCCCGACGCAACACCCTTTGCCATAGTGACGATATCCGGCTGAATGCCGTAATGTTGGTAGCCAAACCAGGCTCCCGTTCGACCTAAACCGCACACGACCTCATCAACAATCAACAAAATGTCGTATTTGCGGCAAATCCGCTGAATTTCGGCCATATACCCTTCTGGAGGTAAAATTACACCACCGCCAGCGGTAATAGGCTCAATGATGACGCCACCCACAGTGTCCGGGCCTTCTTGTAGAATAACCTCCTCCATTAACTGCGCGGCTTTAATACCGTAATCTTCTACATCCCCAAATTGGCTGCGGTATTCAAAGCAGTGCGGAAATTCCACAAAGTCTGGCACAAACGGTCCAAAATGATCGCGACGTTGGGATTGGCCTGTAGCGCTCAATGCCGCAATGGTAGTGCCATGGTAGTCACGCTCACGGTATAAAATTTTGCGTTTTTTCCCACCATATTTTTTATGAGAGATTTGGCGAACCATCTTAAATGCTTTTTCGTTTGCCTCAGAACCCGAGCTAGAATAAAAAACTTTGCCCATCCCCGGCATTTTTTCCAGCAGACGGCTCGCAAAAACCGCTGCCGGTTTGCTCGCCATTGAACCAGCAAAGTAATTCAGCTCCATTAGCTGCTCGCTAATGGCATCTACTATCGCCTTGCGACCATAACCGACATTTGTCACCCAAACCCCGCCGGCGGAAGCATCGAGATAGCAATTGTCATCGGCATCCCATAAGTGCAGACCTTCCCCTTTGACATACAAAGGCATTCCTTTTTCAGCCGCCGCTGCCGGTGTTAAATGGTGCCATACATGTGCTTTATCCATCGTATGGACTTGTTCATTGGTGTATTCGCTGTACTGAGACATAATTTTGACCTCCTAACTTGGTTCGTTATTGATCGCGCTTGACGGCAAATGGCGACCAACTTTGACTAACTGGCATAATTTCTAATGTGTTTATGTTGAGATGAGCGGGTAACTGCGCTAGCCACAACAAGGTGTCGGCTATGTCATCGGGTTGAATGGCGTGCGCACCTTTATACAAATTATCGTATGCCTCTTGGTCCCCACCGGTGCGAACCAACGTGAATTCACTTTCAGATAAGCCTGGTGCTAAACAGCTAACACGAACGCCAGTGCCTGCTAGATCGCAGCGCAATGACAGCGAAAACTGCTCTACAAATGCTTTGGTTCCGCAATACACGTTACCGCCGGGGTAAGGCCAGTTAGCCGCAATGGAGCCAATGTTGATGATGCTGGCTCCGCGACCTGTTTCGATGAGTTTAGGCAAGAGCGCATGCGTGACGGTGGTTAGCCCTTTGATATTAGTGTCGATCATGGTGTGCCATTGTGCTAAGTCACACGCTTGTGCAGGCTCTGTTCCCAAGGCCAACCCCGCGTTATTGATTAATACATCCACTTGGTTAAAAGGTGCTGCTAAGCCGGAAAAGGCTGCCTGAACCGCTTCGGTGTCACATACATCCAACACTAGCGTTAAAACAGACGTCTGAGCTAGCTCATCTTTAATTTGTGCTAATCGTTCTTCGCGACGTCCCGTCAGAACTAAATTCCAACCCGCGGCAGCAAAGCGCCGAGCGGCTGCTAATCCAAAACCTGAAGTAGCCCCTGTAATCACGGCTGTCTTATTCATGTAAACTCCTTATGACGTCAGTAGTTGTTGGCTGCTGTAAAATAAAGTCACGACAGACAACAGCGTTAAAATAGGTAAGGCGATAGTGCGATACGTTTTTGGTGGACGACGAGTAAAGCACCAGTGACCACATTGCACACCCGCTACCGCTGGTATGAGCAAGAGTAAAACGGGCTTCCAGATGGATAAATCAACCGCATCTGACAGCAACAATAAAGCGATAGAGACGATGTCCGTACAGGCCAAAAAAACGACGACGGTGGCGCGTTGTACTAATGCATTTTGTGCGGTGCTCATGAGGTAGCAAATCAAAGGTAACCCGCCAACAGACGCCGCTGCGGTAAAGCCCCCCGAAATTCCCCCGACAATACGTGTATAAGCAGCACGCTCTTTAATTTTGAAGGACGGTGAAAAAAACAGGCCAACCGCCATTAAAAGGATTAACCCACTAATCAGTATTTTAAGGGGCTGATCGGGTATAAAAAGCAACATTGAAAGCCCAATCGGGATCCCTGCAACGGCGCCCAGAGATAGATTTTTTACCATCGTCATATCGGCATGGCGGCGCACACTGGGTAATAAGCGCACAGCGCTAATCACATCAATAAATAGTGTAACGGGCACACTCATCTGAGCTGGCCAAATCAAGTTAAGCCCTGAAATGGCAATCGCTGCAAAGCCGAATCCGGTATAGCCACGTACAATTGAGGCTAAAAAAACGATAACACACGCAATTTCAAAATGAGGCATGGTAGCTCCAACTCTCCGCGTAAACGCACTGGTTTGAAGTCAACAGGTGCCTCAAGCCGTGGAGTTAAGGTAGAGGGGAACTACCTGCTGGCGATAGTGCCAGCATGCAGGGAAAGTAGTACCAGATTATAAAAATGCGTCGAAAGTGCGCTTTAAAGCCTGAATACCAGGCTCAATTTTGTGGTTTGCGATGGCCGAAAAGCCCAAGCGGAAATAATGGTTAGGTGGTTCTGGTTGGCTAAAATGTACGGCACCCGGCTCAATTAAAATACTATTTTTAGCCGCCGCCCACGAGACGGCTTCGGTATCAACACCTGGCGGGGCAGATAACCACACAGACGTCGCTCCTGAGGTAATTTCCGTAGTTTTCATTTCGGGTAAATGTCGATCAATGGCGCTTGCCATACGTTCTAGTTTAGAGGCGTTGAGTTCGCGGATCTTACGTAAATAGGTATCGTAGTATCCCAAGGACAAAAAGAGGGCTACTTGTCGTTGGTTATTAACCGGCGGATGACGATACATCAAACGGCGCAACGAACGAACTTCGGAAATGAGCTCTTCATCTGCCACCATAAAACCCATCCGTAAGCCCGGCGAGATAGACTTAGACATACTGCCAATATAAATCACTCGATTTTCCGTATCACGAGCCTTTAACGCTGGCTTAGGCGTTTTCTGCATATTAATTTCGGCATCGTAATCATCTTCAATAATGACAACATCATGCGCCGACGCCATCTCTAATAGCGCCTGACGACGCTCTTCTGATAATTCTGCGCCCGTAGGCACCTGATGGCTGGGTGTAACATAAAGATAATCACAGGCTTGTAGTCGCTCATCGACAATAATTCCGTCTTCATCAACAGGTTGAAGGTGTAGGTCCGTATCAAACTGAGCAAAGATGTTATGCGCGTCTCTAAAACCTGGGTCCTCTAAACCAACACGGGTGTCACGGTTACACAACAAGTTAGCCAGTAGGTAAAGGGAATTTTGGGTGCCGATCGTGATAATAATTTCATTAGGTTCGGCATAAATCCCACGGCGCGGTAACAAGCGTGTTCGCAGTTGTTCAATCAGCATCGGGTCGTCAGAGTCAACCAAGTCATTAATCCAATACTTATTCCAACGACCGGACATACTTTTACGCGCGCAGTCGCGCCATTGTTCTAGCGGGAAAAACTCATGCTGTACCTGTCCATAGATAAAAGGGTACTCAAAACCCAACCAGTTATTGGGTTTAACAATATTAGGTTGGTCACTGGGATGTTTCTTAAACCGTTGGTGCCAGTTTAGCGAAGTGGACGAGTCAGCATGCACTGTTTTGGTGCCTATCGCTTCAGAAACTTGATACGTGTTAGTAACAAAATAACCTTTTCTTGGTCGGGATTCGATAAAGCCATTGTCCACTAGGCTCTCATAGATCAAAACCACCGTATTACGGGAGATGCCCAGCATACTAGCCAAGCGGCGCGAAGACGGCAGGGCTTTATCCACTGGTAGGCAGCCCGACAAAATCAAGTCGACGAGGTGCTCCCGGACTTGATCTTGCAAGGTGCGTTCAGGATCAAACTCAATATGTAGGTAATGTTCTAGCACTGCCAATACGCCTATTGTTTAAGGTTTGCTCCAAACTGAAGCAAAAAATACACCATACGCGTCAACTGGACTGACGCTTTAAGGTAACTGGATCTATCCCATCGATGTCCACAGCTCCTAAGGTAATTGCAAGGAAACACCAACACCTATTTTAGCGTTAATTTTTGCTTACTTAATGACCTTGACCGCTCAGGAGAAACATCATGACCGTAAAACAGATTACACACTGTATAAAAAAAGCCGCCGCACTATCACTGGCAACCGGTATTTTATTCTCTCAAATGGCCAGTGCTGACGATACGATCACTATTGGTTACCAAGGAATGATGAACCCATGGAAAGCTGTCATTGCTGAAAAGCAGTTAGAAAAAGCAACGGGTAAAGACATTGAGTGGCGCCGGTTTGATTCCGGAGCAAAAGTTATTACAGCCATGGCCTCTGGTGATATTGATATCGCAACCGCCGGCTCCAGCCCTATTGCCGCGGCCGTTAATCGTGGTCTAGAGATCGAGCTGGTTTGGATCCTCGAAAACATCAATGAAGCCGAAGCACTCGTCGTACGCGATGGCAGTGGCATTATGGCTCCGCAAGACCTTAAAGGTAAAAAACTAGGCGTCCCATTTGTATCCACAACACACTTCCACGCTCTCTTTGCGCTGGAACAATTCGGCTTAAGTGATGACGATGTAAAGCTTATCAATATGCAGCCTAATGCGATTGCAGCGGCATGGGAACGTGGCGACATTGATGGCGCTTTTATCTGGGATCCCGTATTAGGCCGCATCAAAGATTCTGGTCGCGTATTGATCACATCTGGCGAGCTCAGCAACTGGGGTAAGGCTACCTTTGACGGAATGGTTGTCGATAAAAGCTTTGGCCAAGAGAACCCTGAGTTTGTCGCGCAATTGATTAAATTGATTGCCGATGCTGACGAAACCTACCGCACCACAAAAGATAGCCTGACAGCTGACACACCTATGATCAAAGAAATTGCAGAAATGACGGGTGGAAATGCAAATGACGTAGCTGGCGTTTTGGCCTTGTACCAATTCCCAGACTTAAAAGCGCAAACGAGCTGCGTATGGTTAGGCTGCGGAGCTGAAGGCGGGGCGGCTAAAGCTCTGCAATTCACTTCCGAGTTTCTTAAAGAGCAGGGCAAAGTACCGAGCTTAGCTGACGACTACAGCGTGTTTGTTAATGCCTCTTTTGCAGAAGCCGCTAGCAAACTGTAACCGCATCAGAGCCATCCAGCGAGGCGTGTTGATGGCTCTGCATAATAACCTTTAAGCCATGACTACCTGCCAGACAGTTAACAGGAGAACGATATGAGTCGTTTACAAATTCATGATGTTTCCGTGCGCTACCCCGGAATGAACGGTGGTGAGACAGTAACCGCTCTTTCTGATATCAATTTTACCATCGAACCCGGGGAGTTTGTTGTCGCCTTAGGGGCATCAGGTTGCGGTAAAACGACACTTCTCAACTTGATGGCGGGTTTTATCCAACCCAGCGATGGTTATCTCACACTTGGACAAAGTGGAATAGCCGGATTACCTCGGGTTGCTTGTGGGTTAGACCTAGACGATCAAATTACAGGTCCAGGTAAAGATCGAGGTGTCGTGTTCCAAAAGCACGCGCTGCTACCTTGGCTCAACGTTCTAGATAACACTGCGTTTGGTCTTAAATTACAGGGTTTTAGCTTAAAAGAGCGAAACGAAAGAGCCGCTGAGTTTTTACAACTGGTTGGCCTGCAAGACTTCCACAAACACCCGGTGTACCAGCTCTCTGGCGGCATGCAGCAGCGGGTAGGGATAGCCCGCGCACTGACGAATGATCCGCAAATGCTGTTACTTGATGAACCCTTAGGTGCCCTAGACGCACTCACCCGAGAAGTCTTGCAAGAACTGTTATTGGATGTATGGAAACAAACACAAAAAATGATGTTCTTCATTACACACAGTGTAGAAGAGGCCTTATTTATGGCTTCCCGCTTGATTATTATGTCACCCCGCCCCGGGCGCATTACTCACGAGTTCTCGCTGAACTTTAATCAAATTTTTCTCGAATGTCGTGATGCTCGCAAGGTTAAATCCTTGCCAGAATTCATCGCAATGCGCGAGCAAGTGCTCAGTATCATTCATGGCGATGAAGCCGAAGGAGGGTTGCACTAATGGAATCTACAACACCCGTTATGACAACCATGCGGTCTTACGAACGAGACGCCGCAATTAAAAATTCCAAAGAGAATGTAAATAAAGGCAATCAAAAAGCAATGAATGCTCCACCCGTTGCCAAACCGACACTTGCCCAACGTTTTCTATCAATATTTGCCGCAGGCCCTGTAAAGCCCGGTGAATCTTACGGGGCACCCGGCCAAGGTAAGAGCCTAGCTATTAGCATCGCAACCGCCTTAGTGTTGATTGGCTTTTGGTATATTGCTACGTACTTACAATGGGTTAAGCCGCTTTTTTTGCCTTCGCCAGGTGCCGTTGTTGCACGTTTTTGGGAGGTTGCTACCGAAGGGTTTGCTAACGCAACGCTGCTAGAGCACACCGGTTGGAGTATGATGCGTGTGTTTTCCGCCTTCATTTTAGCGGCGTTAACAGCTATCCCCATCGGAATCTTTATGGGCGTTAACCGCGTTGCTCGAGGCTTATTTGATCCCATCATTGAGTTTTATCGCCCATTACCACCGTTGGCTTATTTGCCACTGGTTATCATTTGGCTGGGTATTGGCGAGGTGTCTAAAGTTGTCCTTATTTACTTAGCTATTTTTGCACCTATGGCTCTGAGCGCGCGTGCAGGTGTGAAATCCGTGGCGATTGAACAGATACACGCCGCTTTCTCAATGGGGGCTAGCCGCTGGCAGGTTATCCGTCACATCATCCTGATCAACGCCATGCCAGAAATTCTAACGGGTATGCGAATTGGCATCGGTTTTGGCTGGACAACCTTGGTCGCTGCCGAAATGGTCGCCGCGCAAGCAGGTTTAGGTTTTATGGTGCTCAATGCCGCTGAGTTTTTGGTAACTGATGTTGTCATTATGGGGATTATTGTTATCGGTATAATCGCCTACCTATTCGACATGCTGATGCGCTACGGCGAGAAAAAGCTAGTTCCTTGGAAAGGACGCTAAAGCGCTTTATGATCGGTTTCGCATAAGTCATGATCCGCCAGTACCTCAAGGATGCGGCACTGGTGGTTTTTCTCATAATGGCAATCTTCAATCATGCTCACCAATTCAGCTTCAACCGCTTGTAAGCGTTTAATCTTATCCCTAACGTCTAACAAGTGTTGCTGGGCAATGGTGTCGGCTTCGATATGATCTCCATAACAACAACCGTTTAACTGCCTCAGTTTTTGTATCTCTGTTAAATCAAACCCTAATGCACGAGCATGACGAATAAAGCGCAATGTCGTGACATGTTTATCGGTGTAACGCCGTTGATTGCCTTCGGTGCGGGTTGCCGGTTCTAGAAAACCGCGTTCTTCATACCAGCGTATAGTTGAGACTTTGCAGTCAGCTAGTTTTGATAACTGACCTATCGCGTAAAACTTAGCCATAAGCTATCCCTCTTTATGAATAAAGATCATCACTTTAAGGCCATCGTCTGGGCTTTTTTCTTGAACAACCTCAGGCCGCTCTAGCGTTTCGACATGCACTAACTGGGGCGCCTCTTCGGCAACGGCATCCAATATAAACTGACGCCCCAACCACGGAGCGTTTAGACATAACACGGCAACCCCTTCTTTTTTCAGTAACGTAGGTAACTGACGAATAATGCGCGGGTAGTCTTTCTCTACTAAAAAGCTACCTTTTTGCATAGACGGAGGATCAGCAATCACCACATCATAAGGCCCCAGTTTGCGTAATTTACCCCAGGATTTAAATAAGTCATGGCCTAAAAAGCGCACGCGTTTGTCATCTAACCCATTCAAGCGTAAATTCGCTCGGCCGGTGCTTAATGCCGATTTACTCATATCCAGATTCACGACAGAAGCCGCGCCACCGGCCATTGCGGCAACAGCAAAGCCACAGGTGTATGAAAACAGGTTCAACAGGTGTTTGCCTTGAGCTCGCTCACGTACCCAATCACGCCCGTTAGCCATATCTAGAAATAAACCAAAGTTTTGGTGCGTACCAATGTCCACATGGTAGCGCAGGCCATGCTCTTGGATCTCGCTCGGGCACTGCTCGTCGCCCCAAATATGCCTAACAGGTGCTTTAGGCTGATCCCGCTCTTGAAGGTAAATGCCTTCCACCAACGGCTCAGCGCTAAGCAGTTCAACCAGTGCCCCGAGTTGATCTTCGGTTAAAGGCGAGTACGCAACGATCAACATAATAGGAGGTAGCCACTCAATATTGAATGATTCAGCGCCTTCTACACAATGGCCTCGTCCGTGTACAACGCGCCGAGCTTGCTGATCTAAAGATGGCAATGTGATGTTCATTCGATATTTGGCCTTAAAAAAAATACATATTTTAACGCGCTGCCCCTTGAACCTCTAGTCGCTAGAGATTTTAAACTAGACCTAATCGATAGTTATCTCACTGAAAAAGGCGATGAATAAGGAGCGACCATGGCACAAAATTGCTGCGCAAATACCGAATTTACCGGTCTAGACCCTGCTTACAAACGCATTCTATGGATCATTATTGCAATCAACGGCCTGATGTTTGGTGTCGAAATGATCGCGGGCATCCAGGCACAATCGCAAGCCTTACAAGCAGATGCTTTGGATTTTTTAGGCGATACACTCAGTTACGGCATTAGCTTATGGGCCATTGGGAAATCAGTGACAATCCGCAGTAATGCGGCACTGTTCAAGGGGCTAAGCCTTACACTCATGGCTATTTGGGTACTGGGAAGCACGATCTATCGCGTCTTTGTCCTCAATAGCCCACAGCCCATCACAATGGGGAGCGTGGCTGTCGCGGCTTTTGCAGCTAACGTATTGAGTGTCCTATTGTTAATGCGTTACAAAGACGGTGATGCGAACGTCCGCTCGGTCTGGTTATGCAGTCGCAACGATGCCATCGGCAATTTGGTGGTTTTATGTGCGGCTGGAGCCGTTTGGTGGTTAGGCAGTGCATGGCCTGATTTGTTGGTCGCCGCTATCATGGCCGGCTTATTCCTCTCATCGGCTTGGCAGATTACTCGCCAAGCCCTGAAGGAAAAACGCGATGCGGCGTTAGCCTGCTCGTCAGAGCCTAAAAAAGACACCTGCTGCTCGTAATGGCTATAGGAGCGACCAACTTCGCGCCATAAAAAAGCCCCGCGTTCGCTATGCGAACCGGGGCTTTCTGAGGTCTCATTCAGCGTTAAAGCTTATTAGACAGCTCGGTTAACTCTCTGATCACAACAGTGAAGGTTGCGCTATCCAGCTGCGAGCTGTTTTGCAGATCGCTCAGCACTTGCTCCCAACGGCTGGTGCCTTTTTCATGCGAATCTAACCATTCAGCCGCCAACGCCGCACCGGTTTGTTCTGATTCGGAGCTCAACACAGAAGCTGTTAGGCGTCGTTGTTGCAGGTTTAGATCTTCGCTAAAGCCTTCGCGTGCTAATAGTTGCCAGTGGTTTGCTGGCTCATATTGGCGGATTTGTTCACTCACCCAGTCCAGCTGTAAGCGTTCACCCAAGGCGAAATAGACTTCAGCGGTCGGCAGCAAAGGCTGATCCGCATCAGCAGCCACTTCGCTCACAGCCAACGCTGAATACAAACGCTCGGCGCATGCTATTTGTGGTGCGAGGTCGGTTGGCACACCGGCATCGACGAGCGATTGTTGTAGCTCTAACCATGCATCTTTTAGATCACCCGTTAGCAAAGAGTCAAACGAATCGCGAATCGTCGTCACCGCAGGTGCGAAACGGTCGATTACGGCTTTAACATCGATGCTACCTCGGTTGCAGACATTACGGAGGAACCAGTAGCTGGCACGGCGCATTAGGCGCAACAGATCCACCAACATACGTTGCTGTACCGCCGCATCCACCTTATTGTCTAACTGCTCAACCGCTTTCCATAGGTCTTTAAGGCCAAACACTTCGCGGGCAATGATATAAGCCGCGGTTACCTGATCAGCACTCAAACCGGTGGTTTCGGTCATTCGGTTAGTAAACGTGATCCCCATGTGGTTAACCATGGCATTCGCTAACTGGGTGGCAATGATCTCATTACGTAGCTGATGGTCAGCAACTGCTTCTGGGAAGCGCTCGTTCAGTTGGCTCGGGAAAGCTTCTAACAGCTCTTGCTTAACAAACGCATCTTCCGTTAACCAGGAGGCACTTAGCTCTTCTTTCAGCTCTGCTTTAGTGTACGAGATAAGCACCGAAAGCTCCGGACGCGTCAGGCTCTGGCCTGCCTGTTGGCGCTCAGCCAATACATGGTTTTCGGGTAAGAACTCAAGCGCACGATCCAAGCGGCCTTCAGATTCAAGACGGTTCATCAAACGGATGTATTCGTCCAGAGATTTAGTGGAATGGCCTTGGGCCAAACTCAATGCACGCGCTTGGCGATCATTCGACTTGAGCACTAGCTCGCCCACGGTATCGGTCATATCACGTAAAAAGCTGTTACGCTGCTTCATGGTCAAATCACCATCGGCAACAACCTTGTTCAGCAGGATTTTGATATTAACCTCGTGGTCGGAACAATCCACACCGCCCGCGTTATCGATAAAGTCGGTATTACAAGCACCACCATTAGCGCAGTATTCGATACGACCTAACTGGCTTAAGCCCAAGTTACCGCCTTCGCCTACGACTTTACAGCGCAACTCGTTACCATTAATACGCAGAGCATCGTTAGCTTTGTCACCCACATCAGCATGGCTCTCACTGCTGGCTTTAACATAGGTGCCAATGCCGCCGTTCCACAGCAAATCGATCGGTGCTTTTAGTAAAGCGGAGATTAAGTCATTAGGGGAGAGCTTATCTTCTTTGATATCGAACGCTTTTTTCATCTCAGGGGAGATAGCAATCGATTTAGCAGCACGCGAGAATATACCGCCACCCTTAGAAATAAGATCCGTATTGTAATCGGACCAGCTTGAACGCGGCAGCGCAAACATACGCTGACGTTCAACAAAGCTGGAGGCCTCATCAGGCGTAGGGTCGATAAAAATGTGCATGTGGTTAAAGGCCGCCACTAAGCGGATTTTGTCAGATAACAACATACCGTTACCAAACACATCGCCCGCCATATCACCCACACCAATCACGGTGAAAGGATCCGTTTGTGTATTGATGCCTTTTTCACGGAAGTGCAGTTTCACTGACTCCCAAGCACCTTTTGCCGTAATCCCCATGCCTTTATGGTCATAGCCTTGGCTACCACCTGAGGCAAATGCATCACCCAGCCAAAATCCGTATTCTTCAGCGAGTGCGTTGGCGTAATCCGAGAACGTTGCAGTACCTTTGTCAGCCGCCACTACTAAATAAGGATCATCGGCATCGTGACGAACAACATTTTTAGGCGGAATCACGTCACCATTGACTAAGTTATCAGCAAGGTCTAACAAACCGCGAATAAACCAGCGGTAGCTTTCGACCCCTTCGGCTAACCATTCGTCACGGCCGCCATCGGTTGGGAGTTGCTTAGCGACAAAACCACCTTTAGCGCCAACAGGTACAATGACTGCATTTTTCACTTGCTGGGCTTTCACTAAGCCAAGTACTTCGGTGCGATAATCTTCTAAACGATCGGACCAGCGTAAGCCGCCTCGTGCTACTTTGCCGCCCCGTAGGTGTACACCCTCGACCCGAGTCGAATAGACGAACACTTCAAACATAGGCCGCGGCTTAGGAATTTCGGCAATCTCGTGCGGGTTCATCTTCAACGACAAGTAAGGCTTAGGCTCGCCATCATCAAGATGTTGGAAGTAGTTGGTGCGTAAGGTTGCTTTAATTAACTCAAGATAACGACGTAAAATTTTGTCGTCATTTAGGTTATCGACTTTATCAAGCGCATCCAAAATACTGTTTTCAATACGGCCAATCAGAGCTTTTACTTTTTCGCTGGATTGGCGCTGAGGATCAAAACGAGCACGGAATAATGCAACCAACAAGCGAGTTACATGGGCATGACGTGACAGTGTTTCGGCAATGTATTGCTGACTAAAACCAAAACGAATTTGTTGGTTGTAGCGTGCATAAGCACGAAGCATGACCACTTCTCGCCAGTTGAGACCGGCGTTAAGTACTAAACGGTTAAATTCATCGTTATCCGCTTTTTGTTGCCAGATGGCGGCAAAGGCTTGCTGGAAGATCTCTTTCACCTCTTCTAGCTCAACGACACCATTCCCACCTTTAAGCGTGAGGCTAAAGTCATGTATCCAATATTTTACATTGTTAGAGCAATGTACAACAAAGGGATGTTCGCCCACGACGCGTAAGCCCAAGTTCTCAAGAACAGGGATTACATCCGAAAGAATTAATGGCACAGCCGTGGTGAAGAGCTTAAACCGTAATACGGTTTGAGATTCCTCCAGCAAGCGATAAAAGCTCATGGTTAGCGGAGAGCCTTTTAACGCTTCCATTTTCTCAATGTCATGCACCGCATGCAGCGTCGTAAAATGCTCTCGATAAGCTGCTGGGAAAGCCTCACGGTATAAATTACTACGTGTGGTGCCCAGCTCTTCACCAAACGCATCAACCATGGCGCTGTGTAGGTCTTCATTCCAAGAGCGTGAGAGTGCCTGTACTTCGCTTTCAAGTTGCTCTAAATCTGGAGTTGGCTGCCCAGGTGGTACTCGTAATACAAAATAGGTGCGTGCTAATACCGATTCGCCCAATGAGTTAATAAACTCAATATCAGTGGCATTAAACATTTTAGTTAACAGCGTTTGGATGCTTAAGCGCAGCGCCGTACTAAACAAGTCACGGGGTACAAAGTACAAGCAAGAGTAAAATTGTCCGTTCTTATCCGCCCGTACGAGCATGCATGCTTTACGGCGCTCTTGAAGATGGAAAATGCGTAAGGCCGCTTGGTAAAGTTCATCCTCGGTGGCTAAAAATAGCTCATCACGTGGCATATCAACCAATACTTGGTGGAACGTTTTACCACTGTGGCCGTGCTTGTTAAAGCCAGAGCGGGTCAATATACGCTGCACTTTTTCATGGATTAGAGGGATGCGAGAAGGACGCTCAAAGTAAACAGGGGACGTGTACAAACCAAGAATACGGGTTGCACCAATGCAATTACCCTTTTTGTCATAGCGTCCAAGAATAATCATATCCAGATAGGCAGGGCGGTGCACTCGCGAACGTTCGCCGTGGCGGCTGTAAGTTAGTGGCTCATTACTGACCTCGTGTTCATCTAAGTTGAGTAATCCACGAACACTGAGCTGGCCCAAAGCCGAATCTTTATCTGGCGTTGCTTTACCACCCTTGTAGCTCACTTCATCACTGGCTAAGAAGGTGAAGTGGTCATCTAGTAGCCAATCAACAAAAGTCTGCTCTTTTTCATACCCCGCCGTTCCTAATTCCTTAGCCGCCAGTGAAATACGCTCTTTCATGGCATGAAAGTCGCGCACAGACACATCAACAGCGCGTAATGTGATGATCAACTCTTCACGCATACGCTTAAGTAAGTCGGCTTCCGTATGGCGGTCGACCTCAAGATAAATGAGGGATTCGGCCTCTCCTTTACCTTCCTGTCCGGATGTATTTACCAAGGTGCCATCATCACGCTCGGTATACAGTACGACGTTTTGCACCACGCGTATCCCAACACCGAGACGATTCAGAGACATTCGCACCGAATCAACAATGAATGGGCAGTCTTTCATCATCAACTGAATAACCGTGTGGTTTGAATGCCAGCCATGTTGCTCTAAGTCTGGGTTAAATACTTGGACCTTAGCGTTTACGCCATCAAACTGTTCGATAAAGCTCCAGCAGGCTAGCGTAGAGCCATATAAACCTTCAATAGGGCGCTGAGCGACTTCATCTTCGGGCGCGTATGTAAAAAGTAGGTCTGCAAAATGTGCAACGGCTGAAGCTTGTGAATCCGGTAGCCGCTTACCGAACAAATCTTTCATCTTAAAGAGTGTTCGTTGCTTATTATTATCGGCTGAATCGGTGTCCATAGGGTGATACTCCGTAATGAATGAGGTTAGATCCGTCTCATCGGATCAACGGTATAACAAAAATACTGACGAAAAATTGTGTCAGTTTGACGGTTAACGCACGTGAGGAAAGTAAGAAAAAATAGGCGGGGGAGTTGGGTGTTAAGCATAAATGTCCCCGCCCTTTAAAAAGAGAGTCGTTCGTAACGATGTAATGTCATGATGCTTCACAAACATTGACGTAACGCCACAAAGGTCTTGAAGATCAAATAGTAGAAACTCATCTCACGTATTACAAACTGTAGACGATGGTTTTGGATCTTTCCGCAAAAGTATCCGACTTTGACGCAAATTTAAGGTTTTTTGACGCATTAGCCTTTCTCCTTGTGCTCCATTCCTTGTTTCACAGGCCGCTTACTTTTTAAAGCATCGAATACTCACTAGGCTCTAGCATATAGGTGCCCCATAATAGTGCATGATATTAGCCCTTGATGACAACTGAAAAACACATCCAAGTAATAGACTGTTGAATATGCGCTCGTTGCGCAACAAAAATAGCAAGGCTTCCTACACTGAAGGCTCACGAGCCGGCTTATTTGATCTAGCTCAGTATCCCCGCAGTTAGCTGGCGGGCATGCGTAAAATCAGTACTTTCGTACAGCGCGCCGCCCAATAACCCTAAATATACTAAGGGAAATTATTATTGGTTAAGGGAGTAAACACTCATGATGAAGAAAACTACTCAAGCTTTCATCGGCAGCGCTGCACTGTTGCTATCAAGCTTTGCGATAGCGGATACAAATGCCGCGATGGCCGCTGCCGGAGAGCAGGTTTTTCAACAAAACTGCACCGCTTGCCACTCAGCAGATCCTAGTAAAAACACCTTTGGCCCTAGCCTTGTTGGTGTAGTGGGTCGTCAATCAGGCTCTGTACCACGCTTTGCATACTCAGACGCCATGTCGGCAGCAGGGTTAACTTGGACAGAAGAAAACCTGCGCCAATGGATCGCCGATAACGAAGCACTCGTACCCGGCACTCGCATGCGCCATGTATCCATCACCGACAAAGCCAAGCAAGATTATTTGATTAGCTATTTAAAAACGCTGAAGTAGGCAGGTGTAACAAAAGCAGTGCTAAAAAGCGCTGCTTTGTTGATTAAGGCTCAACTAAGCACGTAGCTGAACGGGCCATCAAAATGAGGCTTTTATGGTTTACGTGTAAAAAGCCTCATTGTCTGCAACGCTTTTAGGCGTTAGCCGTGAACGTTTCCGTATCTATCACCTCTGCATAAGCGAAAGCTAGTGCTGCCATTTGTGCTGCATGTACTTGCTTTGCTGGTACGTGGGTACCGTTAAATTCCAAATCTAAAGTTGCACAGGCATCGTGCAGGACTGTGTTGTTATAACCAAGGTCAGCAGCAGCGCGAGCAACGGCATCAATGCACATGTGGCTCATTGCTCCCACTATGACTAAATCTGTGATCTGTTCTTGATCCAGTAACGCTTGAAGGTCAGTTTCTTTAAAGCTGTTAACCTCGTGCTTTAATATGTCAAATTCGCCTTCTTTTGGTTGAAGAGAATGATAAATACGAGACCCTTCACTCCCAGCGATAAAAAAAGGCGCTTCGGGTGACGTAAATTCGTGTCGTACATGGATGATTGGTTGTTGGTTTTCACGAAAATGGACTAATACCTTGTGGACATTATTAGCGGCGGCCTCTATCCCGCTAAGAGGGTATTTACCCGCAGGGAAATAGTCGTTTTGCATATCGATTATAAGAAGGGCTGTTTTACTCATGATAGTCTCCTGATTGATAGGTTCGAACATCGTAGCAGTCCCTGTTAAGCTAATTAGGTGGCGGAAAAGACATAAATCGAGCAATAACAGACATGAATAACATTATTTCGGTTGCGATCATTATTATTCCAGGTACCGCACAGTCGGCCGTTTATGGATTGATTGATCTTTTCCAATCAGCCAATCGAATATTAAGCGAGATGCAGCCTGATACTAATGTCGCGTTCAAAATAAGCCGCTGGAAAGTCGAAAAAGAATGTTTAGTCAGTCTGGATGACAGCTGTTCTCCTTTGTTAGTGATAGTACCGCCTGTGCTTGAAGGGCAAGCTTACTTAGATAAGCAAGGCGACTTATGTCGCCAATTAAGTACGTGGCACCAACAAGGCGCGACTATTAGTTCGGCGTGCGCTGGCGCGTTTCTGTTGGCTCAGGCAGGTATGCTGCAGGGTCGTAAGGCGACAACTCATTGGCAGCTAGAGAGGTTATTTCGCCAGCATTACCCCACGATTGAACTGGATATAAATGCGTTGCTCATTAGTGACCCGGATGTCATTACAGCCGGAGGCGTGATGTCTTGGATGGACTTGGGTCTTCATTTGATCAGTCGGTATGTACCATCGACTGTTGTTCAGGCGCTTGGACGTTTTTTGTTAGTGGATATAGGACCTAGGCAACAAGGTTTTTATCGCAGCTTTTTACCCATTATGAACCATCATGATAATGCGATCCTTACTGCACAGCACTTGATTCACCGGGGCTTTTCAGGGCCTTTATTAGTTGAAAACTTAGCTCAGGAGGCGAACCTGACTGAGCGTACGTTTTTACGACGTTTTCAAAAAGCGACAGGACTAACACCGTCAGAATACATACAGCAGTTTAGGGTGCATAAAGCACGAGAGTTACTTGAGAACTCAACCACCACAGTAGACCAGATTGCTTGGATGATTGGCTATGAAGATGTCAGTGCGTTTCGGCGCATGTTTCACAAGCAAACAGGCTTAACGCCTAGCCAATACCGAAGTCGCAGTGGTCATAAAAGCTAAAAGCCCTCGGTGCAACTAAGCAACAGAGGGCTTTTGGGGAGCGGTTTGCTCTTGTTATGCTTTTGATTCAGCAGGTGCTGCTTCGGGTGCCGCGGACGATGATTCTGTGTCGGCAGTTGTATCACTTTGAGGTAATGGCAGCGGCGGTAAGTCAGTGCTCATTAACTCCATGCCATCCTGCATGATGCTAAGCGAGCGCTCGTTATCGCCCAAGTGAGTCAGCAAGCGTGTGAGTTCGCTGTAGGTCTCAGGTGATTTTTCAAGCGCTAAGCTTTCTTCTAAATAATCTACTGCTTTGCCCCAGTGCTCGTTACGCATTGAGATGCGGCCCAACGTCAGTTTCAAAGAGGCGCTGTCTGGGTGCTTTTTAAGCCAGCCTTTAGCGACTTCTAACTGCTTATGCGCGTCGGCTGCTTGCACACGACCGTAAAGTCGAACAAGGCCCTCATCCCACTCTTTCTTAATTTTAGTGCGCAAGAAGCTTTCAGCTTTTTCTTCTGAGCGGGCTTCAATGAGTAGCTCAACATATTGGCGAACGATTAGCTCATCTTGAGACATTCGGTTTGGTAAGCTATCCCACTCGCGGTTTAAGGCTTTTAAGCGTGTTTCTACATCGGCTTCTGCTGGGATATTAGCCAGTGCAGTGCCAAGCAGTTGTGCATAGCAGGTTTGCTCTAACTTATCTAATTCGGCCGGGTTGAATACTTTGTGCTTACGTAAATCAGGCAATAAGTTTGTTAACCCTTGCCAGTCTTCGAGGCTGACATACACCGATTTGAGCAGGCGTAAAACATAGGTGTTTTTAGGTGCTAAACGTCGTAAGCGAATGAGGTTAGCTAAGCAGGTTTCGTATTCTCCTCGTTCGAGCTGGATCTGTGCTTGGCTCACGCCAATGGCCACTTCAGCTTGAGGAACGGCGCTGCGTGCCTGCTGTAACAGCTCATCGGCGGCTTTGTCTTCCCTTTGCTCATGAGCCGCACGTGCGCCGGCCAAGTAGTTAACGAGGGGGAGTTGCGCATCATTGGCGGACTGTTTGAGTAGGCGTTGAGCTTGCCACCACTTGCCCTCGGAAAGCGCCAGCAACCCTTTCATGGTTTTACGTTGCGCTAATGAATGACGACGATGCTCACGCCATTCTTTAATGCGGGTATGAGGCATTTTCGAATGCAATAAAAAGTTGATCAACCAATGTAAAATGGCAAAACCAAGCACTAATATGACTATCAGTACCCATAAGCTTGTCTCAATGGTCGTGCCATTGTAAGCAAGCATGGCATAGCCAGGGTCTTGAACCATTTTTTCGCCAACCCAAGCGCCAACCGCTAGGACGACGAGTAGAAGAAGCAGTAGTCTTTTCATTAAGCGGCTCCTTCTGCCTTAAGGTCGGTCATTTTTTGAAGGTAGCTTTTTAAGGCGTTAAGAGAGCCGCTAATATCAGGCATTTGCGGTGAAATTTGAAGAGACTTAAGCTCATTCACTCCGCGCAGTAACGATTGTGTGGTTGCATCGTCGGCTTCAAAATAAGTAGAAAGCCACTCTTCTGCTTTGTCGAGGCTACGGTCGAAAGCGACTTGCTTACGTTGCAGTAATGCCAGTTGGGCTTGCTCCAGCATCAGGTGCAGATTTTGTTGCAGGTAGTAATTTTGCTCTGGTGATAACAGTGGCTCGATTTTCTTATCATGGTGCTGAATCACAACAAGCTTCTCAAACTTATCCACCGCTTTTGCCCATGAATCGCGAACATTATCCATTAATGAGGTATCAACGGTATCCGGTGTCATTTCTTCGATGAGAGACGGCAATTGATTTTTTTCAGTTAGCGGGATTAAGCGTAAGTTATTGACTTGGTTATTCAGTGCCGCTAGCTTGAGGTAGCTGCCTTCTAAATCAAATGTTGGAACGGCTTCGAGGGAGGCAATATCTTCAGCGAGCGCTTTGCGCACGGCATAGATAGATACGTCATCGGTCTCTTTTAAAATCTTATCGGCAGACTTAAGAAGTGCTAGGGCGCCAACCGGAGTTTGCTCCATCATGACACGTTGGTTTGCCAATCGTAACAAGTACTCTGATTCGGCCAATAGCCAATCTTTGCGGGTATTGGTTTGTTTTGCTTGCACTTGCTGAATGCTTTGCGTCAGGCGTTCTTGTAACTCAGCAATACCGGCTTGTTCTTTGGCTGTTTGGTTTTGCAGCATGGTTAAACTTTGGTTAACCGATGAAACCTGTGTGCTAACAAGCGATTTAGCGTCAGCAACGGTAGCGTTGGTGCTGTTGATAGCCTCAGACACTTGCGCCTTGAGTGCTTCTATATCAGCACTTTCTTGCTGCTGTTTTTGCATATCGTGCCAGTAGATGTAACCCGTTGCGCCTAATGCAATAATTGAGATAACCAGCGCTAACTTACCAGGCCATGTGCTTGGCTTTTTTTCTTCGGCTTGAGGTACCGCTGCAACCACCGGTGTGGGTTTGTCGGCCGGTATTTCTTTGGTTGGCTCAGTCACTTCAGGCTTGTTATCTGCAGACTGGGGTTCCTTTGCTGCCGTCGATTCAGTATCGGCGGCTTTTGCCACATCCGGTTTTGGATCAGATGTGTCATTAGATGTTTGCGCTTCTACGGTTGGTTTCTTAGAGGCAGAATCGTCTTTTTTTACTTGATCCTGCTTATCGTCCGTATGTTTCCCGGTCTCTTTCATGCGTTGGCTTCCGAGTCATTAGCTAGGGTAAGCGCCTTGATCATGGACTCATCGTCCGGTCCTTGCGCTACCATGATAGTTGTAAATCCTATTGTACGGGCTTTTTCAGCAATTCGTTCACTGGGGACCACAAGGTACAGTGAGAGTAGTGAATTGATACTGAATTGTTGTTGCCGACCTTTCACCACTGTAACAAAGTTATCAAGGGCCTCGCCACTGGTAATAAGGATAGAGGTCAGTGAAGATTGATAAATAGTACTTTGGATAAGCGTATCTTCATAGGTGGGGCAGCAACGGTCATATAAATTGGCATATGTGACGATAGCTCCGCGCTCGCTTAACCCTTCGGCAAGCGTAGCTCTTCCACCATCACCACGTAATATCAGTACCTTAGCGCCATTCAGCTCTGTCAGTGTTGGCATGGTTAACATGGCTTCGGAGTTAAAACCTTCGGCTGGGCGTTTAGCCGGTATGCCCGCATCGTTTAGCATGGTCTCCGTTTTTCCACCAATAGCTAACCATTCAATGCCGACAGGTAGCTGTGGCCAGTATTCATCTATCCATTCTATGGCAAGTTTAGCGGCGTTAGGGCTCACACAAATAATGACCTGATATTCATCAATGTTCATCATTTGGGTTTTGAGCAGATGATAACGAGGGTCTGTTGCTTCAATTGGATGAATGGCTAACAGAGGAAGCGGTATCGGAGTTGCACCGCAGTCCCTCAGTTGTTGTATTTGTTGGGCAGCTTGGTGAGCTGGCCGGGTAACTAATACCCGTTGTCCCGTTAAGTTGGCTAATGCATTTGGCATACTGTCCATTGCCCTTAAAAAGTGTGCGTGTTATGCCTGAGCGTTACCTGATGCATAAACGGCACTGAGTATTTCCTGGGCACCGGCGTCTAGTAAGCGCTCGGCGAGAGCTATCCCCATTTGCTCGGCATTTTCTGGGGCTCCGCGCTCTTCGTCACGCAATACAGTCGTACCATCGGGCTTGGCGACGAGTCCTCGTAGGTAGACTTCATCTTCAGCTTCGTTAAGGACGGCGAAGCAGGCAATAGGTACTTGGCAGCCCCCTTCAAGACGGCGGTTCATTGCGCGCTCAGCTGTCACGCAAGCCGCTGTGCGAGCATCGTGCAGCGGGGCTAGTAGCTCGATCATCTCGTGGTCATCTAAACGGCATTCAATACCAACGGCGCCTTGTCCACCGGCAGGTAAGCAAATGTCTGCAGAGAGTTCGGTGCGAATCCGGTCTTGTAGTTCAAGTCTGATTAGCCCCGCTGTAGCAAGGATAATTGCGTCGTATTGCCCATCATCGAGTTTGCTAAGGCGTGTTTGAACGTTGCCTCGTAAGTCATGAATTTCTAGATCGGGGCGCTGCTCACGCAGAAGTGCTTGGCGGCGTAACGATGAAGTGCCCACAATAGCGCCTTGAGGAAGTTCGGCCAGTGTGTTGAATCGATTGGAAACAAACGCATCGGTTGGGCGTTCGCGCGGGCAAATAACTGACAGTCCCAAGCCTTCGGGGAACTCCATTGGTACATCTTTCATAGAATGGACGGCGATGTCGGCGCGGTTTTCTAGCATGGCGACTTCTAGCTCTTTTACAAAGAGCCCTTTACCGCCCACTTTAGCCAGTGGGGTATCCAGAATTTTATCGCCTCGTGTGCTCATCCCCAGCAATTCGACTTCAATGCCAGGATGGTGTTTTTCTAGCTCGGCTTTTACATACTCTGCTTGCCATAGAGCTAACAGGCTTTTTCGGGTGGCGATGCGTACACGTTTTTTCTGGATATTATTTTGCATAATGATGTCCTGACAATCGAATCCGGCTGCAATGGCAATAACGAAAGTAAGAAGCCGATTCTAAACCGGCACGCCCAGCAGTGTTTGGATTGTAACAGATTGGTTTGGTTGCGTGTGCTTGTTCGGAAAAAGGGTCACGCTGCATGGAAAACTGATATAATCCGGCTAATTTTTTATTCGTTTTATAGCGATTTGTTTACAAATTAGTTGAAGCATAGCGCTGATTTTATAGGAGGTTAGTCATGAGCAACACAACCAACCAGCAATGGGGTGGTCGTTTTAATGAACCTACCGACGCTTTTGTCGCTCGTTTTACTGCATCAGTCCAATTTGATCAGCGCATGTATAAACAAGATATCCGCGGCTCTATTGCACACGCTACTATGTTGGAAATGGCAGGTGTTCTTACTGTTGAAGAGCGTGATTTGATTGTTAATGGCCTCAATGAAATTCAGTCGGATATCGAAGCTGGCAACTTTGAATGGTCAATCGAATTAGAAGATGTGCACATGAACATCGAAGCGGCACTGACAAAGAAGATCGGTATTACCGGTAAGAAGTTACACACGGGCCGCTCTCGTAATGACCAAGTCGCCACAGATATCCGTTTGTTTGTCCGTGATGAAATCGACCTGATTTTAGCTGAAATAACTCGCTTACAGCAGGGCTTAGCCGAGCTAGCCGAAGGTGAAGCCGACACCATCATGCCGGGCTTTACGCACTTACAAACCGCTCAACCTGTTACGTTTGGCCACCATTTAATGGCCTGGTTTGAAATGCTAACGCGTGATTATCAGCGTTTTGAAGATGTACGAAAACGCGTTAACGTAATGCCACTCGGAGCCGCGGCATTAGCTGGCACAACGTATCCGATTCAGCGCCATGTAACCTGTGAGTTACTCGGTTTTGATGCACCCGCTGAGAATTCGTTAGATGCGGTATCGGATCGAGATTTTGCTATTGAGTTTTGTGCTGCATCCAGCATCATGATGATGCACATGACGCGTATGTCAGAAGAGCTCGTATTATGGACGTCGGCGCAATTCAACTTTATCAATTTGCCTGATCGCTTTTGTACGGGCTCATCGATCATGCCACAAAAGAAAAATCCTGATGTGCCTGAGCTGGTTCGAGGCAAGAGTGGGCGTGTTTATGGCCACTTGTTTAGTTTGTTAACCTTGATGAAGTCACAGCCTTTGGCATATAACAAGGATAATCAAGAAGATAAAGAACCTCTGTTTGATGCCATTGATACCGTAAAAGGTTGTCTGCGTGCGTTCGCAGATATGGTTCCAGCGCTGGAGTCACGTAAAGAATATATGCGTGAAGCGGCCTTACGCGGCTTTTCAACGGCGACCGATCTAGCAGACTACTTGGTTCGTAAAGGAATGCCGTTCCGTGATGCTCACGAAGTCGTCGGTAAATCAGTTGCGTACGGCATTGAATCAGGTAAAGATTTAGGCGAAATGACCCTCAACGAATTACAGCAGTTCTCTGACACCATTAGTGAAGATGTCTTTGATGTTTTAACACTGGAAGGTTCTGTTGCGGCGCGTGATCATGTTGGTGGTACTGCGCCTAAACAAGTGCGTGCTGCCGTTACGCGTGCTAAAGCAATGTTAGCCAAGCGAGGTTAATTGGTGTGAATAGCCTATTAGCTAACCGGGGGTTGCTAATAGGTGACTTCTTTAACAACACAGCTCTCAGAAGAGCCAAGAATAAAGGGATTTATTTTGCTCACTAGTTTGATGTCCCGGCTGGGAAGAGAGCATAAAAACCTAGAGCCTGTAGAAGAGTTTATTTTATTCCAAGGGCTAATGGGTGTATTGGCGATTTTGCCATTTGCTGTTTGGCGTTTCTGGAGTGGAAACATAGAGCAGGGAATGGTTGATCTGCTTATTGTTGTGTTTATGGTCGTTATTGGAGCGTACGTATTCGCAACAGGGCGTTATCGCTTAGCCGGGATAATTTTTACCATGACCTACTCGCTGGGCATGGTTCTATCTGTGTATGTTAGGGGAACCGAGCTGCTTTTTTGGGCTTACCCTGTCACGTTAGCATGCTATTTTACCGTGCGCCTCAAAGAAGCGACAGCTATCTCCCTCATGTGCCTTGCTTTGGTAACTTGGCTGATTCGCGATATTGTAGAGCCTTCAGAAATGCTGCGTTTTGTAGTCACCTATGTGCTGGTGGCGATGTTTGCGTTTATTTTTGCTCGTCGTGTACATCATGACCGAGTGCGTTTGTCGGTGGCAGCCACCGTCGATTCATTAACCGGTGCAGGGAACCGCCGGGCGATGGATGATGAAATAGAAAGTGTTGTTTCTTCATTTTCTCGCCGTCCAATGCCTGTCTCCATAGTGCTCTTTGATATCGATCATTTTAAGCGAATTAATGATAACCATGGTCATGGCGTGGGTGATCAGTTTTTGCAGCGTTTTGTCGAATTCATGCAGGTACTGCTGCGCCGTAATGAAAAGCTCTTTCGTTTAGGCGGTGAAGAGTTTGTGGTGATTGTTGAAGGTGATGTGCAAGAGGCACAAAACTTAGCGGATCAAATTCGCCATTTGCTTGAAAAGACCCGTTTAATCCCAGGTTTATCTGTCACTGTATCGGTGGGCGTGGCGCAATTACGGGAAAAAGAGGATAGCCGAGATTGGATGAAACGCGCGGATGATGCGCTATATCGAGCCAAACATTATGGCCGTAATCAGGTGTGCTCTGCAACGACCAACTGAATAATTTGGACTAGCCGATGGCGGCATACGGTGAGTGCTTGGAAAATAGTCTGTGGGGCTATGGACGGTGCCGCTGGGAGGCACCGTCGCGTGGTGCTAGCTTTTCATCTTACGGTAGATAAAGAGCAAAATCACAGCGCCTAAGGTTGCTAAAGCAAAGCTACCTAGATTAAAGCCATCTACTTTACCCATGCCTAACAAGGTACCCAAGTAACCACCGAGTAAACCGCCACCAATACCCAACAAAATAGTAATGATACAACCACCAGGGTCTTTACCAGGCATGATCCATTTTGCTAATGCGCCGGCTAACAGCCCCATAATAATCCACGATAAAATACCCATATAACCTCTTTGCACTTTCTGCTTTAAATTAAACAGTCAATAATCTGTATTAGGCTTATAAGACGGTTTTCAAACTGAATGATGTCTGAAAATATCTACACAAGTGCGTAATAAGCGCTTTGATTAGTTAATTGAGATATCTACCATCAAGTCGCTGGCGATAGATTCTAGTGCTGCTTGTAGTTCGTCTACGTCCAGAGACTCGGGTGCGAGTAACTGTGCTTCTGCTTTAAATAGCAGCTCGGCCGACATGGAACCCGATACTAATTGGGTATCTAGGTGCTCAACATTAATTTGCCGCGCGGCAAGTGCTTGAGATATATCCCTAACGATTCCCGGTTTGTCGTGGCCTATAAGGTCGAGCGTTATAGGCTTTAGTGATACCTCACGGGCTTGGTCGTCACTGATTTCGCTTGATACTTTTAGCCCGCTGGACTGAAGCGCTTGCAGTGCGGCTTGTAGCGAATTAACTTGTGCCTCTGGTAAATCGACGAGTACGATACCTGCGAACTTGCCGCCAAGGCGAGAAAGGCCAGACTCAAGCCAGTTACCGCCATGAGAGACAATCGCGTGAGATAATTGTTCGACGAGTCCCGGTTTGTCTGGTCCGATGACCGTGAGTACGAGAGATGTCATGAGATGGCTCCCTGAATTATTTTGTTTTTGTACCCGAAGGATACTACACAAGTATGGAAACCGTGCTAAGTGCTTTATGGCCCATTTTTGCTTTATTAGTGTTAGGCCAGCTAGGTCGTCGATATCAGTTCCCAGGTGATGCCTTTTGGCTGCCGGCTGAAAAGCTTACCTATTTTGTATTATTCCCCGTGATGTTGATCGATCGATTGGGGTCGGCTGATATGAGTGGGGTTCCGGTTTTTTCGATCGCCGTCGCTATTGTAGTGATGCTGCTAACCGGTTCAGCGGTATGTTATTTACTCAAACCTTGGTTAAAGTTAACTGCTGCCGGCTTTACCTCTTTCTATCAAGGCGGCATACGCTTTAATACTTATGTAGCTTTAGCTGCGGCCGCCGCGTTATTTCAAGGCGATGCTATAGCAATCTCTGCCGTTATTATCGGTATTATGATTCCGCTTATTAACGTACTGTGCATTCTGGTTTTTTCGTTACACACAACCGCTACGCCGAGCGTGAAAAATGTCGTTATCAATTTATCGAAAAACCCACTAATACTCAGCTGCCTACTGGGTATCTTTTTAAATACAAGCGGACTTGGCGTGCCCTCTGGATTTAGCTCTGTAGCGGGTTTGTTGGGTGCCATGGCTTTACCTTTGGGATTATTGGCCGTTGGCGCGGGCCTAAATTTAAATACCCTGCGTACTGGTAAAACGGCTATTTGGGTTTCATCTGTCGTAAAGCTGGCCATATTTCCTGTCATTATGTGGATAACGTGCTGGAGTTTAGGCTTTACGGCACAAATGACGGCTTTGATGTTGGTGTTTGCGGCAGTGCCAACGGCCTCGTCTGGGTATATTTTGGCTCGACAACTGGGAGGCGACACTGAGTTAATGGCGGCAATTATTACCGGACAAACTCTTTTGTCATTTCTATTTATGCCGTTAGTGATGTGGTTTGTGCTTTAAAGACGAATTGCTTGCTGGAGCCTTCGAGTCAGAAAATTTTCTTGTTTTTCAGCTGTTTTTCGCTAAAACTTATAAAAATAACTAAGAAAACAGCGTAACTTGCGGATAAGTTATACGTAAAGCTTGATTTTTTTACAGAATATGAAAGACTCTTTGCTGATTTTTTGCGAACAAGTTTAACATCACTGTTTTTTCAAGTTTATTTTTTAAAAAAATTTAGAGCGTTACTATGCGAAAGGGTCCAGATCTTGTCATGTTAGTGATTACCGCCTTTGTCATCGGTTCTGTTATTACCGGTGTCTTTTCACAAACAGATTTTGAACTGGCGTCCATTGTCTCTCAAGTTTTTAGCCGCCAAGGCTAGCCTTGCTCAACTCACGGTAGCTACGGCTACTTCCATTGCGCCACTAAACTCTACTTCTTCTGCTCCCTATTATGATGAATAGGTGTGTAAAGCCTTGTCTGTAGCAACAGCACTGAGGGGAATGTCCCATGGTTCGATGGGTAGCGTGTCTACCTTTTGAAGCTCATGAGCTAAACCAATTAAGCGAGGCTTGTTAATCCCCGGTTTTTTTAGGTAGCTAAAGGTGCGATCGTAGTAGCCGCCTCCCATTCCCAGTCGCCCTCCGTTCGTATCAAAGCCAACCAGTGGCATGAGTACGAGGTCGATGCGCTTGGCGCTTAACATGCGATGGTAAGGCTTGCGAGGCTCTAAAATTCCATATTTATTGCGCTTCATTGGGGTGCTTGGTGTGTATTGCGTAAACCACAGGCGGTTATGACTCAAGGGATGCAAGACAGGCAGATAGACTCGCTTATTGTGTCTGTGACACCATTCAATGATGGGCTGAGTGCCTATTTCGCCATCTGAGTCTATATAAACCGCAATGTGTTTTACGCGCTGAATTGCGGGTATTTTACCCAGCTGGTTGAGAAGCCGTCTGCTCGCTTCCTTTTGCTGTAGTGGAGTAAGTGCGCGGCGTTGGCGGCGCAGCTTGGAGCGCAACTGTTGGCGTGTATCCATACTGACCTTAAGGTTTGGCTTGATAAAGGTAGGAAGGACTTCCCGAGGTACCGATATTGGTTGTGGCCCTGAACCCGAAGGTTCAAGGAGGAGATTCCCGAGATGTATTAGGCTTTCCGAAGAACGGACATGCTCACAACACCTGCTAAGAAAATCCAATCTGGTGTTTATCGGCTCGAGGGACGTAACCAATTGTCAGTTACCCCAGGAAGCCCTTGCATTATAACGCTATAAATTAAGATGTCAGGTCTTGTAATTTTTTATCTTAATGCTATGTGAAATACATAACATAATGATTTTACTGTAAAAAAAATTACGATGAATGATCTTCAGGTTGACCTTTTTCTAGTTTGGCTAAGGATTGATCTATTTTACTACCAAGGCGTTGTATGCGGGATTCGATCAGCTCAGATTGCTGGGCTTTATTTTGTAGTAGTTCGTGAGACATATTGAGCGCGGCCATTACGGCGATGCGATCTAGTCCTAGTAATTTACCCGTATCGCGTATTTCGCGCATTTTTGTATCAAGGTATTCAGCCGAGGCAAATAATTCGGCCTCAGCGCCATCTGGGCAGCCGACTACATATTCCTTGTCCAGTATTCGAATTGATACTTTTTGGCTTTTCCCTTGGCTCATGTGTTCTGCTCCAGTGATTTGAGGCGCTGAATCATTTTCTCGACCTGAGCGCGAGTTTGATCGTTCACCTGAAGCAATCGAGCCTTATCATGGCGGACGTTTTGCTCGGCTTCACGCAGTTGTCGGTTTTCATATTCCAAACGAGCGCAACGTTGCAGTAGTTGATCTATTTTTTGTTCGAGTGCGTTAAAATAGTGATCTGTCATCTTGAGGTCCGGCATTCCTAGCTCTGAGCTTTATTATGCTGACTATAATCAGGCTCTATTGTAGGGTCAATTCTGCCTAAGCTCCATGGATGCGTTACACTTAGCGTAATTCTATGTGACGATTGATAATTCGAGAGTGTTTTAATGACTTTAGCGCAACATGATGAACTCCTTACTTTTGACCAAATAGCCAATGTGCTTGTATCTGAAGAGGTACTAACGGTATCGCCTGCTGAGCTTCATGGCTGGCTTGCCGGTCAATTAGCTTCCGGGGCACGTTTAACGCCTGATTTATGGCTGAAGACGGTATGCGAGCTTTTAGAGTTATCAGGGTTATCACACGAGACGAGCAAAATAGGGTTAATTGGCTTGTACCAACAAACATTAGGCCAACTCGAAAGCTTTGATATGGGGCTGTCGATGCTACGGCCTGATGATGAGTCACCTGTTCATCAACGCACCGAAGCGTTGGGGCAGTGGACTCAGGGCTTTATGACAGGTTTCGGTTATCAAGGTAAGCAGACCGATCAGTCGTTATCAGCAGAGGCAAAAGAGTCGTTGACTGATTTATCGCAAATTGCCCAAGTTTCCAGTGAGGATGTGGAAGATACAGACGAAGCCGAGTCTGACCTGATGCAACTTGAGGAATATGTTCGGATGGCTGCATTAATGCTGTTTGCCGAGTGCAATAAACCCGACGATACACAAGAGTCTGCACCACAAGCAATGCACTAAGAGCGTTGCCATAGGATGGAGGTATGATGGATTACCCGCGTATAGAACAGGCTGAATTTGCCGCTCGACGTGAACGCTTAGCCGAGCAAATGGATGATAGCAGCGCTGCTATCGTACCCGCAGCAAGCTTACAGCCACGTAACAATGATGTTGAGTTTCCGTTTCGACAAGACAGCGATTTCTACTACCTAACAGGCTTTGATGAGCCGGATGCGGTCATGTTGCTCATTAAGCGAGCCGGTGTGGTGACTTATCATTTGTATTGTTTGCCTCGTGACCCTCACATGGAAATTTGGCATGGGTTCCGCCACGGGCCAGAAGGCGCCAAGGCAATTTTTGGTGCTGATGAGTCAGGTTCTGTAGAGGCGTTAGATGATAAAGTCCCAACGCTGCTAGACGGCATTGCTCAGCTGTATTTTTGTATGGGTAGTCACTTGGCTACGCAAGAGCGCGTAGAAGCATGGTTAACGGTTATGCGTCAGCAGGTGAGGCAAGGGGTGCAAGCGCCGACACAACTGACGGATTTGGCACCCTGCCTGCACGATATGCGTTTAATCAAGTCCGAAGCTGAAGCAGCCGTCATGCGCGCTGCCGGTGAGATATCGGCACAAGCTCACATCCGCGCGATGCAAGCATGTAAACCGGGTATGAAAGAGTATCAACTCGAAGCCGTAATCACTCATCACTTTATGAATGAAGGCTGCCGTCTACCGGCCTATTCAAGTATTGTCGGTGGGGGGGAGAATGCGTGTGTTCTGCATTATGTGAGCAATCGTGACACGCTGCGCTCTGGCGATTTAGTGTTAATTGATGCTGGCTGTGAACATGATTATTACGCTGGGGATATAACGCGGACGTTTCCCGTTAATGGTCAATTTAGCGACGAGCAAAAAGCACTCTACGAGCTGACATTAAAGGCGCAGTATGCCTGTTTGGATATGATTAAGCCGGGAGTACCGTGGGAGGCAATCCATGATTGCTCTGTGCGCGTCATTACCGCAGGGCTAATTGAACTGGGTTTATTGTCTGGCCAGTTGGACGCGCTGATAGAAGAAGGCGCTCATCGTGAGTTCTACATGCACAAGCTGGGACATTGGCTGGGTCTGGATGTCCATGATGTAGGTAACTATAAGGTTGATGGCCAATGGCGAACACTGCAGCCGGGTATGGTGATGACGGTTGAACCTGGTATTTATGTATCGCCATCCAACATGTCCGTTGATGCGCGTTGGCGTGGTATAGGAATACGTATTGAAGACGATGTATTAATCACTGAAACAGGGCATGAAGTCCTGACGGCATCGGTTCCTAAAACCGTTGATGAAATAGAAGCATTAATGGCGGCCGTATGACAGAAAAAAGTAACAAAGAGGCAAGCGCTGCAGTGCAAACATTCGATATTGTCATTATCGGTGGCGGTATGGTGGGTGCTAGCTTGGCTGCGGCGCTGCTGCCTGCCGCTCAGTCGCTTGATTTACAGATCGCCATGATCGAATCCCAGCCTCTACCGGATGACGATTTGACGGTTTACCAGCCTAGCTATGATGCCCGAGCCACTGCGTTATCTTATGGCACCCGATCATTATACGAGCATATCGGTGTTTGGCCGGCGATCTCGGAGCAAGCGACCCCTATCACCCACATTCATGTGTCGGATAAAGGCCACTTTGGTGCTGCTCGCTTAAGCGCCGAGCAAGAAAAAGTACCTGCTCTAGGGTACGTGGTAGAAAACCACTGGCTTGGGCGTGTGTTGCTTAATCATTTACAAACCCATACAAACCATGAGCGCCTTACGCCGATCTGCCCTGCTCACGTGTCTCATGTGGCGCGTGTAGAATCCGGTATGGAAGTAACCGTTGACATTAACGGCGTTGAGCAAGTTATTCGTGCGGCGTTGGTGGTGATGGCTGATGGCGGTCGTTCTGACTTACGTGAACAGTTAGGCATTGGCTATCAGCAAACTCAATATGATCAGCATGCTGTTGTAGCGGTTATTAGTCCCGATCGATCGCACAAAAATATTGCGTATGAGCGATTCACACCCGACGGACCAGTTGCTTTATTGCCGCTTGCCACGCATGACCAAGATAACCGTTGTGGCCTTGTGTGGACAGTACCATCAGATGAATTAGAAGAAACGCTTGCCATGTCGGACGACGCTTTTATAGCCAAGGTACAAGAGCGTTTTGGTTATCGTGCCGGGCGGTTTGTAAAAGTGGGAGAGCGGTTCAGTTATCCGCTTAAAAAAGTCGTAGCGGATGAACAGGTACGTTCAGGTTTAGCGATACTAGGCAATGCGGCGCATGCTTTACATCCGATTGCTGGCCAAGGCTACAATTTGGCTTTACGGGGTGTTGTTGCCTTGGCTCAACAATTAATTGATGCACGCCAACGCGGTGTTGGGCTGGGTGATCTTACAATGCTCCAAGCTTACTATCGTGCGCGCATTGATGATCAGGAACGCACGATAGGTTTGAGCGATAAGACGATGCGCTTGTTCTCAAATACAAATCCATTGCTCGCTTTGGGGCGTGATGTTGGCTTGCAAGCGATGGATATCTGCCCAATAGCCAAAACAATATTTGCCCGTGGGGCCATGGGCTTGGACATTCCGGCGCCAGATTTAACGGCTTCATAACAATGGTAACCACAATAGGGTTTAGGTATTAAAATGACAGTGCAGACGGCAGATGTCGTAGTAATAGGCGCCGGAATGGTCGGGTTGTCCGCTGCGGTAGCGTTCGCCCAACAAGGCTTACAGGTTGTTGTACTTGAACAAAAAACGAGTCAATTAGCACAGGCTATGTCCCAAGCGAAGGCTCAGCAAGATGTGGGTTATGATTCGCGAGTGAGTGCCTTGACCTGCGCGTCTGAGCAGTGGCTTAAAAGCTTAGGGGCGTGGCCACTGATGCAAGGTTTGCGTATACACCCTTACACAGATATGGATGTGTGGGATGGCGAAGGCAGCGGACATATCCACTTTTCCAGCCGAGAACTTCATGAGCCGCACTTGGGGCATATTGTAGAGAACCGAGTCACGGTGGCTGCTCTTATGGAAATAGCCGCGGGTTTGAAATCCCTAACCTGGGTGGCTGGCGTCAGTGTTGAAGCCATGAGTGATGTAGCAGCAGATGGCACTCGACAGCTAACCTGTAGTGATGGGCAACTATGGCAAACGGCGTTAGTGGTCGCGGCTGATGGCGCCATGTCTGGGGTTCGTCGTATGGCGTCGATTCCCATGTGGGAGTGGGACTACGGCCATCATGCAATTGTTACGACGGTTACCACTGAAAAGCCCCACCGTAACACGGCGTGGCAGCGTTTTACGGATGATGGCCCGTTGGCATTTTTACCGCTCAGTGACCCCCATTCTTGCTCCATTGTATGGTCAACGTCACCGGATCATGCACGAGATCTGATGTCAGGCGACGACCAAAGTTTTTGTGATTTGCTCACGCGTAGTTTTGAGCAGCGCTTAGGTCAGGTGCAAACAACCGCTGAGCGTTCGGTTTTTCCGTTGCGTCAGCGTCACGCCAAGTACTATGTTAAGGCCGCTCTGGCGGTTATTGGCGATGCGGCCCACACCATCCATCCCTTGGCGGGGCAAGGCGTTAATTTAGGGCTAATGGACGCCGCTGCTTTGGTGGAAACGGTGCTGCAGGCGCGCGATCGGGGTGATCAATGGAGCAGTGAAGCGGTTTTGTTACGCTATCAGCGCCAACGGCAAGCGGCGAATATTCAAATGTCTGCGGGCATGGAATTCTTTAAACAATTATTTGGGCATCAGCAGCCGTTGCTTAAGCTTATTCGTAACACGGGAATGAATACGCTGAACAAATTATCTCCGATAAAACAACACATTGTCATGCAGGCGATGGGGCTTAAAGGCGATCTGCCCGCTATGGCTCAACGTAAAAGCGGATGAATAAAACGATACGGGCTGGACTAAAGAAGCATCGTGCGGCAGGCTCAAGCATTGATCTGCTGCGCAAATCCCTATAAATTGACCTCCCTTTTTTATTTTCGGGCTTAGGGTTAGCGCTGATTCATGGCTTAATAAGCTCTACATGCAACAAACACCAGCGAGTTTGTGACGAATGGCAAAGAAGACTGCGTTGTACGATCTACACCAATCCATGGGTGCTAAAATGGTTGATTTTGGCGGCTGGGATATGCCGATCAACTATGGCTCTCAAATAGAAGAACACAATAAAGTACGTCAGGCATCAGGCATGTTTGATGTGTCTCACATGACAATCGTCGATGTTACTGGCGCCGATGCGGCTGATTATTTGCGCCGCTTGTTAGCGAATGATGTCGCTCGCCTTACCGTGAAGGGTAAAGCGATGTATAGCGGTATGCTCAATGACAATGGTCATGTCATCGACGATCTCATTGTATATCTAATGAGCGAACCTCATGTATCAGGTGAGTGGTTTCGCGTCGTCGTAAACTGTGCAACACGTGATAAAGATTTGCGGTGGATGGCTGAGCAAGCAGCACGCTTTGATGTGGCCTTAACCGAACGACCTGAATTGGCGATGGTTGCCGTACAAGGACCTGAGGCTATAGCGTTAACTAAAACAGTCTTGAGTGAGTTCCGCCAGCGCCTGATTGATGGCCTCGACGTGTTCCAAGGTTGCGAGTCGGAAGGTTGGTTTATAGCCCGAACTGGTTATACCGGTGAAGATGGGTTAGAAATTATGGTTCCTGACGATGAAGTGGTCGCTTTTTGGCAAGCATTAGCCGATGCGGGTGTGTCACCTTGTGGTTTGGGCGCGCGTGATACATTGCGCTTAGAAGCGGGTATGAACCTATATGGCTCTGATATGGATGAAACGGTTACGCCGTTGCAGTCGGCTATGGGCTGGACCATAGCTTGGGAGCCTGAAACACGTCAGTTTATTGGTCGCGAAGCGCTTGAAGCACAAAAAGCGGCGGGTGTACCTAATAAGCTAGTAGGGCTAGTATTAGAACAGCGTGGCATTTTACGCGGTCACCAAAAAGTAATCGTGGAAGGTTTAGGTGAAGGTGAAATTACCAGCGGTAGTTTTTCACCAACACTCAACGTATCAATTGCTTTGGCGCGTGTTCCTGCAGGAACGGGTGCAGAAGCTATGGTTGATATGCGTGGCAAACAAGTGCCGGTCAAAGTGGTTCGTCCACCTTTTGTCCGTCATGGCAAAAAAGTTTTTTCTTAACCTCCTTAGACAGGAACCGGGAAGATGAGTGATATTCGTAACGAACTGAAATATGTATCTAGCCATGAGTGGATCCGTGATGAGGGTGATGGCACCGTCACTATCGGTATTACTGACCATGCGCAAGATTTGCTAGGTGATGTTGTATTTGTTGAGTTACCGGAAGAGGGCTCAGAAGTAGGCGCAGGTGACGACGCGGGTGTTGTTGAGTCTGTGAAAGCTGCATCAGATATTTATGCGCCTGTTTCAGGTGAAGTGGTTGCTGTTAACGAGCAGCTTGAAGAGTCTCCTGAGCTGGTTAACAGTGATCCTTACGGCGACGGTTGGTTCTTCCGCCTTAAGTTATCGGATGCTTCTGAACTAGACGACTTGCTAGACGCCGCGGCGTATGGCGAGCTGTGCGAAGACGAAGAATAAGCGCTAAGGTAGCCAACACATACCTAACATAGCTTATGTGTGGCCTACTAGCCTTACTAAAAAACCCCGGAATTCCGGGGTTTTTTGTGCCTGCTGTGTAGCGTAAATACTAGCTGCGGTTGTGTGTTTGCTCGATACCAGCCGCGAGATCTCTTTCTGCTGCCGGGTCGAAGTGGACACCAGCATCATCTACCGTACCGGCGAGTGGATCATCATAGATAGTGGTATCCAGCTGGTTTTCACTTTTTGCGACAACGACTGACACGACAGCATCGCCTGAAATATTAACGGCAGTGCGGATCATGTCGAGCAGGCGGTCAACACCGAGGATTAAACCAATACCTTCGATAGGTAAGCCAACTTGGGCGAATACCATCGATAACATAATTAAGCCCACGCCAGGCACGCCTGCGGTACCAATTGACGCCAATACCGACATCATAATAACGGTTAAATACCCGCTCATGCCAAGTTCGACATTGTAGATGTTAGCAATGAATACCGTTGCAACCCCCTGCATGATGGCCGTGCCGTCCATGTTGATTGTTGCGCCAAATGGTACGGTAAAAGACGCCACGGAGTTTTTAACCCCCATTCGTTCGGTGACGGTACGAAGGGTCACGGGGATCGTCGCATTCGAGCTGGAGGTACTGAATGCGAAAACTTGTGCGTTACGGATCTTTTTAAGAAAGACGAAGGGGCTAAGGCCAGAAAAGAGCTTGAGGACAACTTGAAGCGTTACAAACAGGTGGAATAAAAGAACACCAATCAGAACAAGTACGTATCCCAATAGCTGACCTAGTAAATCTAAGCCTAGGTTTGCCATCGCTTTCGCAATCAAACAAAAGACCGCATAAGGTGCGACAGACATGACGATAGTTACCATTTTCATCATGACTTCATTTAGCACTTCAATAAAGTCAGCAACACTACTGGCTTTACGTCCTACTAGCAAAATGCTGGTACCAAAGAGGATAGCGAAGAAGATGACTGGCAGCATGTCGCCTTTCGCCATGGCATTAATAGGGTTGGTTGGAACAATGTTGATGAGCACATGGCTCAGTGGAGGTGCGTCTTTACCAGTGAAGACGGCTTCAGAAACGGCGTCCATACCTTGGCCAATACCCAAGCCTGCGGCAATAATCAAAGCGGACGCAATAGCCACCGCGGTGGTAATTAAATAAAGTACAAAGGACTTAGAACCAATACGCCCTAATAATTTGATATCACCGATGCCGCATACGCCGCAAATTAGTGAGAAGAACACTAATGGCACAACGAGCATTTTGAGAGCGTTAACGAACATGGTTCCAACAACATGGAATAGTCCGTTAGTTAGGTAGCCGTAAATCCATCCGTCAGGACTGTTGAGCCCCAGTAGGTTAATGGATAATCCGACAACTATCCCTAGTAGCATGCCAATTAGGACTTTAATGGTAAGACTCATACACACCTCCGTGTTAGTTTAGATCACAATACCATTGTCATCCGAGTATGACTATTCTGAAATATTGCCTTATTTATCCGTGATAAACAGCCGCTAACGCAGAGATTATCGACCTGACCTTAGCAAGGGTGTAAGCTTAACCTTAATTATTTTTTATCCCGGCTAAGGCCGGGATTGTCGTCTAAAGCGTCTGTCGAGAGTGTCATGTCTCTAAATACCTTAATTTTGAATAGTGGTGCTGACCGCCGTCTGCGCGCAGGTCATGTGTGGATTTACAGCAACGAAGTCGATAACAAACGTTCACCGCTCAAACAATTTGCGCCCGGCGAGCAAGTGCTCGTTGAATCAAGCCAAGGTAAAGCGATGGGCATTGCTTATATCAACCCTAATACGTTGATTTGTGGGCGTATGATCAGCCGCGATACGCGTTACCGTCTTGATCGTTCCTTATTGGTGCATCGTATCAATATTGCATTATCTTTACGTGAAGCTTGCTTTGATAAGCCGTGTTACCGCCTTGTGTTTGGTGATTCTGATGCTTTGCCCGGTCTGGTGATTGATCGCTTCTTTGATGTGTTTGTTGTACAAATTTCCACGGCTGGAATGGAAGCGGCTGTGGATGAAGTGGTCGCCGCTTTAAATAAGATCTTTACGCCGCAGGCTATTGTTTTACGGTGCGATGGTAAAATGCGCACTACAGAAGGGCTGGAAAGCTACATTGAAGTAGTGCAAGGCGAAGTGCCTGAGCTATGTCCGCTGGAAGAAAACGGAGTGCCCTTATTAGCACCTATCTTAACGGGTCAAAAAACGGGCTGGTTCTACGATCATCGTGACAGCCGCGCCGAGATGCAGCGCCATGTTCAAGGTAAGCGAGTACTCGACTTGTTCAGTTACGTGGGGGGCTGGGGTGTACAGGCATTAGCCGCTGGAGCTGATGAAGTCACCTGTGTGGATGCCTCTGAAACAGCCTTAGAAGTCGCACTAGAAAATGCACGTATCAATAATGCAGATGACCGTTTTGTCGGCTTAAAAGGAGATGCATTTGATACTTGCAAAGCGCTAATACAAGAGCAAGAACGCTTTGATGTGATTGTTGTGGATCCACCTGCATTTATCGCCCGTCGCAAAGACATCAAAAATGGTGAGCGGGCGTATGCGCGTATCAATAACATGGCGATGCGTTTATTGAAAAAAGACGGCATATTAATTAGTGCCTCATGCTCTATGCATTTAGAGCGCGCTAGCTTGATTGATATTATCCGCAGCAATGCACGCGAGCTCGATCGTACGGCACAGATCTTCCATCAAGGGCACCAAGGCGCAGATCACCCGGTACATCCCGCGATCCCAGAAACGGACTATTTAAAATCTTTTAGTGTTCGCGTCTTACCGGGGAGCTAAATGGCACTGGGCTGGTCATACCAGTGATTCAAACGTCAGCAAATAAGGAGAGGGTATGCAGTATCGTAAACTAGGTAGTAGTGATTTAGCCGTGAGCCGCATCTGCTTAGGCACTATGACATTCGGTAATCAAAACACGGAAGCACAGGCGCACGAGCAATTAGACTATGCCGTCGCTCACGATGTGAACTTTATCGATGCTGCCGAAATGTACCCCGTGCCGACGTCTCCAGAAACACAGGGCCGAACAGAAACTTACATTGGCAACTGGCTTAAAAAACGTGGCAAGCGGGATGATTTAATCATCGCAACCAAAGCGGCTGGCCCCGCAGAAATGACCAGTTACCTGCGCCCTAATTTACACTTTGATCGCCCTAATCTGCGTGAAGCCATTGAGAAAAGCTTGCAGCGTTTGCAAACCGACTATGTCGACCTCTACCAGCTACATTGGCCTGATCGTCAAACCAACTTCTTTGGCAAATTGGGTTATACACATGACGCCTCTAAAGATGGTACGCCCATCCTAGAGACTCTGCAGGTGCTCCAAGAGCTGGTGGATGAAGGAAAAATTCGTCACATCGGCCTCTCAAATGAAACGGCTTGGGGTGCTATGAGCTTTCTAAAGTACGCCGAGATGCACGATTTGCCGCGTATTGTGAGTGTTCAAAACCCATATAGCTTATTGAATCGCTCGACCGAGGTTGGCTTGGCTGAAGTAATGCAGCGCGAGCAGGTAGATTTGTTGTCTTACTCACCCTTAGGGTTTGGCGTATTGTCGGGTAAGTACCTAAATGGGCAAATGCCAAAGGGATCACGCTTATCATTGTTCCCAAGCTATGCGCGCTATACAAATGAAAACGGTGTAGCTGCGACGCAAGCTTACGTATCACTCGCGAAAGAGCATGGCATCGATCCTTCGCAGCTGGCACTGGCGTTTGTGAATTCGCGCCCATTTTTAGCATCTACTATTATCGGTGCCACCACCATGGAACAGTTGGCTATAAACATAGCGTCTGATGATGTTGAACTAAACAGCGATATTCTTGAAGCAATCGAGACTATCCATCAACGTTACACATACCCGTGTCCGTAAGCCAATGACGCTTAACTAAAAGAGCCTACACGGCTCTTTTTTATGTGTGCTTGCCCTCAAAGCAGCATAAACAGGGCTAATAACTCATAGCTATTATCAATATAGCTAGATCTCATTGGGCAAAACTCGTAAACGCGTTAATACTGGATGCAATCCCTATCGGGAAAACAAACAGAGGTTATCGACATGTTTAAAGTAAAACACTTAATGAGCCATCAGGTTACGCCCCTAACCATGGAAACGTGCCTCACTGATGCCGTCGATCAGCTACTTTCAAGTGGTTTCTTGGGGTTGCCTGTTGTTGATGAAAAAAAGCAGCTGGTGGGCTTTCTATCAGAACAAGACTGTATCAAAGCATTGATCACTGACAGCTACCACTGTGATTCACATATCCAAGTGAAGGATATTATGCACAAGAACCCCTTGTTCGTATCGGCTGAGTTATCCATCCTAGAACTGGCGACCATCATGGGGAAAGATAAGCCCAAAATCTTCCCTGTGGTGGATGATTTTAATCGTATCGTGGGGATCATCACCCGCTCACAAGTCATGTCATCGCTTAATCAGTCGCTAAAAGGGTGCCGAGTGGCGTAGTGAACATAAATAGTCAACGTGGAAGTAAACACCGCAGTATGGATGATTAGTCTGTACTGCTTTTGTATGCGTACCGTCTGGCACTACGTTAGACTTCTCACAATAAACCTACAGATGCTCTCAACGGGTATAGGTCAAATTCCTATTTTTAGGTAGGAGGTGGTTCGAGAAGCGATACCCGACTACAATATTGGTCTTCTTTTCGCACATAGAGCAGGACGCTCGTAAGGTTAGATCATGGAATGGGGTAAAGCATACAATGATATTTTCGCGACCAATAAACGCATTGCAAACAGCGAAGCTATACAAAAAGCTAAGCTATACAAAAAGCTAAGAACCTAAAACCTGTTGTAAATACCCCCGCATCACCACCTCTGGGTGTCCCTCCTGGTTTTTCTAGCAAAGGTAACCCAGAGAAAATGGAGTACTCTCAATTACCTGAAGGGAGAATACCATTATTACCGCTTCGCTTTGCGTTAAGTAACGAGGCTATCCTCAAGACGAGAAAGAGTCTTCATAACTAGGTTAGTCATGGATTTTAAGTAGATTATCGAAAGTGCTGATTTTTAGAATGTTTTGATAAAGATAAAGCTTATCTTAATGTGGATAAGAAGGTTTGTAATAAGGTTGCGCGTTATGCTGGAAGTCGTCGTATTTATATCCGGGTTAAACTGTTTTATAAAGACGTCAATTTTTCCAATAACAGTGAATGGTTATCTTTAGAGCTGAGTGATGTGTAATGCAAATCTTTTATATGAACGGCAAAAAGCTGTACGCGGGTGATGCGTTTCTTCAGTTTAAAGAATTTATTCAGTATTTTGGCTTAAAACGTAGTTTTCGTTATGTGAATGGATGTGTTGTTTTAGAACCTTTTATGCAGATGTGGGTGAGATCGCTATTTGTTATGTTATTTACGGTGGGAATGATCTTTTTACTGTTGAGTGGCGCACTAGGTACTGGGAAAGGTTCTATAATCGATGAATTACGTTGGTATTATGATTTTGATGATCGCGCTTATGAAGCAAATCTTCGTATAAGAGATGATTTTGATCCGAATAATGAATCACATGTAAGTCTTTTTGAAAGTTCAAAACGCTATTGGAAAACCCATAATCATATTCCTCCTGACTTAGCCCCGCTCCTCATCGCTACCGTTCCACTACTCATTAGCCTCTTTCGCCGTCGTGAGGCCTTGGTGGTCTTCGATAAAAAGCGACGTCTTATTTACACCGTTAAAGACGGGAAGGTTTACTATCACAAAGTTTATGACCTTAACTATCTGCCCTTCACAACGAATACGGGGGCAATATCGGCCAGCTCGTTAATCATTCCGCTGAATGTTGGTTTATATAAATGGAAAAACGAAAAATGCCTCACTCACAAAGAGGTGTTCAGTACAGGTATCTTTTACCCCGACAGCAATTGCCAGCAGCAATTTTTGTGCATATTGCTGAATGCTTATTTTAGCAACCAAAATAAAGATACCGATGACGCATGGCTTACCTCCATCTTAATCACCGGCCCTTCAAAAAAGTTTCTAGAATTTTTGGATAAAATCGTCCTCTTTAGCTTTAGAAAACGAGAAGACCCGTTCTCCCCAGAGGTGCAAGCGGTTATCGATCAGATCATGGTCGAGTTCAAGGATCTGGAAGAGGGCGATATGGATTTTGAAGACTTTGACTTTAGCTATCGTAAGCCGTTAGGTACGCAATGATCTCTTTTTTCTACATGAACGGCAAAAAGCTGTACGCGGGTGATGCGCTTATTCAGTTTAAAGAATTTATTCAGTACTTCGGGTTAAAACGTAGTTTTCGTTATGTGAATGGATACGTTGATATTTCCCCTGACAAAGATTCGCCTTTGGAAGAGCAAAATCAGGTTGATAGTCATGTCGACTAGGTCTGTAGAGTAGATGAAAAATATCATTAAATTTCCCGAGTATCTATCTAGATCTAACAAGGTAATTGCATTGTTAGTCTTTTTTTTGTTTTCGGCAGGCGTTTTATTAAGTGACTATGTAAGCACTGGGTATGGCGATGAAAAATATAATATAGATATATTCGATGAGATGTATGATGATTATATATATATGATTTCAAAAAATTTGTGGACATAGAATGGGTAAAACATAAGGAAATGAATGTGGATGTTTATGCAAGTGTTGAAGATTTATATCAGGACTTATATAACTCACATAGGAAAATGAACCTATCCCATAAAATATCGAAATTATTATTCTTTTATCTATTTCCTGTTTACTGTTTATTATTTTTTCTTTTCTACCCCAATATGCACCCCATTGTGGTTAACCGCTCCAAAGGCATCATCTACACCGTACGTCGGGGTCAAGTCTACTTGTACAAAGTGGGTAAAGTAGAAGAAAGGCAGACAGAGCTCATTCATAAAGACGGAGAGCCGGTGCTTACTTACAAATCGATGGGTTGCACCACGCTGTGGCTTGATTCGATTGAAACGGGGAGACGGAAAAAATTCTATGCTGGCTACTACCCGCCAAGCCCATTTATGGCAGGTGATATATTTTTTAAAATATGTGCAGCATTGATGGATAACCATATTTTCCCTGACAAAGATTTGCCTTTGGAGGACAAATGGAAGCCAATCCGTTGGCTTTTTGAGATATATCTATACCCTTCTTTTTTACATAAGAAGGTTGACCACCCCACCTATTTAGCGCAGATAGAGGCTTACCTAAATGCGCACCCAAAATGCTGAAAGCTATGATAGTAAATCACCGCCAAACTAAGGTATGTCTTACCTTAGTTTGTTAAATTATCAGCCACTACAACTCTGTTTCGGCCTTGGTTTTTAGCAGAGTAAAGGGCTTTGTCAGCTAAGCTTAACGATTCTTCAATTGTTGCTTCGCTATCAACAGACCAAAAAGAAAGGCCTAGCGAGATGGTGATGTTGTGTACGTTGTCTGGCATTTCGCTCAGTTCTGTATTGGCTCGTAAACGCTCTGCGAGGACGGTGGCGGCCTTAAGGTCTGTTCCCGGTAATAACATAAGGAATTCCTCTCCACCTGAACGACACAGTACGTCAGCACCTCTAAAACTGTCAGTCATGAGTTTGGCTACCAACTGAATGACCTTATCACCCATATCATGCCCAAAATTGTCATTGATACGTTTAAAGTGATCTATGTCGATAGCAATAATTGAAAAATAACTATGGTTCTTTTGTAGCTCGGTAATCATGACTTTTAACCCACGGCGGTTATAAAGCTTTGTCATGGGGTCAGTTAATGAATCCAAGTTAAGTTTGTTTATTCTTTGGTTAACTAAGTTCATTCCGCTTAATAAAGCCTGCTTAATCCTGTCGGCTTCAAAATACCACGAGCGTATGCTGCGTATTCGATCGTTGATGAAATGTGAGTCAAGGTCTTCTACGGCACTAGCTAGTTTGCCAAGAGGCTGCGAAATTAAGTAGGTGCAAAACCAAATAAATACCAACGTTAATATCGCCAAAGGAACAGTATTAATAATCACTTTTTTAATCTGGGAATTAAGCTCAGCTAACGTGATCGACACCGGCTTTTGGGCCACTACGCCCCACCCACTGATGGGGATATATGCATAGCCTGCAAGCATGTCTACCCCTTTACTGTTAACCACTCTGTCTGCTCCCGAGTTGCCTTTAATAACAGTATCAATAACGGAGTTGTTTGTAATAATCTCGCCCACTCTGTCGGGGTGATAGATAAGCCTTTTATGTTTGTCGACGACGTACAGGTAAGAGCTATCACGATGATAGTGCTCACCTAGAATAGAGTTTAAAATGTTTTCTTTTTCTAAATAAAATGACCCGCCCACATAACCTAAATAGCGTTTATCAGCCGAAAAAATAGGATAGCTTTGTACAATAATATAATTATTTACTGCTGATACATAAGGATCACTGATAATCGGTTTTTTGAGCTCTATTGCTTCGATGGAACCGGCGGAACGTATTTTTACTCCTTTTAACGGTATGCTCGTTGGGTGGAATGAGAGCATAGTCCCATCATTTCTCACCACAAAAACAGAGTTGAAGTTATTATTCTGCATTAATAACCGCTCTGTTTCTGCTGTTAACACAGCGTCATCATCCATCTTGTCTTGTAGCGTTTTGGCACTGTAGGCGAGCTGCTGTTGGCTGGATAAAAGGAATTGCTCTGTACTATAGGCGAGCTTAGCCGCATATACTCTGTTTGACTCTAGAGTATTGTTGATTATTATTTCACGCTGGACACTATAGCTTGCATAAATAGTGTTTATAAATGTAATGATCGCAATAAATATAGAAAGTAATAATATTAATCGCTTTAAATCAATACGGAATTTAAAAGGTGAAGGCATGGTTATCCATTAAATATTTTACTTATATAATTTACATTTTTAATAAAATATTTTATTAAAACAGTTTTTAAAAATTTGGGTATATCCTTATTTTGTATGCTGCATACAAGCGTTTAAAACCCTTAACGCTTGTAGCACTATAGTTGAAAATAGAGTGCGATGCACAATAAAAAAATCGATAGTGGTGCACATAAAAGCGGCTTCTAAGCCTCTGAAGCAGGGCGATGAAGCGGTTTGATGCGCTTTTGTAATACAAAAACTTATCGAGTATTCCTCGAATGAGGGAGTTTGATTGAAATTAAGGTGGCTGCTATCAAGAAGGCCGTCGAAATCCATAGGCATGCTTGAAGGCCTGAGCTACCTTGGCCTGCTAATTGGAAAACCCAGCCAGAGAGCACAGTACCTATTAAGCGCCCCATCGCATTGGACATATAATAGAAGCCTACATCTAAGGACACACCATCATTACCTGCATAGCTGACAATAAGGTAGCTGTGCAACGAAGAGTTTACAGCAAATACAGCGCCAAAAATCGCGAGGCCGCAGATGAGTAAGGTTGCAGGGTTCAGCTCTAGCATTAGGCCTATGGCAATCAACCCTGGTAATACCGTTAGTGATAAGGCCCACCATGTTGCACTGAGACCGTCAGGCACTTTACCTGAGGCTTTACCGGTAATACGAGGTGCAAATGCTTGCACTATTCCGTACCCAATCACCCACAAAGCTAAAAAGCCGCCAGTTTGGCTGTGGTTCCAATTTAGTGTTTGAGAGAGAAAAACAGGCAAGGCCACAACAAACCATACATCGCGGGCACCAAATAAGAACATTCTGGCGGCCGACAGAATATTGATCGCCGGGCTTTTCGAGAAAATATCCCGAAATTTCGGTTTGTTTTTGGCTTTACCCAGATCACGTTTGAGCAAGAGTATGCTCAGTATCCAAACGATTGCTAGCGCGCCCGCCATGGATGCCACTGCCCCAGAAAAGCCAAGCACAGAGAGTAAAAAACCTCCTAGGAAAAAACCGATGCCTTTTAATGTGTTTTTTGAACCTGTTAGTAGAGCAACCCAGTAATACAGTTTACCTTCTGCTTCAGGGGGAACCAGTAGCTTTATTGAGCTTTTGGCACTCATCTTGTTGAGATCTTTAGCGATACCCGATAAAGCTTGAGCCGCCATAACCCACATGACTGTTAACCACGAGCTAGGCACTAACAGCATAGCTAGCGCGGCCACTTGCAACGCTAGTCCAATATTCATGGTGCGATTTAGCCCCATGTGTGCCCCAATCCATCCGCCTACTAAATTAGTAATGACACCGAACACCTCGTAAAACAAGAAAAGCAGAGCAATGTCTAGAGGGGAGTAACCTAGGCTATGAAAGTGCAGCACAACTAACATGCGCAAAGCACCATCGGTAAGCGTAAACGCCCAATAGTTACCGGTGACTACTAAGTATTGACGAATAGCAGGGGGCAGGTGGCTTAGCATTTATGAGCGTCCTACTTTTAAGGTGAGCTCTGCTGTTCGATTAGCATAACCCCACTCGTTGTCGTACCAAGTATAGAGCTTCACCTGCGTACCGTTGACCACCATAGTAGATAGGGCGTCAATGATGCTAGAGCGAGGGTCCGTTTTGTAATCAATAGAAACCAGAGGGCGTTCTTCATAACCTAGGATACCGTTTAGATCACTATCGGCAGCGGCTTTTAGTAAGGCGTTGACTTCTTGGACGCTGGTGTCGCGTTCAACCTCAAATACACAGTCGGTTAATGATGCGTTGGCTAAAGGTACACGAATGGCATGTCCATTCAGCTTACCCTTAAGTTCCGGAAAAATATGCGTAATAGCCGTCGCAGATCCGGTTGTTGTTGGGATAAGGCTCATCCCGCAGGCACGCGCTCGGCGAAGGTCTTTATGGGGAGCGTCCAAAATAGTTTGTGTGTTGGTGATATCGTGGATTGTCGTCATGGAGCCATGTTTGATGCCAAGTTGCTCATGGATGACTTTGACAACCGGTGCTAAACAGTTGGTGGTGCAAGACGCGGCGGTCACGATAGGATGCTGAGCGGGATCGTAAAGATGGTCATTAACACCCATAACAATATTGAGAATGCCGTCCTCTTTAACCGGTGCAGTGACTACAACGCGCTTTACGCCTTGATCTAAGTAAGCTTGAAGTAGCGCTTTGGTTTTCATTTTCCCGGATGCTTCAATCACCACGTCACAAGCTGACCAGTCGGTCTCTGGTATTGCCTTATTGTGGCTTAGGGTGATTTTATGCTGGCCAATTAACATCGTATCTTCTTTGGCTGTCGCCTCATGCTCCCAACGTCCATGCACAGAATCAAAGTTCATTAGATGGGCCAACGTTGCTGCATCGCCTGCAGGATCATTGATATGAGTAATGTCGATATCATCTTGATTAAAAATGGCGCGCATCGTTAAGCGGCCCATGCGACCAAAGCCGTTAATACCTATTTTGATGGTCATCGTTTTTACCTCTCTAAACAGATTGTTTATCCATAGTAGTGGTCATAAATGCATGCTTTATTACACGTTTATGCTTTCTGAAGACGGCCTTGAGTTCATGCTGTTTAAGCGCCTTTCTGGTGTTTCTAGTAATTGTGAGCTGTGCTCTCGCGTGGTTCTTAGTATGTCTCGCATCCAGTCATCTAAGAGAGGATGAATACGGTAGAAAACCCACTGCCCCTGTCGCCTATCTAAGAGCAAGCCTATTTTTCGTAATTGACTGAGGTGCCTTGAAATTTTTGGCTGAGGGAGGTCGAGAGCTTCCATGAGTTCACAAACACACAGTTCACCCTCCTGCTCGATGAGCAACAGACTGAGCAGGCGTGTTTCATCGGCTAACGACTTATAAAAGTCCAGCGGTTGCAGCGGTTTGATTTCAGAGCTTATATGCTTGCTGTTCACTAAGACGAATAAGCGTATGCGCTCACTCAGCTCCTGTAGCGTAAGACCAAAAGCTCGTGGGTCACTACTCGCTTTAGGGTCCGGAAAGTCCCAAGCCATGACCACACCGTTGTCGGGCCAATGGCGGCATTCACGATGGGCCTTGTCACATAAACTAATAACAAAGTCGAAGTGCTGATTTTCTAGGCTTTCAATCGACTTTGATTTGAGATCTTTGGTTTTTAAACCAAAATTTTGCAGTACCTCTAGGGTACGAGGATCTATTTCAGAGGGTTCTGTGCCAGCGCTACATACTTCAAATTGATCACCAGCAAAGTGCCGTAACAAAGCTTCTGCTATTTGGGAGCGAGCAGAATTAGCCGTACAGACAAAAAGAACCCTTTTCATTACATAACCTCAACATAATATGACCCGAATTGTATATATGAAAAAACATATATTCAAATTTTAATATGTATTGGGTTGGATATAAGAAGGTCATCTGCAGAGTTATCGAGCGCTTCATTGGTGGGGGTGATGAAGGTGTCTGTGCCGTCAGTTAACGCTTGCTTTCAGAAGGTAGAAATTTATTGAAAGCCTTTAGTCGGCTCCTCCGATTACCCTGATCATATTTTTATCGGTTGGCTGGGCGCAACATAGATCGGTATATCGTAGGGTTGCATTAGCATGCTCGCGCATGATCGCTTCAGCACGCGCGCTTTGGCCGTGTGTAATCGCATCAAAGGCGGCATGATGTTGCATGTGTGCAAAATTAAATCGACGATATTCACGGGCTAGGTCATGTCGATCAATTGCCAGAGAACTCACAGAAGCAAATGGCATGTGTTCATTACGGTTGAGTGCGGCGGCAATCGTTGAGTTGTTACTCGCTTCGATGATTAGCGAGTGAAAGCGCTTATTTAAGTCGTGGTATGTCTCTAAGTCTTCTTCGGTGACATACCCTTTAGCGAATAAAGAGTCGCCCAACTCTAGGCATGTTTGTAGTTCTTGTTTTTGCTTTTCGGTCACTCCTTTTTCGGCCGCTTGACGAGCGGCTAAGCCTTCCAGAACTCCTCGTACTTCTACTGAATCGCAAACCTCGTCGTTGGTTACTTCTCTTACCCTATAACCTCGGCGTTCAAGTTTAATGAGTAGGCCTTCTTGCTCCAGTGTTCTAAAAGCGATTCTTATTGGTGTTCGCGATACCCCTAAAGCCTCTGCGGTTGGTATTTCGGCAATACGTTCGCCTGCTTTGAGTTCACCCGATAGGATCATTTGTCGTAGGGAACTGAGTACGCGTTGACCTGGTTTGCTCATTTTAACCTCATAAATATAGCCAATGTCCAAATAAGACCGTCTTCACATTGAGTCATGTCCACAGTGGATGTTAGCACCATATTGGATCCAATAAACCGTTAAGCACTTGTTTTGATAGGCTGTGAGTATGAAGTTTTTAGTGATGAAATAGCGTTTTTTTACGATTAACTGTAATTTATGGATCCAATAATGTGTATTTTTATTGACAATATGGATATTTGATGGAAAATTGGATCCAATAATTCTAAAAACACGCTGGGTCCTTTCTATGTTTCTAAAAAATACTTGGTATGTCGCCTGTACTGCTGATGAGGTGGCAGACAAACCCCTAGGACGAACAATCTGTGGCGAGCGGATTGTGTTCTATCGAGGTAAAGAGAACCAAATAGCAGCCGTTGAAAACTTTTGTCCTCATCGAGGAGCGCCACTATCACTTGGGTATGTGGAAGATGGGTTACTGGTTTGTGGTTACCATGGCTTAAAAATGGGGTGCGGGGGTAAAACCGAATCAATGCCTGAGCAGCGCGTTGAGGGGTTTCCTGAGATACGTGCCTATCCAGTTGTGGAGCGCTATGGCTTCATTTGGGTATGGACCGGTGAGGCGGCGTTAGCGTCTCCTGATGAAATTCCAGAGCTAGAGTGGGCTGAGAACCCTGAGTGGGGGTATGGGGGAGGGTTGTTTCATATTAACTGCGATTATCGGTTGATGATTGATAACCTAATGGACCTCACTCATGAAACGTATGTGCATGCGAGTAGTATTGGTCAAAAAGAAATAGACGAGGCGCCGGTCTCCACAAAGAAAGAGGGGATGAGTGTCACAACGAGTCGTTTTATTGAAAATATAATAGCTCCACCATTTTGGCAGGCTGCCTTGCGTGCAAATAATCTGGCGGATGATGTTCCTGTTGATCGTTGGCAGATCTGTCGTTTTACACCGCCTAGCCATGTCATGATTGAGGTGGGCGTCGCTCACGCCGGTAAGGGCGGATATGATGCTGATCCGGCCCACAAAGCCAGTAGTATCGTGGTGGACTTTATTACACCTGAAACAGAAACGTCGATTTGGTACTTTTGGGGAATGGCACGCCAGTTCAAACCGGATGATCAGGAACTGACCGCTCAAATTCGTGAAGGACAAGGGAAGATCTTTACCGAAGACCTCGAGATGCTTGAATCTCAGCAGCAAAACCTCTTAGCGCATCCTGATCGAAGCCTTCTAAAACTTAATATAGATTCGGGTGGGGTTCAGTCACGACGAATCATTGATCGTTTGCTGAAAGCAGAAGGCCGCCTCAATGAAAGTTGAACGCATTTAATCAATCTAACCATCTGTTCATAATAAAAAACTAGGAAAGTTGTCATGATTGAAGTGTTTGTGTCTTCCAAACAGTTAGAAGCCGAGGATATCTATGTATTTCGGCTGGAGCGGTCTAATGGTGAAGCTTTACCGTCATTTAGTGCGGGAGCTCATATTGATGTGCATTTACCCAACGGCATAATCCGGCAATATTCGCTGTGTAATCATTCTGATGAAACCCACTGTTATGAAATAGGTGTGCTTAAAGATCCCGCATCAAGGGGAGGCTCTTTAGCGATGCATCAGTTAATTAATGAAGGAGATCGACTCCTCATTAGTGAGCCTCGTAACCACTTCCCTTTAGTGCATGGTGCGCAAAGGAGCCTGCTGTTTGCGGGGGGAATCGGTGTCACTCCTATTCTGTGCATGGCTGAAAGGTTATCGCACAGCAGTGCAGATTTTGAGATGCACTACTGCACGAGGTCTGAAAACCGCACGGCCTTCGTGGAGCGCATTCAGTCATCTTCATTTAAAAATAAGGTGCATTTTCATTTTGATGATGGCGCGGCCGTTCAAAAGCTTGAAGCAGAAAAATTGTTAGCTAATCCAGTACCGGGTACTCACATTTATGTATGTGGACCTGGTGGTTTTATGGAGCATATCCTCAGTACAGCAAAAGCGAAGGGGTGGCCGCAAGATCAAGTGCATCGTGAATACTTTGCCGCCGCACCTATTGACCACAGTGCTGATGACAGCTTTGAGATTAAGCTCAGTAGCACAGGTCAAGTCTTTGAAGTCCCCGCAGATAAGTCTGTCATTGATGTGCTAGAAGATAACGACATTGATGTACAGTTTTCTTGTGAGACGGGAGTGTGCGGTACGTGCGTAACGCGAATACTGGAAGGTGAACCAGACCACAGGGACTCTTTTTTTACTGAAGCCGAGCGAGAGAAGAACGACAAATTTACACCGTGTTGCTCTAGAGCTAAGACCCGACAGCTGGTGCTTGATATCTAAATCTGGACATCAGACCCGACACCGATAAACCAATAATAATAGGAAATGTCGATAATGAACTTTAAAAAATGGGCGAGCCTGACCGCCGCCACGTATGCACTGTTAGCCCCACTCAATTTAGTTCACGCTGCAGATGTCACCTTGCGCTTGGCACATCCTTGGCCCGGAAATTCGGACATAAGTAAAGGGTTATCAGCATGGGCAGACTCGTTAACAACTGCATCTGATGGTCGGATTGATGTAGAGCTCTATCCAGCACAAACACTCTCTAAGGCTGCTAAGTCTTATGATGCGGTGATTAGCCAGATCGCTGATGTTGCCGCCACTGTTCAGGGATATACCGCGAATCGCTTTTTGTTAACACAGGTTGTCGAGCTGCCGGGTGTGGTTGATACTGCTGCCCAAGGTTCTTGTGTCTTACAGCAGCTCTATGACGAAGGGGATATCAAGGATGAGTATCAGGATACACACGTACTTTTCGTTTGGACTAATGGGCCTGGCCACCTGCATTTGAAGGGGAAAAGTGTCAAAAAGCCAGAGGATATGGCAGGGCTACGCATTCGTCGTCCAACTACTATTGTGGGGCAGCTACTCGAAGAGTTGGAGGCTCAACCTGTTGGAATGCCAGCACCGGATACTTATCAGTCATTACAAAGGGGAGTGATTGATGGTGTCGCTATGTCATGGGATGGCGTGAAAGTTTTTCGACTGAACGAAGTGGCAGATCACCACACGGAATTAAACCTGTACTCTTTAAGCTTTATGTTAACAATGAATAAACGCGTATATGAAAGCTTACCCGCCGATCTACAAGACATTATTGACCAGCATTCAGGCCATAAATGGTCTCAATTTATGGCGAATATTTTCGATGATCTTGATCGTCAGTCCGTACAAGAAGTCACTGCAATGAAGCAGACCATTACGCATTTTAATGACGAAATAAAGGCAGCGTGGAAGCCTGTGTTAGATGGCGTAACCGCAAGCTATTTAAGCGAACTTGAAAACAAAGGAATGCCAGGTAGACAAGTTTATAATCGAGCTATGAAGCTAAGCGCTGGTTGCAATAGGTAAAACCTGAAAGCAGGTATGTGTTTGTAAGTTTAGGGCAAGAGCAGAGTGCCTCGAAGGCACTACAACGTTAAATTAACATCCAAAGGGAAAATTGGCCTAGGCACGTTGCGATAAGGTAGTCGGTCGTATCGCGGCGTGCAAAGTGCACCGCTATCGCAAACGATAATTTGGCCGGCGATAGGCTCGAATGCTGCACGAAAGTGTTGCATCGATTTCAAGGCCACCACTTTTTTGCCTTGTGGGTTGATACCAAAGGCTTTGAACTGCTGTAAGTCGAGTATTTGTCGCGCGATACTCACGATTAGTATATCGACTCCTTGCACATGTAAAACAACGGTTGTTCCAAAGTGACCACTGAGGCCGTGAATCATGGGGCCATCCCCGATGAAGTGACCATCACTCACGGACAGCAGCTCGCCTTTAACGGTTATGGGTCCGCCTCCAAACTGCGGGTCTGTGGTTCCGCCTAAGTCTATTTGAACACAATCACCAGGTGCGTGTGCACTTAACCGGCGGGCGGATTTGGCGTCTACCAGAGGCCCCAAGCAGGCATTACTAACGCCCGCCTCGAGTAGTGCTTTTAGCAGATTGGTTGAGTCTCCGTAGCCACCTGCGCCGGGATTATCCGCGTAATCTGCAATGATTAAAGGCCCGTTGATGGCTTGATAGTTAGCGGCTAGCGTTGCGGCTTCTGTGGTGGTGAGGTAATGATTTAATACGTCAAAGCGCTTATCCCATATGTCATTAGCAATATGTTCTGCAAATTCTTGATGAGCTTTAAGGTCGCCTTGGCAGGTCACGAGTACAGTCGGGCCAATGTCTTTTACATCGGCACTGGCGAAACCGGCGTTGATGCTGACGGCAAAGACATCATCTAACTGTTCATAAGCACGGGCTTTGGCTAGGCGCTCAATCATGGGACCTATATCGGTGCGTCCGCCATTCACCTCTTCGAGCATAGGTCGGCTAACACGCAGGGTTTGCGGAGTGATCTCTTTGCACAGAGTACGCTGTAAAATATCGCCTGCTTGACGGCCGATTACACGCATGTCGATGTGAGGGTAGGTATTAAATGAAACAATAATATCGGCCAATTCGCACATTTGAGGGCTAACGTTAGCGTGCGGATCTAACGTAATAGCAATAGGTATGTCCATGCCTAGTTGGTCGCGAATCCTCTGCAATAGCTCACCTTCGCCATCTTCTGAAAAATCTAGGCCCATGGCTCCGTGTAGCCCTAAAAGAATCCCATCAAACGTCTGTGCTTCTAATGCGTTGAGTATCGGTTCACATAACCAATCGAAGGCTTTGCGTCTAATTTTACCACTGGGGCCCGCCGCCGCGCTTAAGATGTGCTGCACTGTCCATTCATAATGGCGGCCAGCATCAAGAAACCCTGCTAGTTCTGTATTCTCATGACCCCGCTCGGCGATTGCCGCATCCCCCATCAATGCATAGCGCGCCATAAAGGCTTGTCTTCCTGTTTTACGGCGGCTAAATGTGTTGGTTTCATGGGATATTTCGGCTGTCAGAACGGTAAAGGTCATGGGCTATTCCTATGGAAGTGCACGGTGGAGATGGCTAGGTGTCAGGTAAGTTTTCATCAGCTTTGTGACAAAAGGTGATGTCATGCTGCGTAGCAAGGTGCTGTAATTTAGTTGAAAACGAACTTCGGCACCTACCTGCAAAACATGATGGCTACAATCAACAATAAGGTGGTCGCTACTCGCACTCAGAATGGTGATATCAGTAGGTGCAACTAAGCCAGTAAGGTCAATATCCTGCCGACCAATCGCTAAAATAGCTTGTGTGATCTTGCCGCGGTTGAGTGTCAGGCTTTCTTCGCCAAATGCGCTTTGAGCGATGTCGCCCCAAGGCTGAGTGGGTTTACGTTTTGATTCGATCACTTCTGCCACTAGGGTAATCGCATCGGTATGTAAACCTTCAATGGGTTGTCGGTGTAATGGCTCGCAGCCGAGTAGAATAGACTCACCTAAGCGTAGGTTATTAATGCGGCCTTTGCTGTTATCACTAAACGCCCAGTTAAGGTTAGCCGAGTTACCGCCGGACACAATATCCAAGGTGAGGCCAAATGTCTGCTCGATCATCACCGCTAAGGCCGACAAGGTTTCCATATTTTTCTCGTCAGGGGCCACGCCGCTGCGACAAGCGAGATTAGCGCCGATCCCCTTAAGATCAATATTAGGCATCGCAAGTACTTGGCTTACCGTGGAGGTCAGATCCGCTGGCATAATGCCTTCACGCAGATCGCCAAGCTCAACCATCAATATGACATCGTGCCTTACCTTTGCCGCTACCGCTGCGTGGGATAGCGCTCGCATAACGGTGATTTCACTATTCAGGCTGACGTCAGTTAATCGGACGACTCGATGTACATCACTCATCATCGGTGTACGGATGAGCATCATAGGCGTGGTTATACCTGCTTCACGCATCCTTTCTATGTTTTCTATGCGCGAGTCGCCAATCAAATTAATGCCCGCCCCCAACATCGTGCGGGCGATGTCGGGCGAGCCAAGGCTTGCTTTCATAACGGCCGTAACAGAAATGCCACGGCGGGCTAAACGATCGACTAGCGCGCGGGCATTATGGCCGATTTTGTCGAGGTCTATCTCTAGTCTAGGCGCGCTCATGGCGCACAAGTGGTCATCTTATCGCTCAGTGGTGGAAAAGCCGCGACGACCATGGCCACTAAGTCGTTAGCGGGACGTGTAAGCGCATCGGTAGCCGGTATTTTCAGTTCCTGCTCATACGTGATGATGGCTGCACTTACTTCATCATCGCTCATGTGCTCATGGTTGATTGTTATGCCGATGACCTTGGTCGTCGAGAAGGTCTGAATTAGATTGATCTCTGACGCCGGTAACGGCATAGGCATCCGATCAAAGTCGCAGCGAAATGCGCGGCCGGGAGCATGTTGCAGTACAACCGCGTCAGGGCAGCTACCTCGTAAGATAAACGAGGTAGTAGAGAAGGCGGGATGACTTAATGCACCTTGTCCTTCTATCAAAATCACATCGGGCTTTTCTGTTTCATACGCGTCTAAAATAATCGCTTCGAGTTCACCCGCACAAAACTGCGACGGAACCGCATCCATTGCAATCCCGTAGCGTGCACCTTGAATCAGCCCCGTTTGTCCGGTGCCGATTAATACGACGTTTAGCCCCCGCTCTCTTAATGCACTCGCAATAATGGTAGCCGTGGTGCGTTTTCCAATAGCACAATCGGTGCCTAGCACGGCAATACGTGGGCAACTGACCTCAGCAATCCGACCCGTAAACATGCGTAAATCTTTCTTGGCTCTAGGCTGTCGAATATCATCAATCGTTACCTGATGGGTCCGACATGCCGCGATGAATTCAGGATCTTCATTGAGGAACTCATGCAGACCGTTAACCAAGCTCATCCCCATCTTCATGGCTTCAAGGAGTAGGGAGCGTTCTATTGGCGATAGCATGCCGCTGGAAGGCGCCATACCGTAGATAAATACATCGGCGATGCCGCCTGCTTGCGTTAAGGCGTCCGCGAGGTCTTTGCAGACGGGGATCAGGTTCGCTTTGCCATCCAGCACCATGCCGGTATCTGAACCCGCAAGTTTGCTGTCGATGACGGATAAAATGTCGTATTTTTCTGAATGTCGAACTAATCCGTTGGCTGTTTTGCCATCAATTTCGCCAAAATTCGCTTCACAATACACAATAGCGGTTGGGTTCTTATGTGATTGGCGAGCTGTAAAAGGCAGCGGGCCCGGGCTTTGAATGGGAGAGGGTTGAGTAGTAGCAGTATGTTGTGTTGTAGACGACTGGGTTGGCGAAGGAATCGGTGAATTTTCAGCTAAGGCTGGTGGTCCCTGCGGAATGGCGACACGGGGGTTATTAGGGATAATATGCATAGTAATGACCTCTGTTGAACATGAGCTCAGAGGGCAGCAGATTGTGCCGACCTGCGTAAGTCGGATGTCAAAGAGAACCCCACTAAGCGGTGGGATAAGGGGTTATACTAACACATAAGGCCGATTTATCGGGGTAAATTAATATAATAACCTCCTGTGCAGAATTCGGGCCTTCAAGCTCAAGTTCAATTTTTGCCAATTTTTTAGGTTTTGGTTCTTAACTTTCATCATCTAAGATTAACGAGATATCCTCCGAACGTTTAATCACCTACATGTTTCGTTATCATCCCTTCGAAAGTGCTAAAATATCCCCATACTATGTAGCCCTCAGTTTTTACTGGCACATCACACCTCAATTTGCGTCCCGAAAGGCAATTCATCATGGAAATCAACGTTAATTTTTTAGACAACCTCCGACTCGAAGCAAAGTTTGATGATTTTACGGTGATTGCCGATCAGCCTATTCGTTATAAAGGTGATGGTTCAGCCCCTAGCCCTTTTGATTATTTCTTAGCGTCGTCTGCCTTATGCGCCGCCTATTTTGTCAAGGTGTACTGCGCGGCGCGTGACATCCCCACTGAAGGGATTCGCCTTTCGCAGAATAATATTGTTGATCCGGAAAATCGTTATAACCAGATTTTTCAGATTCAGGTCGAACTCCCCGAGTCTATTTCCGAAAAAGATAAAACAGGCATCTTGCGGTCAATTGAGCGATGTACTGTAAAAAAAGTGGTACAAGAAGGCCCTGAGTTTGCGATCGAGACGGTAGAAAATTTAGACGCGGATACCTCAATTATGGCAATGAAAATGCCAGAGGGTGACGCCAATACGATGATCTTAGGTAAAGATCTTCCGCTTGAAAAAACCATTGCTAATATGACGCAATTGCTAGCTGATTTAGGCATGAAGATCGAGATAGCTTCGTGGCGCAATATTGTGCCCAATGTATGGTCGTTACATATTCGCGATGCTGCTTCCCCCATGTGCTTTACCAACGGTAAGGGCGCAACTAAAGAAAGCGCGTTGTGTTCGGCGTTAGGGGAGTTTATCGAGCGCGCGAGTTGTAACTTCTTTTATAACGACCAATATTTTGGTGAAGAAATCGCTAACAGTGAATTTGTGCATTATCCGCGAGAAAAGTGGTTTGCATTGCCCGAAGACGACTCTCTACCTGAGGGGTTATTGGATGACTATTGCCTCGATATTTTTGATCCCGATGGTGAGTTGGCGGCTTCTAACCTCGTCGATACCAACTCGGGTAACGTGGATCGCGGCATTTGTGCCATTCCTTATGTGCGCCAGTCTGATCAACAGGAAGTCTATTTTCCATCCAACCTGATAGAGAACCTGTTCCTTAGTAACGGCATGAGCGCGGGCAACAACTTAAATGAAGCAAAGGTGCAGTGCTTATCCGAGATTTTTGAGCGGGCGGTTAAAAAGCAAATTATTGAAGAAGAAATCGTTCTGCCTGATGTACCGTCTTCTGTACTGGCCAAGTACCCTCATATCCTTGAAGGGATTAAAGGATTAGAAGACAACGGCTTCCCGGTCGTTGTCAAAGATGCCTCGTTGGGCGGTCAGTTTCCGGTGATGTGCGTGACGCTGATGAATCCGCGAACGGGCGGAGTATTTGCGTCATTTGGTGCGCACCCTAGCTTTGAGGTCGCGCTAGAGCGCAGTTTAACCGAGTTGCTACAAGGGCGTAGTTTTGAAGGCTTAAATGATGTGCCAGCCCCGACATTCAATAGTTTGGAAGTCAGCGAACCCAATAACTTCGTTGAACACTTTATCGACTCAACAGGGGTTATCTCGTGGAAGTTCTTTAGCGCTAAACATGATTATGAGTTTTGCGAGTGGGATTTCTCAGGAACCACAGAAGAGGAAAACGCTCGGTTGATGAGCATACTCCATGATATGGGCAAAGAAGTGTACATCGCTGTGTTTGATGAGCTAGGCGCTGCGGCGTGCCGTATCTTGGTACCTGGTTATTCTGAGGTGTATCCTGTTGAGGACCTGATTTGGGATAACACCAATAAATCGCTGTATTTCCGTGAAGATATACTCAACATCCACACTTTAGATGACGAGGCTTTGCAAGATCTAGTCGAGCGTTTAGAAGAAAGTGAGCTGGATAATTATTCAGATATTCGCACACTGATCGGCATCGAATTTGACGAAAATACCCCGTGGGGCCAATTAGATATTGGCGAGCTAAAGTTGCTGATTTATCTAGCGCTGCAAAACTACGAAGAAGCGAAAGAGCGGGTATCGGCTTTTCTTAGCTATAACAACAACACCGTAGAACGGGGCTTGTTTTATCAGGCAGTGAATGCGGTTTTGGATATTATGCTGGACGATGAGCTTGTACTGGAAGACTACCTCCCTAACATGACGCGTATGTTTGGCGCTGAGCGCATGGAGAATGTGGTCGGTACGGTGAACGGCGATGTGAAGTTCTATGGGTTAACTCCTACCAACATGCAGTTGGAAGGGCTAGATCGCCACTTGCGGTTAATTGAAAGCTATAAAAAGCTGCATGCTTTTAGAGCGGCAAAAGCGAGTGCTTAAGCGATCGTAGGTTAATGGGATGCTAAATACATTATCAATACGCTCGTATACTCGCCAACGCGCAGGGCACGCTCATAATTACCATCAATTGGTTTTGCCTTTATACGGTGTCATTTATATTGAATTAGATACCGTTAGCACGAGAGTGGGGCCTGGCGAGTGTGTTGTGATTAGATCGGGCGATACGCATTATTTCACGGCACAAGAAGAGTCGCGCTTCGTGGTCGCTGATATGAGCGAATTGCCTGAAAACCTGTGTGATATGTCCAGCTCGGTGTTCTCGGTATCGGAGCCTCTGCGGTGCTATCTAAGTTTTATTGAGTCGCAGCTTGAACACCAAGTGAATACGCATCTCGAAGCGTCGATGTATCATCTGTTTTGTAAACTTTTAGCTGAACAAAACACGCTCAGGCATATCGATACTCGCGTATTATCTGCGCAGACGTATATAGCTGATCATCTATCATCGAGGTTGTCGATAGACCACTTAGCTTCAATTGCCTGCCTAAGCCAGACACAATTTAAAAAAGTCTTTAAAGAACACGTAGGCTTCAGTGTTATGCAATACATCACACACGTGCGTATGGAAAAGGCTAAGGCATTGTTAGCTCACACGGATTACCCCGTTCAACTAGTCGCTGAAAAGGTAGGCTATACAGATGTGTCTTCGTTTAGTCGACGGTTCACCGCTCATTTTGGTTTGACCCCCCGTGAAATAACCCACTGATGCAGAAACGGCTTACAAGCCTATAAAAGCGTCCGATCTGCACAATAGTTATAGCGCAAAGCATTACACTAATGCTTTCTAATAACCGCTAAACGTGTTGATCTTATGAACGAACTCAAAGGCCGCTTTGCCATATTGCTTTCATGTTTTTTGTGGGGAACGACAGGTGTAGCAGCAAGCTTTGCGCCGAACGTCAGCTCCTTAGCAATAGGGGCTTTTTCGATGGGTGTTGGTGGCTTATTGCTGATGCTAACGTCAATGCGGTCGCTCCAACAAGATTGGCATTTATTATGGCGTTGTCGCGTGCTGGTCGTGGTAGGTGCTTTGGCTGTTGTCGTGTACCCACTCGCTTTTTATTCATCCATGCGCTTAGCCGGTGTTGCCGTTGGTAATGTGGTTTCGTTAGCCAGCGCCCCGTTTTTCGCTATTGGGTTTGAGTGTCTGATCAGCAAAAAAAGACCGAGTTTCGCTTTGTTGCTTTCACTCGCTATCGGCTCAGCAGGCATCGTGTTGTTAGCGTTACAAAAAGGGGAGGTCTATGCGGATGCAGCCACCAATCATTTGCAAGGTATTGTGTTAGGTTTGTTCGCCGGTTTGAGCTACGGGCTTTATTCTTGGACAGCCAAACGAATGATTATGCAGGGGGTTAAATCACAGTCGGCTATGGGCAGTATGTTTGGGCTTGCTTCTATCGTATTAATTACCACGCTTTTTTTCACAGGCGAACAGATATTCGCTAGCCAAATGAGTACGGGAGTCGTGCTTTATATCGCACTAGTCCCTATGTTTATAGGCTACCTCGCGTTCGGATATGGTTTAGGCTTTGTACCTGTTAGCAGTGCAACACTCATGACGTTGTTTGAGCCAGTGGTCGCTACCGTATTAGCCATAGTCGTATTAGGGGAAGTGGTTACTGCGCTTGGTTGGTTAGGCATGGTGTTCATTTTAATATGCTTAGTCTTGCAATTAGCATTTAAAAGTAAATAACCCAACACAATTAGATGGTGTTGGATTGCTCCGCTGTTGTGCTGGGCTGCTCTTTTTTGGCGCGCTGCCGCAAAGGTTAACGCCACATTTACCGTTTTATAAGTTGAATTTCTAGTTAATAATAAAATTTTCACTCTTGGCGCTGTTTTTGCTTATTTCGTTAAGTAAGTACTTAATGAAAATAATTTGTGCATTAAATATCAGTGTTTTGAGGCTTTATTTTGTCTGATCAATTGATTGAATTAACGGTGAATGGCGAGCGCGTGAAAGTGTCCGCTGACCCTTCTACCCCTTTGCTGTATGTATTGCGCAATGATCGTCAACTTAATGGTCCTAAGTATGGGTGCGGCCTAGGTGAATGCGGTGCTTGCACGATTCATATAGATGGTAAAGCTGCTCGTTCGTGTATTGTGCCATTACGAGCAGGTGTTGGGCGTGAAATAACAACATTAGAAGGGCTTGGGGGAATTGGCACGTTGCATGTGGTCCAGCAAGCCTTTGTTGATGAACAGGCCGCACAATGTGGTTATTGTTTAAACGGCATGATTATGACCACAGCAGCTTTCTTATCTCATTGCACTGAGATACCCGATCAAGCCGCCATCAAAGACGCGTTAAAAGCTAACTTGTGCCGTTGCGGTACGCACGTCGAAATTATTAAAGCCGTTGAAACTGCGGCGGCGGTTCTCTTCTCTTCTACTTCTCATTTTCCTGATAAGGAAGTGTAAAATGTCTGACTCTTCCTCGCTAACGTCCCCGAGTGATGTATTTCTGGCTAAGCCTGAGGGCTTGTTTTTAATTCGGCCTAGTGCGCCACCATTAAGTCCTGCACAAAAGCCTGATGAACAAGCTAACGCCGTCGAAATGGAGCTGTTTTTAGTGATAGAGCCCAATGGTGCAATTACCGCATTAAATGGGCATGTTGATCTTGGAACCGGTATTCGTACCTCCTTGGCCCAAATTGTAGCTGAAGAGCTCGACGTCGACGTTCATAACGTTAAGATGGAACTAGGGGATACGCGCAAAGTGCCAAATCAGGGCGCCACCATTGCTAGTGCCACTATTCAAATTACAGCTGTACCGCTTAGACAGGCCGCCGCAACAGCTCGTCATCATTTGTTGTTAGCAGCGGCAGGCCATTTGAATTACCCGCCCGATACGCTCATGTTTAATAATGGTGTTATTTGCCTTAAAACAGACATGACGCAATGTGTTAGCTACGCAGAGCTTGTTGCGGGTAAGAAAACCGTGATTCAGGTTGATGAACACGCGACGCTAAAGCCAGTAAATGACTATAAGATTGTCGGGAAGTCGGCAAAAAGAACGGATATACCTGCTAAAGCAACGGGGGAGCTTACCTACGTCCACGATGTGAGAATTCCAGGCATGCTGCATGGCAGAGTTATTCGTCCGCCCTATGCGGGGCGCGATGGGGGGGAGTTTATCGGCCAAAGTTTACTGGAAGTCGAGCGAGATTCGATATCGCATATTCCGGGCGTTGTGGCTATCGAAGTCATTGGTGATTTTATTGGGGTGGTGGCAGAGCGCGAAGAGAATGCGATTCGTGCCATGAAAGAGCTAAAGGTCCATTGGAAACCTAACCCCGACCTCCCTGATCTAACAGATTTAGCGCATGCGGTACGGGCTAACCCGTCAACGCAGCGTACTTTATTAGATGAAGGAGATGTTGAAACGGCCATCGAAAACGCTGAGCAGCGGATGCAGCGCACTTATGTATGGCCTTATCAAATGCATGCTTCTATCGGTCCTTCTTGTGGTGTTGCCGATGTCAGTACCAATAAAGTAACTGTGTGGTCAGGGACGCAAAACCCTCATTTGCTGCGCGCAGACTTGGCTTTTTTGCTGAATATTGATGAGCGTATGATCGAAATCCTGCGCTATGAGGCTTCGGGATGCTACGGAAGGAACTGTGCCGATGATGTGTGTGGTGATGCAGTGTTATTATCCCGAGCGGTTGGGCGCCCTGTACGTGTTCAGTTAACACGTGAGCAGGAGCATCTTTGGGAGCCGAAAGGTGCGACTCAACTGATGGAAGTTGACGGGGGCATTAACACGGATGGAAGCCCTGCAGCCTATGATTTTACGACGTCGTACCCGTCCAATGGTGCGCCTATGATCGGCTTGCTACTGACGGGTGTTGTTGACCCCGTGCCTGCGGCACTGGAAATGGGGGACCGGACCAGCATCCCGCCTTACCATTTTGATCATATTCGAGTCCGTGTGAATGATATGGCGCCTATGGTCCGTGCGGCTTGGCTGCGTGGAGTGTCCGCTATGCCAAACACCTTTGCTCACGAGTCGTATATTGATGAATTGGCCGAGGCGGCAGGTGTCGATCCTATCGAGTACCGCTTACGTTATTTAAAAGATCCGCGTGCAGTTGAGTTGGTCGAGTCTGTTGTTAAACGTGCAAACTGGTCCCCACGAGAAGGGCATTGGTCACCACCTGCTCCTGTAGGCTCAATCGTAAAGGGGCGAGGTTTTGCCTACGCGCGTTACATACACAGTAAGTTTCCAGGTTTCGGTGCAGCGTGGGCGGCATGGGTGGCTGATGTCGAGGTAGATACGCAGTCGGGAGAAGTCAGTGTGACGCGTGTCGTCGTCGGTCACGATGCGGGATTAATGATTAATCCGGATGGTGTGCGGCATCAAATTCAAGGAAACGTGCTGCAATCAACGAGTCGCGTCATGAAAGAACAGGTGACGTTCAATGAAACGGCTGTTGATGCGAAAGAATGGGGCGCTTACCCGATACTCACTTTTGCGGAGATGCCGGATATTGAAGTGTGGATGGCGGATAAGCCAGAAGAGCCGCCTCAAGGCGCGGGAGAGTCGGCGTCCGTGCCCAGCGCCGCGGCGATTGCTAATGCCATTTTTGATGCGACGGGTGTACGTATGCGTCAGCCGCCTTTCACCGCAGATAAAGTAAAAGCGGCTTTGGCGGCACACGCTCAAGACAGCATGCCAAAGGCAAGTAAACCAAAAAAAGGGTTGGGTAAGTGGTTTGCTGGCGCTGCATCGGTGGTAGGCGCGTTGGCCGTGTTATCACCATGGCGTCCCGCCATCCCTCAGATTACTGCGCCGGCTACGTCCTTATATTCCCAAGCAACGATTGCGCAAGGCGAGAAGCTATTTGCGGCAGGGGACTGTGCTGTTTGTCATACAGCGCAAGGCGGGGTTCGCAACGCGGGAGGGCGACCTTTAGATACTCCCTTTGGTACCGTATATAGTACGAACTTAACGCCGGACCCTGAGACTGGGTTGGGGCGTTGGTCTTTTACCGCCTTTGATCGGGCTATGCGTCAAGGGATTAGTCAAGATGGGCGACACCTGTATCCTGTTTTTCCTTATACGGCTTATCAGAATATATCTGACAGCGATATGCAGGCGCTTTATGCCTACATTATGTCGCAGCCTGCGGTGAGTTATGAGCCTCCTAAGACATCATTAGGCTTTCCGTTTGGCGTACGTGCATTAATGGCGGGTTGGAATACGCTGTTTCTTGGCCGCGCTCAATTTCAAGAAAGACAAGATCAAAGCGAGTTATGGAATCGAGGGGCTTATTTGGTTAATGGATTAGGCCATTGCAGTGCTTGTCATTCGCCTCGTAATTTTATGGGTGCAGAGAAAACGGGCGCCGCGTTTTTAAGCGGAGGGGATGTCGATGGTTGGGAGGCTCCTGCATTGACGACATTGAGCAAGTCACCAACGCCGTGGACTCAAGAAGCGCTTTACGATTACTTGCGTACAGGCTATTCGGCTGAACACGGCCCAGCAGCTGGGCCGATGGGGCCTGTTGTAGAAGAGATGGGTAAGTTACCGGACTCTGATATACAAGCGATAGCGCACTATTTGTCCAATATCGAAGGAGCGGTGGTAACACCCCGCACAGAGCCAGCTATTCAGCCTAAAACGGCTCCTCAGGAGCAATTGGCAATTGTTGCATCTAACGAAGGGTTGAATTTGGCTGGTTCCGAAGGCGAGCGTCTATTTCAAGGAGCGTGTGCCGGGTGTCATACAGCGCGCAGTGCAAATGATTGGTTTGGCGTTAGCCCTCTGATGGCGACAAATACCAATGTTTTTAGCGACCGGCCTGATAACCTCATTCGGACTATCTTAAACGGCATTGAGCAACCAGCTAATGACAATTTAGGGTTTATGCCCGGTTTTTCGGAGACCTTCAGCGACGATCAAGTGGTAAAGCTGGTACAGTACATACGATTAAAGTACGCTGAAAATAAGCCTATGTGGGTAAACTTGTTAGATACAGTCGCGCGTATACGGGCAAACCCAGGTAATCACTGAAAATAAGCCGTGGCTTAGGCGTTTCTGGTTTTACTCACAATGGATTTTGTTATGGCATCAGATAATATCAGTGACTCTCCTCAAGTAGTGCGCACAGGCAAGCGTGCACAACAAGCACGAGAGACGCGAGAAAAAATTTTAAAAGCGGCCGTGAAGGTGTTCGCTGAAGACGGCTTTTCTGGGGGGCGTATTGATCGGATTTCGAAAGAGGCCGATTCGAACGACCGCATGATTTATTATTATTTTGGCAATAAAGAGAAACTCTTTCTTGAGGTATTAGAGTCTATTTATTTGGCTTTTAATGAAGCGGAAAGGCGTCTTGATTTAGATTTATCCGACCCCGTTGAAGCATTAAAAGGTATTGTACGTTTTACTTTTGCTTATTATTTAGCACACCCTGAGTTTGTCGCCATTCTGAATGACGAGAATTTGCACCGAGGCCGTCATTCTCGTCAGTCGAACAACATACAGAACATCTCAGGCGATATACAAAGTAATTTAAAGCCTGTGTTTGAAGAAGGTCAAAAAAGAGGGCTGTTTCGCCCAGATGTGTCCGTTCGTAATTTATACCTGACTATATCAGCCTTAACTTACTTCTATTGTTCTAACCAACATACCTTAACCATTTTTATGAATCAGGATTTCAAGAGTCCGGAATTTCAATCCCAATGGCTCAATCATATCATCGATGTAACCTTGAACTCGGTTATGATTAGAGGTGAGAGTTAAATGGAATTTGTGGTGTGTACGTTAATAAAAAATGATTTAGGTCTATATTTAGTGCTTTATTAGTGTGCGGTTTTTTGATGTATGCACTGTTTTGATTAGTTATTGGAAATAATCCTGGCAAAGTTAGAGGTTGATGTGAGAATCAGTGAATTACCGTTTGAAAAATGTGAGTCGTTAGATGAGCAGACTGATTATGTTTTTTCAGAGCAGGTTGGTCATTTGCTTCGTAAAGCTTACCAATGGCATATGTCTATTTTCCAAGACTTAAGCTGTGAGCCTAACTTAACAGCCCCTCAATTTGTTGCTTTGTGCACGATTCAAGAGATGGGAAGCTGTTCTATCACCGACATTGTTAAAGCTACAGCAGTAGACCAAGCAACCATGCGGGGTGTCGTGGAGCGTTTAAAATCAAAGGAATGGATCAATTTATCGGAAGATCCTAATGATCGGCGTAAAGTGGTTATTCAACTAAGTGAAAGTGGAGCCGATTTAGTCGCTCGCATGGTGCCTTGCGCGAAAGAGGTTACCGAAGCTACGCTTGGAAATCTGAACCCCGCCGAGCGGGTAGCGCTTATTTATCTGCTTAAGAAAATGGTACAAAGCTGATTTGGGAGTGGTTAAAAGAAGAGGCTATATGCCTCTTTTTTTATGGCGTACACGCTCAAATAATAGAAAAATCACTTTTTAGTGTGTTCTTCAACATCTTGGTCTAATCATTGCATTATTTCATGAAGTGCTTACTACATGAATATTTGATACGCACTCTGGTTGTTAATTTAACAAGCGGCAACCGGAATGCATAAATAGCAAGGTGAGGGTCATAATGAAAAAGGTCATTCAGAGCGTAATCAAAAGTGGTTTGGTCATCGGCTCCTTAATAGTGATGCCCACCTGGGCTGCTGACACTATCAAGTTGGGTGAAATTAATAGTTATAAGGCAATGCCTGCTTTTCTGGAGCCGTACAAAAAAGGTTGGGAAATGGCAGTAGAAGAAGTGAATGCCGCCGGTGGTGTATTAGGCAAGTCGTTGGAGGTAATCAGCCGCGATGATAATGCTAACCCTGGTGATGCTGTGCGTGTTGCCGAAGAACTGCGCTCTCGTGAGCGGGTTGATATGCTATTTGGCGGTTTTCTATCGCATACGGGTTTAGCGCTAACGGACTATGCTCGCCAACGAAAGATTGTGTATCTTGCTGCTGAGCCGCTAACCGACAAAATGGTATGGGAAGATGGCAATAAGTATACCTATCGTTTACGTCCATCGACTTATATGCAAGTGGCTATGCTGGTTCCTGAGGCGGCCAAGCTTAATAAAAAGCGCTGGGCTTTGGTTTATCCTAATTATGAGTTTGGGCAGTCAGCGGCTGCTACTTTCAAAAAGTTACTGTCTGAAGCGCAGCCTGGTGTTGAGTTTGTTGAAGAGCAAGCCTCTCCATTAGGAAAGATTGATGCAGGGTCGGTTACTCAAGCGTTAGCAGATTCAAAGGCAGATGGTGTCTTTAATGCACTGTTTGGTGCTGATTTAGGTAAGTTTGTTCGTGAAGGTAATACGCGTGGTTTGTTTAAAGATACTCAAGTCGTTTCATTGCTAACAGGTGAGCCAGAATACCTAGATCCTCTTGGATCAGAAACACCTGAAGGCTGGATAGTGACAGGCTACCCATGGAGCAGTATTACAACGCCAGATCACAATGCCTTTAAAAAAGCCTATGAAGATAAGTTCGGTGAGTATCCTCGTGCAGGCTCAGTCGTCGGTTATGCCGCAATCAAAAGTATCGCGGCTGCTATAGAGAAAGCAGGCTCAACCAACACGGACGACCTAGTTGCTGCATTTAGCGGTTTACAAGTTGGTACACCTCTAGGCGAAATTACTTATCGTACACAAGACAACCAATCTACGTTTGGTACGTTTGTTGGCACTACGGCGCTAGTCAACGGTAAAGGTGCTTTGCTGGATGCTTACTATGTGGATGGTGCGGATGTTCAACCCTCTGACGAAGAAGTAGCTAAGCTGCGTCCTGCTCAGTAATTATCGCATTAGGCGCGCTTCACACTGCTTTCTATGAAGTGCGCTGTTCTTTTCTTTTAGACTGTAAAGGATCACGCTCATGACTTTTTCAGGTTTGTTAGTACAACTACTGAATGGGTTAGCGGACGCGTCATCATTGTTTTTGGTGGCCGCGGGCTTATCACTCATTTTTGGAGTGACACGGATTGTTAACTTCGCACATGGCTCTTTCTATATGTTGGGCGTGTATCTCTCATATACCTTAGTGAGCCATATGGGCGGGACAGTGCCCGGTTTTTGGCTGGCCGTTATTGTGTCTGCAGCGGTTGTTGCGCTGGTGGGGGCATTAATAGAAGTCACTATTCTCCGTCGTATCTATCATGCTCCTGAGTTATTCCAGCTGCTAGCTACTTTCTCTTTAGCCTTGATTATTCAAGACGCTACATTATTTATCTGGGGGCCGGAGGATTTATTTGGTCCGCGTGCACCAGGGCTTGATGGCTCTATTGAAATTTTGGGACGACAGTTTCCCGAATATAACTTGTTATTAATTGCTATTGGCCCTGTGGTATTGGGTCTCTTGTGGCTGCTGTTAACGCGCACACGTTGGGGGACTTTAATCCGAGCAGCTACGCAAGATCGTGAGATGGTATCAGCTTTGGGTGTGAACCAAGCATGGTTGTTCACAGGTGTTTTTGCCTTAGGTTGTTTCTTGGCAGGGCTAGGCGGTGCGCTGCAAGAGCCTCGTTTACCGGCCAACTTAGCGCTGGATATGGAAGCGATTGGTACGGCCTTTGTGATTGTGGTTGTCGGTGGAATGGGGTCGATTCCTGGCGCATTCTTAGCCGCGTTGCTTATCTCCGAACTTAAAGCTTTGTGTATCGCTATTGGTACATTGCAATTGTTTGGTATCGACTTTTCATTCTCAAAGTTGACCTTAGTGGTCGAGTTTTTAGTGATGGCTATCATCTTGGTGATTCGACCATGGGGTTTGTTAGGGAAGCCACAAGCGCCTTCACGTAATAGTCATGCCGCTGAAGCCCCTCTTCGTGGAGCACAACCAAAGATGAAATGGGCTGCTGGCGTATTAGTGCTCGCTTTAGTTGCTGTTCCTTTCCTACGCGATAGCTTTCCTTACGCTGAGATAATTCTGGTTGAGATTTTTATTGCAGTTCTCTTTGCCGCAAGTCTCCATTTCATCATGGGACCAGGTGGTATGCACTCATTCGGACATGCTGCTTACTTTGGGTTAGGTGCTTATGGTGCTGCCATATTAGTAACCGCTTGGCATTTGCCCATGGAGTTAGCGTTAATATTTGGTCCGTTGTTGGCTGTGCTGGGGGCCCTACTTTTTGGTTGGTTCTCGGTTCGTTTAAGTGGTGTTTATTTAGCGATGCTGACTCTAGCTTTTGCACAAATCGTGTGGTCGATTGTTTATCAATGGGATGACGTCACTGGGGGTAGTAACGGCATATTTGGTGTGTGGCCTGCTGATTGGTTGTCATCGAGCAGTGCTTTCTATTACCTCGTATTGGGTATCACTTTAGTCGGTGTTTTAGTGTTGCGTCGTATCTTGTTTGCGCCCTTTGGTATGGCATTAAGAGCTGGCCGGGATTCTGACCTGCGAGCAGATGCGATTGGTATTGATGTTAAGCGTATTCAGTGGGCGGCGTTTGTTGTTGCAGGTTTATTTGGGGGGATTGCCGGAGCCGTATTTGCCTTTTCTAAAGGGGGGATCTCGCCGGAGGCTATTGGTGTGGGCCGCTCTATTGATGGTTTAGTGATGGTGTTGTTAGGGGGTGTTCAAACGTTAGTGGGGCCTATTGTAGGGGCATCTATCTTTACTTGGCTACATGACTCTATCGCCCGTGAGACCGAATATTGGAAGGCGGTGCTCGGCATGGTGATTTTGTTTTTAGTGCTTTTATTTCCGGCCGGAGTGGTTGGTTCATTAACGCATTTTTGGCATTGGATTGTTGCACGAAAGAAAGAGGGGCTTAACCCCGTTTCTATTAAAGCTAAGGAGGCATCATGAGCTTACTTAAAGTCGAGCATATAGCGAAATCATTCGGTGGTGTTAAAGCCATTAACGATGTGTCTTTCGAGCTGCCAAAAGGACAGTTATTAGCCCTGTTAGGCCCCAATGGCGCAGGGAAGTCGACATGCTTTAATATGCTGAATGGGCAGTTAAGGCCTGATAGTGGCTCTATTAAGTTAGAGGGTGTGGAATTGGTAGGCAAGCATCCTCGTCAAATCTGGCGGGCAGGTGTGGGGCGTACTTTTCAAATATCAGCAACCTTCGGCTCGCTAACGGTTTTAGAAAACTTACAGATGGTGCTGTTATCGCGTTACAAAAAACTGAACCGCTGGTGGAAACCTGTCACGCATTATTTTCAAGAAGAGGCGATGGTATTGCTAGATCAGGTAGGCATGGCTGATCAAGCTGATCGAGCGTGCAGTGTTTTAGCTTACGGTGATGTTAAGCGAGTAGAGCTTGCTATGGCGCTAGCACATGAGCCTACACTGTTGTTGATGGATGAGCCGACAGCCGGTATGGCACCGAGAGAGCGTAATCAACTGATCGCCTTGGTAAAGAAAATGGTCGTTGACCGTAACTTATCAGTGCTCTTCACAGAGCACAGCATGGATGTGGTTTTTGAACATGCAGACAGGATGATGGTGTTTGCACGGGGTGAGCTAATTGCGGATGGTGATAGCGATATGATTCGAAATGATGCCCGTGTTCGGGAAGTATATTTCGGTAGTGGTAAATCGTTTGAGGCAGCATAGGAGAGCGTTATGCAAGATACTATTTTAGATGTTAGTGGCTTAAATGCCTTTTATGGTCGGGCGCATATCCTCTTTGATGTAAACCTAAAGGTGGGACGTGGTGAGGTGGTTGCATTGATGGGGCGTAATGGCGCTGGTAAATCAACCACCATGAAAGCGGTTATGGGGCTGTTAAATCGTACTCAAGGCGAAATTGATTTTATGGGCGAGTCAATTAAAGCAGCGAAACCCCATGCAATCTCTCGTATGGGCATGGGCTTTGTTCCTGAAGATCGTCGTGTGTTTGCTGATTTAACTGTTATGGAAAATCTTGAGGTGGGAACTCAGCCCCAAAGAGATTTAGCACCCCATTGGACACCGGAAAAGCTCTTTCGCTTATTTCCTAACTTGGGTGAAATGCCTGATCGTCCTGGAGGGCAAATGAGTGGCGGCGAGCAACAGATGCTAACCGTATCGCGGACCCTGATGGGAAATCCGTACTTGGTTTTGTTGGATGAGCCGTCTGAAGGTGTAGCCCCTGTGATTGTTGAGCAAATGGCGAACATGATAATGGCGCTCAAGAGGGAAGGTTTATCAATTTTACTGTCAGAACAAAATCTGCAGTTTGCGAACCTTGTTTGTGATCGTGCATATGTGTTGGAAAATGGACATATTCGTTACCAAGGTAGCATGGACGATCTTGCGGCTAACGAAGAAGTGCGTCGAAACTATTTGTCGGTATAACAAGTCGCTTTTCTGATGTAAGTCGGCGTTACAAAAAAGCCCCAGTGTTATATGCATTGGGGCTTTTTTAGTGGGTGACTGTTAACCAATCGAGTCTGTGGGAGCGACCACTTTCCCTTCATTCACCACGGTAAGCTCGTCAACAATAACAGTGCAGTTGCGAAGTGGGATATCCATATGGCACGGCGTTTTGCGTGTTCCGCCTACTTCGGTATTAGGGCCTGTAGAGAATAGAAAATTGCCATCGAATGCGCGAGCATCCATGCACATACCATCATTTTTATCGTGTAATCCCATGGCTGTCCATTGTGCTCTTGGTTGCAGACCCCAGCCGACATGTGAAATACCGTACACTTCTGGATCATCAAAGTATTTCATATAGTCGCGCAGATATTCCGCCTCAAACCCGCCCTTAATTCCAGTAATAAAGCCGTTTTCGACCTCAAGCGTAATCGACTCACGGCAGTACATTTTAAATGGCAGCAAGATATCGCCCTTATCAATGACGAGTGTACCGTTTGCGCTCCCTTCATTTGGCCAGCTAAATAAGAAGCCGCTTGGCCAATGATCCCAGCGGCCGGGTTCATCGGCAAACCCGTACTCGGTAACGGTAGGAAATTGGCCTAAGTCCATTCTAAAGTCGCTTCCTGCGGCTGATGTGATATGCATGGATTTAGCGGTTTGTAATACTTTTTCGGCGGCTTGAACGCGGGCTTTGTCTTCGAGTGAGGGCAGCATTCTTGCTAGCACTTCAGGCGGCTCGACGGCTAGTAAAATACGCGTGCCTGTTTTGAGGATTTGTTCCTGCTCAGGAGAGTGCAACAACATCATTGTGTCAATGATAAGGTCAGCGGCCTCTAGTGCTCGCTGAGCAGCGGGATTACCTGTTAATGGGGTATCTCCGCAGTAAGCCGTTAAATCATTTCCCATTGCTTTAGGCGCATTAAACGCAGGCAGTTCTACTCCGTACACTTTGGCACCTAAGCGTTGTGCGGCATCAAAAGCGGCAGCGACGGTACGCTGATCTGAATAATGGCTTTTTAAAATAGCAACGCTTTCGTTGGGTGTCACTTTCGAGAGCGTTAAAACATGTTCAAACATTTGAGAGAGTTGGCTATTGCTAACTGGCATGGTTGTCTCCTAATTATTCAGTTGGCACAGACTGGGTGCGTTGACTAGGAAAAGCGAATCATTATAGTGCATACGCTTTAATTTTTTGTCGTTTAAAATAATCGCATTAATAAGGTATTGGTACTATTGATAGCCTAAATACGCCTATAATTCTTAATTATTAGGATTGATATAGCAATGTGTACGCCATTTTATGAGAATTTAAAAAATAAATTAAAAATTGGCATATATAGTGTATACATCATAAATATATAATTTTTTTATTATGAAATATGGTCAATGTTTGAGGTTTGTCATGAAGAGTGAAAAGCGTTTTGCAGTTATAGGGGCAGGTTTGGGAGGAGCAGCCGTTGCTGTTTTGTTAAAGCAGGCCGGTTATCAGGTGACTGTTTATGAGCAAGCTCCAGAATTTAGTCGCTTAGGGGCTGGAATTCATATTGGACCCAATGTGATGAAAATTTTTCGTCGAATGGGGATTGAGGAAAAAGTCAGCTTAATGTCTTCCCATCCGGATTTCTGGTTTAGCCGTGATGGTGAAACGGGTGAATACATGTCACGTATTCCTCTAGGTCAATATGCGTTAGACAACTATGGTGCAGCTTACGTTACTGTGCATCGCGGTGATCTACATGATGTCATGCTTTCACCATTGGATAGCCAGGACGTTATCTTCAATAAAAGTTTAGTGACGGTCGAAGATACGGGTGATGAAGTCATCATGACATTTGCTGATGGTACAGAAGCGAAAGCAGACTTCGTGATCGGTGCAGACGGGATTAACTCTAAAGTCCGTGAAACCTTACTTGGCAAGGAGGAGCCAACCTATAGCGGGTGGGTCGCTCATCGAGCCTTGATTACAGGCGAGCAGTTAGCGAAGTACGATCTTAATTTCGAGGACTGCATTAAATGGTGGTCGGAAGATCGTCACATGATGGTTTATTTCACAACCGGCCGACGCGATGAATATTATTACGTGACAGGTGTGCCAGAAGCAGAGTGGAACAGCCCCAAAGCGTTTGTTGACAGTAGTAAAGACGAAATGCGTGAAGCTTTTTCTGGTTATCACGAGACGGTGCAAGCGCTCATTAATGCGTCAGATACGATTACAAAGTGGCCGCTCAAGAACCGTAATCCCCTACCTTTATGGAGCCAAAATCGTATGGTGCTTTTAGGTGACGCATGTCATCCCATGAAGCCACACATGGCACAAGGTGCTTGTATGGCCATAGAAGATGCCGCGATGCTAGTACGTTGTGTTGACGAGGCGGGCGTAACGGATTACGAGACGGCATTCGCTTTATATGAAGCCAATCGTATTGAACGTGCTAGCCGAGTGCAGCGGACGTCTAATGCCAATACATGGTTGCGTACACAAGAAGATCCAGCATGGTGCTTTGGTTATGATTTGTATGATGCACCGCTTAAAGACCCGATTAAAGGGGAGGTGGCATGAGTACGTTACTATACGGAGCTAATGTCAATGCAAATGGTATCAGGCAGCATTACCTGCGCTATGGCCGCAAGGGTGTTGATCAGCCGGTTATGGTGCTGATTCCGGGTATTACCAGCCCTGCAATTACATGGGGCTTTGTCGCTGAACGACTAGGTGAGCACTATGATACCTATGTCTTAGATGTGCGAGGCCGGGGGTTATCGTCATCTGGGCCTGACTTAGACTACGACCCAACGACCTGTGCCGATGATGTTCGCGCGTTTATTGCAGCGTTGGGGCTGACTGGCGTTACTTTAATGGGGCACTCCATGGGAGCGCGCTTCGCCGTGCGAGCGATAGCTCGTGGTTTAGCAGAGGTAAAGTCAGTTGTACTCGTCGATCCTCCCGTTTCAGGACCTAATCGCCGTGCTTATCCAAGCAAATTGCCCTGGTATGTTGATTCTATACAACAATCACAGTTAGGAATGTCTGCCGAAGACATGCGCGCGTTCTGCCCAACGTGGACCCTTGAACAGCGGCAACTGCGCGCGCAATGGCTGCATACATGTTATGAGCCAGCCATTGTTCGTGCCTTTAATGATTTTCATGATGACGACTTCCATGCCGACCTTCCTCGTTTGCAGGTTCCAGTGGTCTTAATAGTTGCGGGTAAGGGAGGGGTTATTGAGCCAGCTGATGAATCTGAAATGTCGGAGTTAACCCCTGAGCTGAGTATTCATCACGTGCCCGATGCTGGACACATGATTCCGTGGGATGACTTCGATGGATTTTTTAATGCGCTTGCAGCGGCTGGTTTACTAAAAGGAGAGTAGTCATGTCACGTTTATACCGAATAGGTCAGATAGTACCCAGTTCAAATACCACAATGGAAACTGAAATCCCCGCTATGTTAATGGCGCGGCAGTCTCGCTTCCCTGAAGATCGCTTTACGTTTCATTCCAGCCGTATGCGTATGAAAAAAGTCGTGAAAGAAGAGCTTGCAGCAATGGATGCCGAATCTGATCGCTGTGCTTTGGAATTGAGTGACGCCCGTGTGGATGTGTTGGGGTATGCCTGTTTAGTTGCGATCATGGCAATGGGGGTAGGCTATCATCGTCAGTCTGAGCAGCGGTTAACACAGCATACGCAAGCAAACGGTGCGGATGCGCCCGTAATTACCAGTGCGGGTGCTCTAGTTGATGCGCTACATATTATGAAGGCTAAGCGTATAGCGCTCGTTGCGCCTTACATGAAGCCACTCACAGAGCTGGTGGTGAACTACATTGCTGAAGAGGGCTTTGAAGTACTCGATCATATTGCACTTGAAATACCGGATAACCTAGATGTGGCGCGCCATAACCCGGATCACTTGCCCGAAATCGTCCAAGGCCTAAACCTTGATAATGTCGATGTCATCGTTTTGTCCGCTTGTGTACAAATGCCTTCTTTGTCTGCCATCGCTACAGTGGAAGCAATAACTGGGAAGCCGGTAGTTACCGCAGCGGTGGCGACGACGTACGCCATGCTAAAAGCCCTCGGTTTAACGCCGGTTGTTCCAGGAGCGGGTGCTCTTTTATCTGGTGCTTACTAAGACCGTGTTAATGGAATTTTCATGAGGATAGAAAGATGAGTGCAGATCTTCAGCAAAATTATGAAGGTGTTTGGGATACCCGCATAGGGTTTGGTCAAAAGCCGGCACTGGTTGTGATTGATTTCATGAAGGGCTATACCGATCCAGAATCACCGTTGTTTGCACCGGATGTGGTGAAGGCGGTATCGGCATCTGCACCGCTGATTGAGCAAGCCCGATCGCAAGGCATCCCTGTTATCCATACAAATATCTTGTATCACTCAGGGTTTATGGATGGTGGCGTTTGGTTAAAAAAAGCGCCTGTAATGAAAGCGATGGTAAAGGGGAACCCCTATGCCGAATTTTGCGATGCAGTTGCTCCGCTGGAGTCTGAGCTGATTTTTACTAAGCAATACGCCAGTGCGTTTTTTGGTACCAGCTTGTCATCTACCCTAACGGCCTTAGGGGTTGATACGGTTGTTTTGCTGGGCTGCTCGACAAGCGGCTGCATACGTGCTTCGGCAGTTGATGCTATGCAATATGGTTTTAGACCTATTGTGGTTCGAGAGTGTGTTGGAGATCGTCATTCTGCACCTCACGAAGCTAACTTGTTTGATATAGACAGTAAGTACGGGGACGTTGTCTTGCGCGAAGAGGTAATGGAGTACCTCAGTCATTTGAACGCTTGATGTGAGTGTGGCTATAAAATTGGATAAATTTCAGGAGATCTACTCACCGTAGACTTTTAGCCCCTTTATGGGGCTTTTTTTTACGCTGTAATACTCGATGATTGAATTCGTATGACGCCGGCTTTTGTCATAGCATCCCATGCTTTAGCCAGTGATCCATTGAGGTCGATACCACGACATGCGTCTTCTATTACATAGACAGTAAAGCCGGATTCAGCTGCATCGATGGCCGTCCAAGCAACACAAAAATCGGTTGCCAGTCCCGCCAAATAAACCGAGGTGATTCCGCGCTCTTTTAAATATCCCTGTAAACCGGTTGGCGTTTTACGGTCGGCTTCAAAAAAAGCAGAGTAGCTGTCGATATGCTGATGATAACCTTTACGAACAATAAGCTCGGCGGTGGGCAGATCTAGCTCATCTACTAATGCCGCATCATCTGTCCCTTGTACACAGTGATCGGGCCACAGCACTTGTGTACCATAGTCTAACTCAGTGGTTTCGAACGGTTTTTTTGTGTCGTAGCTTGATGCAAATGAAGCATGTTCGGGCGTATGCCAATCTTGAGTAATCACAATGTTATCGAACGCAGGCGCTAGATGATTGATTACTGGGACCACCGCTTTTCCATCGGCCACAGGCAAGGTGCCACCAGGGACGAAACAATTCTGAACATCGATAACAATCAGTGCACTGTTAGTGTCCGGGCTGAGTGTATCGGCCAGCAATTGGCGGGGTGTTAGAGCAGCACCAGCAACAATGGCGGTTGTTCCAGATAGTAATAATTTCAATGTGTTACGGCGTGATAGACGGGTCATGCGTCGCTCCTTACGATATAGTGCTAAGGGGTCAAGCAGGGAGCATGCCATTTATGAGAAAAGGAAAGCTGAATATAAGGGCGGGCTGTTTAGGAATCCAGCGGCTCAAAAGAGCAGCTGGATATATTGCACAATAAAGGCTGTGTTGCTGTGTAGGATTTGAGGGAGGAGGTTAGCCTGTAAACGCATCCATATCAGCTTTGGTTGGCAGCGTATTGATCGCTCCTTGCTTAGTCACTGTAAACGCCCCACAACGGCTGGCGAACTGCAGTGCAGGTAACAAGGCAGCAGGTGTTTTGCATAAGTTTTCTAGTGCTGCACGATCAATGTTCTGCTCTGACAGTGAATAGAGCAAGCCACCTACAAATGAATCTCCGGCAGCAGTGCTATCCACCATTTTGACTTTGGGCGGAACCACTTCACCGTTACCTGCTAATGTGTAATAGCGTAAAGGTTTGCCACCATCGGTGACTAAAACCACAGAGGTGCCGTTGGTAAGGATGCGTTGTATGACGTCATCATGTGATTCGCCGCGGCATAAATAGTCTAGCTCTTCGATGCAGACTTTGAGCATGTCAACATGCGGCATGCAGCGCCATACAGCGGTGTAGGCATCTTCATCTTCGGGCCATAAATTATGGCGCAAGTTCACGTCAAAGCTGATTAAAAAACCGGCTTCATGTGCTTTGCGTATGCCGGCGATGGTGACATCGCGAATACCTTCTTCAGTCAGTGTGTTTGAGCAAAAGTGAAAAATCCCTGGCTCATCAAACCATTCTGATTTGAACTCTTCGGCGCGGAACAAAAGATCAGCCGATGGGCTACGGTAAAATTGAAAGCTGCGGTCGCCATCTTTGTCTAATGATACAAAAGCTAGTGCTGTTTTAGCTTCTGTCGTTTGTAGCATGTAACGGGTGTCGACACCGCAATTGTTCAGTGTTTCGATAAGAAAGTCACCAAACATATCTTGGCCTACTTTGCCGGCAAAGTAACTTGGCGCGCCGAGCTTTCCGACGGCAGCAGCAACGTTAGCAGGCGCCCCGCCAGGGAACTTAATAAATGCTTCGTGTGTATTGTTTAAATCGTCGGTATAACTAATCGAGAGCATATCAATTAGTGCTTCACCAAAGGCGATGACCTTTTTCATGTTGTCTCCGTAAAAAAACGACTTAGTCGTTTTATTGTTATTCTAGTTAACGCGTGAATTCTAGAACCGCTCAGATAAAATAAGCAAATACTCTATTGAGCATGAGTTAAATAAATAATCAATGAATCATAAATTAGATTTTTGTAACAATTGAAATAATCTATATTCAGGACTGTGCTATTAACACAGCAAAAACTAATGCCGAACAACAATAAGGAGAGAGGCATGAGCGAATCAGTACGACAACGTATACTTGTCGTGGATGATGAAGCCGACATGCGGGAGCTGCTCCAAGACCTTTTTGAAGACAGTGGGTACGATGTATTGACTGTTTCTAATGGTCAAGGGATGCGCGATGCATTACAAGAGGGTGCCTACTCTTTGGTGATCCTCGATCTTCGCTTAAAAGGTGAAGATGGTATGTTGTTGGCACGCGAGCTCCGCGAAAGCTCCAGTATCCCTATCATGATGCTCACAGGCAAAGGCGATGAAACCGATCGAATATTAGGCCTTGAGTTAGCGGCTGATGATTTTTTGATGAAGCCTTTCAATAACCGAGAGCTGTTAGCCCGCGTACGAGCCATGTTGCGGCGTACAACGCAATTGAGTAAGCCTGTTGCCCGTAAGGATGATAGCTACAGTCATGAGCGTTTGAGCTTTGATGGATGGGTCTTAGACTTAACCGGGCGAGAGCTGATTCGTCCTGATGGTGAAACTGAGCCATTAACCTATGGTGAGTTCGCGCTGCTTGAAGCGCTGGTTCGTTCACCGAATCGCGCGTTTAGTCGAGATCAGTTGTTAGAGGCGACTCGGGGTATGAATACAGATGTTTTTGATCGTACCATTGACGTCTTAATTTTACGCCTGCGACGTAAGATAGAACCTAATCCTCGGCAGCCTACGTATATTCGAACAGAGCGCGGCGTCGGGTATATCTTTAATGGAAACGTTATCCAGTGTTAACGCTCCTTAAGCGATTGCGGCATTACCATCCTTTGCGAGGGATGCAAGCCCGAACACGTTTGATGTTAGCGTTTACTATTTTAGCAGGCTCGACCATGGCGCTGGCGATGGTCGGATGGATTGGCCTTAACAATACCGCAACGGCTTTAAATGAGTTTGAACGACAAGCTCTGCCTGATATTTCGCGCTCTCTTGCTTTGGCTGAGCGGACCGCTAACTTAGCCGCCGTGGCTCCTTATGTGGCTAATACAAGCAGCCCTTCGATGTTACAGTCCTTAAGTAATACGCTCGAAGAAAAGATACACATTGTTTTAACCATGGCGAAAGATATTCCCGAGCTGGATAATGCCGCTCCTCAACTACCTGCTTTGCTAGAGCGCCTTGAAAAGACGGTTACCGAGCTTATTTCATTAACACGCCAGCACCTGCTGCTACGTGAAGATATTCGCCAAGTGGAATATCGTTTAACCTTATTGAAGGAACGTATAAAAGAGAAAAGCTTAGCCTCAAACCCCAATAACAGACAGGTGTTGAGTTTGTTATTTATGCTGGATCAATTGAATTCTGCGACTCAACAATCTGATATGGATCGCCTATCGTTAATACAGCAATCATTTAGTGACGCCCTCGATGCCTTTGGAGCCCAGGACACGCTTAATGCATCGCCTTTGCCTTCCCAAATGGCGCCTATTCTTAGCGAGTTTCAAGCGTTAGGGTTGGGGGCTCGCAATGTCTATTCTGTGCGTCGTGATCAGTTAATACTGCAGCAGCGTCGGGCTTTTTTATTGGCTTCTACCCGGGCTGTTTCCGACCAGTTGAGCGGCGAAGTTAAACTTTTCGTTGATAATGTTCAACAGCAAATCACCGCGCAAAGTGACCAAGTTGGCAACGCCGTTAACTCGGGAAAAACCAGTATTCTACTTTTTGCCTTGCTATGCTTTACGGCCACTTTAGGGGGTATCTGGGTAGTAAGGGAGTTGACGGGGCATCTTGGCCGAGTCACTAAGGTGATGACTCGTTTAGCGGCGGGCGAAAAGCAGCTGCCTACACCGGCTGTTGAGCGTCGTGATGAAATAGGGGAGTTGGCTCGTGCGTTTGAGGTCTTTAGAGAAAACGCAGTAGAAATCGATCGTATTAGTCAAAACCTTAAAGAACAGTCGCGCTTACTAGAGACTATTTTTGAAAATATTAATGATGGTTTAAGCGTTTTTGATGAAAATAATAGGCTGATTGCTTGGAATCCTCAGTATGTCTCCATTCTAGAGCTACCCGCCAATCAGCTAAAACCGGGTATGCCTATTGAATCCATACACCCTTTGCTCTCACAAGAAGCCCAAGACAGCTGGGCTCTGGATGGTATGGCTTTGGATAGGGATGAGGTTAATCAGCTTCGTAAACAACGGACTCAGCGGTTTGAACGGCATTTTCCAGGCGGGCGCGTTGTCGAATTTCGTAGTAACCCAATGCCTGACGGTGGGTTCGTTACCTTGTATAGCGACTTAACTGAGCGTAAAACGATAGAAGCGCAGTTACGTCAATCACAAAAGATGGAAGTGTTAGGCCAACTCACAGGTGGTGTCGCCCATGACTTTAACAACTTATTGGCTGCGATCTTTGGAAATTTACAATTATTAGAAGACTCGCTCCCTGCTGGGGGTAAACAATTGCGCTATGCGCAACGGGCTTTATCGGCCGCCGAGCGAGGCAAAAACCTCACCCAGCGTTTGTTAGCGTTCTCGCGTAAACAACTGTTGCAACCTGAAACCACCGAAGTGGACGGGTTGATCGAAGGCATGTTGGATTTAATGGAATACAGTGTGGGCGAACAGACTGAAATCCAGTTAGATCTGCAGGCGGCTGATTGGTGGGTATCGGTTGACCCTAGCCAGCTAGAAAATGCGTTGTTGAATTTAGCGATCAATAGTAGCGCTGCAATGCCCAATGGCGGCTCTGTATCTTTTAAAACCCGACAGCTCACAGATCAGTTATTAAATGGTCGGCGGTGTGATTTGTTAGCCATCACTGTGAGCGATACGGGTTGCGGAATACCTCAATCGATATTACGCCGGGTTTTTGAGCCCTTCTTTACCACCAAAGAAATTGGCGAAGGCAGCGGTTTAGGGCTCAGTATGGTGTATGGCTTTGTGAAGCAGTCTAACGGCGATATTCATATAACCAGCGCCGAGGGCAAAGGCACGCAGATTGAAATTTGGCTGCCAAGAGTGATTAAAACAACGACACAAGCAAACAGCACACTATCGACACAAGAAAATACGAAGGGCAGCGGCCAGCATGTATTGTTGGTTGAAGACGATGCTCAGGTAGCACAAACTGCTGAAGCGTTATTGGAAAGTTTAGGGTATCAGGCAACGGTAGTTAACCATGCTGCGGGGGCAATGGACGCGTTAGATAAAGCAAACGATGTGGCGCTTGTACTGACGGATATTAACCTTGGAAGTGCTGTTAATGGCGTTCAGTTGAGTGACATGATTAACGCGCGTTGGTCAGCGTTGCCTGTACTTTTGACATCCGGATTACATAAACAGCAGTTAAAACAACGCTATGGCTTACTCGACAGCCATGCGTTGCTCGCAAAGCCATATACGCGTGATGAATTAGCCGTAGCCGTTCATCGACGTTTAAATCATCCTACGGCCTCCCTTGGAGGGCAAGGCAATGATGCATCAGGATAGGCGGAATGAGTATCATGATTTATAAAAAATATGCGCCATTACTTTTAGCATGCGCGGTGAGCGTGGGAACTTGTTTTCATGCACTAGCGGAGCCGCCGGCTCGTCTAAAAATTGGCGTTTCGGTGTCGGACTTAGGAAATCCGTTTTTTGCACGCATCGCTCAAGGTGCGAAAGCAAAGGCGCAAGAGTTAGTGGGCGACAATGCAGAGGTAATCCTTGTATCCAGTGCGTACGATGTAGAGCGCCAGCGTCGCCAAATAGATCAGTTTGTATCACAGCGGGTCGATATGATCTTATTATCCGCCGCTGTCTACGACGCCTTTGAAGAAGCAATCGCCCGAGCTCAACAAGCCGGCGTAAAGGTGCTCGCTGTGGATGTGAACGCCGCGGGAGCCGATGCCACTGTTACTACCAACAACCCTCAGGCTGGCGAAATAGCGTGCCGGTATATAGCCGAGCAGATCAATGGCGCAGGTAACGTGGTTATTCTAAATGGCCCGCAAGTATCGTCTATTATTGAGCGTGTTCAAGGTTGTGAAACCGTGTTAGCTGACTACCCAGATATCACTATTTTATCAGATGATCGTAACAGTGGTGGCAGCCGCGAGGGCGGTTTGGAAATGATGACGCACTTGTTAATGATCTATCCGCATATCGATGCGGTTTTTACTATTAATGATCCGGCTGCGCTGGGTGCGGAAGTGGCTGCCCAACAATCAGGCCGTGATGAGTTTATTATCGTAAGCGTGGATGGTGCGCCTTCAGTGATCGAAGCTATGTCGCAACCCAATACGCTGATTCGTGGAACGGCGACACAATCTCCAACACAGATGGCTAAAAAGGCTGTCGAAATGGGGTATGAATTGATGCAAGGTCATACGCTAGAAACAAACGAAGTGCTCATCCCTGCGGTGCTGATTACACCAGAAAATAATAAGTCCGCTAAAACTTGGTAAGTGTTACGCAGATGTGTGCAGTGAGTTAGTGAGAGTGTTAAGAAAGGCGGTTTGAATGGGGTGGGGAGAAAAGAATCCGGCTCTGCCCAGTATGACCAAACCTACAGAGCCGGATAAAGGATGCTCGTTATTCCGCGAAAGCACCTGCCTGGTGATCTTCAGGGTTCATTGCACCCGTCATAATCGCCACCGCATCGTTCATGGTGTGTGTGCTGGGTTTTATGACCGCAACACGTTTACCTAAACGGTGGATGTGGATTCGATCGGCTACTTCAAAAACGTGGGGCATGTTATGGCTGATAAGTACCACGGACAAACCACGGTCACGTACGTCCTTAATCAAATTCAACACGCGACGGGATTCTTTTACCCCCAGTGCGGCGGTCGGCTCATCCATAATAACAACGTGCTTCGCAAACGCAGCTGCACGCGCTACGGCAACCCCTTGACGCTGACCACCTGAAAGCGTTTCTACCGCTTGGTTAATGTTTTGGATGGTTAACAAGCCAAGATCGCTTAGTTTTTGTTTGGCCTCATCTTCCATCGCCTTGCGGTCTAGCATTCTGAAAACAGAGCCTAAAATACCTGGGCGACGGCGTTCGCGTCCTAGGTATAGGTTGTTAGCAATACCGAGTGATGGAGATACCGCTAAGTTCTGATATACAGTTTCGATGCCTGAATTACGCGCATCCATTGGGCTTTTGAAGCTAATAGGATTGCCATCCAGTTTGATCTCACCTGAATCTGGAATCATAGCGCCTGACAACGCTTTGATCAGGGAGGATTTACCAGCACCGTTATCACCGATAACCGCTAGGATTTCACCACGACGCAAGTCAAAATCTGCACCGTCCATGGCCGTTACGTGGCCATAGCGTTTAACGAGGTTACGACCTTCTAAAACGTTAGTAATGCTCATATCACACCTTCCTGATCCACTGGTCCATACCTACTGCAACAATAATCAGTAAGCCGACGGTAAATTCTTGCCAGAGTACATCAACACCCGCCAGTGCAAGACCATTACGGAATACACCAACCACAAGGGCGCCAATCAAGGTTCCGAAGATGGCTCCACGGCCACCAAAGAGACTGCAGCCACCGATAACCACGGCGGTGATACTGTCTAGGTTAGCCATCATGCCTGCTTGTGGGCTGACTGAGCCGATGCGACCAATTAACGCCCAAGCACCGATGGCACACACGATACCGGCAACGACATAGACAGACATGAGGATACGATCAGTACGGATACCTGCTAAGCGTGCTGCGGCAGGGTCATCACCTGTGGCATACACATGACGGCCCCAAGCGGTCCAATTCAGTGCGTACCAAACTAATAAAAACAGTGCCAGCATCAGCAGTGAGCCATAGCTAAGTTTGGCACCAAAAAACTCTATGGTTTGCCCGGTCCAGTGTAGTAGTGGCGCGACATTGTCGATGGCTTGTGAGCGGATCGTTTCGCTTTTTGAATACCACAAGTTCAAGGCAAAAAAGATATTCCATGTACCTAATGTCACAATGAAAGGCGGTAAACGGAAAAAAGTAACGAGTAAGCCATTAATATAACCGCAGACTGCACCAGCAAATAAGCCGATACCTAATGCGGCAAAAGGAGGCAAGCCAATATCAATGGCCATTCGGCCCATGATGACAGAGGTAAGTACCATGATGGCACCGACAGAGAGGTCGATACCCGCAGTTAATATAATGAGGGTTTGGGCAATACCCAAAATGCCGATGATCGTTACCTGTTGGAGGATCAAGGACATGTTATACGGGTGTAAGAAACGATCCCCGATAATAAAACTAAAAGCAGCTACCGCTAGCAGTAATACGATGGCCGGTGCCGCTGTTGGGTGCTGGTGGAAGAAGCGGTGTGCTCGTTCCATAAAAGAGAGTTTTTCAGCTTCAAACTTAGCGAAATCGCCTTTGGCTGATGAAGCAACTAGCTCGTGTTGAGCGGCTTCTTGTTTGGGGGCTGATGCAGGATTGGCCATGAGGATCTCCCGGTGTTACGCAGTAAAAGCAGGGCAGCTCTGCCCTGCTGGACTTATATCAAACGCGGAGTTATTAGCCCCAGCACATACCTAGGCCATCTTTAGATGACGTAGATTTAACACCGTCTTGAGGTGCGTCGGTAATGAGTTCTACACCTGTGTTAACAAAGTCTAAGCCTTCAGTTGCTGAAGGTTTAGCACCTGTTTTAGCGTACTCAAGTACAGCTTCTACACCCATAGATGCCATGCGTAGAGGGAATTGCATAGACGTTGCGCCGATCACGCCATCTCTAACGTTTTCAACACCAGGGCAGCCGCCATCTACCGATACGATTAATACATCGTCTTGGCGGCCAGCCGCTTTAAGTGCCTCGTAGGCGCCGGCAGCCGCAGGCTCGTTAATGGTGTAAACCACGTTGATGCCCGGATCTTTTTGCAGCAAGTTTTCCATGGCACGACGACCACCTTCTTCGGCACCGCTTGTTACGTCATGACCGACGATACGGGCATCAGATTCGTCACCGATTTTGTTTGGATCTTTTACATCGATGCCAAAGCCTTCTAAGAAGCCTTGGTCACGTGCAACGTCAACTGTGATCATGCTGCTGTTTAAGTCGAGCATGGCAATTTTCGCGTTTGCAGCGTCATCGCCTAATGTTTTAGCGGCCCATTGACCGATCAAAACGCCTGCTTTGTAGTTATCAGTGGCGAACGTAGCATCAGCCGCATCAGCAGGGCTTAATGGAGTGTCGAGAGCGATGACTAACAAACCTTCTTTACGTGCACGATCAATGGCTGGAACGATAGCTACTGGGTCGCTTGGGGCAATCAAGATACCTTTAGCGCCTGACGCGATAAGGTTTTCAATAGCTTGCACTTGAGATTGGTTGTCACCGTCAAACTTACCGGAAAATGTACGTAGATCAACGCCCATCGCGTCAGCTTTTTCCTGAGCACCTTCGCGCATTTTAACGAAGAATGGGTTGGTATTCGTTTTTGTGATCAAACCTACTACTGGCTTGTCAGCGGCTGTGGCGAAAGGTGTCGCAATGGCTGCTGACATAGCTAGTGCTAAAAGACCGGATTTCATTTTCATGGAAACACTCCCGTTATTCTTGTTTTGGATGTTTTGTATTCGTTGTCTTTATCGTTGGAATATCTAAATCTGGAAGCACACCAGCCCGTCGTTCAGCGGTTTATACAGATAGCTGTTAAATCACTGCGGCAGGCGGGGCTCACTTTCAATTAGAAAGGCGGCGAGTTAATGACGAATTTCCAATCGACATATTTCTGTTAACAATTGAAATATTTGCCGACTGTAGATGTATAACGGCTATGGGAGCCAAGTAAGTGGGGTGCTATAGTCGCACCAACAAGAGCGAGTAAAAAAAGCAACAATACAAAAGCAGGGAGACAACAGGTGAACGAAACGGTTACTTCATTTGCAGTAAACTTTATTGCCACGATTGGCATTTTATTTTTGGTAATCTTTGTTGTGCTGGTTATAGCGGGCGTTGTTATGTACCGCCATGATCGTAAACAAACTTCACAAACGATTTTGCGTAATTATCCGTTGATTGGCCGGTTTCGATACCTTTTTGAGCATCTGGGTGAGTTTTTCCGCCAATATTTCTTTGCGATGGATCGAGAGGAGCTACCCTTTAACCGCGCCCAGCGTAGTTGGGCTTATCGCGCAGCAAAGAATGTTGATAACACGGTCGCATTTGGTTCTACGCGTGACTTACGTCGAGCGGGTACTTACTACTTTTTAAACTGCCCATTTCCAACCTTGTCGGAAGATTCAGCAGCATCGCAGCCTATGCGTATCGGGCCATATTGTCGCGAGCCTTATGATGCACCTTCTTTCTTCAACATTTCGGGGATGAGCTACGGGGCTTTATCTAAGCCGGCGGTTCAAGCGCTATCGCGTGGGGCAGCCAAAGCAGGGTGCTGGATGAATACCGGAGAAGGCGGGCTGTCGCCTTACCATTTAGAAGGAGGCTGCGATATTGTCTTTCAAATTGGTACGGCTAAATATGGCGTGCGTAACAGTGAAGGCCTCTTATCTGATGAAAAACTGCGTGAGAAAGCGGCGCACCCCCAGGTGAAAATGTTTGAACTTAAGCTCAGCCAAGGGGCTAAGCCTGGGAAAGGGGGGATTTTACCGGCAGAAAAGGTTAACCAAGAAATCGCAGATATTCGCGGTATACCCGTAGGGCATGCATCGATTAGCCCTAATCGACATCCTGATATCGCCTCAATGGATGATTTGCTTGACCGTCTGATTCATATTCGCGAAGTGACAGGGAAACCCGTGGGCTTTAAGTTGGTGCTAGGGACGACCGATTGGTTGGATCAGTTCTGCGAGGCAGTATTGAAGCGCGGTATAGAGGCTGCACCAGACTTTATCACACTGGATAGCGCTGACGGCGGCACGGGAGCGGCACCGATGCCTTTGATGGATAGCGTTGGCTTACCGGTCAGTGAGAGCTTACCCATATTGGTCAACAAGCTGATTCAGTATGAACTACGTGATCGTATTCGCATTATTGTTTCTGGGAAAATGATTAACCCGACCGATGTGGCGGCCGCCATTTGTGTAGGGGCTGACTTTGTTGTGAGTGCGCGCGGGTTTATGTTTGCGCTAGGGTGTATTCAGGCATTGCAGTGTAATAAAAATACGTGTCCTACGGGTGTGACAACTCACAATCCTGATTTGAACCAAGGGCTAGTTCCTATTGATAAAGCGGAGCGGGTAGCGCACTACCATCATAATCTAGTGCATGAAGTGGAAACGATTGCACATTCGTGTGGTGCTCCAGAGCCTAGACAGCTCAAGCGCCATCATGCTGCGGTAGTCTTGGATGGAGGGCGTTCTGTGCCGTTGAATATTATCTACCCAGAGCACTAAGCGTAATCGGGTGTTGGAGCCTTTAAACTATTAAAGACAGTACCCTCGGGTGACAGGCTACCTTTGTAATTAGGCACAGGTAGCCTTATGTATCAAAGTCTGTTTTATTTTGTCGACTAAATGTCGTCAAACCATGTGTCTAGGGCTTCTTTTTCTAGGCGCTTCTGTTCGCGATGCGCTTCAATTGCGCGCCTTGCTGCTAGTAAACGCTTAGAGGCGACTTGCTTGCTGCGTTGCTTTTCCTCGTCTTCGTAACCAATCAGAGTATCAATAATTTCGATTTGTACGTCGCTTAGATTACCGCTTTTTTGATTAAGCATCTTTTGTAACCTCACTCATTATTATCGAGTCCGTGAACCGAGTAGGTTCATCAGTTTTTAACTGATGTCCCTTTTTTTACCCAATTACTGATCGTTTTTCAACCAAGTATTGCGTTGTTCAGGCAGATTAATCATTGAGGATTACAATTTTATGACGAAGATAGACGACTTTAGTGCTAATTAAATGGCTTTAGACGCTCGCAGGATGCTATGGAGATCTTTTTGCTCGAAGAACCGTCGTAAATAGTGAGCAGCGCCTAGTCGTCAGCGTTATCGTTTCGTCGAGTTATTAAGCGTTTATCATTTTGGCGTAGCGAGCGTAAGCTTCGTTTGATTGTTTTGAGGTGATCGATTAATGCCGGGCCAAGTCGCATAGCAACGCCTACGGCTAGGATATCAATGACGACCAAATGCATCACGCGGGACGACATGAGCGTGCTGAGGTCTTTGTCTTCTTCAATATCGATATGAATAGGGATTGTGGCAATTTCAGCCAACGGCGTATGACTAGGGCACAGCGTAATTAACGTCGCACCAGCTTCCTTAACCAGTTTGGCCGTGTGCAACAAGTCTTTGGTGCGTCCTGTTTGTGATATGGCGACCACGACATCGCTTTTACTCATTGATACAGCGGAAATGGTTTGCATGTGCGGGTCGGAGTAAGCGGCAGCCGAGATTTGTAACCGGTAAAACTTATGCTGCGCATCGCTACAGACGGCTGCAGAGGCGCCAAAGCCGTAAAATTCGATACGTTTTGCTTTAACCAGGGCGTCAATGGCACTTTCTAGTGTAGCGGCATCTAACTGATCACGGATGTTAACCATATTACCAATCATGGAATCAAAGATTTTTTGCTTAAATTCGGCAACGGTATCTTTGGAATCCAGCGCAAACTGCTCAAAATTCGTGCTACTGGCTAATCCCTGTGCGAGGGTCAGCTTGAAGTCTTGAAAACCGTCGTAGTGAAGAGCTCGGCAGAAGCGCACAACGGTTGGCTCACTGACTTGTGCTTGAGCAGCCAAATCAACAATACGCATGTGAATTACGTCATTGGGATTGAGCAGCACAAAGTCGGCCACCTTTTGCTCAGATTTTCTCAGCTTAGGGCGTGCATCGGTAATGGACTTAAGTAAATTAGCTGAGTTCAAAGCAAGCTGTTTCCTAAACAGTCATGAAGAACCTCAAGTATATCAATGAAAAAGGAAACAACCTAACCAGATTGCCATGCGATATTAATGCAAGAATACTGAGGGATGCTTGCGTATGATGTGAGCTTAATAGCCTCTGCAGCGCGACGTTATTCGAAAAGGAGAAAGGGATGAACAGACACTGGTGGCGATTAAAACGGATGGCCGAGCGGTTATGGGTGAGAGCCGCTTTATTCTGTGCCGCGGCTATTATTAGCGCTCTGATCGCGATTTGGATCGGGCCATATATTCCCGAACAGTTAACGGAGCTTGTTGGCCCTGAAACCGTCACCGCAATTTTAACGATACTTGCTTCCAGTATGCTGACGGTGACGACTTTCTCATTGAGCACCTTGGTCTCGGCGACGAGCGCCGCAGCTAATACGGCGACACCGCGTGCAACACGCTTGTTACTGCAAGACACTACCGCACAAAATGCATTGTCCACTTTTTTGGGTGCCTTTCTGTTTAGTTTAGTGGGGTTGATTGCGCTAAACACGGGGTTATACGGGGGCGGAGGGCGATTAGTCTTATTTGCCGCCACGTTGATATTAGTGGCGCTAATAGTAATTACGCTGCTTCGCTGGATTGATCATTTGGGGGACTTAGGCCGTGTTAGTGAAACTATTTCACGGGTTGAGCGGGTCGCTAAAGAGGCCATGGAAGTGCATTGTAATAACCCCTATATGGGAGGCTTTGAAAGAACAGAAAAGCCTGATCGCCCCACCGTTATAGATCATCACCAGATTGGCTATATTCAGAATATCGATGTTCCAAAGTTACAAAAAATCGCTGAAGAGATTGATGCTGACTTCTATCTTGAGCGCCGTCCAGGGGCTTATTGCACACCTAATTTGCCGATTCTTTATGTCACATTGAGAAACGATGAAGCGGGGTTGTCGTACGAGTTGGTGGATGATATCCGCTCGGCTTTTGTGATTGGCGATCGCCGCTCTTTTGAGCAAGACCCGTGCTTTGGGCTCATCGCATTATCAGAGATTGGCTCGCGTGCTCTGTCCCCGGGGATCAATGATCCAGGTACCGCCATTGATGTCATTGAAACGTTAGTGCGTGTCATGGCTATCCGTGTGCAAGGCTGTGAGCCTAAGGAGCCTCAACATGACCGTTTGCATGTGCCAGCACTGCCCGAATTTTCGTTATTTGATGCGGCGTTTATGCCACTGTCCCGCGACGGTGCTGCGATGGTAGAAGTGGGGGTGCGTTTGCAAAAAGCGTTACGCTCGTTGGAGCTGATGTCTGACGACGGTTGTAAAGCAACGGCTAAAGAATTTTTGGCTGAAGCACGTCAACGGTCACTAGATAGCTTACCCTACGAAACGGATAAAGCGCGCTTAAAGACGTGTTTAGATAAACAGTTTACGATGTAATATCCGTAACAAGAGAAAAATAAGCTAACATATTGTTTAACAACCTCCAGTCGAGGTAGTAACCATGCCCTCGACACTTAGTCGAACAGCTGAGTCCGTATTACCACGTACGTATTCAGACGACTGTACCCCAGCGTTGCAGGGGTCTAAAGTGCATGGTATTTTCAGATTGCTATACTCAAATAAAACAATAAAGGGGTAGACCAGTGAAGCGTCGTCAATTTCTCAAAGGTGCCGGTGCCGCGTCAGTTGCTGCAGGTGCAATGGTATCTAGCACGGCACAAGCCGCGCCAGAATATAAATGGAAAATGGTTACTACGTGGCCAAAAAACTTTCCTGGATTAGGAACAGGCGCTAATTACTTAGCCAAGTTAATCGGTGAAATGACCGGTGGCCGTATCCAAGTGAAAGTCTATGGCGCTAAAGAGCTAGTTGGCGCATTGGAAATCTTCGATGCGGTGTCTCGCGGTACAGCAGAGCTCGGTCATGGGGCTGCTTATTACTGGAAAGGCAAGAGTCGTGCGGCACAGTTTTTTACATCTGTCCCATTTGGCTTGACTGCGCAAGAGATGAACAGCTGGTTGTATCACGGCGGTGGTATGGAGTTGTGGGAAGAAGTGTACGAACCGTTTGGTCTTGTACCTGGCGCCGCTGGTAACACAGGCGTACAAATGGGCGGTTGGTTCAATAAAGAGATTAACACGGTATCTGACCTAGAAGGCCTAAAAATGCGTATGCCTGGGCTAGGCGGTGAGGTACTTAAACGTGCGGGCGGTACCCCGGTACTATTACCCGGCGGCGAGATTTTCCCATCACTGCAATCAGGTGCTATCGATGCAACTGAATGGGTTGGTCCATACAATGATTTGGCGTTTGGCTTGTATAAAGCAGCGAAGTATTACTACTACCCAGGCTGGCATGAGCCGGGTTCTACAATGGAATGCTTTATCAACAAAGAAGCATTAGAGGCGCTGCCAGAAGACTTGCAAGTGCTTGTGCGCACGGCGATTCGTGTTGCGAACCAAGATATGCTGGCTGACTTCACGGCGAAGAACAACCGTGCTCTTGAGCAATTAGTGAATGACCACGGTGTTGAGCTGCGTAAATTCCCAGATGATGTATTAAATAAAATTAAAGCGTTATCTGATGAAGTGGTAGCAGAAGAAGCGTCCAAGGACGAGATTACGAAGAAAGTATTTGATTCGTTCGTTAAGTTCCGTGATCAAGCGACTAAGTGGCACCAAGTTTCTGAGCAAGCTTACTTAAATGCTCGGAACCCCCTCGCTTAACCCTCAATGCATTAATTGAGTGCACAACTTCAAAAGCCGGCTATTGAGTCGGCTTTTTTGTGCGCCTTTATAGGGCGTGACGCTGCACTAATGTATTTGAATGTCCCGTTTAGTATCGTCGGCCGATGTGTACGCTAGAGAGTTGTTGAGCATTTACGCGTAAAGCCCTCACATCGTCTATTAATTTAGGCTCTGCGTTACGTGTATACCCTAATTTAAGCGAATTAACTCTAGTGGCTGGTGCTATCTTGCTGGTGCAGAACTTGCTTGTCATACCATATGAGCATTGAATCCTACGGTTGTGTTATGTGGCAAAGGTCTTTCTGTAAAACAATGAGCAGTCCAATCACCGTTTGGGGTGTTGGCCTATTTTCAAGTGCATCGGTTGCTATCGCTATTGGGTTAGCGGATCTGTATCTAGCCGTTTTTCTGCAAAGTGTGGCGTTGCTATTAATGATGGCATATTTGTGGAGCTTAAAAGGGGATAGGGAGCGCTTTTCCACGTTGCTTGTGGAACAAACGGCTAATCACTCCTCTTTGGGCTCAGCGATGCCACGAGAGCGGCGTATGGTCGATCAGCATGTGCTTACCTCTACTAAGGAGGCTAATCGGACAGCGAAAGAGGCGCAGGACATTATTGCCGAAATAGCGCACTCGGCGGCTGAGCTTTCAGCGCATGCTGAACATATGGCCGCTAATACGCATGGCCAAACAGAAGCAACTGAGTCTATGGCCGTTGCTGTTACCCAAATTAGGCAAAATGTCACCAGTATGGTCGAGCGTTTAGACGAGGTGTTGGTGCTGGCTACCCAAGCGGGAGAGTTAGCTCAGCAGGGTAGCGTGAGTATTAATTTGGTCAAAAGCGATGTTGAGCATGTCGAATCATTAGCAAGCCAAACGGAGCAACAGCTGACGACACTCGAAGCCGAGTCGACCAAGGTGGCTAAAATGTCGGCGTTGGTGAGTAACATCGCTGAGCAAACTAACTTATTGGCTTTAAATGCGGCGATTGAGGCATCACGAGCCGGTCAACATGGCCGAGGGTTTTCTGTAGTCGCTGATGAGGTAAGAAACCTAGCCGAGTTATCGCAAAACAGTGCGCGTGATATCTCTAAAACGATTGATTCTGTGACGCATCAAATGGGGCGTGTACGCGAGTCTATGTCGCAAGTGACATTAGTTGCACAGCAATCGGTGGAGCGAACTCAGCAAACCGATCAGCAGTTGCTGCAAATTGTACATAGCTCTGCCGACGTCGCGAGTAATATCGCGGAAATTTCTAATGCTGCGAGTCAGCAGCGGTGTGCATCAGAAGAAATCTCGGAACAGGTAGGGCATGTGGTTGAAAAGTCTAATGAAAATAATTATATGGCGGACCAAGTATCATTTGTAGCTAAGCATCTTCTTCATTTAACAGACAGTAGCTCTCAGGAGACATAATGCTTATATCAACTGGTGTGTTTGTGGTTGTCATTTTAAGTCTTGTGATTGTCGCGGGCGTTTTTTTACGGGTGCGATGGCTAAAAAAATACGCCGCCCATCAAAAGGTAGAGGGCATTAGTTACATCAAGCGGTTAGTAGAGGTGCTGATTAAAGCGCAGCAGCATCGAGGTTTAACCACCGGTTATCTTGGCGGTGATCATTCTCAAATTGGTCAAATAGAAACGCTTGAGCGCGACATTTCCCGCTTATTGGCGGATATAGCCATGCTTGATGGCTTTATGAATAACAGCCGTTTTCGTGGAATCACCGATCATTGGTCGCGTCTTAATGGGCAGTATGAGACATTGGGTTTGGCGAGTAATTTAACGCAACATAATAAGCTGATTACTAACTTCCTTTATTTAATTGAAGACGTAGCTGATGCGCATTCGTTAGAGTCAGCAGCGAATACATCTTCAACCAATGTACGCCTAATGCAAGTCTTACAAGCGGCAGAATACGTGGGTCAAGCAAGAGCGATCGGTACGGGTGTGTCTGCGGCGGGACACTGTGATAGTGTGGCTCGCATTCGTTTGCTGTATTTGCACGGGCAAATTGTGAGTGCCATGTTATCACCAAGCCAATCAACGAACTCTGGCCACGAAGCTGGGGAGCCAATTAGTCACTTTCTATCGGTACTTGAAAGCATGACACAAGTAGATGGCGAATTACTCGATGCTCAAAACTACTTTGCGTTAGCCACGCGCGCCTTAGACAGTATCTTTGCACAAGTAGACCAAGAAATTAGCCAGCTAAAGTGCCCCAACTAGCCTTAGGCCGGTTGGAACGTCAATGAGATGCCATTCAAGCAGTGGCGCAAGCCGGTAGGGGCTGGACCATCTTCAAATATATGTCCGAGATGACTACCACAACGTCGGCAATGAGCCTCGGTACGGACGCTAAATAGCTTCCTGTCTTCCTTGGTTGCTACTGCGTTTGGTAGCTCTTGATAAAAGCTCGGCCAGCCAGTACCACTTTCATATTTTGTGCTTGCATCATAGAGGGCTAAATCGCAGCCTTTGCAATGGAAGATCCCCGCACGCTTTTCGTGTAGTAAAGGACTGCTGTTGGGGCGTTCTGTCGCTTCTTCCCTCATCACTGCGTATTCAGCGTCAGTCAGTAGAGCGCGCCATTCTTTTTCTGAGCGCATGATCTCGAAGGTTTGTTTGTCATTCGCCAATGAATATGGGGCGACTGTGGCTAAGGTACCTGCCGCGATCAAGTAACTCGTTTGGGTTAAAAAACGGCGTCTGTTCATGTTCTTATCTCCAGTTTATCTCTACATTCTTTGTCACTATTTAACCCGTAGGGTTCCTTTTAAACATAAAGTTATAAAAGGCTTGGGTTATATAGTGCTGTCGTAGTCCTCAGTCTGCGCGGTTCTTGCCGGCATAAAAAAGCCGTCAGATGACGGCTTTTGTAAAAAACGTAGATGAAGAGCTATTAACCGTAAACTATCTCGGGTAACCATGTGGCTAAAGAAGGCCATACAGCCAGCAGTGCGAGCATCATTAATTGAATAATGATGAACGGAATGACACCGCGATAAATTTGCCCAGTGGTTACTGAGTCTGGCGCTACGCCGCGTAAATAGAATAACGCAAAGCCAAACGGCGGTGTTAAGAAAGAGGTTTGTAGGTTAAGGGCAATCATGATGCCTAACCAAATAGGATCTAACCCCATGGCTAACAAAATTGGAGCGACGATAGGTACCACGACAAAGGTGATTTCGATAAAGTCGAGGAAGAACCCTAAGATAAACATCACCAGCATTACCATTGCCAATGCGCCCCAAACACCGCCCGGTAAATCGGTTAAAAAGTCCCGGACCATGTCGTCGCCGCCGTAGCCACGGAAAACGAGTGAGAATATGGATGCGCCTACCAAGATGATAAAGACCATAGAGCTGACTTGGGTGGTTGAGCGCATGACTTCTTTCATAATGTTAAGAGAGAAGCTGCCATTAAATATGGATAGGGCTATCGCACCAACGGCGCCGACTGCTGCTGCTTCCGTAGGGGTCGCGAAGCCGCCTAAGATAGAGCCTAAAACCAACCCAATTAACAGAATGGGTGGTACCAGTGCTTTTAGAATGCGTGCGCCTAAGTTAGTGACACCGTCACGTTCTTCTTTAGGAATAGCTGGAACCGTGTGCGGTGAGAAAATAGCTTTGCCAATGAGGTAAGCAATATAAGCAGCAACGAGTAGTAGCCCAGGTACTAAGGCCCCTAGGAATAAATCGCCTACTGTAACCGTTTCGGGTGAGAAGATGCCTTGATCCAATTGTGCTTGCTGGTACGCCGAACTAATCACGTCGCCTAAGAGAACGAGTACAATTGAAGGAGGGATGATCTGGCCTAGCGTGCCTGACGCGCATATAACACCGGTAGCCACTTGTGGGTCATAACCACGGCGAAGCATTGTCGGCAATGACAACAAGCCCATGGTAACAACCGTTGCGCCCACAATACCTGTGCTCGCGGCCAGCAACATACCTACTACAGTTACAGAAATACCTAAACCGCCACGCATCGGCCCGAACATAACGGACATTGTATCTAATAGCTCTTCAGCTATTTTTGACTTTTCGAGCATAACGCCCATGAATACGAATAGCGGCACTGCAATGAGTACCTCGTTATTCATTACACCAAATAAACGGTTGGGGATAGCTTCAAGAAAAACGGTATCAAAATGGCCAGTAACAGCACCTATACCGGCGAATAATAACCCGGTGCCTGCCAACGAAAACGCAACGGAATAGCCCATTAATAGGACACCGACTGCCGCCACAAACAATAAAAGCGATAAATACTCGGTCATAGTGGGTGCTCCGTTACATTTTCCTCAATGAGATGGCTTTCGCCGCGCAAGACTAAAGCACTGCGGCCTAGCTCTGCGATTCCTTGTAATACAATGAGTGCAGGCATCACAATTAATGTAGTTTTGAGGAGGTAACGATAGGGAATGCCGCCCGCTTCTTGAGAGCCCTCTTTGAGTGCCCACGAGGTAGAGACATATTCCCAAGAGATATAACCGATAAAGATTGAAACGGGGAACAGCAAAAACAAGGTGCCAATAATATTGATAACGGCTTTAGTGCGTTCGCTGGCCGGGCGATAAAAAATGTCAACACGGACATGACCATCATGCTTGAGGGTATAAGCGGCCCCAAGTAAGAAAACAAAGCTGTGCATATAAATCACAGATTCTTGCAGGGCGATATTACCCATGTCGAACGCATAGCGCATGACAACAATTATAAACGTCACGACGACCATCAGTAGGGTAAGCCAAGAAATGACTCGTCCTGTCCACTCGCTGAGGCCGTCAAGCAGCTTCACGAGCTGACTTAAGCGGTTGCTTTGCATTATTTTTCTCTTACTAGCAAGTTACGTGTTTTGAGGTTGTTATTCGGGCTCTGCTTTTAAGCGCGATCTTGCGCGTTATCGGCGAAACATACTCGTTTTAATGAATATAAGTAGTATAACAGTAAAAAATCATGAGATTTATCCGTAATTCCACCGGCTTTACTGAGTGTTTTGGCTGCAAATTCCGCTAAAACCCTTACAATAGACACGTCACCATCTAACGCCGAGATCTGTATATGACTGATAGACTGCCTGTTGAGCCACAACTTCGCTCTCTGGATCATAGTAAACTAGCGGCTTATTGCGCAGCGCTAACTGAACGACAATTTCCCAATTTCATTCTGTTTAGCAAATTAGTTGAGTTTGGTAATACCACTCAGCTAGAAACCATTCTGGATGGTGTATGGCAGTCCTTGGTTCCAGGTGGGGCTAAAATGAATTTTGAAGTACAGCTCGACAAAGTTGAGGCTAATATGCCCGACTTAGATGAGTACGAGATGTACGGTGCCTCTCCAGCGTTAGATGCGGTTGTGTCACTTTATTCAACGTTGGTTTGTATCTTAGAAGCCGATGTCGATGAAGCCATTGCGGTGGGTAATGTATCGCGTGAATGCGTGGCTATGTTTATCGAACTGAGTGAGGGCGATGATCAAATGTCGGATGAGCAAATAATCCGGCTGATTTCTAATCATGACCTTATGGTTCAGGAAGATGAGTTCCACGAAGAAGTCATTGAGCGTCTTATGTCGACTAAAACCATGACCAAAGCTTTTGTTTCAGACTTACGTGAACTTGCCCGTAATCAAGGCTTTAGTAACATTGGAATCAGTGATGATGACCATTAATGCTTAAGTTGGGGTTGTTGCTCTTAATTGTGCCTTGTGTGCTGCTAATGGGGGGGTATATTTATGAATATAGCCTCGTCGATAGTTGTCGTGCGCAAGGAGGCTCCTTTGATTACCTGCGTCAGCTATGTGATGACTCTCAAACTCATCCCTTTATTCCTTTTATGATGCGGCATCCCTTGCAGGTAAATGGCGGAATGCTGTTAGCCGTTGTAGGTCTGTGCTGTTGCGTTGTTGGTTTGTATAAACGAGGCTAATATCTCCATGTTTGCAAAGCTATTTGTAGGGTTTCTCGTGGTTGTCGCAGTACTCGCGGGCTACTTGTGGAGCAACCAAGCGGAGATAGTGGCTAACTTTAACGAGCAGCGTTCGTTAGAAAGAGAGCAGAGCCAACAAGCAGGACGCTTATTTGGCGAAAAGAATGATCAAAATGCGTGTCTAACTCGTACCCTTGCTGATTTTGATGGTTGCCAAGAGTTTGGATGTTCTGTGAGCTCAGGGTTATTTCTTAAAAATTGTTTGGCCGTAGCGGCGCCCAATAGTGCTTTGTGCGAAGGCGTGCCCGCGTTTCAAGAAGTGCCCAGCGAAGACGACAAGCATTGGGCTAAGTATGAGTGCATTGATCGGAATATTCGCGGTGAAGCTTGCCGCATGTTGATGCGCCAAGTCTCCCAGTTTTGCAGCCAATAAGCATATCCTGACTACATTCTGTTCATTATTCCGCATAATCGCTCGTCATTTACTTCAAAAATACTGCTTTATAGGCTATTTTCCATACACCTATCGCAAAGCATTTAACTGTCCGCTACTAAAGACAGGCTTTTGTAGGTCATTAATAAGAATAAGAAAAACACATCGCATAAGAGTGTTAGTCAGCATGGACCTAGTTTAATGCAACACCATAAACTGTTATTTATTGGCCCGGTTGGGGCGGGTAAAACATCCGCTATTCGATCGTTAAGTGAGCATGATCAGAATATAGAAACAGAGGCGACGGCAAGTGATTTAACCGGATTACGAAAAGCCACAACAACGGTCGCTATGGACTATGCTTGTATGAACCTTAGTGCAGACGAGTCCATCTTGTTGTACGGAACACCGGGTCAGTCGCGATTTCGCTTCATGTGGGATTTATTAGCGAATAACTTAGCCGCCGATTGTGCGGGTATTATTTTTCTCGTAGATAACACCCGTAACTACCCTATGCAGGACCTAAAATATTACGCGGCAGAGTTTGCTGAACTGATCGCCCGTAAACCTGTAATTGTTGGGGTAACACGTTCCGATTTGCGGGCCGAACCTGGATTAGAAGAGTACCAAGCGACACTTGAAACCTTGGGGATTGATGCCACGGTTGAGTTTATTGACGCGCGTAAAGGTAGTTCTGTATTACCGCTCGTACAGCGCATGCTGGCCGATAAAATGTCGTTTGATGGTTGGTCGCAATTATTGGAAGACGCGACTATTCGAGATGAAAATAGAGTACTGGAAGAGACGGATGTTCAACCGGAAGAGCCGCACTATGAAGTGGACACTTACCAAGGGGCTGAGATCGTCGTGAAAGACTCAATTGTTGATGATGTAATGAATTTCCAAGGGGTACGTGGTGCCGCACTGACGGACAGCATGGGCGAGGTAATTACGTCGTCAATTGAATCGTCTGAAATGAATGATTTTGTAGGCTTCGTTTCCGGAGTGATTACTGTTTTTGAAGAAGCCTCGGATTTAGGGCAGGTAAGAAGTGTATCGCTGAAAAGCAGTACAGAGGATAACGTATCCGTGTTTTTCAAGGGAGATCAAACATTGGGAGTTCAAACCTCAAACCGTGTTTCAATCAGGACGTTGAAACAGCAGGTTGATGATCTGTTGCAGTGGGGTTGAGTATCGCTATGTCTATGATCGAATTATTAAAAGAGTTAGAGCAATTAGGTAGCATTCAACACAGTTGTGTTGCGACACCAGATTCTATACTGGCATCCACCTTCCCCGAAATATTGGATACCAATATGGGAAGCGCCTCGCGTGTAGCGCATCAAATCTTCAATGCGATTCATTCCATTGGATCAGACCACAAAGAGATTATTTTTGAGCTTGATGAATGCTTGTTGATGGGGCATGTAGTTGACGATAAAACGGTCCTTATTATGCTGACAGAAAAAGAAGTCAACATGGCGCTGATTAACACCAGTGTGCGGTCCGTAATGCCGACTATTATTGAAGCAATAGCACCGGTAACAGAACCAGAGCCTAGCGTCGCTCCCGATACATCAACGGCTAGTCGACCTGCTGTGAAAAATAACCCTGCAATTGAGGCGCAACTGAGGGCATTGATGAACCAATTGCGTGATTTGATGGCTGATTATATAGGCCCGGCGGTGAGTATCGTTTTTGACGATGCTTATGACACATGGCGGGCCAAACATGGTGTTAGGTTGGGAACTATAGCTGAGTTGCTTAAGCAACTAGCTCGTGAAATTGATGATAAAGATGACCGTTCTGCGTTTCTGAAAAAATCAGTAACCACAGTTAAAGCGTTCTCTGCAAACCGTTAACCGCTGCCAAATAAACTAGCGGCGCTTACTTTTATAGTGAGTAAGCACCGCTGCGTAACAGCCGGTTAATTGTCTAGTGTTAGTACCACTTTCCCGCGAGTGTGTCCTGTTGCTATTTGCGTAAAAGCACGTGCTACTTCGGCCAACGGATATGTTTCGGCAACCGTGACTGTTAGTTCTTGTTGCTCGATACGCGCCAGTAGTTCTGCCAACTGCTGACCATTGGGTTCAACTCGAATGGGTAGCGCTTTTTTACCTTCTTTTTCCGCAGCGGCTATGACCTGATCTTTTGTCACAGAGGGCAACGTGATTAATGTGCCTGTGGCGGCGAGCAACGCAATGGCGTTAATACCCGTTTCACCTCCAACCCCGTCAATAATGAGATCGAACGGTGCCTGCGCTTCAAGGGCTGATTCGTCACGGTAATCAATGGCCTGATCACACCCTAAAGCCAGTAAATGGTCATGGTTAGCCGGTGACGCAGTACCTACAACATGCGCGCCTTTCCATTTGGCTAATTGAACGGCTAGGTGACCTACACCGCCTGCAGCGGCCATCACCAGTACGCGCTGTTGTGGTTGTAAGTTAGCCTTATCAAAGAGCGCCTGCCACGCTGTTAAGCCTGCTAACGCAGCTCCTGCTGCGGTGATTGGTGCTACGCCTTTGGGTAAACGGGCTATTTGGTCGGCAGGTGCCGCTATGCGCTCGGCATAACACCCTGCGCGTTCAGGAAAGCGAATAAAGCCGACAACAGCATCGCCAGAATCAAACCCGGTTACATCGCTGCCGCATGCGATAACTTCACCGGCAAACTCCCATCCGGGAATGAAGGGCAAGTCACCGATAAAGGCAGAAGCTCCGCCCCCAATGCAGGTTTTGTAGTCGATAGGGTTAACGCCTGCGGCCAGTGTTCGGATCAGCACTTCACCGGCTTCTAGAGCGGGCTCTGGAACCTCTTGTACAGTGAGATGTGTCGCAAATGTGTCGACTTCGCTGAACTGGTCAAGGCGGATAGCTTTCATGAGTAACCTCTTATTATTTAACGTAATGACAGACGATAAAAGGATCGTATGCGGCCAAAGTGGCATGTAAGATGAGCCTAGCTGTGCAGCCTCAACAAATCAATTCTGATAGGCTAGCTGGCGCGCATTACAGTGTTGCCATCTTATTATCTGTGCTTAATGTAAGGAGCCATGATGTATTTCTTAGCTGTTCTTGAACCGATTCTATTCTGGGGTGGTCTGATCGTTTTTCTTATATCGCTTGGTATGTATGCTGGGCGAACCAAAGATGTAAAATCGATTTTGCAATTTTGGCAACCTACAATCGTTTTTAATCCACTTGAAAATAAAGTTAACCGTATTGGGTTAGCCATGATGATAGTGGCGGTTGTGATTCGTGTAACATTGTTTGTGATGCTGTAATGGGTTAACTAAGGAGAGTAAATGAAGGGTAATCCAGTTAAAGGGGTTGGGTACTTATTTAGAGGCTTTAGCATGCTGCCTGAGCCCGGTATCCGGCAATACGTATTAATACCACTGATTATTAACATATTGTTGTTTACAGGCGCTATTTGGCTGCTGATGGATCAGTTTGATGTATGGGTCGACTACTGGCTTTCGTATCTGCCTGAGTGGCTTTCATTTTTGGATTGGTTGCTTTGGCCGCTCTTCGCATTGCTGGTGCTTGTCGTGGTGTATTATGGCTTTTCGATAGTCGCCAATCTTATTGCTGCGCCATTTAACGGTTTTCTATCCGAAAAGATTGAGCAACTGCGTCGAGGGCGCGAAGTCACGGATGAGGGCTGGGGCGAGTTTGTAAAAATGATCCCACGTGCATTAGGGCGTGAGTTAGCCAAGATGATGTACTATTTGCCGCGCTTGTTCTTGCTCATCGTGTTTAGTTTCATCCCTGTTTTAAACATTATTGCTCCATTTTTATGGTTTTTGTTTGGGGCATGGATGATGTCGATCCAGTATTGCGATTACCCGATGGATAATAATAAGGTGACTTTTAAAAAAATGACTCAGCTCTTAGCCGAGCGGCGTCTCACCTCTATCAGTTTTGGTGCCGTCGTGCAGTTTGGCACTATGATTCCTATTTTAAACCTGATTGTTATGCCTGCCGCTGTGATAGGGGCGACTTTATATTGGGTTGAGGAACACGTCGAACGAGCGGTGGCTGGTGTGTGAATAGACCCGCTCAGGTCGCACTTTTTTGCTGGGCTATACGAGATTGAGTTGAATACAGCATGTCAGGGGGGAAGTGGCAGATAAAAGTACTGCCTTTCCCTAGCTGACTCTCAATAGTTAATTGAGCTCCGTGACGGTATAACGCATGCTTCACGATAGCTAATCCTAGCCCCGTGCCGCCGGTGGCGGTAGAACGGCCTTCATCGACGCGATAAAACCGTTCCGTTAAACGTGGTAGGTGGATGGAGTCGATACCAATACCATTATCTGTAACCGAAAAATGCCCGCCTTGCTCATCGACAAACCATTTAATACTAATCAAGCCTTTTTCCGGTGTGTACCGCACTGCGTTGAAGACGAGGTTCGAGAATACACTATGGAGTTCTTGGGGCTGACCCAACAGGTCAAACTCAGAGTCGACATCTAACGTTATCTGATGTTGCTTATCGAGTGAAATCACTTCTGCATCATGATGGATAGTGATAAGCATCTGATGAATGTTGATAGGGACTTCATCGTTAATATGCTGGCTAGACTCAAGACGAGAAAGTAATAATAAATCAGAGACTAAGCCTTCCATGCGGCTTGATTGGGCCTGCATTTGTGTCAGAGCTCGCTGCATAGGTTTGGGGAGGTCCTGGTCTAAAAAAGTCTCCAGATAACCTCGAATGACTGTTAATGGCGTGCGTAGCTCGTGAGAAGCGTTGGCCACAAAGTCTTGTCGGGTATGTTCCAAACGCACCAAGCGAGTGATATCACGGGCTACTAACAGTCGATCGCTAGCACCAAACTCTTTTATTTGGAACTGTAAGGTGGTGTCGTTGAGGACAGGGCTAGGTAGCTGCAGAGGGTCGTCATATTTACGTTTGTGGTAATAACGTATAAAGCGAGGATCACGCAACAAGTTCATAACCGGCATTCCACGGTCAGACACATGTTTAAAGCCTAACAAGCGTTCTGCTGCGCGGTTCCACCACTCTAAATTATTATGCTTATCAATAATAACAACGGCATCGGGTAGTGCTGCCGAAGAGCGTTGAAAGCGTTTGATGATCTCTTTTAGATCACTACGTTGCTTATGGTGACGCTTTTTAATTCGTGCTAAGTCATCAAAGATGTCGCCCCATATGCCCTCGGCTTCGGGAACCTCAGAATCATATTTATGCAACCAGGTTTGCAGCCTTCCTATTTGACGTAGTTGTAGAAAAATCCAAAGTCCTAACCCAGCAACCATTCCCCAGCTAACAGAGCCTATGAATAAGCCTACCGTTGCAGATACAGCGACAAATAAAAATAAACTGCCTACGGCGGCTTGGGGGACTCTCTGCATAGGGGATACAACTCGTGTTTAGGCTACTTGTGTTGAAAAACGATACCCAGTTCCTCGCACCGTTTGTACTAGGTGGTCATGTTCATTGCCTAATGCTTTGCGTAAGCGACGAATGTGGACATCTACTGTCCGTTCCTCAACATACACATTGCCGCCCCAAACCATATCCAATAATTGGCCGCGGGAGTAGGCCCGATCTTGATGGGTCATAAAGAATTGCAATAATCGGAATTCAGTCGGCCCTAAATCGATGGCTTTGCCTTCGGCGGTTACACGGTGCGAGATAGGGTCAAGCGTTAAGCCTTCAACCGTCACTGGCTCTTCAATGCCTTTAGGCGTAGCACGGCGTAAAACAGCTTTTAATCGAGCTACCAGTTCGCGAGGAGAAAAAGGCTTGGTGATATAGTCATCTACACCCGCTTCTAAGCCCTGTACTTTGTTTTCTTCTTCGCCTTTGGCCGTCAGCATGATAATGGGGATATCGGCAGTTGTTTCATCTTTGCGTAAGCGGCGGGCTAATTCAATGCCGCTGATGTTGGGCATCATCCAATCCAACAAAATCATATCAGGTTGTCGATCAATCACGATCGCGTGAGCATCGTTAGCATTTTCTGCTTCAATACACTCATAACCTGCCATTTCGAGTGCAACCGCGATCATTTCGCGGATGGGCGCCTCATCATCGACGATTAGCACTTGTTTGCTTGTAGACATGTCTAAGCCTCTACGCTTGTAATAAGTCGCGAGTATTACAGTATTTTATTATGACAAAAATGTTACAGCCAGCCACTAATTTGTCATAAAGTGTACGACAATCCCAACAAAGACCGCTAACTCGGCGTAATGGTTGTTCAGAAAGGCGTTAAAGCACCGAGTGCGATCCCTATCCTTAATAAGATTTTGCTGATAAACAAAAAACACGCCGGCTATAACGATCCCTACATAGTAAGGCCACGTCATGCTTTCTAATGTGCCTACTAATAGTAAAACTAACAATGTGGTTATCTGTAATAGCCCAATGATCCGCTTGTCCTGTTTGCCGAATAGGATAGCGGTCGATTTTACGCCGATTTTTATATCATCATCCCGATCTACCATGGCGTACATGGTGTCGTAAGCAACGGTCCAGAGCAGCTTAGCTAAGAAAATCAGCCAAGCAACCAATGGTAAAGTCTCGTCAACGGCAGTAAAGGCCATAGGGATAGCCCACCCAAAAGCCGCGCCAAGTACCACTTGGGGCAGGTGGGTATGGCGCTTCATAAAGGGATAAAGCGATGCTAACGCTAATGCGCCAAAAGACATCCAAATCGTCATGCGGTTAGTGAATAAAACTAGTACAAAAGCGAGCAGCATCAGCCCAGCAAACAGCATGAGCGCTTCTTTACTGCTAATTAGCCCGAGAGCTAAGGGGCGTTCAGCTGTTCTCTTTACATGTCCGTCGATATGCCGGTCGGCATAATCATTAATCACGCAGCCAGCTGAGCGCGTTATAAAGACCCCCGCAATAAAAATAATGAGCAAGCTAAGCGGAGGAACTCCGTCGGCCGCAATCCATAACGCCCAAAGCGTTGGCCAGAGTAGTAAGTAGCTCCCAATAGGCTTATTGAAGCGCGTAAGCTGGGTATAGATGGCTAAACGCTCACGTAAGGTTAGTGCAGGGCGAGGTGCGACATGAGACATGACAAAGGCCTTAAACTAATAACGAGAAGGACTGTAGTGTACTTGCTCAAGCGCCGGAAGAAAAACCTCAGCTACAAGCAAAGGCTTGTTCGATAAACGAAAGACAGAGCGTCTAGCCCACAATGTATGAGAATCTACCTGGATCGAAGTCGTTTGTAAGGGGCCACGCCGCATAGTTGGATCACTGAATAGCACAGATCCTAGTGAGCGTTGGCCAATTAAGTGTAGTTGTCGCTCTCTGCCTGTCAGGGTACTGGCAGGGATCACCGAGCGAGCAAAAACCCAGGCCTCATTCCGACCTTTAAGTATCACCTCGCGTACTAATGCTTTGTGGCGCAGGGGGATTCCCAAAGCTTGCGCTTCGCTAATGCTCGGATACTGCCAGGCAAGGCTCAGTAATTGTACCGAAAACTGCTGATGGCTGGCTTTCACCAAATGTTGTGTCAGAGACCCTCTGTCCATTAGCCACGGCTTCCATACGGCGGGGGCATCGATGGTTGATAATCGAATACGTTCCTTCCATACGGGTGCCGGGAAGGCGGTATAGGGCGTTTGAAGTAATTTGGCGCGGATATCCACAAATCAGGTCCTTTATCTGAGGACGGTATTCTACGCTTAAGCGTCGGCTATCCCAAGCCTTGAGCGTTTGTTGCTGGAGGCGCGTCACATAATCGATTAGCATGCGCGGTATGAGTACAGACAAAGCACACAAAAATACAGCTGCCAGCGTTGAAGCGTTAACCCGTCGTTGGGTAAATACTATGGTCGTTGGACTTAACTTATGCCCTTTTGCAGCGCCGGTTGTGAGACAAGAGACCTTGCGTTATGCCGTAGTTGAAAGCGAAGACACCCGTTTAGCGTGTGAAGCGTTTGTTGACGAGTTGTTAGTTATTAATCAAGCCAATGAACGTGATATCGCTACTACGTTAGTCATCTTTCCCAATGCAGTAGCCGACTTTTATGAATACCTAGGGTTGCTTGATGAATGCCAACGTCTATTGACCCAAGCAAACCTTGAAGGCGTTTTTCAGCTGGCTAGTTTTCATCCTGGTTATTTATTTGCAGGGCCGCCAGAGGATGATCTCAGCCATTGGACCAACCGTTCTCCATATCCCATGATTCATATTATTCGTGAGGGTCAGATGGAGCAGGTGCTCAAACACATAGAGGATCCCGAAGCTATACCAGAACGCAATATTGCACATTTGGAAGCGTTAGGACGGGATAAGCTGATTGAGCTATTCCCGCCGTTTAAGGACTACTGTTGATTGATAAGACGCGATTGTAGCGTGAAGCTAGCCCTAAGTTTTAGTCGCTTCCAATGGTCAATCGTTTTCTGAAATAGAAAGCTAATGCATTGATGCTATTTGCGGGCTTACGCGGCTACTACAATGCAGTTGCGTGCCGTGTCCTTTGCGTTATAAAGCGCGCTATCGGCGCGTTCGACAAGCTCATGTGGGCTGTACGTTGTTGAGGGTGTTAAGGTACAAATACCTTGGCTAACGGTAACAACCAGCCCGGTACTTGAGCGCTCGTGTTTAATGCTCAATGCCTGTACTTGTTTACGAATGCGTTGCGCTACGAGCTCTGCTCCGGCTTTGTCTGTTTCGGGTAATAAAACAGCAAATTCTTCCCCACCGTAACGGCAGACAGAGTCATGTGAGCGGTTGACCGCATTTTCCATAGCACCGGCAATACGTCGTAAGCCACTATCGCCCGCTAAATGGCCATAGAGGTCATTAAACGCTTTAAAATGATCCACGTCGACCATAATGAGTGACAAAGGCAGATTGCTGCGACTAGCACGTCGCCATTCCATTTCTAATAGTTTTTCAAACTCACGTCGGTTATTTACTCCCGTTAGCCCGTCGATACGAGCCGAACGTTCTAAGAAATCACGAGAGCGCTTTAATTCGAGCATCATGCCTACGCGTGCGCGGATAATACCTTCTGCTCGGCCTCTAACAATAAAGTCAGATGCGCCATGCGTGTATGCCTGCAACTCTTGCTGATCATCATTATCGGCATTGATGAGGGCGGTTGGTATAAAGCCGTGGTGGATCTTCTGAACGAGGTTTTGGCAGTTTAATAAAGTAGGGAGCCACTCGTCAGAGCCATCAATTAACAATAAATCGGGCGTTTGTTCTTGGCTTAGAAGCTGCTTTCTTAAATCGCTTAAGGTTGCGGGTAATAAAATATTGTAGCGTGCTCTTAACGCGTCGATAGTTTTCCAGACCGTTTCGATACCATTTGGGGCAAATACAGCGATGGTATGATGGTCGGTATATTTACAGAACTCGCGAGAGTCATACTCAATTTCGGTCGCCGCGCCCTCAAAAAACGCTTGTAGATCTTCGGGGGCAGCTAAGCCTATTAACGTGCGCTTATCTTCTGCCACGATTGATGGAACGCGAGAGCTTACCCCACTGGCGGCCCACTGATCTTGCCAGGTATCGAGTTGTTCTTCACAGTCGATATCAATAGATAACTCGGTGGGTAACCCCGCTTTTTGTAAGGCGTCAAAAATAATAGTGGGGCTAGCAATATCTTGTCCGTCAACCCAAAGGGCTTTATAAAAAAGATCTATAAAATTAAGCGCTTTTTCACGATCGATTTGCATTGCGGCTAATACGCATAAATTGGCAAAACGACTGTCTGGTCGCTCTGGAGGTAACGAAATAGGTACTTCTGGCGCATGGCCGCGCACAGCAAATACATCACTCGCCAGCTCTGAGAGGATATCGGCTGTATTGCCATATAGGCCTATATCTTGAGCGTGCTCTACCAAGCGAAACTCGACCTGATCCAGCAAATCCATTGCTTTTAATCGTTCGAATAACGCATAGCTGTACGGGCAATTTAAGTCGCCATATACGATGTAGCCGCTCATGAATATCTCCAGACTGTGTCGCTTATTGATAACGCGTGTTCTGGAATTAGCGGCAGAAAGGGAAAAAGGTTGAGTCGGTTAAGTGGGTTTGTGCAGACTTCAGGTATTTATAAGAATAGGGCTGCCGTTGGCAGCCCTATTGGAATTGCAAAGTTACGCTGGTTCTTCGTCGTCTTTATCCGTTGCACCAGCAACTTCGCGCATCTCGGCGAGCGGCGCATGGCGGACGTCTGTGCCGCTAACTAGGTAGATGAGCTGTTCGGCGATGTTGCGCGAGTGGTCACCGATTCTCTCTAAGCTACGCAGTACCCAGATGACGTTCAGGCAGCTGGAGATTGCGCGCGAGTCTTCCATCATGTAAGTGACGATTGATCGCATAGCCGTGCGGTATTCCAAGTCGACGGCTTTGTCTTGTTTGGCGACGTGATAAGCCAGTTCTGTATCGTTGCGGGCAAAGGCGGTGAGCACATCTTTTACCATGCTGCTAACGAGTGAACCAATGTGACGGACTTCTTGGTAGCCGCGCTGTGAGTCGCCTTCTTCTACTAGCTCGATGGCGTGTCGGCAGATGCGGCTGGCTTCATCACCCATGCGCTCAAGGTCGTTGACCGCTTTAGAGATGGCAACGATCAAGCGTAGGTCGCTGGCAGCGGGTTGGCGGCGCGCGATGATCATGGTGCAACGCTCGTCGATCATTAATTCCATGTCGTTGGTTTGACGATCGACGCGGCGTGATTTTTCAGCTAATTCGGCATCACCTGTTAACAAGGCTTTTACGGCATCATGCACTTGTCGTTCTACAATGCCGCCCATGGTTAGCAGTTCAGTACGGATGAGTTCTAGCTCGTCATTAAACTGCTGTGAAATGTGTGTTGAGTAGCTATCTTTATTGAGTTCCACAATGGTACTCCTCAATTAGTGTCAATATCTGCATGGTGTTAGTAGGCGGTAGGTTTTATCCGTATCGGCCTGTGATGTAATCTTCCGTTTGCTTCTTCTCGGGGTTCGTGAAGAGGGTATCGGTAACACCAAACTCGATTAAATCACCCATATACATGAATGCAGTATAGTCAGAAACACGCGCAGCCTGTTGCATATTGTGCGTTACAATGACGATGGTAAAGTCATTCTTAAGCTCGTGAATGAGTTCTTCAATTTTAAGCGTTGAAATAGGGTCAAGAGCAGAAGCGGGTTCGTCTAGTAGTAACACTTCTGGTTTTACCGCGATGGTACGCGCGATAACCAAACGTTGCTGCTGACCACCTGACATGCCCAATGCGCTTTCGTGTAGGCGGTCCTTTACCTCATCCCACAAGGCGGCTGAGCGCAGCGCCCATTCGACGGTTTCGTCGATATCACGCTTCTTTTTAATCCCTTGAATACGTAAACCATAGGCTACGTTTTCGTAGATAGACTTTGGAAACGGGTTTGGCTTCTGAAACACCATGCCCACGCGGCGGCGCAGATCAGCTACTTCAACTGTGCGGTCGTAGATATTTTGGTTATCTAACACTATCTCACCGGTGATGTTGCAGCTATCCACCAGGTCGTTCATGCGGTTAAAGCAGCGTAACAGGGTTGATTTACCGCAACCGGATGGTCCGATGAAGGCTGTTACGCGCTTTTTCGGAATGGTCATGTTGATGCCGTGCAGGGCTTCTTTTTCGCCGTAGCTAAGACGTAGGTCGTTAACATGGAGGGCAATCGTTTCACTTTCCAAAGAAAGCTGGCGGTCGTCACGCTGCAACGATGAAATATCCATACGGTGAGTTTTCGCGTTTGTAGTCATAATCAATAAACCTTTAATTCAGTCGTTCTACAGCGTTACATTTCTAACGATTTATATTTTTCACGTAGGTGGTTTCGGATCTGCACAGCACTGATGTTCAGTAGGGCGATCACGACCACCAGCAAGAAGGCTGTGGCATATACCAGCGGACGAGCCGCTTCTACGTTTGGACTTTGGAAACCGACATCATAAATGTGGAAGCCTAAGTGCATAAACTTTTGGTCTAAATGTAGGAAAGGATAGTTCATATCCAAGGGTAAGCTCGGTGCTAGTTTGACCACACCTACCAACATCAAAGGTGCTACTTCCCCAGCAGCTCGTGCTATGGCAAGGATTACACCGGTCATCATCGCTGGGCTGGCCATAGGTAAGACGACTTTCCATAGTGTCTCTGCTTTGGTAGCTCCCAATGCAAGCGATCCTTCACGTAAGGCGTGAGGAATGCGTGATAGGCCTTCTTCTGTTGCCACAATAACTACTGGAACCGTGAGTAGAGCGAGTGTGATCGATGACCACATGAGGCCGCCCGTACCAAATGTAGGCGAAGGTAGGGCTTCTGGGTAAAACAAGCGATCAATGTTACCGCCCAAGAAGTACACGAAGAACCCTAAGCCGAACACACCATATACAATGGATGGTACGCCCGCTAGGTTGTTAACTGCAATACGAATAAGACGAGTGGTAAAGCCTTGTTTTGCGTATTCGCGTAGATATACAGCCGCGACTACACCAAAAGGTGTCACCATGATCGACATGATAATAACCATCATGACAGTACCAAATATCGCTGGGAATATGCCGCCTTCTGTGTTCGCTTCGCGAGGCTCTGCTGAAACAAATTCCCACAGTTTAGCGCCATAATGGCCTAACTTAGCGATGATACCCATATCATTAGGGCGATAAGCGCGTACGATTTTTGCCACTGAAATGGTTAGCATTTGGCCGCTTGCTGTTTCTGCTTGGATGCTATCGCGGTTAACCTGAGCATAAAGATCGATTAATGTTTGTTGTAAATTTTCGTATTCGGCGTTGAGTTCATCACGGCGAGTGTTAATCTCAGCAAAAGCATCGGTATCGGTAGAGCCTTTGAGCTCCAGTGAGCGCTGTTTAAGACGTAAACGCTCTAGCTCGTAGTTGATCGCACCGATTTCGCCTTTTTGGATTTCGAGAATGGTTTCGTTAATCTCAATAGCCCGCTCGATGCTTTGCTCAAACTGGCCCCATAGCGTTAAGTAGGCTTCGCTTGGGTCATAGCCATCGTAGCTACCGACCACTTCATCGCCTTGTTTTAGGCTGCGCAGGTAACCGTAAAAGTTGCCCCATTCGTGACGCTCTGCCGCGAATAACATGGCCGGCTTTTGACGATCCGACAGGTTAGCGTCTAATACCCAAGTAAAGTCGATACCGCCAATATCACGGTTACCGATTTTTAATAAATCGCGACGCATTGTTTCAAGGCCTTCTGGCACATCGACACCCGCACCACGTAGCTGCTCGGCCAGTACGTCTTCTACCTCGACGACTTCGCCAGCGAGTGTGATTTTTTGATCACCTTGTTGGTAAGTGGCTTGCAGAATATCCGCTGGCCAAAAGTGGCTTAAACCACGTACGGCAATTAAACCTAATAGCCCAACAACCATAATGATACAGATGGCCACGGCACCGGCGTTTAACCAAACCCATGGTGACCCAGTTTTTGTCCAATTTGATAAAGAGACTTTCATTGTTCGTTATCCTCTAAGCTCGCAGTTATCAGGGGCTACAGCGAGCCGTATTTCTTACGCAAACGCTGGCGAACCAACTCTGCCAAGGTGTTAACCATGAAGGTAAACAGGAAGAGTACAAACGCAGCTAAGAAAAGAATGCGGAAATGTGTGCTTCCTACTTCGGATTCAGGCATCTCAACCGCGATGTTGGCGGCTAGCGTACGCATACCCTCAAATATGTTCATATCCATAATGGGGGTATTACCTGTTGCCATTAATACGATCATGGTTTCACCAACAGCGCGGCCCATACCAATCATTAATGCAGAGAAGATACCCGGGCTTGCCGTTGGCAAAATTACTCGAGTTAGCGTTTGCCAAGGTGTAGCGCCTAAGGCAAGTGAGCCATAGCTCAGGTGCTTAGGTACGGCAAAGATCGCATCTTCTGTGATCGAGAAGATTGTTGGAATAACCGCAAAGCCCATGGCGATACCAACCACCAGTGCGTTACGTTGGTCAAACGGTATACCGGCTTCGTTACTGATCCATAAGCGAAGGTCACCGCCAAACAACAGTTCTTCAACAGGTACGGAGATCGATAAACTCAGCATAACGGTCAAAATGATAACGGGTACCAGCAGTGCTGCATCCCAACCCTCTGGTATTAGGAAGCGAATGCGGTCGGGAACCTGCGCCCATATAAAGCCAAAGAGAACTATGGAGATAGGTACGAGTATCAGAATGACGAAGATGCCCGCCAAATGCAGTTCCATGAATGGCGCTAACCATAGACCAGCCAAGAAGCCTAAAATAACAGTAGGTAAAGCTTCCATTAGCTCTATGAAAGGTTTTACTTTACGGCGCATGGCCGGAACCATGAAGTACGCTGTGTATATCGCTCCGCAGATGGCCAGTGGCGTACCTAAAAGCATGGCATAGAAGGCCGCCTTTAGTGTACCGAATGCGAGTGGCATTAAGCTGTATTTAGGTTCAAAGTCGTTGTTAGCCGCAGAAGACTGCCATACATAGTCTGGCTCTTCGTAGCCTTCGTACCACACTTTTTCCCATAGAGCAGACCATGAAATATCAGGATGCTCGTTTTCAATAGCCCAGAAAGCCAATGTGCTGTTCTGTTCTATTAACATCGCGTTTGAACGTGGGGCATAAGCGATATAATCCACTCGCCCATCCGCTACTTTATCGGTTAACGCATTTCGATGTGCCGTCGTATTATAAAGACGCAATGTGCCGTCGTTATTAATCGCAGCAAAGCCTTTACGGCGCTGCTCGATAGCAATGTCATCAATGGCTGCTGAACCACTTTCAAACGAGCGGATCTTCGTGAGAACCCAGTCAGTCGCTTCATCACGAACCAGGAACCATTGTGAAATGTGACCTTGGTTATCACCTACCAGCAAAGCGTTACCACCGAGTAACATTTTGAATGTGGTAATTTCTCCTTTGGTTGCCTCGGCCACTTGTACCGTTTGTGGCCCGCCGTCTGCTTGCAGATCGACGACGGCAATTTTGTTTTTACCGGCAATCATCAACCAGCGGTTGTCTGGCAGTAATAGAAGTTTGCGTGCACCAATGTTAAACGCCGGTAGTGTTGAGCTTTCAGACTCTAGCTCAACCTCACCGGTCATCATATTTTCTTCTACGGCTACGCTGACTTGCGATAAGCCCTTGTCATCACCACCAATAATGTTCCAGCTATCACCTGAATAGGCAATCCCTAGTAGCGCTAGTGGGCGATCAGATACGCTTAGCGGTTCTTCGCCTAATGGGTACTCTAGGCTAGGTGTAATCACACGTACGCCATCTGGGTAAGTAGAACGATAGTCGTGCTTGATGATCAGCGCAGAACCATTACTTAAGCCTAACGCAAACAGGCGCTGGGGCTCAGAAATAACAGCGGTACTGACAACTTCAACACCTTCAGGCACTGGCAGGGCAGACTCATTAATGATGTCGCCGTTGAGAGTGTTAAAAAAGTACGCATGTGTTGCGGTAATGCGCAGGCCAATTTCGGCTTGCTCTTCCATAGCAAGGTATAAGGTTTTTCCTTCGCCTGGAGAGGCGTAGTTCTCAACCGTTTGTCCATTGTGCTGCCACTTTTCCATATGCGCCGACTGAAACAGCGGTGCAACTTCGTACAGCAGATAAAAGAAGATCAGCAAAATAGCGAGAATGACGCTAATACCGCCAAAGGCGATACCTACACCGGCCATTTTATCTTTTAGTTTACGTAATTTGCGTAAACGAAGCTGGGCGGGTGTATCAAAGCTAATCTGTGGTGGCGACGTGGTATTTTCTATACTCATGAGAAGAGACCTAATGGTTCTACGATAACAGTGGCGCAAGAATACGTGAGTTATGTGACACTTATGTTACAGCGCTTTAGTAACGAGAAAAGGGAGTGCCTTACGGCACTCCCTGAACGCTGTCCTTAGCGAAGCGTAGGCTAAATTATAGGCCTAGCTCTTTCATTTGCTTCTCAACTACTTTAGCAGGTAGTGGGATGTAGCCATCTTTAACTACAACTTCTTGACCCACTTTTGCCATAACCATTTTCAAGAACTCTGCATCCATAGGAGTTAGGTCTTGGCCAGGCTTTTTGTTTACATAAACCCACAAGAAACGAGATAGAGGGTACGTACCGTTTACTGCATTTTCAGGTGTTGCTTCTACGAAAGCTTCACCGTCTTTCTTAGCCAATGGCAATGCACGAACAGATGATGTTTTGTAACCGATACCTGAGTAGCCAAGACCATTCAAAGAAGTAGATACAGACTGAACAACAGATGCAGAACCTGGTTGCTCGTTTACGTTGTTACGGAAGTCACCTTTGCACAAAGCAACAGACTTGAAGTAACCGTAAGTGCCTGATACAGAGTTACGACCGAACAATTGAATAGTTTTGTCAGCTAGAGAGCCTTCAACACCAGCTTGACCCCAAGTAGTGATATCTTCAGCGCCGCCACACTTGCGTGTAGAAGAGAAGATAGCGTCAACTTGTGGAATAGATAAACCTTTGATTGGGTTGTCTTTGTTAGCAAAAACAGCCAAAGCATCGATAGCTACAGCAACGGCCGTTGGCTTGTAACCATATTTTTTCTCGAAAGCTTCGATTTCTTTGTCTTTCATTTTACGAGACATTGGACCGAAGTTAGATGTGCCTTCAGTCAATGCTGGAGGTGCAGTAGAAGATCCAGCGGCTTGAATTTGTACGTTAACGTTAGGGTACATGCGCTTGAATTCTTCAGCCCACAACGTCATCAAGTTAGCCAAAGTATCTGAACCTACGCTAGATAGGTTACCAGAAACACCAGAAGCCTTAGTGTAAGTTGGTAAGTTCGGATCTAACAGATCCGCTGCAGAAGCAGACATGCAGGTTGCTGTCATGGCGATTGCGGCGAATAACTTCTTCATAGGTTTCATTACTTGCTCCAAAGAAACAGTTGTTTATTGATAAACAGTTTATTGAATTAGACGATCAATTTTTTATGTTGAGCGAACTATAGGCTGTCTTTGTGACAAGAATGTGACAGTGTGAAAACTATTCCTTAAAACGCATATTGATAAAAAAACACAATAACCCTGTAATCTGCCCGTATTCAGTCTTAGACTGAATGCTTTATAATCAGATGATACTTTTGTCTATCAAAGATTGATGGGGTTCACACAAGAACAATAATGGAAAGTCACACAGATATTGATTCGGAAAATGTCTCCGATGAGTTAACGCCCACAGGTGAGTTAACATTAAAGCTTCCGGCCAGTCATGCTGCTACCAATATGTTTGGTGATGTGTATGGAGGGTGGGTTACCTCTCAAGCGGTACTTGCCGCAGAAATGCGTGCGGCCGTTGAAAGCGAAGGGCGTGTAGCAACCGTGTCTGTTGGCTCGCTGGATTTCTTCTCTCCAGTATTGGTTGGCACTATTTTGTGCTTTTACACCGATATTATTGAAATGGGACGGAGCTCAGTGCGTTTGCGGGTTGAGGTATGGGGACGTTGTCCCGATGGGCGAGCACTGCGCAAAGTCACGGAAACAGAATGTGTGATCGTCGCTATTGATGAAGATGGTCACATACGCCGTGCGCAATATGTGACGCCTTAAACCGCTAGCAATGTTTAATCCTGCTCAGTGTATTGCCAGATAATGAGTTGGTTGTTTGCCGGCATTTCATAATCCGCTACCAGCATAAAGCCCGCTTCATTGGCTAAGGCATTTATAGCCTCAAAATCACGAATACCGCTATTAGGGTCACGAGCCTTAAGCATTTGGTCAAATGCTTGATTGCTCATTGAGGTGAAAGTATTTTGATAACGAAATGGCCCATATACAATCAAGTATCCACTAGGCGCTAGGCTGCGCCCAGCTCCAGCAAAAAAAGCCTGCACACACGACCACGACATAATATGCAGCGTATTAGCTGAAAAAATGGCATTGAATGTTCGCTCTGGCCATTCTTCGCGCACATCCAGTGGTATGGGCGGGGCAATATTTTGAGGAGCATATTGCTCAAGATTTAATGCGAGCGCTTCAACATACTGCGGCTGCTCACTGGGCTGCCAGAATACCAAGGGGAGCTGATCTGCAATATACAGTGCATGCTGACCAGACCCGCTACCAATCTCAAGTATTCGCATCTCATCCGTAAAGTAAGGTATCAAGTGCTGACAGATCGGCCGTTTGTTACGTTCGCTTGCCTCGCTAAAATTAAGCATTGCCGCTCTCTTATAGTGGGTAGTAGTTGACTGTATTGTAGAGCTTTTTACGCTGAATAAGACGTGAACTAAACCGTTTAAAATAAGGCTGGTACGCTGGTAGCTTTTAAGGGCACGTCGGTATCATTGGATCGTCGACGTAATAGCTATCCTTCCAACGTATAGCGCTGGTATAGGGTGCTTGCTCCCATACTGTGAACAACAGCCGATGAGTAGTCTGACAGTAGCTATAGCCATGTAATGGATTAAAGTCGAAGCGGGCATCGTTCAGTACGCCGATAGCTAATCCTATATTTGAGTCAGTTTCTATTGAATAAAACGATCGACCATCTGTTAAGTTGTACTCCAAACGCGCGTTGCTAAGTGCAAAGCACTGTTGCTGATCCTGTGCTGTTATCGCGAGTGGGTCAATCCGTTTGGTTAAACGACCGTGTAAGATTCGTTCTCCCTGTAAATCGATGATTTTTACGGCGGCACCGGTAAGATCATTTGGGCTCAGGCTTGCAAAGCAGCCCCCATGTATCCAGCCATACTCACTCGCGTACGGGGCTAAGTTAACTGACTTAGACGCCGATAGCTTTGTAGTGGAGGTAACTGTTGGTGGAGCGTTAAATAACGTTGTAGAACATCCTGCCAAAGCAAGACACGTGGTTAGTATTATAAGCCAAGCCATCCGTAGCCTATAAAAATGAGACATGATCGTTATTCCTTTGTGCTAGTTCGTCCATTGAACACGTAAAGCAAACCTTATTGAGCGTAGTGCTTTAATGGCTATTGCACTCCAATTCAACAGCGAGCGCAATACCGCACTCAAATTGCTTTTTGGCTATTACGCGCTTTGTGTGACCCAAAAACAGCAACGACTTTAACCGTTTTGGGAACAGAGTGTCCCGCCTCTCTTGCGTTTAATATAGCCTTTTCAGGCTATGATGTGCCGCTGATAAGGATGCTTTTATACTTAATGAGGCGCACCGCCGTGATCGCAATCGCTGCAGGGCTATTGGCTGTTATTTGCCAATCAATTTTTTACATTTTTGTTCGTCGTGCCCAAGTGCATTTGCTCATACCCGGCTTAGCGCTTAATGTGCAGATGCATTGGCAATTGGGGTTTGTCGCATGGCCTTTGGCGTATTTATTTTGGCCTGATAGCGTATCGTGGCAAGCGCATTTATATGCTTTAGGTGTTTCAGTTGCGTATTGGATAGCACAAATTTGTTTTTTCTCGGCATTGAATCGAGCCTCATCAGCCCAAGTCGCGCCTATGCTCGCGCTAAAGCTAATGGTTGTGGGCATAGGCAGTTCACTATTCCTCAACACACATATCAATATTGAGCAATGGCAAGCTATTGCCTTGGCCACCGCGGCTGCCGCATTTTTATCCATAGGAGCAGGAAAACCTCCTTTGAAGGCGACATTACTGACGCTAACAACTGTGGTTATGTTCTCTGCATCGGATATAAGTTTGGGGGCATTCATTAATGCCGTTAGCTTTGATGATCAGCTATCCCAAGTGATTTTTGTGTTGAGCTACTGCTTCGGGCTAAATAGCTTATTTACCTTGTTTTGCCGACCTTGGCGTATGGAAGCGGCGGCGACCCGAGCCTGTATTCCTGTTGCGGCATTGTGCTTAATATCAATGGTTTTTTTATTCACAGCCTTTGTGCTTGGTGGCGTTGTGCTCGGTAATTTGATGCTAGCAACACGCGGTATTGTGGTGGTATTAGTGGGCATTGCTCTAAGACCGCTGCTGGAGGAAGGTATAGAACCTAAAGTTGAATGGCGAGTATGGGCGCGTCGTTTGATTGCTGCTGCAGGAATGTTGGTGGCGGTTAATTGGTATATTACAGCGATTGGATGACGGCCTTAAAGGTAGATACAACGAGCAAACCATGTATTTGAAGCATCGTTTAATCTCGCGTATGGTGACCGCACATGGACATTAGTAGAGCAAAAAGGATTTTATAATGGATTTAAATACCCTCCTTGGGCGCCAAACATTTGGTCAACAATATCTTCAAAGTCGATTAGAGATCTCACTAGATAAGCAAAGGCTTTTTTCAGCTATTGATGCGGATCCAGCGCTTTCTGGTGCTGGTGTTGTATATGTCGATTCTAGATTAAACGTAATTACTCTACGTGAGTTTGAGCCTGTTTGTCGCATAAAGCCAATCAAAGTAGTTATTCGCGAACCATTACAAGCATTAAGTGATCAGCAGTTTATTGCAACCTCAAAAGATCCGCGAGAGTCAAAAATGGTAATGGAGGCGATATCTACAGGTTTAGCGTGCGCCGGAATGGCCTTTAGTATTATCGCAATTTTTACGTCAGCAGCAGCGATTCCTGTCACCGGCGGAACCAGCTCGGCAATGACATATGTTGCTTATACTGCTGCTTTGGCGACGGGGGCTCAGTGTATAAATGGGGCGGCCCGTGTAACCATGGAGGCTGTTGCTCCTAGTCGGCTAGATGCATTAGATTCTGAGGAATGGTACAGCACGGTAATGATTGCCTTAGATGTTATTTCTTTAGCGGGAGTTGCAGTATCTGGCTATCAGATGATCAAGTACGTCAAAGTGCTTAATTCTGAGGGGCAGAGCGTACGAACCGTTCTCCAAGGCCTTAATCGTACTGAAAGGAAGCGCTTAACCGAAGAAATCATTCGCCAAAACCGTCCTGGTGTATCTAATAAAATGCGTAAAATGCTGCAGGCTCAGGGTGTTTATCCTATTCGCTATGCGGCGGATCGGTTACAAAGAACAACGGTCAGTCAAATCTATGACTCATTTGCTGCATTACTGGCATTTACAGGTAGTGCAGGTAGTGGAGTTGTTCGTCAATTATCTATTAATGTTTATGAAGAGTTTTAAATGAGTGAAGCGCAGCAAAGAGGAAAGGGAGCCATTAGTTTTATTAGGTTACTTGTCCCGCCTAATAGCATCGTTATTATATTTGCGATTATGGCTCTTCTCGGAGCATCTGCTATGTGGCTGGGTGGGGCGCTTTATTTTGAGTCTAGTCAGAAATTTTTAACATTTTTTAAAACAGGTTTTATAGCTGCGTTTATTCAACTAGGTATTCTGACTTTATTTGTAGTGAAGATGGTTCGGTTTAGGCCACGTTATCGTTCTTGGCTCTGCTGGGCATCGGCTTTTTATTTACTAATTTATGTCAGCCTTCTTGTTAGGGCTTGGTTTATGAATTTACCTGGAGAGCTATGGTACACCGTGTGGGGGGGAGCAAGTGGTTTCGCGTGGTGGGTCTTCCAGTCTCAGTTAATGAGTCGCTTTCTGAAAGGTATTGAAAATCGTTACGAAGCTATACATGGTAAAAATCCTTTTCAGGAATTAGCTGATCATAAGGCTCAGAAGAGTAAAGAAAAGCGATAGTAATCGTAGGGCTTGGCTATAAAGCGGCTTTTTATGTAAAAAACCGCTTTATTATTTCATTACGCTTTTTCAGCAGCTATCACTGATACTTCTACCAATAACTCGGGACGTGCCATGCGGGCCTCTACGCAAGCGCGTGCGGGTGCATGACCTTCGGGTACCCAAGCATCCCAAACGGCATTCATTTGTGCAAAATCTTTCATATCGCGGATATATACGGTTGCCGATAAGATATGCTCTTTGTCAGAACCCGCTTGTAGTAATAGGCCTTCTACTTTGTCGAGCATCGTTTGCGTTTGTTCAGTGATGTCGGTGTTGGCATCAGCTGCCACTTGGCCGCAGAGATAAATAGTGCCGTTGTGTTTTACAATACGGCTCATACGTTGTTTAGTTTCTTGGCGTTCAATAGTCATGTTATGCCCTTTGTATAATCTGTGGTCTATCGCACTATTATAGTATGTAAAAGGCAGTAAATTATTGCGTTAATTCGGCGTTTCTTAGGATTTTTTTGAGGCGTGACTCGGCGTATATTGGATTTATCATGATTGGTAGGGTTAAGACCTTCTTTTATAAAGTATAAGGATATATTTTGAGGATAGTTACGTGGAATTGCAGCGGAGCGTTGCGGAAAAAGCTTGATGCTGCTGATTCTTTGCAAGCAGATATCTTAGTTATACAAGAATGTGAAGATCCGAATAGATCAACAAAAGGATACAAAGCGTGGGCCGGTCATTATCTATGGATTGGTGAAAATAAAAACAAAGGGATAGGAATTTTTTCAAGAAAAGGAGCTAAATTGACCCCTCTATATTGGACGGGAGCTTTTCAGCCATCAAGCACGAGCAATCTTACTTTTCATTTGACGGATTTAAAGTTGTTTCTTCCGTGTTTAGTGAATGATGATATAACGTTAGTTGGAATTTGGACTAAAGAAGGTCAATTTTCAACATTTAGTTATATAGGCCAACTTTGGCTTTACCTGCAGATGGTTAAAAACCAGCTAAATGGATTAAAAGCAATATTCTGTGGCGATTTTAATAGTAATGTGTGTTGGGATAAGAAAGATCGCTGGTGGAATCACAGTGATGTAGTTCAAGAGTTTTCAAAATTAAAGATGGGAAGTGCTTACCATCATTTTCATAAAGAAGATTATGGGAGTGAACTTGAACACACATACTACCACTATAGAAAATTAACAAAGCCGTATCATATTGATTATACCTTCTTATCTAATGAGATGCTGGCTACTTCAAAAACCGCAATAGGTTCAGCATCTCAGTGGTTATCCATCAGTGATCACATGCCGCTGATCACTGACTTTAGGGTTTAAACCGCCTCTAATTTAGCAAATCCCAATACCAGCCACTTACTGCCTTCGTCGTCAAAGTTGACTTGAACGCGGGCTTTGGGGCCATCGCCTTCGCAGTTGAGGACAATACCCTCGCCGAAGATGGGATGTTTGACGCGTTGGCCCAAGTAAATTTTGGGTGTGCTGTCGTCTACTTGGACGTTGTTAAACATGCTGTTATCACGTTGTCCGTAGCTGGGGCGACCTTGGCTCATGGGGCGGTTGACGGTGGCGTTGAGGCGGACTTCTTCGATAAATTCAGCAGGGATTTCTTGGATAAAGCGCGATGGTCGGTTGAAGTTGTCTTGGCCATGCATGCGGCGTGATTCGGCATAGGTGATGAATAGTTTTTTCATCGCACGTGTAATGCCGACGTAGCAGAGGCGGCGTTCTTCTTCCATGCGGCCGGGTTCTTCGGCAGACATGCTGTGTGGAAAAAGGCCTTCTTCCACGCCAGCCAAGAAGACGAGCGGGAACTCTAAGCCTTTAGCTGAGTGCAAGGTCATTAATTGTACGCTGTCTTGGTTGGTGTCAGCTTGCGCGTCGCCTGCATCAAGAGCGGCTTGGTCGAGGAAGGCGGAGAGTTCGCTGACGTTAGCTTCTTCTGGGGTGGCTTCCCATTGGCCGCTGAACTGCTTAGCGGCGTTAACTAGCTCTTCCAAGTTTTCGACGCGGGATTGGCCTTTCTCGCCTTTTTCTTTTGCGTGGTGCTCAATTAAACCGCTGAGCTGTATAGCGTGGTCGGTAATTTCGTTGAGTGTAGTGCCTGTGGTTTCTGTGTCGATTTGGTTGATTAAGTTTAAAAAACTTTGCAGGGCGTTGAGTGCACGCGCAGGTAGTTTTTTATACTCGACAACTTCGTTCGCAGCGCGCCACATTGATACATTTTCAGCGCGAGCGTGTTCACGGACAACATCGATGGTGCGTGTGCCAATTCCGCGTGTGGGAACGTTGATCACGCGCTCCATAGCTGTATCGTCTTCGCGGTTTGATACTAAGCGTAAGTAAGCCAGAGCGTTTTTAATTTCTAGACGATCGTAAAAACGATGGCCTCCATAAATCCGATAAGGCACGCCTGAACGGATTAATGCTTCTTCCAATACGCGGGATTGTGCGTTGGAGCGGTAAAGGATGGCTGATTCGCTACGCAACCCTCCTTCATCCACCCATTTTTGAATTTGACCAACAATGAAGCGTGATTCGTCTTGCTCATTAAAGGCCGCGTAGAGTGATATCTTTTTTCCATCGGCACCTTCTGTCCAAAGCTGTTTGCCTAAACGGCCTCGGTTATTGGCAATGACAGCGTTGGCTGCTTGTAGAATGGTGTTGGTAGAGCGATAGTTTTGCTCAAGTCGGATGGTGTCTGCCCCCGGGAAGTGCTCCGGGAGGTTTTGAATGTTCTCGATACGTGCGCCGCGCCAGCCATAGATGGATTGGTCGTCATCACCGACAGCCATGAGTTTGCGTTCGTGACCGGTGAGTAAGCGAAGCCATGCGTATTGAATCGCGTTGGTGTCTTGAAACTCATCGACCAAGATGTAGCGAAAGCGTTCTTGGTAATGGGCTAAGAGCTTAGGGTTATGGTCGCGTAGCAGTTCAAGGCAGCGTAAGAGTAACTCGCCAAAGTCGATCATACCTCCGCGGTCGCAAGCGTCTTCGTAGGCTTCGTACATTCGAATCATGGTCTTATCGAAAACGTCATTCGTACGTTCGATATGGCGGCTACGCAGCCCTTCGTCTTTTTGACCATTGATGTACCATTGAAACTGGCGAGCGGGCCAGCGAGTATCATCGAGCTGCATTTCTTTGCAGAGACGTTTGATCAGGCGTAGCTGGTCGTCTGAGTCCATAATCTGAAAGTTTTCGTTGAGCTGCGCTTCGCGCCAGTGGGCACGTAAAATTCGATGAGCTAATCCGTGGAAAGTACCGACCCACATACCACCGGGGTTTACGCCTAATAATTCTTCGATACGACCGCGCATTTCACGCGCTGCTTTGTTGGTGAAGGTAACCGACATGATGGAGTAAGGCGATATATTTTCGGTTTGTACCAGCCAAGCGATACGGTGCACCAATACACGCGTTTTACCTGAGCCTGCGCCAGCAAGCACCAGTAGGTTTTGTACAGGTGCAGTGACGGCGCTGCGTTGTGCATCGTTGAGTCCGTCGATAATTGCAGTTACATCCATTAGATCAGTACTTTCTTCTATTAGTCGTGAGTTAAGTTGTATCGAAGTTTACAAATAAGAGGCGATTATAAAGCAAACCGCCCGGTTTAACCGGGCAGTTGTGATGGGTTCGCAATACGATATAGCAGGATACGTTTAAGCTCGTCAGGGTCTTTTAGTACCATATCACTGCCTCCTTGTCGGTTGGCTTGCTCAATACCGCAGGCAGGGATCAGACGTGATAGCCAAAAGCGCATAGCGGCTGTGCGTGTGAGTTGTGGCCATGCTTTATGTTCGTTGTCGGTAAATGGCCGTTCACGATTGTAAGCGGCTAACAGCGCTGACTCCCGCTCGGGATCTACGCTGCCGTCGGCGCGAGTACACCAGTCGTTTGCAACAATCGCCAAATCAAAGAGTAAAAAAGCGGTGGCCGCATTGTAAACATCTAAGATGGCGGATACTTCATCGCCGATGAACAAGGCGTTATCGTGAAACAGATCGCCATGCACGACGCCCATAGGTAACCCCCAAGGTTGCTCTCGCAGCTCATCAAATAGCGCTACTTCACTTTTTAGTAGTGCATTGTCTTCCTCGGTGAGGAAGCGAGCGATGTTCTGACTTTCTCGGCGCCACCAGAAAACACCACGATGTGCTTGGCGACGCAGATAGAAGTTTTCTCCTGCCACATGAAAGCGAGCTAAATGCGCACCAATAGAGGCGCAGTGCGCTGGGGTCAGATCAGCTTTAGCAACGTGCGAGCCTTCAAATTTAGGCTGTAGCAAAGCGGGGCGATTATGAATTTTCTTAAGGGCGATGCCATGTTTATCTTTGAACGGAGAGGGGAGTGCAATGCCTCGTTCGGCTAACCAAGTGGTTAGCTCAACAAAGAAAGGCATGTCTTCCATAGTGAACTCTTCGAAGAGAGTGAGTACATACTCCGCTTCGTTTCCGTCTTTGCTCAGTGTGACGAAATAGTTCGTGTTTTCGATACCACCGTCAATGCCTTTGAAGCGCACAAGTGTGCCCAAAGGAAACTGTCCCAATAATTGGGTGAAATCTTGCTGACTTAATTGCGTATATACAGCCACGTGTTGTCCAACTCTTACCAGCTAAAAATAACCCATTTAGGAGTTAGGAGCGTTGATTTATCCACGCGCTGCATTCCGCCCCCTTGCTTAGCAGGGACTAGGTAGTAGGGCTTACCTACCGAGGGTACTACTTTAATCTCTTTTAGGATGCCATTAACGCGATATTCGTAATAGGTGCTTTCATCTTTGTACGTAATGCGGATGTCTGGTTCACCGCCTTCTGGCGCCCCAGGTAATTCGTTAGCTGACGTAATAGTTGCAACACTTAATGATAATGCCAGTATTAAATATTTGATCATTGTCCCTTTCTCATTGGTTGGCAGGCGCTAATTGTCTATGATTGTGAGCCTGTACCGATAGCGTGTAAAGCACCCGGATAACATAACAGACGGATTTCGAATGACCCAGCAACCCTCACCGCTTATTTTAGTCGACGGCTCTTCTTATTTATACCGTGCATTTTTTGCCTCACAGCAGGCGGATCTTCGTACCAGTGATGGCGTTCCTAGTGGCGCTGTGCGTGTCGTTACCTCCATGTTACGTAGTTTGATTAACCAATACCCCAAAAGTCGAATCGCCGTTGTGTTTGATGCGAAAGGCAAAACGTTTCGTGATGAAATTTTTGCTGAGTATAAAGCGCAACGGCCATCGATGCCTGATGATCTGCGTGTTCAAGTGGAGCCTATCCACGACATTATTCGAGCAATGGGACTGCCGCTCATTGTCGAAGACAATGTAGAAGCCGATGATGTCATTGGCACCATGGCCATGATGGCAACGGAGCAAGGCTGCGAAACGCTTATTTCGACAGGCGATAAAGACATGGCTCAATTGGTAAATGAGCATGTAACCTTGATTAACACCATGAATAATACGGTGATGGATGTTGCCGGCGTAGAAGAAAAGTTTGGAATACCGCCGCATTTGATCATCGACTTTTTAGCATTGATGGGCGATAAGGTCGATAACATCCCAGGCGTACCCGGTGTAGGTGAAAAAACCGCATTGGCGCTGCTGCAAGGCATTGGCAGTATCAAGGAGATCTATGAGAACCTCGATAAAATTGCTGATCTGTCTTTTCGCGGATCCAAAACCATGGCGAAAAAGCTAGAAGAAAACCGCGAGGCTGCTGATCTATCTTATCTGCTAGCTACCATAAAGCTTGATGTGCCATTGGATTTTACTTTGGAGGATATTAAGCATCCTGCACCTGATAATGAGAAATTACTCGCATTATTTAAACAATTTGAGTTTAAGAGTTGGGTGCGTGAAATAGAAGAGGGTGGTACAGCACCCGGTCTTAACTCAGGAGCCACCTCTGCAACTCCCGCAGAGGCTGGTGAGCCGGCAGCACCTGTTGCTCCTGCGGTTTTGAATTACGAAGTCATAACAGACCAAGCCCGTTTGGACGAGTGGCTGGAGCGACTCGCTGATTCTGATTTGTTCGCCTTTGATACGGAAACAGACAATCTAGATTACATGATTGCTAACTTAGTTGGCGTATCGTTTGCGATCACAGCAGGAGAAGCGGCTTATGTGCCCGTAGCACATGATTATGTTGGTGCCCCTGACCAATTGGACCGCGATAGTGTTTTAGCGCAGCTAAAGCCGCTGCTCGAAAATGCGGACCTGAAAAAAGTAGGACAGCACATTAAATATGATATGAATGTTTTGGCTCGTTATGACATTCATCTACAAGGTGTTGAGTTTGATACCATGCTGGAGTCCTATGTGCTCAACTCAACGGCTACACGCCATGATATGGGGAGTTTGGCAGAGAAATACTTAGGGGGTAGCACCGTATCGTTTGAAGACATTGCCGGTAAAGGGAAGAAACAACTCACCTTTAACCAAATAGATTTAGAACAGGCTGGGCCGTATGCCGCCGAAGATGCAGACATCACGTTGCGTTTACATCAAGCGTTACGCCCGCAGTTAGAGGCGACAGGTAAGCTGGCAAGCGTGTTTGATGATATTGAAAAACCGCTGATCAGTGTGTTATCCAAAGTTGAGCGTAATGGTGCCTATGTTGACGCCACATTACTGGGTAAACAAAGTATTGAGATTGACGAGCGTTTAAAGGAGCTGGAAGCTCAAGCCCATGAAATGGCTGGAGGGCCGTTTAATTTGGCATCCACAAAGCAGCTTCAAGAAGTGCTTTTTGAAAAAATGCAGCTACCGGTCAAAAAGAAGACACCTAAGGGCGTTCCATCAACCGCAGAAGAGGTGCTGCAAGAACTAGCACTCGACTATCCGCTTCCCAAATTGTTGCTTGAGCATCGTAGTTTAAGCAAGCTCAAGTCGACATATACCGACAAGTTGCCTCTCATGATTAATGGGGCCACTGGACGTATTCATACATCCTATCATCAAGCGATTACGGCAACAGGTCGCCTTTCATCAACGGATCCAAACCTGCAGAATATCCCGATTCGCTCAGCAGAAGGGCGTCGTATACGTCAGGCATTTGTTGCACCAGAAGGTTATCAGATAGTAGCGGCAGACTATTCGCAAATCGAACTGCGTATTATGGCGCACTTGTCTGACGATGCTGGGTTGTTGAGCGCGTTCTCTCATGGTGAAGATGTTCACAAAGCAACAGCATCCCAAGTTTTTAATACTCCCATTGAGGAGGTCACCATTGATCAACGCCGAAGCGCCAAAGCGATCAATTTTGGTTTGATTTATGGCATGTCAGCTTTTGGTTTGGCAAAGCAGCTGGGTATTGGCCGTAATGAAGCGAAAGAATATATCGAATACTACTTCGCTACGTATCCAGGTGTTCAAAATTATATGGAAGAGACGCGCGAGCAAGCCAAAGCGCAGGGCTATGTTGAAACCGTTTTTGGGCGTCGCCTCTACTTGCCGGCTATTAATGCTAGCAATGCCATTGCACGCCAAGCGGCGGAGCGCACAGCGATTAATGCGCCGATGCAGGGCTCGGCAGCCGATATTATTAAGCGCGCAATGGTGCAAGTTGATCGTTGGCTGCAAGATGGTGAATATGATGCCCGTATGATCATGCAGGTGCATGATGAATTAGTGTTCGAGGTGAAAACCGAGCAGGTCGAGCAATTTAAGCAAGCGGTAGTGGAAAAAATGCAGAAGGCTGCCACACTAAAGGTTCCACTTATTGTTGAGGCTGGGCAGGGTGAAAACTGGGATCAAGCGCATTAATTAAATAATTTGTAAAAATTTTGATCAATGTGGGAACTAATTAAAAATATGGAGTGTCGGAATAGAGACACCACCCTGAGTTCCCCTTCCAGTAGTTGTTCACTGGGTGTGTGTGCAGAGGACGCCTTAGCTCCAGATAAAACTCAACCCCCTTCTGAGTTTGTCTGGAGCTTATTTTTATCTACTGTTTTTACTCGTCGGCACCATTTTGGGTCGAAAATTCCTCATCTGTCTCCGAAGAGAGCCACTCTGAAAGTTGTTGGCTCAGTGTCTCAACGCCATCTCTTTTCAGTGAAGAAAAAGTCTGCACCGTTACTTTATCGCCAAGGCGCTCTTTTAACCCTTTGCGAAGGCTCAACATTGCTGCTTGGGCTGGACCACGCTTAAGCTTATCTGATTTAGTCAGTAACACATGTAGAGGGATTTGCGTGGACTGGCACCAGCGCACCATCATCTCATCAAACTCTTTCATAGGGTGGCGAATGTCCATGACTAATACTACGCCTCGCAATGACATACGCTCTTGAAGGTACTGATCTAAATGTTTTTGCCAGTGCTCTTTCATGGAGACAGGGACTTTGGCATAGCCATAACCTGGTAGATCGACTAGGCGTAAATCGGGCTGGTTGAGCTGGAAAAAATTAATCAGCTGAGTTCGCCCCGGTGTTTTTGAGGTGCGTGCTAGCTTCGAGTTATTCGTAAGCGCGTTTATCGCGCTGGATTTTCCGGCATTCGAGCGGCCAGCAAACGCGACTTCTGCTCCAGAATCTTCTGGGCACTGATTGAGTTTGTTGGCGCTAATGAGAAACTCAGCGGAATTAAAATGAATTTTATTGACTTCGGGCATAGACTTTAGGTTACCGCACTATAGTGGAACCACATTTACCGTTCCAGTTTGTGTGGTTATTAAGTTATAATCTGGCCAAATTTTACTCGGTAACAGAGAGAGTCTCTAGTAGCTGGGCGTAATAAAGATTATTAGTAAGATTAAATGGCCATGAACCATTTAGCTGCTTTTATTAAAAACAATGAATGACAAGAGTCTAAGTTAACTATGAATAAAATACTGATCAGCTTGTTATTAACAATGGGAATTACAGGTCTGGCTAATGCAGCGGGAGACGCGGCTGCAGGGCAAGGGAAAACAGCTGTTTGTGCGGCGTGTCATAACGCTGATGGTAACAGTGCCATTGGCAGCTTCCCAAAACTGGCTGGTCAGAATGAAACGTATTTGGTGAAGCAGCTTAAAGATATTAAAAGCGGCGCACGACCTATTGTTGAAATGACGGGCCTCTTAGATAGCCTCACCGAACAGGATCTTGAAGATATAGCGGCTTACTTTGCATCTAAAAAGGTACAAGGTGGCCAAGTTGCCAAAGATCAGTTAGAGCTGGGGCAGCAAATTTACCGGGCAGGTTTGTCAGCTAAAGGTGTGCCAGCTTGCACGGCATGTCACTTGCCTAATGGTCAAGGTATGAACGCTGCAGGGTACCCTGCTTTGAGTGGACAGCATGCGGCATACAGCGAGAAGCAGCTAAAAGATTTTCGTGCGGGTGCACGTAATAACGATCCGCAATCTATGATGCGTGACATTGCGGCTAAACTAAATGATACCGAAATGAAGGCCGTGTCTAGTTATTTGCAAGGCCTGTATTAATTGGCGGTTGATTCGTTTGTAAATTAAGGCAGCCTCGGGCTGCCTTTTTTATATAGGCTCGTGACGGAACTGTGCAAACTTGCTACTGTCACACCATCTAATTATTTCGTATTACAGATGGATGGAGAGTTACACCTATGTTGAAGTCATTGGCATCAGCCGCACTGGCAATTGGATTAGCGTTTTCGACGGCGCATGCTGCCGACTACGTGGCAGGAAAAGATTACATAGAACTGCCTACCGCTGTAAAAACTTCAGATCCGACCCGGGTTGAAGTCACAGAGATGTTTGGTTACCCATGCCCGCACTGTAATAGCTTTGAGCCGCTGCTATCTACATGGGAAAAAAAGCAAGATGATATTAACTTCCAGCGAGTGCCTGTCGTTTTTGGTCGTAGCTGGGAAGCACCAGCTCGTGCGTACTATACTGCCGAGTTGCTCGATAAAGTGGATGAAACGCACCAAGCTATGTTCGATGCCATCCATATTCAGCGTAAGCGACTAAACTCTGTAGAAGCTATGGCCGATTTTTATGCTTCTTTGGGTGTAGATAAAGAGAAGTTTGAAAAAACGTACAATTCTTTTGCAGTCAATATGAAACTAAACCAAGGTGACTCTAAAGTGCGCAGCTATCAGGTTGATGGCGTGCCTTCGATGGTGGTGAATGGTAAGTATCGTGTCACTGCTGGCACTGCTGGTGGGCAAGCAAACATGCTAGATGTTGTAGATTTTCTGGTTGCTAAAGAACAGGCCGCAATGGCAAAAGAGTAAATCTGCGAGGATTATTTAAGGCTGAGCACGCCTTTCCTGTGATTTAGCCGATAAAAACCGCCGCATGGCGGTTTTTTTACGCATGTCGTTTAGTGGTAGATGGTTGAGTTATAACCTACTATAAATACTCGAACGCAGTGCTCAAAACAGGGGTGTATCAAGTGAGCAAAGACCAGACGGACTGGAAGCATAAATATAAAGAAGCAGCAATAGAGCTCGAGCGGTATGAGTCCAGCCAAGTTGAAGAGCAGATGCGACTCATTATATCGCATATGACTTTGGGCTTGCAGGGGCAGTCTGAATCGCTAGATAGCGCCCTTAGCCATATTCGCCAAACACTAGCCAGTGCGTCAAATTCCCTTGATCGTAAATCAATCGCTGAGCTTGAAAAACAGGTCCGGTACTTAGATCGAGAGCGTGAAAAAACAGCCAAATCGATGCTGGTGTTCCTTAAACAGTGGCTGTTATCCCTAAAGAAGGTAGCGGATGAGGAGCAGCATGCTGATTTTTTACTCCTAGAACGGAAAGCATCAGAAGTTGTTGATCATTGGTATGAAGTGCCTGAGTACTTATCATCTCTGCTAGCTTTGCAAGAGAGCCACCTTCAAGAGCCCGGCGCTACGCATGTCGTATCTCCTCTAGCTGACAGCTTATCAGCGGATGTGTCACAGAATGTTGTTGTAAAAGATGAAGCATCGGTTGATAGTCAATTTGAGGCCGTGGCTAGTGAGCTAATTCAGCTGGTGGATGCGTTGAGTTTATCGGCGGACCATAAACAGCGAGTCGCCCTATTGATTAAGCGCATTCGTACTCAGTTATCGTTTGGCGAGTTGGTTTCTATTTTGGCTGAGTTGATTGAGCTAGTACAAATTTCAACGAGTTCGGCGCATGAAGATTTTGAGCAATACCTTATTAGCTTGAATTCTCAGTTGGCTGCAGTGCAGGGCTTTTTAAGTGAGAGCCAAAGTGATCAGAGCATCAGTGGAAAGGCTCAAAAAGCGTTAGATAGCCAAGTAAGGCAGGAAGTCAGTAATATTCATACAGCGGTAAATCAGTCTACTAGTTTGGATGATTTGAAAGTAACGGTGGCTTCCCAATTAGATGGTATCGTTTTTGCGATGGACGAGTTTCGCAAATCTGAAGAAGAGAGGGAGTCTAGATCTCAGCAGCGCCATGACGAGTTGATGCAACAGATGCAATCGATGGAGGAGGAGTCGAGACGCGTAAAAGCGCACATGGAAGAAGAGCGGATGAAAGCCCGAACGGACTCCCTGACAGGCTTGCCTAATCGCGCTGCATATGATGATCACCTCAAAAAAGAGTTTGAGCGCTGGAGCCGTTATCAGCAAGGCTTCTCTATAGCGATAGGCGACCTAGATCACTTTAAAAGTATCAATGATAATTATGGTCATCTAGTGGGTGATAAAGTACTACGGCTTGTGTCGCGTGTTTTATCGAAAACGTTACGTGCAGCAGACTTTATCGCACGTTATGGCGGTGAGGAATTTATTATTTTGCTGCCAGCCACTTCGATTAGTGATGCCACTGGAGCAATAGATAAACTCCGAGCATCCGTCTGTAACAGTCCTTTTAATTTTCACGGCGAACCCGTACAGATCACCATGTCATTTGGGGTGGCAGAAACAAAAACAGGCGATACATTAGATCAGCTATTTGAGCGTGCAGATGCCGCTTTATATCGGGCAAAAGGTGGCGGCCGTAACTGTGTTCGACAAGGCTGAGCCGTGTTTACAGTTCTGTATGGCAGCTGAGACTTTACCTTGTTGTCGGTAAAGGGCACACTTGTGACCGCTTAATAGACCGCTTCAAAGGATGACACTGGTGCGACGCCTTTCTCGTAGCTTAAAAATCGCTTATACCTTTATTCGTTATCGATTAGATACTTTTTTCGAAGAGTTGCACTTGCCTTGGTATTTGCGAGTGCTTCTGTACCTTATGGTATGGCGCTATTTCATTAAAGCCGAGCAGCCTCGCGGTGTGCGGTTACGTCTGGCTCTTGAATCGTTAGGTCCTGTATTTATTAAATTTGGGCAAATGCTTTCAACACGGCGTGATTTGCTACCTGACGATATTGCGAATGAATTGAAGCGGTTACAGGATAATGTGCCCCCGTTCCCCGGCGATCAGGCACAAACCATTATTGAAAAAGCGTTAGGGAAGTCTGTAACCCAGCTGTTCGCAAAATTTGATGTTGAGCCTCTAGCGTCGGCCTCGGTAGCACAGGTACACAGTGCTGTACTAAATGATGGCAGTGAAGTCGTTGTTAAAGTTATCCGTCCTGGCATAAGCCGTACGATCGAAAAAGATGTGGCTTTGTTGTACACCCTTGCTCACCTTATTCAGCGTGCATGGCATGAAGGACGTCGTCTACGTCCTGTTGAGGTGGTATCCGAATACGAACAAACGTTATTAGATGAGCTAGATCTGCGTAAAGAAGCAGCCAATGGCTCGCAGTTGCGGCGTAACTTTGAAGGATCGCAGCTGCTTTATGTTCCAGAAATTTATTGGGACCTGACTCGTCAGCATGTATTGGTGATGGAGCGAATTCAAGGCATACCCGTCGCCGAGATTGATCAATTAATTGCGCAGGGCACGGACCTTAAATTATTGGCGGAGCGGGGCGTTGAAATCTTTTTCTCGCAAGTGTTCCGTGACAGCTTTTTCCATGCGGATATGCATCCAGGTAATATTTTCGTCTCTCGTGATAACCCTAGTAACCCGAAATACATAGCAATAGATTTCGGCATTATTGGGTCGCTTACCGCCGAAGATCAAGGATATTTAGCGCGTAATTTCCTTGCATTTTTTACGCGGGACTATCGTCAAGTAGCACAGTTGCATATCGATTCTGGGTGGGTGCCAGCCAATACTAATGTTACTGCCTTTGAAACAGCTATTCGCAGTGTCTGTGAGCCAATATTTAATAAGCCGTTAAAAGACATCTCGTTTGGGCAAGTTTTGTTGGGGCTATTTCAAACAGCGCGCCGCTTTAATATGGAAGTACAGCCGCAATTGGTGCTTCTGCAAAAAACCTTGCTTAATATCGAAGGTCTGGGGCGGCAATTGTATCCCGACTTGGACCTTTGGCAGACCGGTAAGCCTTTTCTTGAACGTTGGATGAAAGATAGAGTGGGTCCTAAAGCTGCTTATCAGACGATCAAGCAGCAAGCTCCCGACTGGCTAGATAAAATGCCTCAAATGCCCCAGTTGGTATTCGACACGCTATCTCAGCTCAAAACTCAGCAGCATGCGGCGCAACTGTTTTACGAAGCGGAGCAAGAAAAGCGTGAAGTCGAATCCCAAAAACGGCGACGCCGTTACCTGCTCGCTGCGGTCTTAGGTGTATCAGCGTTATGGTTTGGTCACGAGCCGTCGCATATGTGGCTAGAAGAGGTCGGGCTGATTGGCTGGGTTTTGGCGGGGGCAGCGGCATTCCTGCTGGTACAGTAATTTAGTGTATTAATTAAAGCGTAAAGTAAAAATTATGAATGAAAAATGGCTGGAACAAGTGAAGTGGGATGAGAACGGTTTAGTTCCTGCTATCGCGCAAGATTATCAAAGTGGCAAAGTTTTAATGATGGCGTGGATGAATAAAGAAGCGCTAAAGCTAACAGCACAGGAGCAGCGTGCCATATATTGGTCACGTTCACGCGCTAAACTATGGCGCAAAGGGGAGGAGTCTGGGCATATTCAGGCGTTACATGAACTTCGTTTAGATTGCGATAACGATGTAATTTTGATGAAGGTAGAACAGAAAGGCGGAATTGCATGCCATACCGGGCGCGAAAGTTGCTTCTACAGCGTCTTTAGCGAAGGTGAATGGAAGCCCGTAGATCCAGTGCTCAAAGACCCCAATAGTATATATAACAAATAGGTTGTGATATGAGTGATGTATTAGCTGAGCTTAGCAAGGTTCTAGAGGCGCGCAAGCAGGCAGAAGCGGATAGCTCTTACGTAGCAAGTTTGCATGCCAAAGGGCTCAACAAGATACTTGAGAAAGTAGGAGAAGAGTCATTTGAAACTGTAATTGCCGCTAAAGACGCTCAGGCTTCGGGAGATAACTCTGATGTAATATATGAAACCGCTGATTTGTGGTTTCACAGTTTGGTCATGTTATCTCACTTGGGCGAAAAACCGGAAGCGGTATTGGAAGAGTTGGCGCGCCGTTTTGGGTTGTCGGGCCTAGACGAAAAAGCATCGCGTAACTGATTTTAGATAGCTAATTGTTTAGTCTAGAATTTTCTAGTTTTTTATTTAGCACTTTTCTGTATAAATAAGTATCGTAAGATTAAATAGGCGATACGCGAAGAATTTAATGTAAGAGGTGGTTCATGGGTTTCGGTGGAATTAGCATTTGGCAGTTAGTGATCGTTCTTGGCATCATTGTGTTGTTGTTCGGTACTAAAAAATTGCGCAACATTGGTGGTGATCTTGGCGGGGCAATAAAAGGCTTTAAAAAAGCCATGAAAGAAGAACCCGAAAGCGATAAATCAATTGAGAAAAAAGATGCTGACTTTGCACCAGAACAGCCAGCAACGAAGCAAGAAAGCACTCCTGAACAAAAATAAGCTGGTATCGCACTATGTTTGATATTGGCTTTGCCGAGTTGTTGGTCATTGCTGCGGTTGCTCTCGTGGTGCTTGGCCCTGAAAAACTTCCTACGGCGGTTCGTACACTTGGTTTGTGGGTAGGGCGTGCCAAACGCACCATAGGTGGAATCCAGCGAGAGATATCTGAAGAGTTACGCATGGAAGAGCTGCGTCGCACATCGGCTATTGAAAAAGAAAAGTTGGATAAAGAATTGAACGAGATGCGTCAGCCGTTTAGTGATGCATCTAATGATATTCAAACAGCAACAAAAGCACCTGAAAACACAAAAGCAACTCCCGAACCTCCTTCTGAGCAATCGGAAAAATCCAACGGATGAACAAAACAAATAATACTATGGACGATCAGGAGCAAGAGCAGACATTAGTGTCGCATCTTGTTGAGCTGCGCCAGCGATTAATGTGGGCTCTTGGAATTATCTTGCTGATCTTCCTTTGCTTATTCTATTTCGCAAATGATTTATATGAATACCTGTCGGCACCGTTAACGGCCTTGTTGCCTCCAGGTACAAGCATGATTGCAACGGATGTAACCTCTCCGTTTTTTGCGCCGTTTAAATTGACCTTAGTGTTGGCGTTATTCTTGGCTATGCCTTTTATACTTCATCAAATGTGGGCTTTTATTGCGCCAGGGCTATATCAGCATGAAAAGCGTCTGGCTGTACCTGTACTGGCGTCGAGCATCTTCCTGTTCTATGCCGGCATTGCGTTTGCCTATTATGTGGTCTTTCCTATTCTATTTGGCTTCTTTACCAGCGTAGGTCCAGAAAACGTTGCTGTAATGACAGACATAAGTAGCTATTTAAACTTCGTGCTTAAACTGTTTTTTGCCTTCGGTATTGTTTTTGAAATACCAATAGCTACGCTGCTGCTTATATGGACAGGAGCAACAACCGTAAAAGACCTCTCCGGTAAGCGCGCTTATGTCATAGTGTGCTGTTTCGTCGTAGGTATGTTGCTAACGCCTCCAGATATTATTTCTCAAAGCTTATTAGCCTTGCCTATGTGGTTGCTGTTTGAGCTTGGTCTGATTTTGGCTCGAGTGTTTGTTAAGTCCAATGATGAAGAAATAGACGAGGAATCGGTTAAACCGCAGCTTTAATGCTCTTTGTTGTATGTTAATTGATCAATATAAGGCGCCTTTCATAGGCGCCTTTATTTTTTGGCCTT
>NZ_JAPNXU010000009.1:0-208613 GCF_030397555.1 Neptunomonas sp. CHC150
TACCGGTGGCGGACGACTACTTAGCCGAAGGCAGCGAGACACTGGACATGGTGTTGAGCAACCCAAGCAATGCGACGATCGCTGATGGGGTAGGTGTCGGTATGATTCTGGACGACACTACAGCAACTGCTGAAGATACTGTTTACGCTAATATAGCTGTAGATCAAAGCTCAGTGTCTGAAGGTGCTCAACTTACCTATACTGTGATGTTGGTTGATAGTGAAGGCAACCCTGTAATTGTACCTGCTGGTGACACGGTTTCTGTTGACCTGGATTGGTCTGGTGCAGCGGCTTCTGGGGCTGATACGAGTAATTTGCCTGCTTCTGTTTCTATTACAGGAGGTAGCCAAACCGAGTTTGCTGTTGATGCTTCATTTGATGATATTGTTGAAGCCGATGAGCCTCTAATCGCAACCATTACTGATGTTGTAGACTCTGCAGGTGTGTTTGAACGTGCAGAAGTTGGGCCTCAATCCGTAGCGAATACAGTAATTACCGACGGTTCTGTTGATGCGACCGATGATACGGCTAGCACAAATGAAGACACGCCTGTCACTATCTCTGTACTTGGCAATGATGTAGACCCTGAGGGGCAAACATTCACGATTGAATCAACAACTAACCCAGATAATGGCTCGATTGTTGTTAATCCTGACGGAACTATTACCTATACGCCAGATGCGAATTATAACGGTTCGGATACCTTCACCTACACCATCGTTGATCAAGACGGTAATCGTGATACAGCGACTGTAGTGGTGTCTGTACTCGCTATAAATGACGCACCAATCATAGACTTTACAGAAGGTAACGTTAGTGAAGAAGGCTTAATTGATGGTTCGCCAGATAGCGATGCGGCTTCCGGCTCAGTGGATACAACTGATAGCGCGTCTGTAAATGGTACTGTCAATATTGTTGATATAGAAGGCGACAATATCTCTGGAGTCACGTTAACGGCTCCTACGTCTACTTTAACTTCCGGTGGTGAAACAGTTACTTGGTCAGGTTCAGGTACTCAAAACCTGACAGCCACCGCAAACGGAGAGACAGTAGCGACTATCTCTATCGATGACTCTGGAAACTACCAGTTCAATCTTCTTAAAGCGCTAGATCATCCTGATACCAGTGGTGAAGATAGCTTTGGGATCGATTTTGGTGTTTCTGCCTCAGACGGTTCATTAACAGGTAATGGTACGTTACGTATTACTGTTGAAGATGATGGTCCTGAACAAGTTGTGGCCCAAACAGATGAGCTGGCTATGATTGATACCAACTTGATGATTATCTTGGATACTTCAGGGTCCATGGATTTTGATAGTGGTATTGATGGTCAAACGCGTCTTGAGAGCGCAATTGACTCTATTATTACTTTGTTGCAACGCTACGATGAGTTTGGTGACGTTTCTGTCCGACTCGTTACTTTCTCTTCTAACGCAAGTGCTTACGGTAATTCGTGGGAAGATATCGATACGGCTATCGCTCAGCTTGAGGCTATACGTGCTGCTGGCGCTACTGGTGGTACAAACTATGATGAGGCGTTGGGTGATGCAATTAATGCGTTCGACAGTAACGGTAAAATAACGGAAGCGCAGAATATTTCGTATTTCTTCTCGGATGGTTTACCTACGTTTGGTGCAGGTAATAACTCGTCACTGACGGGTAACCGAAACGGTACTGGTTACAACCAGAACGGTAATGATACGGGTATTTCAGCTAATGAGGAGGCTACTTGGACAAACTTCTTAAATACTAACCAAGTTAAGTCGTTTGCAATTGGTATGGGTGAGGGGATCAATGATGTTTCTTATCTCGACCCTATTGCCTACGATGGCCAAGCTTCTGTAAACCTTGGTGGTACGATTGTATCTTCGTTTGATGAACTCGATGACGTGTTGGCTGGTACAGTTATTAGTCCAATTAGCGGTAAGTTGGTTGAAGGGGCTCTGCTTTCAGAAAGTCTAGGTGCCGATGGAGGCTATGTGAGGTCTGTAACGGTTGAAGGCGTGACTTACACCCTTGATATCGCTACGAGTACAATTAGTGTATCGGGAGGGGCTAACAACAGCTCGTTTGATGCAACTGAGAATGTAATCACTATTAACACTTCTGCAGGTGGTATCTTTACCGTAGATATGGATGACGGTGACTATAACTACACTGCTCCGGATAGTGTTTCCGAGTCGATCGTTGAGCGTATGGACTTTGTTCTTTCTGATATGGATGGTGATACAAGCTCATCATACGTTGAGGTTGATGTAGAACGAATGAATGTGCTTATCGGCACAACGGGTTCTGAGACATTAAACGGCTCTAATGATGGACCTGATTTAATCATTGGTCGCGATGGAAACGATATTATCTTTGGTAATAGCGGTAATGATCGATTGAAAGGGGGTAACGGGAACGACGAAATTCACGGTGGAGACGGTGATGATCGTATCACTGGAGGCCCAGGATCTGATCTATTATCCGGTGATGCAGGTGATGATATCTTTATTTGGGGGGCTCCTGGCTCTTCCGATACGATCACCGATTTCGCGGTATACCAAAATCCAGGCGATGAACGAGATGTTCTTGATTTGAGTGATTTGTTACAGGGTGAAACAACAGATACCTTGGATCAATATTTGCACTTCGCTGAGTCAGGTGCAGATACCGTTGTATATATTAAATCAGACGGCGGGATTAACGCAGATGGGTCAAATGCCGACCAAATCATTACTTTACAAAGCACAACTGATTTAGGAGCAGGCGTGCAAACAGATGCTGATATTATTCAACAATTGTTGAGCAATAATCAGTTAATCGTTGACTAATGCTCTTATAAGTTGAGCTACACAAGGCCCCATTTTGATGGGGCTTTGTTTATTGCAAAGTATTAGGATAGCGTTCAAGCCTTCGTTATAATGCGTTTTTAGTTTTTACTGATAACTGATAGTAGTGTGATGATAGATATAGAAGACGAAAGTGTTTTGGCTGAGAAAAAGATCAAGACGCGGCTTAATAAGCTACAAAAGCGGCTGCGCCGCGAAATGGGACAGGCGATAGCTGACTTCAATATGATTGAAGAAGGCGATAAGGTTATGGTGTGCCTTTCTGGCGGTAAGGATTCTTACGCTATGTTAGACATATTAATGAACCTTCAAAAAAGTGCGCCAATTTCCTTTGAGCTTGTTGCTGTTAACCTTGATCAAAAGCAGCCAGGCTTCCCTGAGCATATTTTGCCTGCTTATCTAGAATCACTGGGTGTGCCTTTCCATATAGTTGAACGCGATACCTATTCGATAGTCAAAAGTGTTGTTCCAGAAGGTAAAACAACGTGTGGTTTATGCTCACGCCTTCGGCGTGGAACGCTTTATGGCTTTGCCGAAGAGATAGGTGCTACGAAAATTGCGTTGGGACACCATAGAGATGACATTTTAGAAACGCTATTTTTGAATATGTTCTATGGAGGCAAGCTTAAAACGATGCCGCCTAAGTTGGTTTCGGATGACGGTAAAAATATGGTTATTCGTCCCTTGGCTTATGCCCGAGAAAAAGACCTTGAGGTCTATGCGGAACTAAAAGAGTTTCCTATTATCCCTTGTAACTTATGTGGTTCTCAGGACAATCTTCAACGCCAAATTATTAAAGAAATGCTTCAGTCATGGGATAAGACTCATCCGGGCAGAATCGAGACAATGTTTAGGTCTCTACAAAATGTGGTTCCCTCTCATTTAGCAGATACCAATTTGTTTGATTTCAAAGGGTTAAGTAAAGAGTCTAATACACCTGATATAGCGTCAATTAATCCTATCAGTGATGGGTTGATGTCTGATCGTATAGATATCTTGTCTATGTAAAAATACGAATCTTACATTAGTTAGGTTCGTGATTTGTATACTTGGAATAATCACCTATAGTTGATTACATAAGGTAAGCAGAAAAAGTGTAGCTAAATAGTAACTGACTCGTATTGCTGACAACTATTCGTTATAGTCACTGTTAGTACTACAAGATAAGTAGCTTCTTAGTTTACAAGTTCGTTTACACAGACTCATGAGGGAATATGAGCGAAGTCGACAACAAGTTGTTACATAGGGCGACTTACATGAGAAATCTATTGATTGCTCATGTAACAGGCCGTCAGGTTAATGAATCGGATTACCATAAATTGCGTCACTTTTTTATGGGGCTTGCCGATGTGTCTGAAAAAGTGCCCGCACTTGTAATTGAGCATGCTGATCTTGCGAGTTTGTGGCAAAGCTTGAAGTATAGTTGTGGCTCACTCGAAGACAGAAAGACCTTCATTATTGACCAGTTTAGTGACTTTTTAGAAAGCCTCGAAAAAGACACTCAAACCAGCGAGCAAGTGGCCCGTTCTCATCAAGTATTAACAGAAGCCTTGTTACACGACACCTGGAATAAGGCTATTGTTTCATTAGAGCAAAAGCCAGAAGTGGCCGTAGAACAAATGCGGTTAATGGTTGAACAGCTTTGCTATCAGTTACTCCGCAACGTAAAAGTTGTGCCGGATCCAATGCAGCATAATTTAAAAGCTTTGGTTGGGCTTACGGAACGTTCTTTAATGTTGTCTCCCGGTAAAAAGTATTTTCACGTTATTAAAGAGCTTGTAGCCGGTTGCGAAGAAACGCTGAGTGCGATTGAAAACTTTCGTGCAGATAGAACACATTTAATTAGCGGGAAGATCGATTCGGCAGATAGAGACTTATCCTCAGCTAAGGTGCTAGTGAGTTTGTACGGTAGTTTGTGTTCTATGCTGCTTTCAGCTTGGCGTGTCCATGAAATGCTCATTGAAGGTGAGTCTAGCGCCTAAGCTGATTGCCTATTTGATTCAGTTGCCTTGCTGATCATTATGTTTGATATACTCTAGCCATTATTTTAGCGTATCTATTTTTTTTGGCTGAGGTGTTATAAGTTGAACGCACAAATCAAAGCAGTTTCTGCGGTATTCTTCTTAATGTTACTAGCAGGATGTGAAACTGTTCCTATGCAAGATGGCCAACCGTCTGTTGAGCCAGCATCAGAGGATGCCCAAACCAATTCTCCAGCAACTTCTGCAGATAAGCGCTCAGATCCACCCCAAAGAGAACCAGCTGTAAGTGGCGGTGATCAAATTAATTATTTATCAGGCCAATTGCTAACGCTGCAGGAGCAAGTGATTCAAATAAGAGCAGATACGGCTGAACTTAGGCGTAACGCGCAAATACTGTTAGCTCGGTTAGAAATGTTGAATAACCAAACAGTTCCCTCTAATGGGGCTTCTAATGCTGCTTCTGCCAATGTTGGGCCATCGCTTTCGCCTCAAAATGTTGAACAATTAACAGCGCAGCTAAATAATTTACTAGCACAAACACAGTCCAGTTATGAGCTAGTGTCAGGCTATACTGCCAAAGGGCAGTGGGTGCTCATACGGTATGATCGATTTTCCGGTGAAACCTGGTTAGCGGATCAAAATCGTTGGAACTTGTTAGAAGAATCAACAGATATTTTGCCTTCGTTATATGAGGTTCAAGTTCATCGGGCTGATAAAGATATTAAGGGGTATGTGGCAGCTCGCATTGATCAAAAAACCGGTCAGACTTGGTGGTTGCGCGAGAATACATGGCAAAATTTTCAATAAAGTAAACAAATAACAGTCACTGCAAGCAATGAATACTATTTATTTATGAGTCAAAAACGCCACGCTTATCAAGACTTGATAATGTTGTTTAATGATTGTTTTGCTGATTACAACACGCGGCTAGTAAAGGGCGCTGATGAGCCGGTTTACCTACCGGCATCAGAGTTGTGTAGTTACCACCAAATCATTTTTGCGCATGGCTATTTTAGTAGCGCTTTACACGAGATTTCTCATTGGCTTATTGCTGGCCCGCAGCGTCGCTTAAAGGAAGATTTTGGGTACTGGTATCGCCCTGATGGTCGTAACGAGGATGAACAGAAAGCATTTGAGCAAGTAGAGGTTAAACCACAAGCAATCGAGTGGATATTGTCACAGGCTGCGGGTTATCGGTTTTATATTAGTGCAGATAACCTTAATGGTGAGGCAACGGATAATAGCTCATTTAAGGAAGCAGTTTATCATCAAGTTGTTGATTATGCTGAGCATGGCCTGTCGAAGAGGGCACAGTCATTTCGTGAAGCGTTAGTGGCGTTTTATGGTACCGGAGATCCGAAAGCCCCTATACTTTTAGATGCTTTTCACATAGGGGCTATTTGAGGCAGAGCGTGAGAGCGTCTTAATGCGTGTGTTTATGCTCTGTTGATTGCTCAGTATGCTTCGAATGATCCATGTTCATGGGCATTACGAATTTAATGGGTAGTTGTTTTTCTTGAGTGGTGCCATCTGAAAACGTAAACGTCATAGGGATGCTATCCCCTTCATTCAGTTCTTGTTGTAGGCCTATCAACATGACGTGGTGCCCACCAGGTTTTAATATTGTTGTGTGATTAGCCTCAATCGTTACTTTATCTATCTGTCGCATTTGCATAACACCGTCTACATTAGAGTGGGTATGTAGCTCTACGTGCTCGGCGGCCGGGCTGCTGGCTGAAATGAGATCAACAGCTTTGTTACCTGAGTTTTTAAGGGTCATGAATGCTGCGCTATTGAGCTGGCCATGAGGCACGGCTCGTGCGTATGGCTCACTAACAACGATATCTGCTAGAGCGAAAGTGCTTTGGCATAGTAAAGCAGCGATAAGTAATTTTCTCATGCGGATCAATCTCTTTATTATGATGAAGGCAGTAGAGCTTGTAAGGCTTCTATGAGCTCACTTGGTGAGGCGTTATGCGAAATGGTATTACGTAATTTACCTTGCGGGCCTATTAAGTAAATCCGTGATGAATGATCAACCGCGTAACCCATCGCCGAGTCTTCCATTTCAATGCGGCGGTAAAATGCACCATATAATGCAACTACCTCATCGATTTCACTTTTGGTGCCTGTGACTCCCGTAAGCGCAGGATGAAAAAATTGTGTGTAGGTTTTTAGCTTTTCTGGGGTATCACGTTCGGGGTCAACGCTAACAAATAATCCAGCTACAAACGGTTGTTGTTCGGGTGGTAAAGAAACAAAGGCTTGGCGCATAATCGCTAATGCTGTTGGGCATACATCTGGGCAAGCTGAGTAGCCAATGTACATGGCCACGACCTTACCTCGGTAATCACTCAATGAAACGGGGCCGTCTGCCGATTGCAACGTAAAGTCCCCTCCTAGTTGAATGGCTTTCGGTAAGCTTGTTGGCTTTAAGAAAAGAAACACTCCTAAACCAATGAGTATCAAAAAAGTAAAAATGATGAGTCCCCTTAAAGGGGTTAGCGCTTTGTTTTTCATTAGTTATTGGGCTACAAATTCAAATTCTGCTCGGGTTGGGTAAGCGAGGCTTTCGTCATGGATTAATAATGACGCCAACCATGTCATTGATCCTGTTGTGCAAACGGCCATTTCGATTGAGCCGCTCCAAGTATTGTCATTTACTTTTTTCATATCAATTTGGTTAATGCCCATAAACATTTTTTTGCCTTGCAAGTCCAAAACAATATGATCAGCGTGGATGTTAGTTAACGTTGTTGTAAAGGTAATTACTTTTAACGATTCGGGTTTCTCATCGGCAGAAAGCGTTACTTTTTGTTCGCCTGATATTGCTACACATGTGTCTTCACCTAAAACACACTCGTGGTCCAAGTGAAATACAGAAGATGATTCGGTTTTCTTCAATACGCTTATTAAAGACACTAACCCCCCAATAAATAGAATTAGGAGAGTAATAACGATTATGCGTATGCGTTGGCGCTTTTTATAACGGCGGCTGACTCTTCTTCCCCTTCGACTATGCATCTCTGGTGATTTGTTTGGCATCTTTAACTCCTTTTTTATTTTATACCGTTCCGTTGGTATGACAATGCGGTTAATTGTCGCACTTATACCCTTTGTTTTTCTACATTAATACGGGGGTATAGTGGCTCTGGCTGTATAGTATGGTTATTATTCGTTTATAAAAGAAAAAATGATGTTGTCTTACTTTTTTATCGGGGATTTTATGCGCTTAATAATTAGACTTATATGCGCTAGCTTGTTGTTAGCAGGGAGCTGCGTTCATGCTTTGGAATACTATACGGTTATTGATGAACCCATCAATGTGAGAGCAGGACCAGGTACCCAAAATAAAGCGATTGCTCAAGCCCACAAAAATGAGCAGGTTCTACTGATCAAAAAGGAAGGGGATTGGGCTAATATCTTTTTTGTGCACCCTGATGGCAGAAAGATTGAAGGGTGGATGCATGCTGATTTTATTAAGCCGGATGCTGCAGTTAGGCAGGAAAATACACCAGTGACGGCGCATGCCTCTTATGCGCACATGGAGTGTCAGGAAGATGCAGAGAAGGAAGTGATTGCTACTTGTCTACTTGATATTGATATTTCAATTGCAGGGCCACAAGATGCAGAAGCTGTGTCCGTTTTGTGCGAATCAGAAATGTTATATAACGTTAAAGACGGAGAGGCATTGCCAGTACAAGAGTCTGGTAATATTCGTACGCCATTAAAACATGGGGAAGGAGCTGCACGCATGCAGCTCGTTATCTTTCCGTCTGCTAAGCAGCCAGTCAGTAGTGTGACAGTGGTCGACTACCGCTGTGTAGGGCATCCAGTCTGAGTTTTGGCGCGTCGTTTAAAGCGAACTTGCGCGATGATCATGCCTGCCAGCATCAAAGAGCAGCCGAGGGTCGCTCTTGAATCAAGTTGCTCATCTAAAAGCAGCCATCCGCCAATAGCTGCAAATAAAGCCTCTAAACTCATGATAATAGCCGCATGAGAAGGTGACGCGTTTTTTTGTGCGACAATCTGTAAGGTGTAGGCAACCCCAACTGACATAACGCCTGCATAGGCTATAGGTAGCCAGCTTAAGGTTAAATTATCGAGGGTCAAAGAGGCTCGTTCGATAGAAATGGCGACCAATAAACACAGTAAACCACAGATAACAAATTGGATGATTGCTAGGCGAAGGTTGTCGACCTTTGGGGCTACATAGCCAATAGCAATGACGTGTAAGGCCCAAAATACAGCGCCTACGAGTTCGTAAATATCCCCTTGGTTAATGGAGAATCCTTCATTAACACTTAAAAAATATAACCCTATAACCGCAAGCACAGCGCCTAACCAAGTGTTGGCCCCGTTTTTCTGCATAAAAAACAAACCAATGATAGGGACGAATATAATGTAAAGCCCTGTAATGAATCCTGCATTACCTGCAGTTGTGTGGATCAGCCCTACTTGTTGTAATGATGCACCACTGAATAGAAGTAGACCTGTCACCACTCCCGCTTTTAACAAAAAGCCAGTATTTGCCGAAGCGTTTGAGTTTTTTATAAGCCACAACAGGGGAGCTAGAGATAGCGCGCCTAATAAGAAACGAGCAGCATTAAAGCCAAATGGCCCCAAATAATCCATGCCTACTCGTTGAGCAACAAAGGCAAACCCCCATATAGCCGCGACCAATAGTAGTATTAAATCAGCTTTTGTATTTCGCGTATTCACTTCATACCTCTCAATAAAAAACGCACTATACTTATCTCAGTAAATGATTGCAGCATAAACTAGAGCAGACTGAACACTTGTCCTATGTGAGGCTATTTAAACAAGTGTTAGAATACGGCTCTGGACTTTTATTTTTTAAGGGATGACATGCCAAACGTGCAAACTAATACCGTGAAATGGTACAAGCTCGTATACGGGCTGTTGGTTTTTTTAATGTTATTGGCTCTGGTTATTTTTGGCATAGTGACCTGGAATACGGTTAAAAGTCAGGCTAATAATTCATTAATCCCTCATAACATTGGTCTTTCATCCGCAATTAGTGAATTTTTAAGCCGTCAGAAAAGTGTATTAGATTCTGTTGCCAGCTCTTTAAGCTATGATGCTGGACAGCAACGCTTAGAGGATATTTTGAAAGCCACTCCTCAGATGCGAGTCATGGCAGTACTGGATGAAAATTATCAACCCAAAGTAACAACAGGCGACCTAAAAGCTGATGAATGGAAGCCCTTATTTGTTAATGACAAAATGATAGGGCTGCCTTTTCGCCCCTCTTTTATTGGCGAAAGCGTACTGCCAATAAAGTCAACGGTCTATGATTCTCAAGGGAAAGTGACTGGGTATGTTGTTGCTGCCTATCGTCTTTTAGATAACAGTGAAATGTGGCAAGTATCAGATGAAGATGGCCTGCAACGGCGTTCGCTGATAGTTGGACCCGATGGGCGTGTATATGCGGCTTACCCCGAGTCGGCCAATTTCTGGGAAGGCTATATAGATACTTATGTCGATCCCGAATTTGTTAGCGCCTTAAAATCCACAGACACATTATCACAAGAAACCATTCTTAATCCGACCTCGGTAACGTTTCAAAATGAGGAAGTAGATATTGCTTCGCGCTATCTGCCTGAATATCAGCTCTATATTGTGAGTGGTGTTGATATGTCGGAGATAAAAGCCCGCTGGTTTGAGCGAATGCAGTATGTAGCCATGGCTGTGCTTATCTTTATTGTGGCTGGCTTTTTTATTTTTCGTGTAGTGCTAAAGCGTGCCGCTTTATCAGAAACAGAAAAAGACACGGCTGAGCGAAACGTTCTTAAGCTCTCGCAGGCGATGGAGCAAAGCCCCAGTAGTGTGGTGGTAACCGATGCGAATTGGATGGTTGAATATGATAACAAACGCCAGACCGATAAGCAGGGCGTCGGGAGTCGCTTAGAGGTAGGCAAGGCATTGTTGGATGTATATCCGTACCGGTTATTAAACCGAGATCTTGAATCCATAAAGCACAGTTTAGATCATGGCGATAGTTGGTATGGCGAGCGTTTAGCTAAAGAGCCAAAACAATGGTTCTCGTTTTCGGTAAGCGGAATTACTGATAATGATGGCTTACTGACCAACTATGCCATTGTTGCTCAAGATATATCCGAACGAAAACGAACAGAAGTGCGCTTATATAAACAGGCAAATTTCGATGCCTTAACGGGTCTGCCCAATCGGCGTAGAACTAATGATTTATTAGAAGATCAGCTAAAAGAAGCCTGGAAGAACGAAGAAAAAGTAGCCGTACTCTATATGGACGTTGATAACTTTAAGCAGGTGAATGATACCTTTGGTCACATGCTGGGTGATCAAATGTTGCAAATGGTTGCCATGCGTTTACAAAAAGCCGTTATGTCGCGCGCGACAGCCTGTCACATGAGTGGGGATGAGTTTCTTATTTACATTCGATTTACCGATGAAAGTGATGTCAAAGAGCAAGCCGAACGCATCATGGAAATCTTAAAAGAACCGGTAAAATTAGAAGGTAAGCGTTTGTTCGTGTCCGTGAGTATTGGGATTTCGCGTTATCCAGAAGACAGCGGTGATGTGGGAGGGTTGCTTAAATATGCGGATATCGCTCTATATGAATCTAAAAATTTAGGGCGTCGCTGTTACAGCTTTTTCAATACCGAGCTTGATGAGCGTAATAAGCGTAAAGTTGAACTGGAAAGTGAAGTTCGTCAGGCGTTGGTTAATGAAGAGCTCTTCATGGCTTATCAAACGAAAAATCGCATAAGCAATAGAGAAGTCTATGGTTTTGAGGCCTTAATGCGTTGGAATAGCCCAAAACTTGGGTTTGTTTCTCCCGAGGAATTTATTACAGCAGCAGAAGAAATAGGTGTCATTGATAGCCTAGGTGAATTCGCGCTGTACCAAGCGTGTGAAGACCTGAAAAAGTTTCAAGAAGACGCTGATCACCCGTTAACAATGGCGGTTAATGTGTCAATGAAGCAATTAACACATTCGGATTTAATCCAAACTGTTCAAAATGTATTGGAAGAAACGGGCGTTAATCCCAAATGTCTTGAACTGGAGATTACAGAGTCAATGCTTGCACAACGCTTAGACGAAGTGCAGCCGGTTCTTAATGGATTGTTAGAGTTAGGTGTCTCTTTATCAATCGATGATTTTGGCACAGGGTATAGTTCGCTTAGTTATTTAACCCGATTCCCTGTCTCTACGTTGAAAATTGATCGATGCTTTGTCATGGACATGGTCGAGAACAAAAGTGATGCGACCTTAACCCATACGGTTATTACGATGGCGCACAAATTGGGCCTAAAAGTGGTGGCGGAGGGTATAGAAGATGAAGACCAACTAGCATTGCTAAGGGTATACGATTGTGACATCGGCCAAGGATATTTTTTCACTAAGCCATTAAATTGTGAGCAAATGCAGTCTCACTTACGTTCTCTCAAAGAGAAGCCTGATTGGGCTATTTAAGACTCACCACTATGTGAGTCTTAAATAATGTTATTAACCGTGACGTTACCACATTAGGTCATCAGGTATTTGGTAGGCCGCGTACGGGTCGTCTTCGTCTACTTCTTCTTTTTTAGCTTGAATAATCCACTCAGGTTTGCGCGCTGCTATTTTTTTGGCGGCGTCAGGAGGGATGATAAAAACGTTGTCTTCTTCGGGTACGGCAAGCGCTAAAGTACCTTTAGAGAGCATTGTTTGTTGTTCTTGTGTAACGTAAATGCTTTTGATTTTAGACCCATACGTATAGTTGTAGCGGATCTCCGCATCAGGGTTACGCTTAATCTCGAATTGTTGAATGATTTGGGTTGCTTCGGCTTCGGCAGCCCTTTTTGCTCGTTCGGCTTCTCGACCTAAATTAAGTTGTTGATCTCGTAATTTTTTAGCTTCGCGTGCAGCCTGTAGCTCGGCTTGAGTGAGCGCAGGTGTTTCTGGTGTTGATGTTTGCTTTTTGGACTTACGCTTCTCAGCCTTAACTTTGTTGGCTTGTTTTTTAGACGCCAGTCCTGCCTTTAGTAGTTGATCTTGCAGGGAAATAGCCATCAGTGTGTACCTATCATGTATGTAATTGAGGCACTATAACATAAGGCGGTTTGATGGATAACAGGTCGATGAGGTTTTCTAGCTGGGCAGCCGTAGCGTTGAGCATAGGTCTAAGACATAACAGGTATAGGATGAACGGCCGCTCTGGAGCCTCGTTGGAGAGAACACTAACCAAAGCGGCCGTTTTAAGTGTATCGCCTACTACATACAGTACGATACCTTATTAATGATAGTCTAATTAGCGTATAAGGAAAGCGTTTAGGTTTTTAATAATCCAGTTGTTCAAGATCGTCACTAATTTGGCTCATCAGGCGTCGCTCTTCGAGAGTGTCTTCAATTAGGCGGCGCTTCTTACCGTTGAACCCTATCCTTTTTCTACCCTTGCTTGATTCTTCATCATCGGAGTAGAAGTCGCTCCAGTCATCAATATCGTCGCTGGATAGCTTTTCAACACGAATCTTAGTAGTCATTTAAAACACTTCTCAATATTAATACATGCTTTAATCCGGCCTAATCGGTTTAGTAGGCTCGGCTCAATAAATACGTTGGTAAGCATTACTTTGTAGTGCTTGTTGGCGAATATAGTGTGTTTCTTTTGTTTATGAAAAATTAAATTTTTTTATTAAGAATCTCGTTTTCTGCGATATTCGTAATCGGTAACGAGCGTGTTTGTTGGTCAGGTATCGCATGACAGATTTGTGACTGAAATTTCAAATTTATATATTAAAAACAATAGATTAAAAATCATCATCAAATATGTCTTGCATACTTCTTCGAAGCTCGCGTGCTTCTAGCATTTCCTCTATGTTTTTTCTCACACCGCGCCGAGTGTTTTTTTGAGAGCTAATAAAGCCAAGATCGATGTCATCATCACCGTCTAGGATGTCCGCATCGTCTAGGTAGTCATCATTGTGTTGTTTTCCAGCCATAATAGTCCCCCGTTTAGTCAATGGAAGTTAGGTAGTAACGTAGCAAATATGTGTCAATTTTTAGCGATGTGAACAGTTGCTGTAAATTGAAAAAAAATCCTTTATTAGGTGATTTTTTTTGAATGTAAATCAAGTAAGTGGTGTTTTATGTTCAGGCTGATGTTGTATTAAACAATGGGATTCGTAACTATTGATGTGGGTGCTGGTTAGCAGTCTTTAGCCTGTTTATGCCAAGCTGTCCGTTATTTTGTATAAAAAGCGTGGTGATAAATCTACCATCCGCTTATGCTTCTATTACGTAAAAAATCGACCCATCATTTATACTGTTAGCTCACCCTCGGGAGATTAAATGTGAGTACTAAGTACCTAAAGCGCTTTTTCCAACCCCGTTCAATCGCTGTTTTTGGCGCTTCAGAACGTAAAGGAAGTATGGGTGGTATAGTCTTGCAGAATCTTCTCGACAGTGGTTTTCCCGGAGGGTTGTTCGCTATTAACCCTGAGGAGTATCAGTCTGTATTTGGTGTGCGTTGCTATCGCGCCTTAACTGATCTTCCTGAAATGCCAGATCTGGCTATTATTTGTGCTCCGCCAGAATCTGTGGCCGATATCGTCCGCCAATTGGGTAGTCATCGTGTTAAAGCGGCTATGGTACTTACCGGGGGGTTATCAATATCGGGTAATCCGCGCGTATCGAATTTGGGTGAAGACGTTAAAGAAGCCGCAAAACCTTATGGAATACGTATCTTGGGGCCCGAGTGTATGGGGCTTTTGGTTCCTGGTTCAAAAATGAACGCCAGCTACTCTCACGTTAATATCCAAAAAGGTAAGGTCGCTTACATAGGTCAGTCGGGGTTGCTAGGTACGGCAATGATAGATTGGGCTAATGGGCAAGAAATTGGCTTTTCACACTTTATGACATTGGGACATGGGGTGGATGTAGATCTTCCTGCTGTCATTGATTATGTCTCTAAAGACCCATATACCCATGCCATTCTTTTGCAGTTAGATCGTATTTCTGGTTCGGCTCGTCGCTTTTTGTCGGCTTTACGTGCGGCTTCAAGAAATAAACTCGTGCTCGTTTTGAAGTCCGATATTATTTTTGAAGAGGCTAATAAACCCCCTTTAGCCCCAGGTATTCCCGATGAAGATCGAATTTATGATGCGGCCTTGCGCCGAGCGGGCGCTGTAAGAGTAGAAACTTCGGATGAGTTATTTCACGCGCTTGAAACCCTAACGCGTATGAAACCATTACGAGGGGAGCGGTTAGCGATTGTCTGCAACGGCATGGGGCCAAATGCATTAGCCACAGACCGTTTATTAAAGCGGGGAGGGTTGCTTGCGCCATTATCTGAGGACACGGTCACTAAATTAAATGCATTGCTCCCTTATGAATGGAATGGCAAAAACCCTCTCGACATAAACACGGATGCAACCCCTGAGCGCTTTGCTGCAGTAATCGCTATTTTAGTAAAAGATGCTTCAGTCGATTCGGTGCTATGTATTCATGCACCCACACGTCTAGCACCTAGTTTGGAAACAGCACAGGAAGTGGTAAAGGTCGCTCGTAAATCCATGCGTAATATTTTAACTTGCTGGATGGGGAGAGCTACTGCTATTGCAGCTCGTAACCATTGTAATTCGGTTAATGTAGCGACATTTATTACGCCTGAAGAAGCCATTGATGCTTTTATGCACATGGTTGATTACCACCGTAACCAAGTTACTATGCGCCAAACACCGCCTACTTATGTTGAGCAAAACTCTCAAAATCATCAAAAAGCCGTTGGTTTATTGGAGAATGCTAAGGCGCAAAATAGAGATTTCTTAACCCACTCCGAAGTGTGCGCTTTATTAGAGCTGTACGATATACCGGTACAGAATAGCTACTACGCTGATGACATCAATGGCGTTATAGCGCTGGCGCGTGAATTAGGAGGCTCTGTCGCGGTTAAAGCACTGCACGTTGAAAATGTTTATCCATTTAATTACGACGAAAACAGCCGACAGCGATGGCATGACCTCGCGCAAGATATTTACTCCATCAGTGAGGTAAGGCATGCCACCACTAAGCTTGCGTACCGTATGAGTGAGCGCTTTAGCGAAAGTGAGCTGTTTGGCTTTTGTGTGCAACAGATGAAACGAGGTTTTCAATCTTTACAAATCAATGTGGGCATCACACGAGACCCAACCTATGGGCCGTTGATTGTATTTGGTGCAGGCGGTTATGCGGTCGATGTGCTAGCTGATCGACATGTTATGTTGCCTCCAATGAATATGTCTCTAGCGCTGGAGCTCGTTAAAAGCTCACGCGTTTACCGCATTATCAATGAGCGCAGTTATCAACCTGAGCGTGATGTAGAGCAGTTATGTGAATTGATTATCAAACTGTCAGAAATGGTCGTCGATCTTCCCGAATTAAAATGCTTAGAAATTAACCCACTGCTACTCAATAAGCTCGGAATATTGGCGGTTGATGCATCCGTGTCGCTGGGAGAGCCTTCACGCTTATCTATATCGCCTTACCCCGGCAATTTAGAAGAACCAATTACCCTTAAACGCTCAGGGCGACCTGCTGTTGTTAGACCTATACGGGCAGAAGACGAGCCTGAGCATCTCCTTTTTTACAACCAGCTCAGCCCCGAATCTATCCGCATGCGCTATTTTTATAGCCGCGGTATACCTACACACCAAGAATTAGCTACTTGGACTCAAATAGATTACGACCGTGAAATGGCATTTATTGTTTCGGCTCCTCGTTTAGATGGAAAAGGCCCCGAAACCTTGGGAGTTGTTAGGGCGGTGACCGATGCCGATAATATCCGAAGTGAGTTTTCAGTGGTTATACGTGATGACCTGCAAGGGGAGGGGTTAGGGAGAATCTTAATGTCTAAAGTCATCAAGTACTGCAAAGAGCGAGGCACGCTTTTGCTTGAAGGCTCTACATTGCCAGCCAATAAAGGAATGCAAGGTTTAGCTGCCAAGCTTGGTTTTACCAATGTTTTTAATGCCGAAGATGAAGTCGTAGAAATGAGGATGATGCTAAATGAACCAACAGAAGAGTGGCAGATAACGCGTTTACATCAATAGCTAATAAGAATTCACGAGTGTTCGCGGATGGTGAGTCGCTCTAAACACTCATTTGTTTATTGTTCTCGTGAATAATAAAGGTTACAAGTTAGGACAAAACATTTCGTGCAGTGTATGGATAATACGCTTTGCCTTGTCACCTGCTAGCGAATAGTAAATGGTTTGCGACTCTCGCCGTGTCTGTACTAGGCCATCATTGCGAAGAATGGCTAAATGTTGAGATAGGGCTGATTGGCTTAAGTCGACTTGGTTGTTAAGTTCGGTAACCGATAGTTCTTTATTATCGAGATGGCATAAGATCAATAACCGGCTTTCGTTGCCAAGGGCTTTCATGAGTTTGGCCGCTTGTGCCGCGTTGCTTTTCATTGATGAGAGAGCTTCTGGGGTTGAGTCAAGTTCAGTTGTAGCCAATGTAGACTCCATAATTAGTGAATATTGTTATTAGTAAGAGCAAATCAGCGCTCATAGGACTTGACCAAAAGTATGACGTTGATTGTACAAAAACGCCAATATGTACTCAATTATTCCTAACATTTAAGCCTATAACAAATAGCTGAATTTAGACTGTACAAATATAGATCTAGGTCATGAAGACGCAATGAACTCATTCGCGACGCGGATAATCTAATTATTATAAAAAGATAATTTACCAGCCAGACGACTAACACGGTGAATGCGGTAAAGCGCATTCAGAGAATGGCGAATGCTAGGGAGATAACTCATGAGAAAATTACTAGTTTTGATCGATCCAACACAATGGATTGATGGTGTATTTCCCGATTACTACCTCAATAAAGTTACCACGTTATCACTTCAGCTAGATGCCTTAGTTGAGTTGTACGCGGTTGGCTATAGTGGGGCGCTTCATAATGCTTATCGCTTTGATCGTGAAGCAGAAAAACAAGCGATTCAAGGCTATGTAAAGGGGCTTGAGAAACAACTAGTTGAATTATCACAAGTGCTGCAATCCCGAGGTGTATCTGTTGGATATGATGTAGATTGGCACAAAGATTACGCGGCAACGATCACAGCTAAAGCTAATCACTTCTCGCCTGATTTGATTGTGGCACCTTTTAATTTGCACAAAGGAAGTTACGTACTCAATCAAGGTCAGTGGAAATTGGTGGCGGAAGTAGAGCAACCCTTGTTAGTGATTAAAGAGTCAGCTTGGGGCAGTCATCCGCGTATTCTTGCGGCGATCGACCCGTTCCATCCAGGTAGCCGTTCAGAGTTACTTGAGTTAAAAATTATCGAGGTTTTTAAAAAAATTAGCCAAGCGCTCGTTGCTGAGCAACACGTGCTGCATGCGTTTACGACAATTCCTCAAGCCACTATTTTTAATGAACACGTGACCCTGAATTTTCAAAAGTTACAAGAAGGTATTACCCAGCAGCACAAAGAGGCTCTAGCCGAGTTATTCGAAGCTCAAGCATTGCATGATGCCATTCCCCATTTGGAGCAAGGAGAGTTTCATGAAGAGATTGAAGATCTTTGTCAATCAGCGTTAATTGATGTGATTGTGATGGGGTCTGTGTCACGGGGAATAACGGATCGACTGCTAATTGGTAGCTCTGTAGAACGAATTATGGATTCGGTGGATGCCGATTTATTATTAATTAATGATAAGTAACGGGTAGGTCTACACAGAGGCCCGTTAAGTCTGTTTAATGTGGGCCTCTGCTTTTTACATTAAATATCGAACTCTGCCCACACGGGTGCATGATCGGACGGTTTTTCCATTGCTCGTATATCATAGTCTATGTCGGCATCTGTACATGCCGCTAGTAACGAAGGCGTAACCAATAGCGTATCGATACGTAGTCCACGTTTAGGTTCTAGCTCAAACATACGAGATCGGTAATCAAACCAGCTAAAGCGGTCAGCGCGGTCTGGGTGAATTTTACGGTAGCTATCTTTCAATCCCCAGCTTAACAAGCGGGCAAACCACTCACGCTCAATAGGCTGGAAGCTCGACTTGCCGGTTTTCAACCACCGCTTACGATTAACCTCGCCAATGCCGATATCTAAATCGGTTGGAGATATATTGAAGTCTCCCATGACAATCACATGTTCATCATTGGATAAATGAGTGGTGAGGTGGTCTTGTAAATCCTCGTAGAAGCGCTTCTTTGCAGGGAATTTGATTTCGTGGTTTATATTTTCACCTTGCGGAAAATAGCCGTTTAGCACAGTAACCAGATTGCCTTGATCACTTTCATATTGGCCGATAATCATGCGTTTCTGATCATCCTCGGTATCTGTCAAAAAGCCCTTTTGTACACTGATTAGTGGCTTTTTGGTGATGAGGCACACACCGTAGTGGCTTTTTTGGCCAAAGAACTCAACGTGATACCCCAAATCGGTAATGCTGCTTACAGGGAATTGAGGGTCGTCTACCTTGGTCTCTTGTAAACCAATAATATCGGGCTGATGAGTAGCGATGAGTTGTTCTATTTGGTGGGGTCTGGCGCGGATGCCATTAACGTTAAACGAGATTACTTTCATGGGATGAGTGTCTTACTGTTAGTCAAATTTTGTTCATCATAACATGGCGACGGGAAGTTGGCCGCTCTTGGCGATTTGATTTAACTATCAGGTTGTTAGTTATCTTTGATTGGTAGCTGGAAGCGAGCTAGAGTACCTTTATATGTATTTATCGATCAATAAGTGAAGGAGTAGCGCGTGTCTGCATATGATTATGACCTGTTTGTTATTGGCGCTGGGTCTGGTGGCGTTAGAACCGCTCGTATGGCCGCCGCAAAAGGGGTCAAAGTAGCAATCACTGAAGACCGCTATCTCGGCGGTACCTGCGTTAACGTGGGTTGTGTTCCCAAAAAACTGTTTGTCTATGCCTCCAAATATGCCGAAGACTTTCACGATGCCGCTGGCTACGGTTGGTCAGTTGGTACGCCTAATTTTGATTGGGCTACCTTACGTGATCGCAAAAACAGTGAGATAGAGCGCTTAAACGGTATATATAGAAACATGTTGGTTAATTCTGGCTGCGATCTTATTGATGGTAGGGGTCGTTTAGTTGATGAACATACGGTAGAGGTGGGCGGTAAACAGTATACGGCTGAACGCATTTTATTAGCCACAGGGGGCTGGCCTTTCATTCCCGAGTTTCCGGGTAAAGAACATGTTATTAGTTCTAACGAAGTGTTTTATCTTGAAACGTTCCCTAAGCGTGCGGTGGTAGTGGGTGGCGGTTATATTGCTGTTGAGTTTGCAGGTATTTTCCAAGGGTTAGGAGCGAGTGCTACGGTAGTTAACCGCGGTGATATGATTTTACGTGGCTTTGACGATGACATACGCCGATTTGCCGCTGAAGAAATGGCTAAAAAAGGTATCGAGTTCCGCTATGGTATTACCGTAAAGGAAATTACTAAACTCGATAGTGGAGAGCTCAAACTGAACTACTCCGATGGCTCCGAGCAAATCGCTGATTGCGTATTATATGCTACTGGCCGAGTACCTCATGTTGTGGATTTAGGTTTAGAAAACGTAGAGGTTAAGCAGCAAAACAACGGTGCCATCATTGTTAATGACAGCTTTCAAACGAGCGTTCCTTCAATTTACGCGTTAGGTGACGTAACGGATAAAGTGCAATTAACACCGGTAGCCTTAGCTGAAGGTATGGCTTTAGTCCGTCATCTTTACGAAGCAGGTAATCCCGCGGTGGACTACGACTTAATCCCGACGGCCGTATTTTGCCAACCGAATATCGGCACTGTTGGTATTACCGAAGAGCAAGCACGAGAACGTGGTTTTGATGTTGATATCTACCGCAGCGATTTCCGGGCGATGAAAAATACTTTAGCTGATAATCCCGAACGTACCTTAATGAAAATGATTGTTGATAAAAAGACAGACAAAGTATTGGGAATTCATATGGCGGGTGCGGATGCAGGGGAGATAATTCAAGGCATGGCTGTCGCACTTAAAGCGGGTGCAACCAAAGCGGTGTTTGATTCAACCATAGGTATACACCCAACGTCCGCTGAAGAGTTTGTAACCATGCGTGAGCCGGTTAAATCGTAGCGGTGTAAGGCTCTTAAAAACGACCCTATTCGGGTCGTTTTTTGTGATACTAGCTAAGCATTTGTCATCTAAACGGCGTTACAGTCTAATGCCGCCAATGGTATAGCCTCCGTCAATAGTGATTTCCTGTCCGGTTATGAATGGGGCATCTTCAGATAAAATCCAAGCAACAGTACCTGACACGTCATCGGGAGTGCCATTTCTCCCTAATGGCGTTTGAGCTTTGAGTTTGGCTGAAAGGTCGGTATTGAGTACTTCGTCCGCCATAGGCGTCAGGATGATTCCGGGGTTAATCGCATTCACCCTAATACCGTGCTTTCCTTGCTCAACGGCTAAGGTTCGCATCATCGAAAGTAATGCTCCTTTGGTACCTGCATAAGCCCCCGTACCTGGCATTACGGCGTTAGCGGTCCATGATGCATTGATAAGAATAGAGCCGCCTTGGTCTAAAGCGCTCAAACAATGCTTTATCGTAAGAAATGTGCCCTTGAGGTTGGTAGCGACGAGCGCGCTGATATCAGCTACGTCAGTTTCTTGTAAGGGTTTGAACTCGCCTAATATACCTGCATTGGCAAAAACGCCGTCAAGCTTTCCAAAGCGATTCACTGCTTGGCTCACTGCTTCCTGTACTTCGGTTTCTTGCGTTATATCACAAGCTAATGCTATGGCCGTACCCCCTAATTGCTCTATATCTGTTACCAGTTCTGTCAGAGGTTTCAATCGTCGACCGACGAGAACAAGTTGTGCTCCTTCCCTGGCTAAGCGTAAGGCAGTGGCTCGCCCCATGCCCGTTCCTGCACCTGTTATAAGAATTGTTTTGTGATCAAAGCGTGACGCCATCATGATGTTTTCCTCGATTCGTTATAGCAATGATGATTGTAAATTGATGATTATTTGTTGATAATACCTCTATAACTTCATTGATTATAAATCGGTAGTTTATAATGGATCTTTTTCGTTCAATGCAGGTGTTTGTTGCGACGGTAGAAAAGGGCTCGATGAGTGCGGCAGCCGCGCAGTTAGGCATTTCTTCAGCGATGGTCGGTCAGCATATAGCCGCTTTGGAAGTGCGCATGAAAACGCGTCTACTGAACAGAACAACCCGTCGGCAAAGTTTGACTGATTTCGGTGCGAATTATTTTGAGCAGTGTAAAGATATTTTGGACCGCATAGCGATAACAGACCTAGAAGCGGAAGCGCAGCAGAGTGAGGCGTTAGGTAAATTAAGAGTCACGGCGCCATCAACGTTTGGGGCAACGGTATTAATGCCTGCATTGGCACGCTACCGAGAGGAATCTCCGCTGGTGGATTTGGATATTGTGCTGACAGATCGTAATGTTGATCTGGTGGATGAAGGGTTTGATTTTGCATTTCGTATCGGTGTCCCGCCAGATAGTCGCCTTATTGCGCGCAAGCTCATGCCTTACACAATGGCTATTTGTGCGGCACCTTGCTATTTGTCGGTTAAAGGTCAGCCGGCTCACCCTGTCGATTTATCGGCCCATGACATGGTTTCTTTTACTCCTGCGGCGGGTTCGGTTTTGACGCTATCTAAAGGAGAAGAGCTGGTAAAGGTCATGCCTAACTGCCCAATCAAAGTAAACAGTGGACATGCTTTGCTAACATCGGCCTTGGCTGGTTTAGGGGTTGTTGTACAGCCTAAGATTTTACTGGCTGCTGCTATAAAAGAGGGGGCTTTGGTAGAGCTGTTCCCTGATTGGCAATTAGGCGAGCGCCACGTATCGCTATTGTATTATCGGGACCAACGAATGACACCTAGGATGCGCAGCTTCATCTCTTTTTCGTTGGCTGCGTTTGGATAGGTGTCACCCGTAAAATAGCTGAGTCAGTACCTTAATTAAGCCTGAGTGATATAACTCGTTTTAATAGGTAAGATGCGGCGTTAAATGTAGCTGTTTTCAGCGCAAAAGCTCTTTACGAAGTATGTCTGCGCCTGCGGCTAAGGCATTCATTTTGCCTCTTGCTACTTGATGGGGCAGTGGAGCCATACCGCAATTGGTGGATGGGTAAAGCTTGTCAGCATCAACAAATTTAAGCGCTTTTCGAAGGGTAGCTGCGACCTCTTCGGGTGTCTCGATAGTATGAGTGGCTACATCAATAGCCCCCACCATTACTTTTTTACCCCGAATGAGTTCAATTAGATCCATTGGAACATGAGAATTTTGGCATTCTAATGAGATAAGGTCGATATTTGATGTTTGAAGTTTAGGGAATATTTCTTCGTATTGACGCCATTCTGATCCTAATGTTTTTTTCCAATCAGTGTTCGCTTTGATGCCGTAGCCATAGCAGATATGCACAGCAGTCTGGCACTTTAGGCCTTCAATTGCTCTCTCTAAAGCGGCTACGCCCCAATCATTCACTTCGTCAAAAAACACATTAAATGCCGGTTCATCAAACTGGATAATGTCAACACCAGCGGCTTCTAACTCTTTAGCTTCTTGATTAAGAATTTTAGCGAACTCCCAAGCTAACTTTTCTCGGCTTTTGTAGTGGCTGTCATACAGCGTATCAATCATGGTCATCGGGCCTGGTAAAGCCCATTTAATGGGTTGCTTAGTTTGTTGGCGCAGGAATTTTGCGTCCTCAACAAAAACCGCTTGTTCTCGGGTTACCGCTCCTACAACTGTGGGTACGCTGGCCTCATAACGGTTGCGGATCTTGACGGTCTTACGATTTTCAAAATCAACACCACTGAGGTGTTCTATAAAAGTAGTGACAAAATGCTGGCGTGTTTGCTCACCGTCACTGATGATGTCGATGCCGGCTTTATGTTGATCTTGTACTGAGAGGCGCAAGGCATCTTGTTTGCCTGTAATGAGTTCGTCGTTTTCTAATTTCCAAGGTGACCATAATGTTTCAGGTTCTGCTAACCAAGACGGTTTCGGTAAGCTGCCTGCTGTTGATGTAGGTAATAATGTTTTCATGGTTATTAATATCTTATATTTCAATTCGTTATTGGGTATACCAAGACTTGTTGTCGAGTGAGTCTTGTAGGTGAATTCATAATTAAGTGAAAGCGGCCGACCATTGTTCAAGCACGGCCTTATACGGCTTAATAAAGTGCTCTTCAGCAAATTTCCCTTGTTCATTGGCTAGTAGGCTGCGCTCACTGCGGTCATAAATTATTTGTGTAACTGAATGGTCCTGGTTTTTCAGCTTAGGTTGGTAGCATTGACCCGCTATGGCATTCGCATTGTAAATTTCGGGACGGTAAATTTTTTGGAATGTTTCCATCGTGCTAATAGTGCTAATGAGCTCTAGATTCGTGTAATTGTTAAGTAGGTCGCCAACAAAATAGAAGGCCAATGGAGCAACGCTGTTTGGAGGCATGAAGTAGCGCACCTGCAAACCCATTTTTTTAAAATACTGCTCGGTTAACGATGATTCGTTAGGTTGATACTCAAAACCCAATACGGGGTGTTGGTTCTCTTTTCGGTAATAAATTTTGCTATCAGATACGCTAAGACAAATGACAGGTGGTTTTTTAAAGTTTTGTTGGTAAGTTTCTGAATTTACGAAATATTTGAAGATTTTTCCGTGCAAATCACCAAAGTTCTCTGGAATGCTAAATTTAGGTTGATCTCGATTATGATCTTGAAGTAAGACGCTAAAATCATAATCTCGGACATATGAAGAAAAATTGTTTCCTACAATGCCTTCAATATATTCATTTGTTTTATGGTCAATTATGTTTGTTTTCAAAATTTCTATAGTGGGGAAGGTTTGGCCGTTACCTTCAATATCCATGTTCACAGAAACTATTTCTAAACGAACGGAATAGCGATTCGCGTTGGGGTTGTCCCAATGGGCTAAAGCATTAAAGCGGTTGTTGATCATTCTTAGGGTGTTGCACAAATTTTCTTGGCGACGCTCGCCTCTCGCCAAGTTTGCAAAGTTGGTCGTGATCCGTGTGTTGTTGGACGGACGGTAATTCTCATCGAAAGCGATGCTTTTAATTGTGAAAGTAAAGTCTGTGTACATGATATCTGCCCCCTAAATTTGCTGTATAGCTTGTGTTCATTCCTTGCTCTTTCGAGACAGTCTCTGTTATGTGCTGATTGGCTTGGTAGCCCCAATTTCGTGTTAGCCATTGCTCATGGTTAGCAACACACCGCTACGAAGTGAGTAAAGTGCTATAACAGAGGGTTTATTTATACAGGCTAATAAACATGAATAAAAATGTTTTAAATTTAATTAAAGTTGATTTTAATTCATGTTGTTGGTTGTTGGTTGTTGGTTGTTCGATTTGTGAAGTGACTACTGGGGAGAGGGGGATGTATGGATCAGTTTGAGCAAGTAGCCTTTGTGTGGGGCTACTTGCTCTAGCGCGGGTTGCTATCTGGCTTGCAGGGCGGCGATTCGATCATCTAGGGGAGGGTGGCTGGACATCAGTTCAGCTAGGCCTGTTTTAAAATGACCATTGATACCAAAGGCGTTAAGCTGTGATGGAAGTTGGTCAGGAATCTCATATTCAGCTTTCAGGCGTTGTAAAGCGCCTATCATCCCTTGTTTGCTGGCGAAGTCTGCGCCGGCTTCGTCTGCCCTAAACTCGCGACGGCGTGAAAACCAAGCAACAATCATGGATGCAACCAGACCAAACACAATTTCTGCCACAAAGGTTGCTATGTAGAAACCGAATCCTACCCCACCTTGGTTATCACCGCGGCGAAGTAATGAGTCAAAAAAGTAGCCTACAATACGTGCAAAGAACATGACAAAAGTGTTTACCACGCCTTGAATTAATGTCAGCGTAACCATGTCACCATTAGCAACGTGACCGATTTCATGAGCCATAACGGCTCTGGCTTCTTCTGGGCGGAAACGTTGGAGTAACCCAGTACTGACGGCTACTAGGGCACTGTTTTTGTTCCATCCAGTAGCAAAAGCGTTAGCTTGTTGTGCATTAAAAATACCGACATCGGGCATGCCGATGCCCGCTTTGTCAGCCAATTCAGCCACGGTATCCAGTAACCATTGCTCTTGTGGGGTTGAGGCTTTTTTAATGATTTGGGTGCCCGTGGACATTTTGGCCATGGTTTTAGACAAGAACAGGGATATAAATGATCCGACAAAGCCAAACACAGCACAGAATATAAGCAGACTGCTTAAGTTGAGTCCATTCTGATCAAGGTAGCTACCAACGCCTAATAGGCTGAGGGTAACACTAGCAACCGCTATTACGGCTAGGTTGGTTAAAAGAAAAAGGATAATGCGCATAGGTTGTGCTTCCTAACTGTGAGTTATGTGCCTTAGATGTGGGCTCAGAGTAATAGTTTCAAGTTATTGGTCAGTTATTAAACAAGAATGCATTGCGTTAATTAATCTTACGTTAACCGCAACGGCTTAAGGCTAGGTTTTTAATTCGGTGGCAAATATTATGCTATAATTTTCCCCGTTGAAGTCATTGCTCAGTTGTACCTTGTGCTGCTGAATCGGTCATCAATCAGTAAAGGTGAAGTAGTAAGTTTACTGCTTGTAGAAGTACGAGTAAGCCACATAATAACCGTTTTGTGAGGCTGCATTAGGTTAGGTACAGAATTAGTGAGACACAAAAAAGTAGTCCCGCCGGAGTCTATTATTTGCTTGGATATTGAGGCAAGTGGCTTAGGAAGTCGTTCATATCCAATAGAAATTGCATGGAAACGTTTTGATGAAACATCCTTTGATTGCTTTCTGATTAATCCAGAAACGGGTTATAACTGGAATGATTGGGATGAGTCAGCAGCTCAGGTTCATGGCATAGCCTATCAGGATCTATTAAACCAAGGCATTGATGTGAGAGTGGCTTGTGCGCGTTTAAATTCGCAATTAGCCGGCTGCACAGTCTATAGTGATGCATTTGAGTTTGATTACTTTTGGATGCGTCGTCTCTTTGACGCCGCGATGGTTAAGCCGAAGTTTCAGCTAGATGGTATTGAGTCGTTGTTGTCGATTGAGCAATTAGACAAGTATCAGCGAGCATCTAAAGAGTCATCTCGTGAGCACCGGGCTATGTCCGATGTTGATGATCTACTGTTAGGTCTTAAAAGCTGTTTGCTCTAAGAGCGCTAATGTAGATCTGCATTAATTTACCTAAAGGAGCCTTACGCTCCTTTTTTGTGTCCGTTGCTTTTTACGCGTTATGTATGACGCAGCTAAGCGGCTAAACCATCTAAACCTGACTCAAGTTTCATGGCGTCAGCTAATGAGTCAATAATGTCGGAGTTTATGCCAGCCAGAGCCGCTATGTCGCGTGGAAAATGCTCTTGGACGTCTGCTAGGTTTCTGGATTCTCTGATGCAGTCGTTCATGTAGCTTGCCAAGTGTAGAACTGCGCTAAGAGGCTGAGGGGATTCACTCACAAGAGGAGCTTTGTAGTTTTTTACAGCGATGCCTAAATCGGGTGGAAATTTCCACATATCAAGTAATGCTTGCCCGGCATCCTGTGATGTAAAGCCTAGACGTTCGAGTTCAGCTTTTGTGCGGCTGACTTTTTGCTCATCAATCAGTGTTTGGATGGCTTTAGCACGGTTGGGCTGGGCCAAGTGCAATAATAATCGCCCAATATTATGGATAATACCTGTGGTAAAGGCGATGTCAGACTCCACTTGTTTTGTGTGGTCGGCAAACCATCGCGCTAAAGTCGCAACACGGAACGACTCTGCCCAGAAAGTTTTAATATCAATGCCATCGACGTCTTTAACAGAGCCTGCGAAGCCGGATGCAATGACAAGGGTTTTAAGTTGTCCCATGCCAAGCATAACGGTTGCTTCATCAATGGAAGACACTTTTCTGGATAGACCAAAATGAGCAGAATTAACTAAGCGGAGAATTTTTAAAGATAAGGTTTGGTCTTCACTGACTTTTTGAGCAATCTGGTCGTAGTCAACGTTTGGATTGTTCAGTGCTTGAATCAGTTCACGAACCACTTCGGGTACGTTAGGCAGTTTATTGGTTTGGTTTAGTAGCTCTTTAATTTCCATGCTCTCTCTCCGCCGAGGAATGACTATATCAAGCGTAGAGCAGGATTGAGATTTAGCAATAATGTTGCCGTTATTTAATAGCCGTTCAGAGTGCGTGCGGCAAGAACTACGAGCAAGGATATGAGCTTGGCATTATGTAAAAAAGGCTCCGAAGAGCCTAATTTTAGGAACGGTATCTTTCTGGGTATAGCGGCGTTATTTACAGGTTTAGCACGTATGATTCAATTTTTTCGCGTAGCTCACCATATTGGCCCATTTCTTCAGGCAAGAAGAAGAGCTTATAGTAGCAACGTTCTTTTAGCTGGCCTTTGTTGCCTTTGATATTTTCTTTTAAGTTGGCGTAGGCGTAAGACATCTGAAGGTGAATAACGCGAGTGAAAGGCGGAAGGGTAAATTCGTGATCTTCTAGGTCGTAGCGCTTTTTAGTTTCTTTAATGGTGTAAAAAGAAACTTCGGCAGCATGGTTTAAGTTGAGCAAAAAATTTGAGGTCACCGGAACTAGGTGCTGCCTATCTAAACCGTTGTGTTCCATATAAATACCGCAATTTTTTTTAATTTTAATAAACATACTGATCCCATCCTTATAGTGTGTGGAGCGCCTCTGGACTTATTATATGTTGGTTGATGTGGCTAACTAACATCTCCCTTAACAATAACGAAAAGTCTTGCGAGCAGGCAATATAAAAGCGACATTATTCACGCCGCTTAATATGTGTAGCACAGCAATATTGCTATTTATTGTTCATAGGTCTTTAAGAAGGTGGCAATCCTATTAACAGCGTCTTCCAAGTCGTCTTGTCGTGGAAGGAAAACAATTCGAAAGTGCTGAGTATCAGGCATGTTAAAGCCGCTGCCTTGCACTACGAGTACTTTTTGCTGAAGAAGCAAGTCAAGCGCAAACTTCTCGTCATTTTTAATAGGGTAGACATCCGGGTCGAGACGAGGGAACAAATAAAGAGCGCCTTTGGGTTTTACGCAAGATACGCCAGGTATAGCATTTAGCATTTCCCACGCCTTGGTGCGCTGCTCATATAAGCGACCTTCAGGAACGATCAGCTCTTTGATGCTCTGGTAACCACCTAGTGCTGTTTGTATAGCGTGTTGAGCTGGTACATTGGCGCATAGGCGCATGTTGCTCAGCATGTCGAGCCCCTCGATGTAATCTTTGGCGCGATGCTTTGGTCCGCTAACAATCACCCAGCCTGCTCGGAAACCGGCAGCACGATAAGTTTTAGATAGGCCGTTGAAGGTTAAAAATAATACATCGTCAGCTAGCGAGGCAAGCGAGATATGTTGTGCTTCGTCGTACAGAATTTTATCGTAAATTTCATCAGCAAATATAATTAAGTTGTGTTCGCGGGCTAACTCAACAATCTGCTCTAATACTGCTTTTGGGTACACCGCACCAGTTGGGTTATTAGGGTTAATAACCACAATACCTTTTGTATGGGGTGTGATTTTGCGGCGCATGTCTTCTATGTCCGGCGCCCAATCGGCTGATTCATCACAAACATAGTGAACAGGTGTGCCGCCCGCCAAACTGACGGCAGCCGTCCATAACGGATAGTCTGGAGCAGGGATTAGCATTTCGTCGGTATCGTTTAAGAGGCCTTGCATGGCCATCACAATAAGCTCAGATACACCGTTCCCAATGTAGATGTCTTCAACGGTTACATTAGGGATGTTGCAACGCTGTGTCTCTTGCATTATGGCTTTGCGCGCGGCAAACAAACCTTTAGAGTCGCAATAGCCTTGTGAGGCGGGAAGGTTGCGAATCACATCCTGAACGATCTCTTCTGGCGCTTCAAATCCCCATGGGGCAGGGTTGCCAATGTTAAGTTTGAGGATGCGATTACCTTCCTCTTCGAGTCGCTTGGATTCCTGAAGTACTGGACCTCGGATGTCATAACAGACATTGATTAGTTTGTTTGATTTGCGGATAACAGACATTGTGTTAGTTCCCTGAGCCCACTATTTCCATCTTTATACAGGCGGGCGAAGTAGAAATTGTAAAAAGGTTAAACATCATACGCTTTTTCGTATTTGAAAAGAACACCATAAAAACGCTAGGATCATAGACTTATGTGTGATTTCTTGGCACTAAATAAGTGCAAAAGGGGTCTATAGATTATCCGAATAAAGTCGCCTTAATGACTTTTTTCTAATTAAGGAGTCATTTTGAAATCTTACCTTTGGCTTTACGAGCATGCGTTGAATCAAAAAGGAAAGGCGCTCGACTCATTGATGCCTGATTTTCTGCCGGATGCCGAATTAGCGCAAGTACCGGATAGTCTACTTTTTTCATTAATGTCTAGGCGCATTTTCAGAGCGGGCTTGAAGCACTCTGTTGTAGATGCGAAATGGCCGGCCTTTGAAAAAGCATTTTGGGGCTTTGATCCCGAAAAAGTGGCGTTGATGAGTGATGAACAATTAGAAGGGCTTATGCAGAATGATCAAATCATTCGTCATTGGGGAAAAATAAAAGCCGCTCGTGCTAATGCTTTTTTTATCTGTGAAATGGCTGAAAAACACGGCAGCTTTGCTCAGTGGTTAGCGAACTGGCCGGTCGAAAACATTGTCGGCCTGTGGGATGTGCTCAAAAAAGAGGGCAAGCAATTAGGTGGTAATTCGGGCCCGTATTTTTTGCGAATGGCAGGTAAAGACACATTTGTACTAACAGATGATGTTGTTGGAGCATTAAAAGCGCAAGGTATCGTGGATCGTAAACCGACAGCCAAACGCGATTTGCTGATTGTGCAGCAAGCGTTTAATCAATGGCATCAGGAATCAGGCCGGCCTATGTGCCATATTAGCCGCATGCTTTCTTTCACTGTGGGATAGCAGTGCGGCTATGCTGATTGCTGTGATCAAGTGCTTTAGGTAGCTGGTGTTAATGTCCCTAAAAACTCAGGAAGACTTTCGGCGATTTGTCTGACTGGTTTTTTGCCCGGGTATTCAAGCCATACCGTGCCGTTATCATTATTGACGGTTAACATGCCGTCATCGGGTTCGGTTAGCGCAAAAAATAGAGATAGTGTGCGTTTTTGTTGAGCCTTAGCCATGGCATGACCTATAAGATTGGCGCGTAACCGTTCTAAGTCGTCCGTGTTCCACACTTGCAAGAGGGAAAGGCTTCCGTCTGGAGCCTTCAAAGCAAGAGGATCTGACCAGTAGCGCGTATATAGATCAACGATGGTTGGGTGTATGTCCACTTCCAAAGCAGCGGATAAACGTTCAAACATATCGGTTGGCTCTGTCTGTCGTACGGGCTGCCAGCGGGTTTCACTGTCTTGTGTAGCGCTTTGGTTTACGTAGCAAGGTGATGGCCATGCAGTGTCGTAACGAACTGTTGGGAGGTTGTCTTTGTGGTGTGCAAGCCAAAGCGTCATTATGCGATCCAGTTGCTGTTGGGTATTGGAAACCGTCATGCCTACCATATCCTAAATCTTGAAATTATCGTTGTTCGTGATGCTAGGCCACTCTAACGAGCCAACGCACATACTACAAATATTAAAGTTTGTACGATTAGCAGGGTTTGGCTGTAAGCGAGGTTAAGGGTTTTGGAATGCGCAGAGAACAGCTGTTTGATTTAGCTCTATTTTTATTTTTAGTCGCTATCTGATCAAAGTTTCAGCAGCTTTGGTTATTAAATAGGAAGTTGTTAATCGATAGTTAAAAAATGCAAAATATTTAGCGCAAATGTTTGACATCGTTACGAAAGTATTTAAAATGCGCACCTCGTTCAGGGACGTGTCCCAAAACGAAAAACGGAGTGGTAGTTCAGTTGGTTAGAATACCTGCCTGTCACGCAGGGGGTCGCGGGTTCGAGTCCCGTCCATTCCGCCACTTACTAAAACAGCAATGTTCTGGTAAGCGGCAACTGAGTCAACTAAATGCTTGTTGGTTCAGTCTAAACAAAAGGCACTTGTTAGCGGGCGTGTAGCTCAGCTGGGAGAGCGTCGCCCTTACAAGGCGAATGTCGGGAGTTCGAACCTCTCCACGCCCACCACTAACAATAAGCTGGCACTCGAAAGCGAGTATAAACACAGATGCGGAGTGGTAGTTCAGTTGGTTAGAATACCTGCCTGTCACGCAGGGGGTCGCGGGTTCGAGTCCCGTCCATTCCGCCACTTTCCTTTTTTCTTGAAGGAAAGCTCTTAACAGATGATTATTAGCATTTACAAATCTTTTTGTTTTTGCGATAAATGTACTGTTTCTGCTTCAGCATTATGGGCGTGTAGCTCAGCTGGGAGAGCGTCGCCCTTACAAGGCGAATGTCGGGAGTTCGAACCTCTCCACGCCCACCATAATGCGTTACCAAATCTTATCTATTATTTTCCCTGTATTGTTAAATAGCTTCCCTTATTGTCAATTAATGCCTATGTTCAGGTGTTTTATTTGTTTTTCAGTTGCGTGCTATGACAAATTCTACTTTTAATGTTTTGCCGAGCGAGCCGCTCGATGCTTACCGCCGTTTATATGAAGAAACTGATCTACCATTGAATGTGGAAAGATTGGAGCATGCTTTGTTTTTAAAAAAGCGGCTTAGCGTTTGTGTTGTGCGTGTTGATCAGGTGCATCCACAAATCAGTGGTAACAAGTGGTTTAAGTTAAAGTACAACTTAAAAGCTGCTATCGAGCAGGGGGCTAGCTGTATTATCAGTTTTGGCGGTGCGTATTCTAATCATTTACATGCACTGGCTTATGCTTGCCATTGTTTAGGTTTGCATTCAGTTGGAGTAGTGAGGGGGGAGCCCGTTGATAATCCCATGCTAATTGACGCGAAGGCGTGGGGTATGCGCTTGCATTTTGTCAATAGAGAAACTTACCGGCTGCGTGCAGAACCCGCTTGGCTCAATGCGCTTCCATCATTAGTAGGTGATGGTTTTATATTGCCTGAAGGTGGGAGTAGTGCGTTAGCGGTAAAGGGGGTAGGCGAGTTAATGCAGCAAATTAATAACGTTGAACCCGCTTTGGATTATGTAGTGTGCGCGTGTGGTACCGGAGGTACTTTAGCTGGCTTGGTTAGTACGCCGGCCAAAACGGTTGTGCAGGGCATTCCTGTGTTAAAAGGGGCTGGTTTTTTGCATGATGATGTTAGCGCGTTGCTATTAGCCTCAGGTCATGAGCGAACGGCATCGAAGTGGGAGTTGGATCTGTTTGGCCACTATGGTGGTTACGGAAAAATGAATGCAGACCATATAGCGGTTATGAAGCAGTTGGAGGACGATTTTTCGTTGTCCCTCGATCCGGTTTATACCGCCAAGCTGTTTAGGCGCTTTATGGAAAAGGTTGAAAATGATGACTACCCCGAGGGTTCTCGTATTGCGCTTGTACATACGGGTGGTTTGCAGGGGCGCAGATCAATCACGTAAGTGCTTGAAATCTTTTGTGAACACTAGGATCATGTGAGTAGGTAGGTATATCAAGAGAATAGGCGCATAAATGGATCACTTTCGAAATATCGGCTTGATTGGCCGCTTAGGCAGTAAGCCCGTCATCGACACCATGAGACATCTTATACGGTTTCTTCAAGATCGTGACTTGCATGTCATTCTTGATGAGCGCATCGCTGATTTAATGCCCGGCCATGGTCAGCAAGTATGCAAGCAAAAAATGATGGGTGAAATATGTGATCTTGTTATTGTGGTGGGAGGAGATGGCAGCTTGTTGGGCGCTGCGCGTTCGTTAGCGCAATGCCATGTCCCTGTTTTAGGGGTTAACCGAGGAAACTTAGGGTTCCTAACCGATATATCACCTAATGAAATTGAAGAAAAAGTAGCCGAGGTGCTAGAAGGTAAGTACACGGTAGAGACTCGCTTTTTATTAGATATGATTGTTAAGCGCGCCGGCGAGCCTATAGGCGAGGGAACTGCGTTAAATGACTGCGTGCTTCACCCGGGTAAAGCAACGCGTATGATCCAGTTTGAGCTATACATTGAAGGTCAATTTGTTTATACGCAAAAATCAGATGGTCTGATTGTATCAACGCCGACAGGCTCCACGGCCTATGCGTTATCGGGTGGTGGCCCAATCATGCATCCTAAGCTGGATGCGCTCGTACTTGTTCCTATGTTTCCACATACCTTATCAAGTAGGCCTATTGTTGTTGACGGTAACAGTGAGCTGAAGCTGGTCATTAGTGAAGAGAACGAAACTTACCCTACCGTATCGTGTGATGGCCAAATTAGTATAAGCCTTGCGCCGGGCGATGTTATTACTATCCACAAAAAACCGCATAAACTGAAACTGTTGCACCCGCTGGATTATGACTTTTACCGAACCTGCCGTGAAAAGTTAGGTTGGGGTACTAAGTGGGGTAATTAGCATGACAGCACGCCGATATGAAGGATACGATCTAATAGGTGATGTGCATGGCTGTGGTTTGAGCCTTCGCATGCTGTTGGCTCGTTTGGGCTACAGTAAAAAGGATGGCGTGTATTGTCATCCTAAGCGCCAAGTAATCTTTATCGGCGATATTGTCGACCGTGGACCTCATATCCGAGAAGCGCTTTATATCGTGAAGGATATGGTTGATGCGGGTCATGCCCAAATTGTTATGGGCAATCATGAATATAATTTGCTGTGCTACTGTACGCCTAAGCCTGATGGTTCAGGCACTTTTCTGCGCGAACATAATCCTCGGCATCGACGTATTTTGCAGGAATCGCTGCAGCAACTTGACCCTTATCCAGCGGACAAAGCGGATTTTATGGCCTGGATAAAGGCTATGCCGCTTTTTTTAGAGATGGAAACCTTTAGGGTTATCCATGCCTGCTGGCATCAAGAGTTGATTGATGAGTTCAAAGGAATGATGGGAGGGAATCAAATCGATGACGCCTTCCTATACCGATCTGCGGAACCAGACACTTTTGAGTGGGTCTTAATGGATCGCTTGTTACGCGGAACTCACCTTAAGTTGCCCAATGGCGAGGTCATGGTGAGTCGGGATGGATTTAAGCGGCGCTATTTTAGGACGAAGTTCTGGGCAAATAATCCTCAACGCTACAGTGATGTGGTATTTCAGCCTGATCCGTTACCTGAGCATGTAGCGCGAATGCCTCTTACCGATCGTAATCGCCAAGATTTATATCATTATGCATCAACCGAGAAACCTTTATTTATTGGTCATTATTGGTGTGAAGGCGACCCTCTTCCGCTCACTAACAATATCGCCTGTATTGATTACAGTGCTGTTAAATATGGCAAGCTTGTTGCGTACCGATACGATTATGAAAAAACACTCAGTGCCGATAAGTTTGTATGGGTAGATGTTCGCACCGAAGTGTTAACCAAGACCAAATAGCATTTTATTCAAGAAGAGCTAAATGATTAAAGTTTTTGATGTGCCTTTGTCTAAAGATCTCTCTGGTTTTGCTGAGTTTCTGTGGCAAAAAGAGATACCGCACCGGATTACTGAAGATGAGACTAGTCAGTCTCTTTGGGTGCCGGCTCATATTCCCACTGATCAAATTCAATATATTTATGAACAATGGGAGCAGGGCGAGGATTTGACTACTATTCGGGTGAGGAAGCCTGTTCATAAAAGGTTGAGTCCATCACAGTCTCCAATGACTTTTGTTTTGTTGATAATGAGTGGGATTGTCACCTTTTTGTTTGGTTTTGGTGAAAACTATTCGGTTATGCATTGGCTGACAATCACTGATTTTCAGCTCACAGGTCGTAGTTTAATTTACACGCATTTGCTTGAGACGGTTACATCCTTTGAATGGTGGCGTTTTATTACTCCTATTTTTATGCATTTTAGTTTACAGCATATTGTTTTTAACTCGCTTTGGATTTGGGTTGTAGGTCGAAAAATAGAGCAAATTCAAGGTGCAAAGGTTTATCTGTGGGTTGTCGTTTGGGCTGCGATTACCTCTAACATAGGTCAATTTTTAATTTCAGGGCCTATGTTTGGGGGGCTGTCAGGGGTTGTATATGCGGTTCTTGCTTACACATGGTTCTGGGATAAGATGTCTGATCGCCCGCTGTTTGGTTTTCCACCTGCATTGATGGTTTTTATGGTGGTATGGTTGGCGCTAGGTTATACCGGACTTTTAGAGTCGCTTGGATTCGGGTCTATTGCTAATACAGCGCATTTGGCAGGACTTGTAGCAGGTCTGCTTGCTGTTCCTTTGGTTAAAGCATTGTTTCGTGTTGCCAAGTAAACTCGTTCACAGGCGGGGCTTTAAGGAATAATAGTCCGTATTTCGAAAGCAGAACCTCGCTTATTATCTGTTAAGATAGGCGTATGTTGAGGAGTATAAAATGACTTACGAAGAGCTGATTTCAAAAATGACGCCTCAGATGCATGCGTCTTTAAAGCAAGCGATTGAGCTGGGTAAATGGCCAAATGGTCAGCGTTTAACAGATGAGCAGCAAGCTATTTGTATGCGTGCGGTTATCGCATATGACCAGACAAATTTGCCAAAAGAAGAGCATATTGGCTTTATCGACCGTACACGACAAGACGGAAAACAACACGGTTCGGATCCGCTCGAGCCAGAAATTTTAAAAATTCTTACCCACTAAGCGAGTTTTAATGCAGTTATTAGGTTCAGGTTCTGTTAGTAAAATGAAAACAACCCTAGCGGAGCCGGTCGAATACCGTTTGCCCCTGGGTGATAGCGAAGTTGCAATGAACCCGTTGCTGTCTAAAAAAATTCATATCCGCTATTTGGGTGCCATCAATTGCACGCATTGCGGTCGAAAAACTAATAAAAGCTTTAGTCAGGGGTACTGTTACCCTTGTTTTAAAAAATTACCGCAATGCGACACCTGTATTATGAGTCCTGAAAAGTGCCACTTTCAGGAAGGAACATGTCGTGATGCTGCATGGGGTGAGGCGAACTGCTTTACACCCCACATTGTTTATTTAGCAAACTCTTCAGGAGTGAAAGTTGGTATAACGCGTGGTACTCAAGTACCTACCCGCTGGATTGATCAAGGAGCCGTACAGGCTTTGCCGATTTTTCGGGTACAAACTCGCTTACAATCGGGTTTAATCGAACGCTTGTTAGGTGAGTACGTAGCAGATAAAACCAATTGGCGTGCAATGCTCAAAGGGCAAGTAGATAAGCTTGATCTAGCGGTGGTCCGGGATGAACTAATGGCGAAATGTGCTCAAGGTATTGAAGGTTTGCTTGAGCAGCATGGCGTACAGGCGTTACAAGCCATCGATAACGGTGAGGCGATTAATATTAACTATCCCGTTATTGAATATCCGACTAAGGTAGTCACACATAATTTAGATAAAACACCGGAAGTTGAAGGGGTGCTGCTAGGTATCAAAGGGCAGTATCTCATTTTAGATACCGGTGTTATTAATATGCGTAAATACACGGCTTATCAAATTGAGCTGAGTTCAGAGTAGGGGTTAAAGTCAATGTCTCAACCGCAAGTCATCTATTTAAAGGATTATCAGGTACCAGCGTTTTTAATTGACCAAACTGATTTACGATTTGAGCTTGAAGCAACTAAAACATTAGTTAAAGCTCGCTTGACCATGAGAAAAAACCCCGAGAGCCACTCGCAACAGCGTGCGTTGTTTTTGGATGGCGATAAATCATTGGTTTTGCATCGAGTTGCAATTAATGACCAGGTGTTGAGTGATAAAGATTACAGCCGCACTGATGATGGTTTAACCATACATGATGTCCCCGACAGTTTTGTTTTAGAAACAGTTACAGAAATTAATCCGCAGGAAAATACGGCGTTAGAAGGCTTGTATCGTTCGGATGGTTTCTATTGCACTCAATGTGAGGCTGAAGGCTTTCGCCGCATTACCTTCTACCTTGATCGCCCTGATGTTATGTCGGTATTCACCACCACCATTGAAGCAGATAAAACAACGTGCCCAGTCTTGCTTTCGAATGGTAACGCTATCGATAGCGGGGACTCTGAGGGTGGTCGTCACTGGGTAACGTGGGAAGATCCATTCCGTAAGCCTGCCTATTTGTTTGCGCTGGTGGCTGGAGATTTATCGCATGTTGAAGATAGCTATACGACCATGAGTGGCCGTAAAGTAGCTTTACAGATTTTTGCGGATAAAAAAGATTTAAATAAGCTCGATCATGCCATGACATCGTTGAAAAATTCCATGCGTTGGGATGAAGAGGTGTATGGTCGGGAATATGATCTTGATATTTTTATGATCGTGGCTGTCGACTTCTTCAATATGGGGGCTATGGAGAATAAAGGGTTAAACATCTTTAACACCTCCTGTGTATTAGCCAGCCCGCAGACGACTACAGATCTTGGCTTTCAGCGAGTTGAAGGGGTTGTAGCACATGAGTATTTTCATAACTGGTCGGGTAATCGAGTAACATGCCGAGACTGGTTCCAACTGAGCCTAAAGGAAGGCTTTACCGTCTTTCGAGACTCTGAGTTTAGTGCCGACTTTAACTCCCGCACCGTAAAGCGTATCGAAGACGTTTCTGTATTAAGAACGGCCCAGTTTGCAGAAGATGCTGGCCCGATGGCGCATCCTATTCGCCCATCCTCCTTTATTGAAATTTCAAACTTCTACACGATGACGATCTATGAGAAAGGCGCCGAAGTTGTGCGTATGATTCATACATTGCTCGGGCCGGATTTATTCCGCAAGGGGAGTGATCTGTATTTTGATCGTCATGATGGACAAGCCGTAACAACCGATGATTTTGTTGCCGCCATGTCTGATGCATCAGGCCGTGACTTTACACAGTTCAAGCGCTGGTATGAGCAGGCAGGAACACCAGAGCTAACCGTTAGTGATGAGTACGATCCCGCCGCTGGTGTTTATACGCTGATCATCCAGCAATCATGTCCGGCTACACCGGGGCAGAATGAAAAGCTACCCTTCCACTTGCCGGTTGCTGTCGGCCTGATTGATGATCAAGGTGCAGATCTGCCCTTAACGAATGGTCAGACAACTCAGGTTTTAGAGTTAACAGAAGCGGAGCAGCGTTTTGAGTTTACAGGTATTCATGGCGATAAGCCGGTGCCTTCCTTGTTGCGCGGTTTTTCGGCGCCGGTGAAGCTGCGTTACCCTTATTCTAGGGATGAACTAGTTTTCTTAATGCAGCACGATAGTGATGGCTTCAACCGCTGGGAAGCATCTCAAAAGCTGGGTGTTGATGTGCTGCAGTCGCTTACCGCGGCTTATCAACAGGGCGAGCCACTGGCATTTGATGCACGATTGAGCGAGGCCTACAGAAGCGTGCTGCTGGATGAAACGCTTGATCCTGCTATGGTGGCTAAAATTTTGACGTTGCCTAGCGAAGCATATTTGTCCGAATTAGTGGATGAAATTGATGTCGATGCGATTCATGCCGCAAGAACTTTCGCGCGCCAACATATTGCCAATGCGCTTGAAGCTGAGTTTATCGCTGCTTACGAGCGTTGCAGCTCCAGCGAGCCCTATTCACCAGACGCTGATAGTATTGCAAAGCGAGCGTTGCGTAATTTGAGCCTTGCTTACCTGGTAGAAACTGAGAAGCCGCAGCACTTATCGTTAGTGCGTACGCAGTTTGATAATGCCGATAACATGACTGACAGCCAGGCAGCTCTAGGGTTGTTAGTACATTCAAATGATGAAGTGGCCGCTAGCGAAGTGCTTGCGATATTTTATGAACGCTGGTCAGAAGAGTCGTTAGTCGTTAATCAGTGGTTGTCTGTGCAAGCGAGTGACCCAAAACTGGGGACGCTCAATAAAGTGCTTGCGTTAATGGATCACCCAGCATTTACCATGCGCAATCCTAATAAAGTTAGGGCGCTTATTTCGGCTTTCGCTATGCAAAACCCAGTTAACTTCCACCAGCTGGATGGATCGGGGTATGCCTTCTTGGCTGACCGTATTATTGAGCTTAATGCACTTAACCCGCAAATAGCTTCGCGGCTTGTAACACCGTTAACACGCTGGAAGCGATACAGTGAGCAGCGTCAGGCGCTAATGAAGAATGAGTTGCAACGCATCATGGACAGCGGTAGCTTGTCGACTGATGTCTATGAAGTTGTTAGTAAAAGTTTGGTTTGATGAGCGCTAGCTTGTGCTACTCTCATACTTGGGATTAATCGTTAAATACTAAAGGTGTAGTAATGGATCGCAAATTATCGTCTAACGATAAATTTAACCTACAGCAAAACTTTCGTCGTTATTTGAAATTTCAAGATCAATACGAGGAAGCAAACGAGGCGGCAAAAACCGCGCGTGCCAGCCGTGTTTGGATCGCGGCTCTCATAGCTCTGCTATTTGCATTGGCGTCAGATTTTTTCATGGGTGCCTCGGCCGCATTGTTTGGTCTTTACTTTTATCGTGTGATGAGTGCATCCATGAAGGTTGGTAGTGCACAAGAAGGGCGTGAAGACACCGAGCGTTGGTTTGCTTCTAAAGGTCTACGTTTTGAAGGTCGTGTATTGTACTTTCGCGATGACCAAATGTTAGATACACCGTTAGATCCATTTGATGACGCATTATATCAATAAGCCGATCTCTTCTGATGTATGTGGGTAACTAACTAAATCATGCCCGTTAAGCGAGAGTATCAAACGCTGACAAAGCGGACACGTATGATGCTGGACGCTCCCGAAAATACCAATGTAGATTTCAAACGTGAAGCTACAGGTATTAAAAGTAGTGATCTGGTGGCCTTTGCAAATTCCCCTACAGGTGGGACTTTGCTAATTGGGGTCGACGAATATACATCAGAAGATGGATTGCAACGTGGCAAAATCGTTGGTTGTGACGTAGATGATAATGCCAGGTTAATGATGATCAACAAGGCAACTGATTGTTACCCAAATGTTGAGATTCAAATATTTATTGAAAACTTAAATGGCCCTCCGCTTATGCGTGTCGAGGTGCCTAGTGGTCATATGCGGCCTTATTGTTCATCTCGTGGCGAGTACACCGTGCGAACCGAGGGGCGCAATCGTGCACTCTATCCGGAAGAGTTATTGCTTATCTTTATGGATAGAGAAGGCGATAAATTTTTGACACGCTTTAAAACCGCGGTGTCCCAATTAGAGGATAAGGTCGGCCATATCAACCAATCGTTGAGTCACGATATGGGCACCGTTGCCCAGCATATCCACGACCTTGATAGTCAGCTACAAAAGACGTTAGGTCATGTTGGACGGCTGACTGACAGCTCCAAAAAACGCTCGCGCAATTTATTGCAGACGCTTAAAGATAGTCACGATTCAATAGAAAAGCTGGAGCAGCATTTATTAGCAGAACGTCATTTAGTGGCCGAAAATTACCAAAGAGACCAACAGAAGCGTTTGGCGAGCCTAGAAAGTAAGCTAGATGTCTTGTTGGATCGATTAGAGGTACCGTTGCGTGATTGAGTTGTTTAAGGCTAGTCGTCACTGGGTGTTTGATTTAGATGGCACGCTCACTAAAGCGGTTCACGATTTCGACCATATTAGGCGAGAGCTTGATATCCCACCAGCAGAAGATATTTTAACGCATATTCATCGATTAACTGCCGATGAAAAACATCAAAAAACAGAGCGTTTGAATGAATTAGAGCACTTCTATGCTCAACAAGCACAGCCTGCAGAAGGTGTTGAATTGTTGATTCGACATTTGCACAAACGATCGTGTCACCTGGCTATTTTAACGCGCAATACTCGGCCTTTTGCATTGATGTCTTTAGAATCAATCGGGCTGCTATCTTTTTTTGATGAGGCGTGTGTTTTAGGTCGTGATGAAGCTCCTCCAAAACCAGACCCAGCAGGTATTCATTGTATTAAAGAGCACTGGAGAGTTAACGCTGACTCTCATACGCCGGTTGTAATGGTGGGAGACTATCGCTTTGATTTAGCGGCGGGTAAAAGTGCGCAATGTCTAACGATACATGTACATGAGGATGATCAGCTACAGTGGCCTGACTTGACAGATTATCGGGCTAAAACGTTGGTTGATATACATGACTATTTACGCCAGTGAATAGCGAGTTGCTAACCGTTCACTGATTGATCGATTGATTCGTTTTCGCGCCGCACTGCCTTCAACGCGTGGCTATAGACTCTGTTGCGACCGCTTCTTTTCGCTTCATATAATGCGAAGTCTGCTTGTTTAAGTAATAACTCAGATTGGTACCGCAGCGCTTTATCATCACGCTTCTCAATGACTAGCGCCGGAGCAAAGGTGGATGTGCCAATTGACGCCGTGAGACGGAAGGGAGAGCCTTCTATATCTCTTATAATAAGAGCTTCAACGGCTTGTCTTAGGTTTTCGGCAACGCAGACTGCTTCTTTTTCAGAACATGATGGCAGGAGTACGGCAAACTCCTCTCCACCATAGCGAGAGATTAGGTCGGTTTTGCGGAATTGCTCTTTCAGCAAGTTTCCTAACGTACGCAAGGCTCTGTCACCTGTTTGATGCCCATAGTTGTCATTGATGGTTTTAAAATGATCTATATCGACGAATAGGCAGCTTAGTTGTTCTTGTGTGCGATGCGCACGATTGATTTCACGTGCTATGTCATGACTAAAAGCGCGGCGGTTGTGGACACCGGTCAAAGGATCAATAGTGCTCAGGCGCTGTAGGCTTTCTTGGTTAATGCAGTTCTCTATACAAACCGAAATAACCGAGCACAGGTGCGATAAGTAGTCATACCGATAGTCAATACTGTAGCGGTCAGAATCCTGTGCGCCTAAATGTAAACTGCCTATTAAACAATCCTGACGAATCAAAGGTAACATGGCGGCACTAAGAACAAACGGATTGTCAGGGAAGAGTAGCTTCCTCAACCCCGTACTTAATTCGCCAGCTTGTAGTTCACTATTGGGGTAAAGCTCGTTAAGTTCGTCTTGGTGCTTAAATAAAGTCAGTGCTTTGGAATGAGCGGCGGGAATACCGATTAGTAAATCTTTGGCTAGTTCGTCGGGGTCAAAAAGATAGAGTGTGACAGCGGATAGCTTAAATGTGTGTTTAAAATCGGTCAGTAGTAGTGCAATGAGGTCTGATAACTTATTACAAGCAAGTAACTTGAGCTCAACATCAAAGAAGCGCTTGAGAATAGTCTCATTATGCTCGATACGACGGACTGTCATGCGAATAGTTCGCTGCAGCTCTTCGTTTTGTTTCTGAAGCGTCTTTCTTTCCATTACACTCGTTCGTTTACGGTCATGTGGATGACTTTATTATCGGCTCACGCATAAATAGCTTAAGTGCTATATGGCTAAGCTGTCGCTTTATATAGACTTAATTTTTAAGTGTGTTTCACCCTGGCTCCCTAAAAGGTTGAACAGTAGCTTATCAGGGCTAGGTTTCAATTAAATAGGTCGTTAGGTTGATGCGTTTGCCAGTAAAGTATACACCTTCTTCTTGTAGTCGAGCTTTTTGCGTTAGGTAGCGAGGGGAAGCTACCTCAAATGATAACTTTCCTTGTGCATTAATAACCCGATGCCATGGAAGTGTGGAGTCTTCGGGGAGTTTAGATAGTATACGCCCGACCGCGCGGGCTCGTTTGGGGTGCCCCGCTAGTTTTGCAATACTGCCGTAAGTCGCTACTTTTCCGGGAGGAATACTACCAACTGCTGTCCAAACCGCTGTATCAAAATCAATCATCACTGATGCATCCTGCTGAGACTCACGTATTTTATAAACCCATGGTAAAGCATCTTTATTGAAAATGACTATTGCGCGGTGTGGTTGGTGTATTTTTATCGGTATTATTCGGTTTCACTACAACGTTTATGATTAAGTATAGGGGAATGGTGCATGTTATTAGATTTTTCGACGCTGAGTAAAAGTGCGGTCTACCACACATTAACACAGGTCGTCATTCCTCGGCCTGTAGCTTGGGTGTTGTCTGAGCATGAAAATGGAGAATTAAATTTAGCCCCGTTTTCTTATTTCGCGCCTGTGTGCAGTGAGCCACCGTTAATTATGATCTCTGTAGGGTATAAACCTGACGGTACGCCGAAGGATACATGTGTCAACATCCAAGAGCGCGGACATTTTGTCGTTCATATTGCGAGTTCAGACCTAGCTGGTGTGATGACGCAAACATCGGCTGTTTTGCCGGCGGGTGAGTCGGAAGTATCAAAAAGTGGCCTTGAAACCACTGACTTTGAAGGCTTTAGTTTGCCACGAGTGCTTGGTCCTAGCGTCGCTATGGCTTGCACGTGTTATAAGATCGACACAATTGGGCCCGGTAATCAGAATTTGATTTTTGGACAAGTAGAGCGTGTTTGGGTTGATGATCAGGTTGTTGAAGTCAGCGATTCAGGGCGCATCAATATTGGCGCAAAAGCCATTGACCCGCTGGGCCGCATGGGAGGAGGAGAGTACAGTACTTTGGGGGAGGTTATCGATATTCCTCGTCCTAAGTAATAAGCCCTTTACTCTTCTGAGCAGCTTTACCCAAGCTGCTCATCGGCTTTAAAAGGAAGTAGGGTTGCTAAGTCAGACATTCGTTCCTCCATGAGTTCAGCTTCCTCCGTCGTAAATCTGTGTACTGCTTCTTTAAAGCCTGGGTGAGCAATGTAATGAGCTGACCATGTTTTGATAGGCTCAAAACCCCGCTGTATTTTATGTTCTCCTTGGGCGCCCGGGTCAAACCGTTGCAAGCCATGTTCAATACAATAGTCGATACCCGTGTAATAGCAGGTTTCAAAATGTAAGCTGTCAAAGTCGTCCAAACTACCCCAGTAGCGCCCATACAGCGTATGGCTGTCTTTAAAACACAGGGCGCACGCCACGTGTTGTTGGTCAAGCGACGCGATAAACAATACGAGGCTCTCGGGCATGGAGTTGATGATTTTTTCAAAGAATTCAAGGTTGAGATAACCTTGTTGCCCGCGCTTAAGGTAAGTGAGTTGGTAGCAGTGAAAGAAGGTGCGTAAAAGCTCAGGGGTAATTGCTTCGCCTTCGTATGTACTTAGGCGGATCCCCTGTTCGGTTACTTTGCGGCGCTCGCGCTTAACGTTTTTTCGTTTGCGAGAGCTAAATGTCGCTAAAAAGTCATCAAACGTCTTAAAATCACGATTAAACCAATGATACTGAGTGCCTAAACGACTAATAAAGGTATCGGTGGGCAGTGCTGTGTGGCTTGCTTGCGTAAAGAAAAGTCCATGCCACGACGATAAACCCTGCTCGTTACAAATGTGAGGAATAATCTCGCTAAGCAAAGGCCCCGCCAGTGCCATGAGTGTCTCGGTAGCAAGTTGGCTTAGTATGCGAGGGCCTGTTACCGGTGAAAAAGGGATGGCTGTTAATAGCTTTGGATAATAATCGATTCCGTTTTGATGATAGGCATCAGCCCAGCCCCAGTCAAAAACATACTCTCCGTAAGAGTGGCTTTTCTGGTACATGGGCATCACCGCGATACGTTGATCACCATCAAAGATGCTTAAATGCATAGGGAGCCAGCCGGTTTTGGCTGATACCACGCCGCTACTCTCAAGAGCGGCTAAAAAAGCATAACGGGTAAACGGGTGATCATCACCGGCAAGCGCATCCCATTGTGCCTCTCCGATTGATGCTATGTTGTGGGATAATTCAACTCGGTAACTCATGGCTTGGTGGTATAATCTCGTAAAATATAATTAATACAGATAGTTAGTCGTGTAAGTTGATGAGAGTTAACGCATCTAATAAACGATTAGTGACTGATGTAATATGTTCTTTAGCCTACTTAGTTTGCTTGCCCGTACGGTATATCTAAGTATTGTGTCTCAGTAATATACTGATGGAGATCTAAAATGGATTCCCTTGAACTTGATTTTTCGCTCGATGTTCGTCTAGACAATGATTGTATTACGTTGGGTGATTTCCCTTTATGTCGTCTATTGCTGATGAACGATAGCCAGTATCCATGGTTAATTTTAGTGCCACGTCGTGCCGGAGCAACTGAGATCTATCATCTGTCAAAAGAAGATCAGCAGCAACTGATGATTGAATCTTCTGAGGTGTCGGAAACACTGGCGGATGCTTTCGGTGCACGAAAAATTAATATGGGTATGTTGGGCAACATTGTATCGCAATTGCACGTTCATCATATTGTACGCCAAGAGTCTGATCCGGCTTGGCCGGGACCTGTATGGGGCAAGGTGCCTGCTATTCCTTATACAGCGGAGCAGCTTGAAGAGGTAGGCGAGAAAGTTAAGTCTATGCTGAGCGGGGAAGTTGCTTTCACAACCCCGTAAAATTAGGTTGTGCAGCCGCTGTATCGTTAGTGTAATTCAGGTATAATTCGCGGCTTTATTGAGCCTCGATTTCATAGATGCTCTGCTTATTACCGCAATTGCATGTTTTTGGTGTCGTTAGCAGAGTATCCGGTACAGAAGAATAGGAACCATTGATTATGCGCAGCCATTATTGCGGCGACCTGAGAAAAGAACACATTGGTGAAGAAATTACCCTATCTGGGTGGGTTCACCGTCGTCGAGACCACGGTGGAGTTATCTTCCTAGACGTACGCGATCGTCAGGGGATTGCTCAGGTGGTATTTGATCCCGATCGTGAAGAAAGCTTTGCTCTGGCTGATAGTGTTCGTAATGAATATGTTATCGAAGTTAAAGGTTTGGTGCGTAATCGCCCAGAAGGTACAACTAATTCGGATATGCCAACAGGCGAGATCGAAGTGCTGGGCAAAGAATTAGTGATCCTGAATAAAGCAGAAACTCCGCCTTTCCAACTGGATGACCACCAGAATGTCAGTGAAGATGTTCGCTTGCGTAACCGCTTTATCGATTTGCGTCGCCCGGATATGCAAAACAAACTGCGTTTCCGCTCAAAAGTTACGTCTGAAATACGTCGCTTTTTGGACGATAATGGTTTCCTAGATATCGAAACACCTATCCTGACCCGCGCTACTCCAGAGGGTGCTCGCGATTACTTAGTACCTAGCCGTACGCATGAAGGGCATTTCTTTGCTTTGCCTCAGTCGCCTCAATTGTTTAAGCAATTGCTGATGGTGTCAGGGTTTGATCGCTACTATCAAGTGGCTAAATGCTTCCGTGATGAAGATCTGCGTGCTGACCGTCAGCCAGAATTTACTCAGATCGATATTGAAACATCCTTCATGGATGAAGAGCAGATCATGGGCATGACCGAATCAATGATTCGTAAACTGTTCAGTGAGCTTAAAGGCGTCGATCTAGGTGAGTTTCCACGGATGAGCTATGAAGAGGCAATGCGCCGCTTCGGTTCTGATAAGCCAGATTTGCGTATCCCGCTTGAATTAGTTGATGTAGCAGACTTGCTACAGAATATAGAATTTAAAGTGTTTGCTGGACCGGCTAAAGATCCAAACGGTCGAGTGACGGCGCTAAAAGTACCCGGTGGTGCTTCCCTCACGCGTAAAATCATCGATGAATACACTAAATACGTGAGTATCTACGGAGCGAAAGGCTTGGCGTGGATTAAAGTTAACGAGCTTGAAAACGGCGCGAATGGCCTGCAATCACCTATCGTTAAGTTCTTGGGTGACGACATTGCAATGCAAGTTGTTGAGCGCGTTGGTGCCCAAAATGGTGATATCATTTTCTTTGGTGCCGATTCTGCGAAGATCGTCAGCGAAGCATTAGGTGCGCTACGTATCAAAGTGGGCATCGATATGAACTTGCTTGAAAAAGAGTGGGCTCCATTGTGGGTTGTTGATTTCCCAATGTTTGAAACTAACAAAGATGGTTCCGTTTCAGCATTACACCACCCATTTACTGCACCAAGCTGTTCACCAGAAGAGCTAGAAGCTAATCCGCTAACTGCATTATCACGAGCATACGACATGGTGCTCAACGGTACTGAGTTAGGGGGTGGTTCTGTGCGTATCCATGATCAAGAGATGCAGAAGACCGTTTTCCGTGTATTGGGCATTACTGACGAAGAAGCGGAAGAGAAGTTTGGCTTCTTACTCAACGCTCTTAAATACGGTGCGCCTCCACATGGTGGTTTAGCATTTGGTTTAGACCGCTTGATTATGTTGATGACAGGCACAGAGTCAATCCGCGAAGTAATTGCGTTCCCTAAAACGCAATCAGCGGCTTGTTTGTTGACTGATGCTCCGGGAGTAGTAGGCAATACTCAGTTGCGTGAGTTGAATATCAAGTTACGTAAAAAAGACGAAGTTTAAATTTCCCTTAAGCTTTAGACTAAACCCGCTTTATAGCTTGTGCGCAGCATAACCTGTGAAGTGGGTTCCTTTCCCTTTATGTACTATCTATTGTAAACGTACAGTTACTCGATAAAACTAAGTTAGAGGTCATCCTATGGCAGGCCATTCTAAGTGGGCAAACATCAAGCATCGCAAAGCTGGTCAAGACGCTAAGCGAGGCAAAATTTTTACCAAACTCATCCGTGAACTTGTTGTTGCAGCTAAAGAGGGCGGCGGTAACCCTGCTGATAATCCTCGTTTGAGGGCTGCTATCGACAAATCTCTCGGCGCTAACATGAAGCGCGACACTATTGATAAAGCTATCCTTCGTGGTGCTGGTGGTGCGGAAGGTGAAAATTACGATGAGCTGACCTATGAAGGTTATGGATCTGGTGGTGTCGCTATTCTAGTTGAAACCATGACCGATAATGTGAACCGCACGGTTTCACAGGTTAGAGCTGCGTTTTCCAAGCATGGTGGTAACTTGGGGACGAACGGATCTGTTTCGTATCTTTTCGAGAAAAAAGGGCAGATTAGTTTTGATGAAGGCGCCGATGAAGACGCTATCATGGAGGCGGCTTTAGAGTTAGGTGCAGATGATGTTGTGACTAACGAGGACACTAGTATTGATGTGTTTACGTCTACAGCCGACTTTATGGATGTAAAAGAAGGGTTAAGTAAAGCGGGCTTAGAACCTGTGCATGCAGAAATAGCGATGATCCCATCGACAACAGCTGATCTTGATGTGGAAGGTGGTCGTAAGATTTTGCGCTTACTGGATGTGCTCGAAGATTTAGATGACGTGCAAAATGTTTATCATAATGCATCGATTCCCGAAGCCTCTATGGAAGATGAGGCCTAAGCAGCCTTTACCCATCACGGGATAGGTTGATAGTGCTTGTTTCCTTCCTGATAGTTTAAGCCGAGTAGTTCTCGGCTTTTTTTGTTAACGGCACTCATAACACGGTTTATCATCAAGGCTATTGTATGATCATTTTAGGTATCGATCCTGGCTCCCGCATAACAGGCTTTGGTGTGATTAACTCTGTTGGTTCGCGTAATGAATATGTTGCCAGCGGCTGTATAAAAATCTCGGGTGACGAGCTGCCAGATAGGTTGAATCAAGTGTTTGACGGCGTAAATGAAATTATACGAACGTATTGCCCTCAAGAAATGGCAATTGAGCAAGTTTTCATGGCAAAGAATGCTGATTCGGCGTTAAAGCTTGGTCAAGCTCGCGGCGTAGCCATTGTTGCTGGAACACAAAATCAACTTCCCGTTTATGAGTATGCGGCTCGGTTAGTAAAGCAAGCTGTGGTAGGGAAGGGCTCAGCTGATAAAACTCAAGTCCAGCACATGGTCATGCAAATTTTAAAACTTCCAGGTTTACCGCAAGCCGATGCGGCTGATGGTTTGGCAATCGCTTTATGTCATGCTCATACGCGTGTTGGCCTTGTTAAAATGGCGGGGGCCAAAGGTCACCGCCAAGGGCGTTACCGCTAACGTCTGCTATCCGCTACCCTCTAAAGCAACCTGCTTAAATATGAATATATGATTATGATAAATACTGTGGATTACAATTTACTGATAGGCATTGCAGAAATAGTGGGAACGGCTGTGTTTGCCATTACCGGCGCTATTGCCGCACAGGGTAAACGTTTAGATATTTTTGGTGTAGTTGTCTTAGCTATTGTGGCCGCTGTAGGAGGTGGGACAGTGCGGGATGTCATTTTGGATGCTTCTCCCGTATTTTGGGTAGCCAATAATACCTCTTTATATGTCGCGATAGTTTCGGCAATCGTAGCCTTTATCGCTTGCCGCTATTTGAGTTATCCACGACGTCTAATGCTGATTTTAGATGCCGCTGGCTTGGCCTTGTTTGTCGTGCTTGGAGCCGAGAAAGCGCATTCTCTTGGTATGTCTCCGTTGATTATCGTTGTGATGGGTTGTATTACCGGCTGTGCTGGAGGCTTGATTCGCGATATTTTAACGCGCGAGATTCCACTCATATTACATGCAGAGCTTTATGCAACATGCGCCATTATTGGTGCAAGTTATTATGTGTTACTAGCTGATCACCTTGAGCATAACTTATTAGCCTTGAGTGCTATGTTGATTATCTTTGTGTTACGTTTAGCGGCAATCTTTGGTGATCTGAGTTTGCCAAAATTTGTAATGGCTGGGCATAAGTTAGAAACACCGGAAGAGGCGCGTGATCATTCAATACGCTAATGCCAGTATTTCACACAGGTGATATGAGTGAAGGGAATTAAACGGATTTTAGGCCGCATAATACGTAAATTAGTTCGTTACGTGTGCTTCACTGTTGCGGCGGTTTTACTTTTTTTTGCCTTAATGATTGGCTTATTTCGTTATCTAGATCCGCCTACCAGTGCATTTATACTCAGTGAAAAAGTGACACTGGAAGGGGTTAACACTCAGCAGACGTGGGTTGATCTGGATGACATATCCTCTTGGATGCCTTTAGCTGTTATCGCTAGCGAAGATCAGAAGTTTCTACAACACTGGGGCTTAGATACACATGCCATAGCAGAAGCGATTAGTGATTACCGCCAAGGTGATGGCTTACGCGGTGCGAGCACGATATCGCAGCAAACGGCTAAAAACTTGTTTTTATGGAATGGGCGCCAGCTCATCAGAAAGGTATTTGAGGCTGGTCTGACCTTAGGGCTTGAGGCGGTTTGGCCTAAATGGCGGATTATGGAAGTGTATTTAAACATAGCTGAGTTTGGGAAAGGCATTTATGGTGTAGAGGCTGCTAGCCAGCACTATTTTGGAATACCAGCTAAACGACTTAACCAAGCTCAGGCTGCGCGATTGGCAGCCGTTCTGCCTAGCCCTAAGCGTTATAGCGTAAGCAACCCTTCCAGTTATGTTTTGCAGCGTGTGCGCTGGATCGAGCGTCAAATGCGCCAGCTAGGAGGCGTCGCTTATGTCGCACCTATTATGGAGCAAAAGCAATAATTACCAGAACAATGTATTTTAAATACGGCTGTGCCCGGCGCTAGATATTTTCTTGCATGTAGATTTCAGCGGGCACTAGCACCGGTGCAAATCTAGGCTCAGATCGATTGCTCATTGCTTTACTAAACATCTGGATTGTTTGGTGTGCTAATTTGTCGATTGGCGTCGAAAGCACAAGATCGACATAGCCATCGGTGAGGGCTTGGCGTGTTTCAGGCATGAGCTCGTTACAGACCACCACTAAGCCTTTTCCGCGAGGCTCCGCGCGCAAGCTTCGCAGCATCCCCTTAACACCACCGCCAGCACTATATATGCCCACTAAATTTGGATGATCGGCCAGCAATTGAGCTGTGGCTTCTGCGGCTAAGCGTTCATCATCTAGATTGATAATAGAGGGTAAAACAGTAAAGCCTTGGTTTATTTCTCTAAAATAGCTAATAAAGCTAATTTCTGCGATTTCCTGATTATGGTAACGATGAGTGCCTAATAATATGCCAATCTCGCCCGGCTGTTTGGTTAGCCGCGATAAGGCCCAGGCTGCACTGCGACCAGCTTTACGGTTATCTAATCCAATGTGGCTTGTGCAGTTGTGGTTAGATAATTCAGATAAAAGTGTAATGACGGGCTTGCCCGAGGCTCTGATCTCATCAATTTTCTGATTAATAATCGAGTGGTCTATGGTGACAATCGCAATTGCATCAGCGGTTTGATTGGCCAATGAGAGCTGTTCATTGATAAATGAAGGGCTAACTTCATCCATAAAGATTATGTCAGCTTCCCAGTGAAAAAGTCGTTCTTCGCTGATCGCTTGTTTGAAAGCTTGTCCGAACGCTTGATAAAAGAAATCATTGCTTCGCTGCAATAAAATAGCTAGTCGTTTATGAGGGCGGGTAGCTTGATAGCGTTGTTTTAGCAAACCGGCGGCGTGGTAGCCAATGTCTTCTGCCGCCATTAACACGCGTTGCGCGGTCGCTTCTCTTACGCGCGAACGGCTGTTGAGTACACGGTCTACAGTGGCAGCGCTAACGCCTGCCGCTTTTGCTAAATCATGAATGGTTGGGCGTTTGGACATGTTTATGAATCAGAAGTATTTTCAGCTTCTGGGTCTTTGTAATTATAGAAAAGTACCCACACACAGTAGGCTGTGACTCCTGAGGCTATAATTCCCCAAAAAGGTTGCCCTGTTAACCACTCGACCGCCGCCCATGCAACACAGAAGAGAGTAACTGCAACACGACGCCACATAGGCCGAAAAAAAATTAGATCGTTATCTCGCATATTGCCTCTCGGTTTGATCGGAACATATTGAAAGCTCGTACGCACATAAGCTTGGGTAGCCACCATAAGTGTAACAGCCTAGGTGCACGATCGCACCGTAGGCTGCGGTTGAACTATGGTTGAACTATGGTTGATAGTTTGCCAGGTTGCTGGGTACGACCAGCTCAAAAGGGATCCAAATTTGTTTTTCAACAGGCTCACTCGCTGCTAAATTAACCGCTTTTTCGATAGCGACTTCACCTTGTCGAGTTGCATTCTGAAACACGGTTATGTCTAGGTCACCGGCTTTCATTGCAGCTAGGCCATCCGGCGTGGCATCTATGCCGGCAATAACAATATCATCCATGTCACGGCCGCTTGCTTTTAAAGCTTGAATAGCACCAATAGCCATTTCATCATTGTTGGAAATAACCGCATCAAATTCGATACCCGCTGTTAGCCAGTTAGTCATTAAATCGTGTGCATCAGTACGCGACCAGTTGGCTACCTGTTTTTCGGTGATCGTAATGCCATTGCACTCAGGTCTTTGAAGTACTTGCATGATATCTTCAGTTCGAGTGTGAGCCGCATGGTTGGACAATGGCCCCATGATGACAACCGCTTGGCCTTTGCCGTTAAGTAAGCGGCAGACTTCCTCGGTTTGCATAGTGCCTGAGTCCAGTTCATTAGAGCCTACAAATGTCATCCCATCTGGGAGGCTGTTAAGGTCTGCCGGTGGATGGTTAATATATATCAGTGGAACATTAGACTCAGCAGCCATATTGGTAATCGCGCTGGTGGAATCTCCATCGACGGCATTTACTATAATGACATCAACACCGCTGGCTATAAAACTTTGAACTTGATTCAGCTGTCGGCCGATATCTAAATTCGCATCTTCAATCTGCAAATCGATGTCAGGTAATTGCGCTGCCTTGCTTTTCATCCCATTAAGCAAAATGGTAAGAAACGGATTGTCGAACGATGTCATGGTAATGCCGATTTGGGTGTCAGCCATCGTGCTGCAGGATAAGCTGATTGCTGTTACAGCGAGTCCTTTTTTAAACCAGTTATTCATATTCTTCTCCTTGGTTTTAATAACGGCGCGGGTTCTCCTCAGCGTAAAGTTACCCGGCTCCGTTTTTTACGGTCTCATACAATACGTAATGGTTGTAGTGTGCTCATTGGGCCTTCCGTACCAAGCGGAAAAGCAGTAGATGCATTTTTACAGGCTTTAACATGAGCTGTGCCCACGTAGCTTTTGCTCTGTAACTAGAGTTAAGGAAACCTATATTGAGTTTTTTAATGAGAGTCATGGAGCAAATCCGATTGTGCTTGTTGTTATTTTTTTGGGGCTGCTCTCGAGGGCAAGCCAGTCTAATTTAGAATTTTTATTCTTTGTTTGCAATCTTTGGAAAATAAATTTTATTAATTGGAGAGTCTTCTCTCTTGTTTGTTGGGGGCTAGTAGATAGGTTAGGTAAGCCTGCATGGGCATCGCTTACGATTAGCTTAGTTTTTATGGATTAAATTAATCTTGACATTAGGTTTTAAAAATAAGATTCTGGAAAAAATATTCCAAAAAATTAAAAATAGAATTTATTTTTTATGTGATGACTAGGTTTAAAAAATAACAGGTAAGTGTTGCTGTTGTGGCTATGTTAGTTAGATTGCTCGGGCATAAGTGAAGCGTCGGGAAGAGAGCTTCAAGGCTGTTTACCCCATAAGCTTATACAGTTGTTGCTCTTATTTTTAGAAAATTTGTTCTATTAGAGTATGATATGTCTACTATAAGTAATAAATAAAATTAGTAGAAAAGCGAGCGAACTATGCTAGATAAGGCCCCAGGATCGTTGTCTGATCTTAAAACAGCGATCACTGAACAGCATCCGAAACTGAGCAAGCGTTTACGTCAAGTTGCAGAGTACTTGCTGGAACACCCGAATGAAATTGCATTTGGAACCGTAGCGGTTATTTCAAAGAATGCAGGTGTTCATCCATCAACATTAGTGCGCTTTGCTAATGCCTTTGGTTACAGCGGCTTTAGCGAGATGCAACGCTTGTTTCAGCAACAATTAATAGAAGAGGCTCCGAGCTATCAAGAGCGGGTAAGAATTGCTCGTGAGGAGCTGGGGGACGAGGGAGATGATACTCCGGTTCAATTGTTGGGGCATTTTGTTGATGCCAATGCACGTGCATTACAACATTTAGCGGATATCACACCTTCAGAAGACCTTGATCGCGCCATTGATATATTAGCCAACGCACAATCAACGCATATCGTTGGTGTGAGGCGCGCTTTTGTTGTGGCCAGTTATATCTCGTATGCATTGCGTCATATTGATCGTAAAGCCTACTTGATCGATGGCGTAGGTGGCATGTATCGGGAACAAGCGGGAACGCTGTCGCACGAAGATGCTTTGATCGCTATTAGTTTTCACCCCTATGCGGCTGAAACTCAGGATGTAGCAAAAGCAGCTGTCGAGAAAGGTGTTCCCTTAATTGTAATTACCGATAGTGAAATCAGCCCGTTAGCCTCAGAGGCGTCGGTGTGTTTTGTCGTGAAAGAAGCCAATGTGCATTCATTCCGTTCGCTATCGTCATCTTTATGTTTAGCGCAAACCTTATCAATAGGGTTGGCATATAAGCTTGATAAGCAGCAGGCGTAACGGTTTTTCCAAGCGCCTGCGTAAAGGAGAATAAAAAAATGATAAACCTTTGTGTATTTGGTGCAGGCCGAATTGGCTCTATTCATACCGATAATGTGGCATTAAATCCTGATGTAAGTATTCGTTATGTTGTGGATGCTTTTCCTGAAACGGCTAAAAAGTTAGCGGATAAATACGGTGCTAAGGTTGTTAGTACAGAAGAGGCGCTAGCTGACCCTGAGCTGCACGGTGTGATCATTGCCAGCTCTACTAATACCCATGCCGATTTAATCGAAGCGTCGGCACGTGCGGGCAAAGCTATTTTTTGTGAAAAGCCCATTGATTTGGACATTAAGCGTGTTCGTGAGTGTCTCGAAACCGTGGAGAAAGCCGGTGTAATTTGTTGTATTGGTTTTAATCGCCGTAGTGATCCACAGTTTGCAGCCATTAAAGAAGCTATCAAGAATGGCAGTATTGGTGAGCTTGAAATGCTGTCACTAACGAGCCGCGATCCATCACCGCCACCGGTAGAGTATATAAAAGTTTCGGGTGGTTTATTCCGTGACATGATGATCCATGATTTGGATGTCGCACGTTGGTTGCTTGATGAAGAACCCGTAGAAGTATTTGCAACCGCCAGTTGTTTAGTCGATCCCGAAATTGGGAAAGCAGGTGATGTAGATAGTGCGCTGGTTACTTTAAAAACCGCCAGCGGTAAGTTGTGCCAAATTAGTTGTAGCCGTCGCGCTGCTTATGGATACGATCAGCGAGTCGAGGCACATGGTTCTAAAGGTATGGCGCAGATCACTAACCAGCTTGAGTCAAATTTGATTTTGTCAGGGGATAACGGTGTGGTTGCTCAAAAACCACAACATTTCTTTTTAGAGCGCTACGAAGCGGCTTATCGTATCGAGCTTAATAATTTTGTGGACTGCATTAACGGCAAGGCTCAACCAGTGGCGAATACACATGATGGTGTTCAATCTATCGTGCTTGCGGATGCGGCGCTGGCGTCATTAGAAACCGGCAAAGCGGTTATCTTATAAGCGAGGTATTTATGTCACGACTTCTCTCAAAAGCCACCCAGCCTGATGCCGATGGTTGTATCCAGCGTGTTACACCGGAAAAAGCTGGATGGCAGTATGTTACCTTTGAAGCGTACCAATTATCTAAAGGCGAGACGCTAAGTTTACCCACGCTAGATAAAGAAGTGTGTCTAGTGTTGGTAACAGGAAAGGCGAACGTAAAAACAAAAACTGATGAGTTTTTAGATATCGGCGAACGTATGAGTGTCTTTCAGCAACAAGCGCCTTACGCCGTTTATGTGCCTAACGACGATCAGTTCAGTGTAACAGCTACAACTGACCTAGAGTTGGCCGTCTGCAAGGCTCCGGGTTTTGGTAATTATCCAACGCGTCTGATTACACCTGATATGTGTAGCTATGAAACACGTGGTATCGGTACAAATCAGCGGCATGTCTGCAATATTCTGTTTGGTAATCTGCCAGCGGATAGTTTGCTTGTATGTGAGGTCATTACGCCGGATGGCAATTGGTCGAGTTACCCGCCACATAAGCATGATACCGATAATGCGCCGCATGAAACGCATCTAGAGGAAACCTATTATCACCGCATAAACCCTGAAAGTGGTTTTGTTTTTCAGCGGGTGTATACCGATGATCGCAGCATTGATGAAACAATGAGTGTGGAAAATCATGGCGTAGTCATGGTACCTAGAGGTTACCATCCTGTTGGTGCACCACATGGTTATGATTCTTATTACTTAAATGTCATGGCAGGACCTTCTCGTAATTGGATCTTTCATAACGACCCTGATCACGAATGGATTATTGAAGCGGACAAAGAAAAAGCTGCCAGTTGAGCGCTCGAATAACAGCTAAAAAAAAGCCCTGATATCAGGGCTTTTTTTATGAGCGTTGGGAGCAGTGCACATGAATTAAGCGTTAGGTGCAAGATCCATTGTGGTGACCTGAGTTGGCTTTTTCAGGCGTTTGTAAATGGTTAGGCCTAAAACGGATGCCGCGAGTATTAACGTAATCAAGTTAGCTAGGATCATTGGAAGATCCTGAACAATCAAGCCATAGACCAGCCACATCGATACACCAAAAGTAAAGATTGAATACATGTGTAAAGAAATACCATCGACATTACCCGTACGAATGATTTGAATCACTTGAGGGATGAATGCTGCGGTGGTGCAGCAAGCTGCAATCAGGCCGATCAGTGTTGTTTGTTCCATGTGAATACCTCTATTGTGCGTGGCACAAAAGACTCCCCGAGCTTCAGTCGGATCGTACGTTAATTGTCTAAAAACTTCAGGGTCAGACACCTAGGATAAGGTGCTGTGAGGTCGTTAATTATTAAAGCGAATTGTAGTGTCGCTTTGGTAGGTGCGCAATATACATTGTATAAATAATGCACGATTTATTTTGAAGAGTCAGAGGGCATAGATGAGTAAATCTAAACAGTCGGTAAAGAATGGATAATTGACGCCTCAATCCAGTAATTACAGAGGGTTAAGGCATCAAAAATGGTGTTGGTTACTACTTAAGATGGCGGCCTCCATCAACATGGAGTGTTCTTCCTGTGACATAGCGACTTTTTAAAAGGTAATCGACAGCCTCAAGAATCTCATCTGTACCGGGTGCTATTTCCATGAGTGATTTCTTAAGTGTTTTGGCGCGATATGCATCATCATCGTCATCATTAAACATAATCATCGCAGGTGCGATGGCATTCACTTTAACACGAGGAGCGAGCTGGGCAGAAAATGATAATGTCATATTATCGAGAGCCGCCTTACTTGCCGCATAGGCGATGTGCTTTTTGCTGCCTTTGCTGGCTACATAATCAGTCATATGAATAATATCGGCGTGTTCACCGCTATAGGCGAGCAACTTATCTGATAGCAAACGGTTGATCTCATAAGGAGCCCCCGCGTGTACTTGCATCATTTTCTGAAAAACAACTTCAGGCGGCAAGTTGCTGCTTTCAGGGATCCAATCAGAGGCGTTATGGATAATGCCTCTGAGTGTTGGGTGCTGCTCGTCTAATGTGTTGATTAGATTCAGTACGGCGGCTTGATCATATAAGTCGCAGCAATAGAGTTCTGCGCCTTGGGCCTGTAACTCGTCTATTGATTCATAATGTGTACGGTAAGTGCCAATAATGGGCTGGCCTTGAGCTAATAAATGTTTGGCAATAGCTAAGCCGATACGTTTACCTACACCCGTAATAAGAATGGGAGCTTGCGGATTAGATTGAGTCACAATGTTTCTCCAAGGTGAGGGAAACAGAATCTGCAAACCGCAAAGCATGGGGCTTGTCGATAGTAACGGCAGCAAATTTGACCCAGTGGTGTTCTGTGCAAATCTCTAACACATCAGCTACGAGTTTTTCGAGCAATAAGAATCGTCCGTCTTCGACATGCTTAATGATTTTTTTTGTGACGGTTTTGTAGTTAAGAGCGTCTTGTACGTTGTCGGTTTCGTAAGCATTTTCGGCAGGATAATGAATAACAATGTTAATAATGACATCCTGCTGTTTTTCGCGTTCTTCGGGGTTAAAGCCAATGTAAGTACGTAAGCGTAGGTTGGTAATGCGAATAATGGCATTACTAATTGATGGTGTTGTGTTGGAAGCGTGTGGCATTTTTTTATGGCTCTTTGGTTGACGCTAGCGCATCCAGTGCTCTTTGACGGGATGCTTTCAATTCTACAATAGGCTCAGGGTAGTGTTGTCCAAGCTCGATATTAGCGCTGTTAAGCACGTCAACCGGGGCTTCCCAAGGCTTATGTATGTATTTATTCGGTAATGCGCTTAGCTCAGGGATATACGTGCGTATGTATTCGCCTTGAGCATCAAACTTTTCACCTTGGAGTACAGGATTAAAAATTCTAAAGTAGGGCGCGGCATCGGCCCCGCATCCTGCTATCCATTGCCAACTGGCACTGTTACTGGCTAAGTCAGCATCTACAAGCGTATCCCAAAACCACGCTTCACCCAAGTGCCAATGATGAAGCAAGTTCTTAACGAGAAACGATCCCACAATCATACGAACTCGGTTGTGCATATAGCCCGTTTGCCATAGCTCGCGCATACCAGCATCCACAATAGGGTAGCCTGTGCGGCCTTGTTGCCACGCCTTTAGTTCAGGGCTGGTGGACTCTTTTTTCCAAGGGAAGGCGTCAAACTTTGACTGTAGGTTTTTCCAAGTAATCTCAGGGTTGTGGTACAGCAAATAATAAGAGAATTCCCGCCAACCTATTTCGCTTAAGAACGTATCTAGATTTTTCTCATCACCAATAGCGGCACCCGTTTGCAGCGCTGAGTACCAAACAGTATTGGGTGATACTTCACCAAAGTGTAGCGGTGCAGATAGGCGAGAAGTGTCCAGTAGGGCGGGTTGGTCCCGTCCACTTTTATAGTGTTGTAAAGACTGATTTAAAAAAGCATGTAGTCGATTATTTGCACCTGTTTCGCCAATTTCCCAGTGCGGTGCAAGCATGTCGTCCCACTTAATTTGAGGCTCAAGCGCTAGACTATTGAGTGTTTCGCTACTTGAGAGTAAGCAATGCAGCGAGGCTTCATCAAGCGGTGGTTTAGCCAGCGGCTCACGTGGAGGGACCGCGTTTAAACACCCTTTACGATAGTAAGGCGTAAATACTTTGTAAGGGGTTTCATCTTTTTTGGCTATTTGCCAAGGTTCCCACAAAAGCGAGCCGTTAAAGCTGTGTGCTTCAACTGATAGTTCTTTTTTTAAAGCCTCTTTGATCTGTGTGTCACGCTGCATACGCCAAGGTTCGTAACAGCGATTCCAATAAACGCCTTTGACGTTATTTTGCTGGACTAACTTGAGCAAAATGTGGTGCGCGTCACCTTTATAAAAATTGAGCTTATTACTCAATGAGGCATTTAATGAAGAAAGAGAATGGTGCAGCCACCAGCGGCTTGCGCTACCCATGGCAGGCTTTGAGTTTACATCATCCAGAATATAAACAGGAATAACTTGCCCAGCATCAATTGCTGCACACAAGCCAGGGTTGTCAGCTAAGCGAAGGTCTTGCCTAAACCAAAAAATTACAGGCGCTTGGCTCATACATGGTTCCTTAACCCTAGCGCTGCAGGATAGGGCTCTAGGTATCGCTGCGCGCGGATATAATCACTTCCGTCGCGTTTTATATAATGGTGCAATAGAGTAACAGGTGTTGTTAGGTTAACTTCGCCGCGTTGATATTGTTCGATCACATCAGCAATATCTTGTCGCTCTTCGCCGGGAACCGTCTTTTTGAGGTAGCCCAAAATATGAAGTAGCACATTGCAATGCGATCCGCGTTTGGCCGGGTGCTCGATTGCTTTCATAAACGTGGTTTGATATTCCACCAGCAACTCATCAAGAGGTTCATTGGCAGCTGTTGCTAAGCGTTTTCCAAGTGATTTGTAGGCCTGCTGGCTATGAGCCATTAATAGATATTTGTAGCTGCTGTGATATTTGAGCAAGTTTGCGTAGGTTGGCTGGGCGAGCACTTCATTACGAAAATGATAATGCGCAAAAACCCTCATAATAAAGTTCTCGCACAGGTGCACGTCATTCAGACGGCCTTCTTCTTCAACCGGTAGTAACGGGTATTTTTCCATTAACGCCTTGGTAAATAAACCGCGTCCACGCGTTTGATGCGGATGGCCATTTTCTTGGTAAATTTTAATCCGTTCTAGTCCGCAGCTGGGCGAGTTTTTCATTAATATATACCCATCTAACTCGCCGCAATTTTCAACTTTGTTTTGATATCCCTGAATAAACTGCTCGGTCAGTTCACTAGTAGGGTCATTAGTAAAACGTAAGACAGGGTCGTCCGGATTACCTGTTAGCCGCATGCTAGGCCTTGGTGTAGGGAAGCCCGCGGCTACCTCTGGACAAAATTTAACGTAATCAAAATAGTTCGCAAACGTTTTCATGCAGAGTTGAGATTGACTATGCCCACCGTTAAAACGGACGTTATCACCCAATAGACAGGCGCTGATACCCACAGGGATTTTATAAGAAGGTACGGGTTGCGTGTTTCTGTGTGGCATGTTGTTGTCCTTAAATCACATTATCGAAATGTACGTTCCATTACTCTGTATAGATCATAGCAGCTACTTTTTTGATGTATTGGAATACCTCTTCTACGCTTATTTTAGAATAGCTAAAGATTTTTAGTGGCTGGTCGTTAATGTTTCATTCATAAAACTTTGGAAGACATGGCGTGTTAATTTGACGTTGAGGCCTCCCTTAATGCCAAAAACGTTCATGGATGGGCTGATATGAAAAACTTACAATTCAAAAATAAACTGGTTTTGTTGATGTCAATTCCGCTCATCGTTAGCGCGCTACTGATTGCTGATGAGCTATCTCAGGCGTGGGTTAACGCCGTGGATAGTGAAAACCTAGTCGCAAATATGAGCTTAACCCGCATGAACAGTGAGTTGGTCCATGAGCTACAAAAAGAGCGAGGAGCAACGGCCGGGTTTATCGGTTCTAAAGGTCAAGTCTTTGCCGCTGCTTTATCTAAACAAAGGGCACAAACGGATATCGCCAAAAGCCACTGGGAAGCTTTTATTATTGAAAACCCGATTGATGATGCAGAGCAAAAAGAGTTGGCTCACTATGTACAGTCCGAGCTAAAAACGCTAGCGAGTGTGCGTAACAGCGTTGATAGTTTGAATGTCTCTCTTAAAGACGCATTAGCGTATTATACAGAGATCAATAAATCGCTTTTGACGTCAGCTGAAATTACCGCTCGTGAGAGTAAGGATGTTGAACTAACACGCTACTCCATTGCTTATTCAAGCTACCTTCAAAGTAAAGAGCGCGCAGGAATTGAACGTGCGGTATTAAGTAACGTATTCGGGGCGGATAAATTTGCACCTGGTTTGTATTCTCGTTTTATCACATTAGTGACGGAGCAGGACACTTACATGCGAACCTTCAGTGGGCTTGCTAAACCGTCGATGATAAAAGATTTGTCAGCAATGGCATCAAGCTCCTCTGTGAAAGAAGTTATGCGTTTACGCGCATTGGCTAAAGAGAAGGAGGCTGATGGCGGGTTTGCTGTGGATGCAAAGTATTGGTTTTCTCAAGCCACCGACCGTATAAACCAACTTAAAGTAATGGAAGACGCCATTGCTACCGACCTAATAAATATAGCTAAATCACATGAACAAACGGCTTTTATCAAGCTGGTTATTTTGATTGGATTGTTAGTTTTAATTCTTGCTAGCTCGCTTATCCTAACCACCAAAATAATGAAGCAGCTTAACCGACAAGTCCGTTCGTTAGTCGAGGTAATGAAGGCTGTAATTGATGAGAATGATCTCACTAAACGTGTAACCGTTTACAGTGAAGACGAGTTAGGGCAAGTAGCGATAGGATTGAATAAAACGCTTTCTAATTTTTCCGATTCAATGTCGCGTTTAGGGCAAAGTTGCAACACCTTGGTTGGGATTGCTAAAGAGACAAGTGACGTGGCAAACCGCAGTATTGTTAAGCTTGTTGCTCAGCAACAAAAAACAACGCAAGTTGCCGCTGCTGTTGAAGAGTTAACATCGGCCGTTCAACAAGTGGCTGGGAATACGCAGCATTCGGCGGAACAGGCAAATCAGGCCAGTGCCATTGCACACGAAGGGCATGATGTTGTGAGAGCGTCAGTCGAGTCGGTAAACCAGTTAGCAGGAGATGTTCAACAACTGAGTGACCTTATCAGTAAATTGCATGCCAGTAGTATTAATATCTCTAATGTGGTCGAGGTAATCAATAATGTATCAGATCAAACGGGGCTGCTTGCTCTTAATGCGGCCATCGAGGCTGCGCGAGCAGGGGAGCAAGGCCGTGGTTTTGCCGTTGTGGCAGATGAAGTCCGAACGCTAGCGCAGCGTACACAGACATCCACTACCGAGATAGCCACTATTATTCAAGACTTGCAAAGTGAAGTCGAGGCTGCTTTTACTCTGGTAGAAGCTAACCATGAGAAAATGACGCATACCGTTGAGCGGACCAATAACGTCGAACACTCATTGGAGCAAATTGTGTTATCAGTTAATGAGATCACGAATGTGGCGAATCAAATAGCCAGTGCTTCAGATGAACAATCGCACGTTCTCAAAGATGTGTCGTCAAGCATTACTGATATAGACAGTAACTCAACTGAAATTTCCTCGGCTGCAAGTGAGATTGGTTCTGCCGCTGATAATTTGTTGGCGATGGCAAATCAATTAGAAAACATGGTGAAAGCGTATCGAGTATAAGCAGTTTTTGCGAAGCCGTGTGCTTTAAATAGATTAGGAGAAATAGCGGTAACATTAACGATGAGCTTAGCTGCTTCATCGTTAATGTTCATTAGCCTAAGGTTTGCGTGGGAAAGGTTCTGGTAATGCGAATATCGCTTGTTGCCGTTTGATCGGGCACATAAATTCAAGAGCATAAGCAACCAGTTGTAATCCCTGCCTGTTTTTATTGTCTTTACCGTATTTAGGATCACCCATAATTGGATGATCAATTGAAGCTAAATGACGGCGTATTTGATGGGTTCGACCGGTTTCGAGTGTGATATCTAGTTCGCTTGTATCTAACGTTTCCTCGTACGCGATGCGCGTGACATGCGTAATAGAGGGCTTACCATCCAGTGGAGTGTCGATCGTTATCTTCTCAGGTGCTTTTCCTTTGACGATGGCTCGGTAGCGTTTAGTGATCTTGTGCTCTTGAAACATGTTGGATAGTACAGCTGCCATTTTCTTGTTGTGGGCAATTATCATTAGGCCACGCGTTTCACGATCTAGCCGATGAACTAAAAAGACCTCGCGCTTCATACCCAATTGAATTTCTGCAATACGTAAGATGGACATATGATCGCCAAACTGGTTGCCTTGCGACATGACTCCTGCAGGTTTGAACCAGACCGAATAGCCCATGCGGTCTTCAAGACATGATACCTGAGGGGCTTTCAAGCTAAGCAACGCCGCATCATAGTGTAATCCTAATTCTTCGCCGGGTTTGACCGCTGTTTCGGCTCTACGCAATCTCAGCGTTTTTTTCCCGCGCTTGATTGTCACAGCCCCTTTATTCATTGCATCTTTAATGCGGCCTTTAGGTAACCCTGAAATAGTTGCTAGTAGTTTGCAGGCGCTAGGTGAGGCTTCTGTTACGGTGTGGTTTAGCGTTAGCTTCTGTAAATTAGTCATTATTTTTTTGCGCCCACAAAAGAAATTCTCGATTCCCATCACCGCCGGTAATAGGGCTTTCCATATAACCAAGCACCTTGAGGTTGAGCTCTTGGCAGGTTGTGCGGATAACATGCTCGACTTGCAAGAAGAGGCTCGCGTCTTTAACTATTCCGCCTTTACCTATCCCGGCTTTGCCTACTTCAAACTGTGGTTTAACTAACGATATTAAATGACCGTTGCTTTTTAGTAAGGGCGTAAGCGAGGGGAGAATTTTAGTTTGCGAAATAAAGGACACGTCCATCATTGCAATATCAAACCCTTCACCACGAGGTAGAGTATGCTCTAGTAAGTCTGCAGGAAGGGATCTGGCGTTCATCCCTTCGTAACACGTAACACGCGGGTCATTGCGCAAGCTCACATCCAATTGGTCGTGTCCTACTTCGATACCCACAACAGCTTTTGCGCCGTGCTGGAGTAAACAGTCGGTAAAACCGCCAGTAGACTGGCCTACGTCAATTGCGACTTTGCCAGTTGCCTCAATTCCAAAATCCGCGAGTGCACCCTCCAATTTGATAGCGCCGCGCGAGACGTACTTATCCGGTTGAGCCGTTACGATAAGCTCACAATCAGGAGACACTTTAAGGCCCACTTTGGTAAGTGGCTGTGTGGTTGTCCCTGTTTTTAGGAGGACATGGCCTTGTTTGATTAAGCGTTGGGCGTGGGTGCGCGTTTTGGCTTGTTGGCGTTCTACTAAGAGAACATCGGCTCGTTGCATTAGACTAAGATACCGCTCAGTAAATAAGTTAAGGTGTAGGGACTGGGATGTTAAAGGATTCTTTGACTTCTTCCATCACAATATAACTTTTTGAATTCTTAACGCCGGGTAGGGTCAATAGCATATCGCCCAGCAAGGCTCGGTATTCCGACATGTCTTTGATGCGAGCCTTAAGCAAGTAGTCAGAATCACCCGATACAAGATGGCATTCCATAATGTAGGGTAGTAGGTTAACTGCGCGATTAAATTTTTCGAATGCATCTGGGGATTGGTAGGATAACGATATTTCAACAAATACCAGCATGGTGTATCCCATTGCTTCGGGGTTGAGGCGTGCGAAATAGCCTTCAATGAAGCCGTCTTTTTCAAGGCGTTTAACGCGCTCAATACAGGGTGTTGTCGATAAGCCGACTTTGTCCGCAAGATCGGTATATGAGATACGACCTTCCTTTTGAAGTGTGGTTAAGATATTCCGATCAATTCGATCTATTTTTCTCATGTTATTTTTCTGTTATGGCTTTGTTTTTTAGTTGAATAAGCTGAATTATACATTAAATACGATATTTATTTTTTGAGAATTGAGTTTATTCTAGCATTATATCTTGTTTAGGTTTTGGGGCTTAAAAATGAACATAATCGTACTGGGAAGCGGCGTTGTAGGTGTAACTACAGCCTATTATTTAGCAAAAGAAGGTCATGCAGTTACCGTGGTTGATCGTCAGCCAGCAGCGGCATTGGAAACCAGTTACGGTAATGCCGGCCAAATATCACCGGGCTATTCATCGCCTTGGGCTGCACCTGGCGTACCATTAAAAGCTATTAAATGGATGATGCAGGACTTAGCGCCGCTTCGCGTCAAACCTTCTCTGGACCCCGTTTTTCTAAAATGGATGTTTCAGATGCTCCGCAATTGTTCACAAGATGCGTATCGTATTAACAAGTCTCGCATGTTAAGAGTAGCTGAATACAGCCGTGATTGCTTAAATGAGATCACCGCTGATAACGCTATTGATTATGATCGCCGCTCTGGCGGTACCTTGCAAGTATTTAGGTCGGATAAACAGGTCGAAGCAGCACAAGCTGACATCGCTATCCTGGAAGAGTGTGGTGTGCGCTATGAGTCATTGAGTCAGGCTGAATGTGTCACTGCAGAACCTGCATTGGCCCATGTCAAAGAAAAAATAGTCGGCGGCTTACGTTTGCCGGGTGATGCTACTGGCGATTGTTTTAAGTTTACTCAAGGCCTCGCAGCGGTTTGTGAATCATTGGGTGTGGTTTTTAAATACAATACAGAGATCGCATCTTTACAGCACACAGCAGGTAATATCACAGGTGTGAAGCTGAATAACGGCGAGCTAATGACAGCTGATCGTTATGTGGTGGCATTAGGGAGTTACAGCCCTATGCTACTTAATCCACTCGGTATTAAATCGCCTATTTATCCTGTTAAAGGCTACTCATTGACCTTGCCGATCATTGATGAATCGCGCGCGCCGGTTTCCACTGTCATGGACGAAACTTACAAAGTGGCGGTCACCCGCTTTGATGATCGTATTCGTGTAGGAGGTACTGCCGAACTGACTGGTTACGATTTGAGCCTGAAGCCTGATCGTCGTAAAAATGCAGATTTCGTGGTAACGGATTTGTTTAACGGTGGTGGCGATCTAGAAAAAGCAGAGTTTTGGACAGGCTTACGCCCAATGACTCCTGACGGCACGCCAATGCTGGGTGCTACACAATATGGCAACCTGTTCTTGAACACCGGTCATGGTACATTGGGATGGACGATGGCGGCCGGATCTGCACGTTATGTCTGCGATGTAATGACAGGCCGTACACCGGATATTGATCCTGCGGGATTAGGTGTAGAAAGGTATAATTAACAAACCACTGGAGCGCTCTGCTACGAAAGATCTTAGCGTGTGTCTCCAGTGATTATTCTACGTAATGTATTTTTTAAATTAGTTTAGATATTTTAAAAGGGGAGTTTTTATGAACCGTAGCACTATCTCTACAGACAAAGCGCCAGCAGCAATTGGTACATACTCACAAGCGGTTAAAGCCGGTAACACGGTTTATTTTTCGGGGCAAATTCCTTTAGTGCCGGAAACCATGGAAATGGTTACTGAGTCGTTTGAAGCGCAAGCTGTTCAGGTCTTTGAAAACTTAAAAGCTGTAGCAGAAGCGGCAGACGGTTCTTTGGCTGATTTTGTGAAAATTACTATTTTGTTATCTGACCTTAAATACTTCGGTCAAGTGAACGAAATCATGGCGCGTTACTTCTCTGAGCCTTATCCTGCTCGCGCCGCTTATGCAGTTAAAGCACTGCCTAAAGACGCAGACATCGAAATTGAAGCCGTTATGGTTACAGCTAACTAAGCAACGCTTAGTGTCACAAAGGTGGTTAAACACCACCTTTGTTTATTCTTGTCACTATTTTCCTCGTTAAACTACTACGCTGAGTTGGAGTCATCATGGGTCGCGCTGCACGTGCTGTTATTAACCTGCCTGCTATTTTAAACAATTACCGTTTGGCTAAGTCTTTAGCCGCGGGGGCCAAAGCTGTGGCCGTCGTTAAAGCTGATGCCTATGGTCATGGTGCTACACGCGTAGCCCGTTTTTTAGAGGCGGACGCTGATGCGTTTGGTGTGGCGTGCATCGAAGAAGCAATGGAGCTGCGGGCAGCCGGTATCAAGAAACCTATCCTTTTGCTGGAAGGGTTTTTTACAGCGGATGAGCTGCCTGTCATCGCAGAACAGAACTTCTGGACTTCATTGCATCGTGCCGAGCAGGTAGAGATGATTCGCAACACGGATTTGTCGACACCGATTAATGTATGGTTGAAAATGGATTCGGGTATGCACCGCTTAGGTATTGAGCCCGAGCATTTTGCCGATACCTATCAGCAGCTTTCTAGCTTATCTCAGGTTAACGAAGTGGTCTTAATGAGCCATTTGGCGTGTGCAGATGAACTAGATTCTTCCCATACGCGTCATCAAATAGATACTTTTAACTCGGCTGTTATTGGCATTGAAGCTCCTCACAGTATCGCTAACTCGCCTGCCACATTGGCTTGGCCAGAGCTGCACCGTGACTGGATTCGTCCTGGTCTGATGATGTATGGAGCTTCTCCTTTTTCTGAATCAGTTGAAGCCGCCTCTCAGTTGCAGTGCGCTATGACCCTAGAAACAGAAGTGATTGCTATTCACACCATTCAGCCAGGAGAGTCCGTCGGCTATGGGGCAACCTTTACTTGCGAGCGAACCACTAAAGTAGGCACGGTGGCGATTGGTTACGGTGATGGTTACTCACGCCATGCAGGTAGCGGCACACCGGTTTTCGTTAATGGTCAGCGTACTCATATCATAGGACGTGTTTCGATGGATATGTGCACAGTCGACTTGACTGATTTGCAAGATGTCTCCGTGGGCAGCCGTGTTGAGTTATGGGGTGGTGAGTTAAGCGTTAATGAGGTGGCAGAGCACTCAGGGACAATCCCTTATACTTTGTTCACCGGTGTAACCAAACGTGTGCCACGCGTTTATATTGAGTCTTAATTAATTACTTACTTGGTTAAAGGCAGTAGCTAATTTTGCTTGCTGCGTTGCTGGTGTTGCTAACTCACTAAGGCGTCTCGCTTATCTTCTGATAAAAACGATACTAAAGAAGCACTCATTCAGATTGGCGCGTTTAATAAAGATATTGTTAAGCGCCCTAATGATATAAAAAGACCGCCAACGTGCGGTTTTTTTTATGGTTTCTTATATACTTCAATAACGTTTGTATGTTGTTTGTTGGGTTGCTGTAAGGTGGGTAATGTTTAGGTTTCGAAAACCAGAGCGTAGAAGTACGCTAGATGTATGGATCGCTTGTGGGTTCTTTCTTGTAGCCTATATCGCGGCAGCCTTACTTGATTTGAATGATAGCTGGCGTCTGTGGACACAGCCATTTCGCATGATCGGGTTAGATGCGCTTCCTATGGCGTTGGCTATTACGGTAGGTATCGTAGTGTGGTTTGCGTGGAGGCGTTGGCAAGAAGGTGAAGAAAGCCGATTAGCTTTATCCGAGACGGTTGAGCGCCTCCAAGTGGAGGTAGAAGAGCGCAAACACGCACAAGAAATCGCTCAAGTATTATCCGAAACTAAAAACGAAGTACTCGATAACGAGTATCAGCGCTCTGAGCAATTAGCCCAAGTGAGCAAGATGGGTGATTTTCTCGCGGCGGCTTCGTCGCCTGAAGAGCTTAAAGAAATTTCCGCTAAGTGTTTACGCAACTTACTGCCGCACTTAACAGTGGGAGTCATGTTCGCTGATAAAAGCTTCTCGCGCTGGCAACTGCATTCTGCTTGGGGCGAGCACCATGAGCGTATACACCTGCATGTAGATGCTGAGCAGTGTTGGGTTTTGCGTCGAGGGCAGCAATATGCCGACCAATCTAATACGCAAACAATGCTCTGTAACGAGGCTAACGTAACTGAGTTAAAAACCGTTGCCTGTTATCCTATTTTCTGTCGAGAAATGCAGTTTGGTGTTCTGCACATACGTTCTGCCGAGTGGCAGGAGCATATTTTAAGTGCCGAAGAGGAAAAAATGATCGTCGGTGTATGTAACACCATCGGCTTACATTTTTATAATGCTCAATTACGTGCCGAATTAAGTATGGCGTCTAACCGAGATGAGCTAACCGGTTTATTAAACCGCCGCGGGCTTGGTAATACGCTAAAGCGTGAAATTACGGCGGCTGGCCAGCAAGGGTATAAAGTAACCGTGGCGATGATCGATATTGATCATTTTAAAGCTTATAACGACACCTATGGCCACCCAGAAGGGGATAAGGCACTCAAGTTTATTGCAGAGCAGCTAGCTTCAAATCTGCGTGCTAGGGATGTGGTAGCGCGTTATGGAGGGGAAGAATTTATTTTGGTGCTGCCCAACACGACCAAAGCGGAGGCTTACAAGAAGCTCAAAGCTATGTTGGTATCTATTAACAAGGCTTCTGTCAGCAGCAGTGAATGCTGTAAGCCAATCACGCTGTCTATTGGTATAGCCACAAGCCCGGATGATCAGACCGATGAAGAACGGCTCGTTAAACTGGCAGATACCGCTTTATATGCTGCTAAAAAGCGTGGTCGTAACTGTGTTATCCCCTACATTTCTCCTCATGCGAATAATCGTATTGCTACGACCCAAGCTTAAAAAGTCTATCATCACATGATTTTATACATCGCAGAAAAACCGAGTCTTGGGCGAGCAATTGCGGACGTGCTGCCAAAACCACATAAAAAAGCCGAAGGCTGCGTGATCGCCGCCAACGGTGATGTGGTTAGTTGGTGCATAGGTCACCTATTAGAGCAGTGCGACCCTGATGCCTATGATGAGCGTTATAAAAAATGGCGTGAAGAAGACCTACCCATCGTTCCTGATCAGTGGCAATTGACACCTAAAAAAGAGACGCGAAAACAGCTGACTGTATTGCGAAAGCTAATAAAAGAAGCCGATCAATTAGTCCATGCGGGGGACCCAGACCGCGAAGGGCAATTGCTGGTGGATGAGGTTATTAGTTATCTCAAGGTGCCTGCGCAAAAACGTAATGCAATGCTGCGTTGTTTAATTAGTGATTTAAACCCGCAGGCCGTAAAGTCAGCACTGGCTAAGCTTCGCTCTAATCGAGATTTTATACCGTTATCTACGTCGGCGTTAGCACGCTCGCGTGCTGATTGGTTGTATGGGATGAACATGACGCGCTTATGTACCTTGCGAGGGCAGCAATCAGGCTATCAGGGTGTGTTGTCGGTAGGGCGCGTGCAAACCCCGTTATTAGGCTTAGTTGTTCATCGTGATCTTGAGATAGAGAACTTTGTCTCTAAGCCGTTCTATGAGGTTTATATTACCTTAGAAACAGGTAAGGGTGAGCTATACAGAGCCAAATGGAAACCTAGTGAAGCTTGTGCTGACTACATGGATGATGAAGGGCGTGTTTTGTCTAAAAAACTAGCCGAAAACGTAGTGGCTCGGGTTAAGCATAAGCCAGGTATTGTTGTTGAGGTTAAAAATGCAAAGAAAAAGCAACCCGCACCTTTACCTTATAATTTATCATCTTTGCAGATAGATGCGGCTAAGCGTTTTGGTATGAGCGCTAAACAGGTGCTTGATGCTTGCCAGCAACTATACGAGCGTCATAAATTAATTACCTATCCTCGGTCGGATTGTCGATATTTGCCCCTTGAGCATTGGAAAAATGCTACTCAAGTGGTCTCAGCCATTAATCGGTCATGTGATTCGTTGGCGCAAGCGGTCAGTGGAGCCGATACCTCTATAAAAAGTAAGGCATGGAATGACTCGAAGGTGAGCGCCCATCATGCCATCATCCCCACGGCTAAAGTGCAGGATGTCTCTAAGCTTACAAAGAGTGAAGCCCACGTTTATGAGTTGATTGCTCGCCAGTACCTAATGCAATTTTATCCGCCATTTGAGTACGCCGAGAAGCAAATTGATACCGAAGTTATGGGTGGGCTGTTTATTGCGAAACAAAAGGACACACTGGCTGAAGGCTGGAAAATACTGTTGCCAAAGCGCACCCGTTCAGAGTCGTCGCCTACAGGGCAGGGTGTAGATACTGTTGATGGTGAACCCACATTGGGACGTTTACCTACAGTGCTAAAAGGTGATGCCGTACATTGTCAGCAAGCGGACGTTCACGAAAAGCAAACCTGCCCACCTAAATATTTTACAGATGCAACATTGCTGTCCGCCATGACGGGGATTGCTCGATACGTGAGTGATACAGCCATACGTAAAGTACTCCGTGAGACTGACGGATTAGGCACAGAAGCGACACGAGCCGGGATTATTGAGTTGCTATTCAAGCGCGGCTTTTTAACGCGAGTTGCCAAAGACATACGCGCGACAGAGGTAGGTCGGCAGCTGATAATTAGCTTGCCGGACGCTGTGAGCTATCCTGATATGACCGCGCATTGGGAATCGCAGTTAACGGCTATTAGCCAGCGCGAGCTCAATTATGCCGGTTTTTTAGAGCCTATGACTAATGGCTTAGAAAATCTATTAGCACAAGTTAAAGGGGTGACATTTCACGGCTTGGCGGGTAAAGGAAAAGCACCGTATAAAGCAAAAGTGAGGCGTAAGTCGCGCGTGAAAAAGCCAGCGTCTAAAGCTTGAGCTGGTTTAATTGATGTCTGAAATTGAGTCCTCTAACGTGCCGCCATAGCTGCTACGTTTAGGTTCTAGCTCTTTAATTAAAGGCTGTATTTCATTGAGTTTAGGCTGTTTAAGATGCTGAGCAACCATCGCGCGGACAACAACCGCTTTGGCGTGCTTGAGGTGAGATAACGCTATCAGTTTATCCCCGGATTCAAGTAGCATTTTGGCTTGCATGATATGCGCATCGGCTACAACTGAAATGTTGAGCCAGTACAGTTCTTGGCCGTAATTTCGTGCTTGAATGGGAGATATTTTTCCCTTCGCGAGCATCTTTTTTAGTAGTTTTTCGGTGTAGTTTACGTAAATTTGAAACTTTTTGAGCTCTTTGTCACTCGTAAACTGCGTGTGACTAGGCATGGTTCTATCAGCCGTTTCTTTTTGGTTGTTCACTTGTGTCATTAAGTCGGAATCGGGAGCTAGCATGCTGACTTCTTCGATAAGAACCATCGCGTGCTGATTTAACCGATCTAGAATGTCATTTTTGCAGCCTGCAGCTTTTAATGCCGTGATCGTATCTAGAATATGAAATGTCTGAGTGCGTAAATCTTTTAAGCGCTCTTGCTTGACTTCGGCTGCATGTTCACGTCTTGATATAAAATGGTTAAGCCCTAATGCAGCCAGACCGATTGCCGCTATTATGATTAGATAAAGTACGCTTTCTTGCTGCATTGAAAAAAATAACCTCGTAATTGGCGGTATTTTTATAGAGCTTCGCCATCGGGAAAACGACCAAAAAACTTGATCAAAAACACAGTAGTGATTATAGAGGGAATTGATTTTTTTGGTAGCGTTGCTTGACCCCGATACTCTAAGCACTTATATATGCACGCTGTTTTTGCCGCTTCTGACCTGAGGGATAGTAATCTGATGGGAAAATCGCTCGTAATAGTAGAGTCCCCCGCTAAAGCCAAGACTATTAATAAGTATCTTGGAAATGACTTCGTCGTTAAATCGAGTGTCGGTCATATCCGTGACTTGCCAACCAGTGGCAACGCGCCAAAAAGTGACCCTAAAGCACGCGCTAAGCAGGCGGCTCTTACGCGAAAAATGTCCCCTGAGGACAAAGCTATCCATAAAGAGAAAAAAGCGAAAGAGCAGCTAATCAATCGTATGGGCGTTGATCCAGAGAACAATTGGGACGCGCATTACGAAATTCTCCCAGGCAAAGAAAAAGTTGTCGATGAGCTGAAAAAGCTCGCTAAAAATGCTGACACCATCTATCTCGCAACGGATTTGGACCGCGAAGGGGAAGCCATTGCTTGGCACCTGCGCGAATCTATTGGTGGCGATGATCAAAAATACCGTCGAGTCGTGTTTAACGAGATCACTAAAAAAGCCATTTCAGCGGCTTTTGATGATCCGGGCACGCTGGATATGAATCACGTATACGCACAGCAAGCGCGCCGTTTCCTTGACCGTGTCGTGGGCTATATGCTTTCCCCATTGTTATGGGAAAAGGTCGCTCGTGGTTTGTCGGCAGGGCGTGTGCAATCAGTAGCCGTTAAACTGGTTGTAGATCGTGAAAAAGAGATTCGTGCTTTTATCCCTGAAGAGTTTTGGGAAGTGCATGCCGGCGCGCAAACTCAAGGCAAAGAAGCGATTCGTTTGCAAGTGGCTAAGTTTGCGGGCAAAGCGTTTCGTCCTGATTCAGAGCAGGATACAAACCAACACGTAGCAGCGCTTAAAGCGTCACGCTTTACTGTGGTAAACCGTGACGACAGGCCAACCAGTAGTAAGCCTTCAGCGCCTTTTATCACCTCGACATTGCAGCAAGCTGCGAGTACGCGTTTGGGCTTTGGCGTTAAAAAAACCATGATGATGGCGCAGCGCTTGTACGAGGCTGGTTACATCACTTACATGCGTACTGACTCAACTAACTTGAGCCAAGAGGCCGTTGAAAGTTGTCGCACTTATATCGGTGATCATTACGGAAGTAAGTATCTTCCTGAAGAGCCGATTAGGTATTCCAGTAAAGAAGGAGCTCAAGAGGCGCATGAGGCGATTCGGCCTTCTGATGTAACCCGTGAGGCATCTGACTTATCTGGAATGGAGCGGGATGCAGAACGGTTATATGACCTTATTCGCCGTCAATTCCTAGCGTGCCAAATGACTCCTGCGCTTTACACTAGCTCACGTATTACGGTGAAAGCGGGTGATGATTACGAGTTGACCACAAAAGGGCGTATTTTACGCTTTGATGGTTATACCCGCGTTATGCAAGCAAAAGGCAAAGGCGATGAAGATGTGATCTTGCCTGACGTTAAGTCGGGTGAGGAGTTGGCGTTAGAGTCGTTAGAGCCAAAACAGCATTTTACCAAGCCAACGGCCCGTTACACAGAAGCAAGTTTGGTTAAAGAGCTAGAAAAGCAAGGTATTGGTCGACCATCTACCTATGCGTCAATCATCTCGACGATCCAAGACCGTGGTTATGTGGAAGTCCAAAATCGACGCTTCTATGCCTGCAAAATGGGCGATATCGTTACTGAGCGTTTGACCGAAAACTTCACTGATTTAATGGACTACAGCTTTACTGCCCGAATGGAAGATGCGCTGGATGACATTGCGCACGGCGAAGCTGATTGGAAGGCGTTGCTTGATCGTTTCTACCAAGGCTTAGTACGTCGGCTGGATGAAGCAAAAGACCCAGAACACGGCATGCGGCCTAATACCCCAACTGATACGAATATTCCCTGTCCAGAATGTGACCGACACATGGTGATTCGTACAGGAAGCACCGGTGTGTTCTTAGGGTGCTCGGGCTACAATTTGCCACCGAAAGAGCGCTGTAAAGCAACAATTAACTTAATCCCTGGTGATGAAGTTGTCAGCGCAGATGGTGACGAAGAGGAAGAATCACGTATCCTTCGCAACAAGCGTCGTTGCAGTATCTGTGACAGCGCCATGGATAGTTATTTAGTCGACCAAACACGTAAATTACATGTATGTGGTAACAACCCGGATTGCCCAGGCTATGAGGTCGAAGAGGGTAATTATCGTATCAAAGGGTATGATGGCCCAACACTAGAATGCGATAAGTGCGGCTCTGAAATGCAGCTAAAAAATGGGCGCTTTGGTAAGTATTTTGGTTGTACAAACGATGAGTGTAAGAATACTCGCAAACTCCTGAAAAACGGAGAAGCTGCACCGCCAAAAATGGACCCTGTGCCAATGCCAGAGCTAGCATGTGAAAAGGTTGAAGATACTTATATCTTGCGTGACGGAGCTAGTGGCTTATTCTTAGCCGCTAGTCAGTTCCCGCGTAACCGTGAAACACGTGCGCCTAAAGTGAGTGAGCTGTTGCCGCATAAAAAAGAAATCGATCCAAAGTATGATTTCTTGTTCAGCGCGCCGACTAAAGATATGGACGGTAATGAAACGATCGTTCGTTACAGCCGCAAAACCAAAGAGCAGTACGTCATGACCGAAGTGAATGGCAAAGCTACGGGCTGGAAGGCGTTTTATGAAGGTGATAAATGGGTTGTAGTTGAACCCAAAGCTAAAAAAGCCAGCAAATAAAAGCAGGTTAATAACAGTTATCAGGAGAGCCTCTTTGTTGTGCATGAGTCTTTGCACGCAAAGAGGACATTTGAGGTCGCGATGAGTCAGGTGTATCTGGTTAGAACTAACCAAAAGCTCAACTTTGCTCGTATTCATATTGACGCGTTGCAAGCAGCCCAGTCATCGAATAGCTGGGATCAGCATGCGATGATTGAGTCTTATCATGAATCCGTCCTATTTCTGATGGCTTCTGCTTATCAGGCTTTTTTACGAGAAATTGCAGAAAAGTATCGCTTTAACCCAGATGCGATTGAAGCGCTCAGCGATTTGCAAGGGTTGCTGGATGCATCAGTTCAGGAGTCTCCAGAGGTGACAGAGCTATCTGTGTTAGAATCCAATAAACACAGCTGGCTTGCCTTAATGTTATCTGCCTATCGAGGCTGTTGGAAGGCGGCAGATAAAACGGGCCCGTCGGCCAAAGCAAAAGTGGGTGCCGATTTATCACCTAGCTTATCGGAAATTCATATTGTTCAGATTAATCCGGATCATGCAGAAGATGCAGATATTCTGACAGAGTATCGCTCTTGGTTATCTGAGTTTAGGGCTTTACTGGAGCGACTGCGAAGCGGTATGCAAGAATGGTAAACGCTTAAATTGACAACATTGGAAAAAGTAAGGGGTGTTAGGTAGTTTGATGGATGAGATGGTGCTAGAAATTGTGCGTTTAGCGTCGGGTGAGTTTGTTATTCGTCGCTCGGGTGAAGAAGAGGCGTTAATGACGCTAAACTTATCACAAGTTGTGCAAGATAATCTGTTAGAAAACACTGAAGAACTTGCAAGAAGAATGTTGGTTGCCGGTGCTCATATGATGTCCGACTTGGTGAATGATGAAGAGCCAGGTATCGATACTGATGACGTATCACCGGATGACATGATCCGCCCTTCAACGATTCACTAAAGCGTATTTGCCGTTTCTTATTGGGTATGCCGTGCCTATGCTATTAGTGCATTCCTCAATTAATAGCATGGCGACGGCGAATCAAAATTCCATTACTTGCCCCTTGTCTGGCGCTTTTTTCTAGGCGCTGAAAGGCATCGTCAGAAATATCTCCGGCCCAGCTAATAACAGCATGGCATGTGCCAGTGCTGAGGGCTTTTTCAGCCAATTGCTGAACGCTATGGTTCTCGTCAGGGTAAAGTAGAATTACCTTTTTAAGATCAATTCCAGCATCTTGTAGCAACGATTTTGGCAAGTTTATAGGTGGAGCAATCCAAGCAAACCAGCGGTCTTCATGGCTTAGCTGCGCCAATAACGGCATTATCATTGGCATATCTGCCAGATCACCGCTTTGTGTTACGATTTCAGTAATTTTCCCGAAATCGCTGGGCTGTTGAGCTCGGGGTTTAAGCTTGGTGCGAATGCTACCTAACTCTTTTTGGGTGCTGATAATGCCGGTAACAGCTTTGTTATCAGGAATTAACATGTGCATTATGGCTCACTCCCTTGTCGTATGACGCCAACGCCTAACCCTTCGATGGAAAGCTCGCTCTCGCGTAAGTCGACCACGATAGGGTCAAACTCTTCGTTTTCAGCTATCAGTTCTACAATGTGTCCAGTGCGTTGGAACCGCTTAACGGTGACTTCGTCACCAATACGCGCTACTACAATTTGGCCGTTACGTGCTTCTGTGCATTGGTGAACTGCCAGCAAATCGCCATCCATGATGCCGATGTTTTTCATACTCGTGCCGTGCACTCGCAGCAAGTAATTAGCCGGTGGGTGGAAAAAGTCAGCTGAAATTGTGCAGTGCTCTTCGATGTGCTCCTGGGCTAAAATAGGGCTGCCCGCGGCTACGCGGCCGATCAAGGGAAGACCTTCAGGCTCTGGTTGCTCAAGCTCAGGAAGACGAATACCGCGAGAGGTGCCAGGGATCATTTCTATAGCACCCTTACGGGCTAACGCTTTTAAGTGTTCCTCAGCCGCATTGGCTGATTTAAAACCTAGTGAGCGTGCTATATCGGCACGTGTAGGCGGATAACCGGTTGCATCGATATGATCGCGAATGCAGTCGAGTACTTCTGATTGACGCTTTGTGAGTTTCATATTTGTGCCCGTCATAATTAAGTGCCGATAGGTAAGATAGCCCGCAAATAGATGACTGTTTTTTTATACAGTACATGTGATTATATACAGGCAAGGTCGGTTGTAAAGAGATTTTCTGTTTATATATCCAGTATCTTGATATTATCCCCGCGACATTGAAATCAGGATTTAAGTTTTGCTCAGCGACGCTCTAAAAAAGTCTATACAAGAGGCATATCGCCAGTTCCTCGGGTTGCATGACCTTAAGCCTCGTTATGGGCAAAAAATGATGATTGCGCAAATTGCGCGCACCTTAGGGAATATTGAAAGTAACGAAAAAGGTGAAAGAAGTAGCGATAATCATATCTGTTTGATCGAGGCGGGCACAGGCACAGGTAAGACAATGGCTTACTTGATTAGCGCTATTCCCATTGCTAAAGCGCAGGGCAAGTCCTTGGTTATATCTACAGCAACGGTCGCTTTACAAGAGCAGCTACTTCATAAGGATTTACCTGAAGCTTCGCGTTTAATGGCAGAACCTGTGCGTTATATCTTGGCTAAAGGGCGCGGGCGATACTTCTGTGTATCCCAGGCTGAAAAGTTGCTAGAAGGCCAAGGCGAGTTAGGCCAAATGGCACTTTATGAAGATGAAATTGCACAGCGAATGGAACCCGATGCCGTTGCTTACTACAGTGAGTTAATGGATCGCTTTGCCTCCGGTAGCTGGGATGGTGACCGCGATAGTCTTGCTGTGGAACTAGAAGAAGAGGTGTGGCAGCCACTCACGAGTGATCATACCCGCTGTACCAACCGTCGTTGCAGCAACTTTTCAGTATGCCCATTTTTTAAATCCAGAGATTCGTTAGATAAAGCGGATGTAGTCGTTGCCAATCACGATCTGGTACTGGCCGATTTGTCTCTCGGAGGCGGCGCTATCCTTCCCGATCCGGCGCAAACCATTTATGTGTTTGATGAGGCACACCATCTTTCTGCTAAAACAACCGGGCATTTTGCTTATAGCTTGCGGGTTCGCAGCACTGAGCGTTGGTTAAAAACCATGTCGCGGCAGTTAGAGCATATGATTGATGAGTGCGATAGTCAGCCTGTTTTACAGCAATACATAGAACGAATGGAGCCGGCTAAAGCCGAAATGATTAGCTCGTTAGACCAGCTCCAAATGAGCTTACGTTTGATGTTGCTAGAAGGTGATGAACGACCAAAAGATCGCTTTCGTTTCCCCAAAGGGGTGTTGCCAGAATCGTTGACTGTACCAGCTGCTGGCATTGCTGCAGCGGCTGAAAAGTGGATGTTAAAAGCAGAGCAAATAGTTGATCTGTTAAAAGAGGCGTTAGATGGTGGTATTCCCGAAATTGATAAAGGGGTCGCTGAGCGCTGGTATCCACGCATGGGTCAAATGTGGGCGCGATCTCAATCTATTTTTTGGTTAGCACGTAGCTATGCGGTAGCTGATGTAGAAGGTATTGCGCCAACAGCACGCTGGATTAACTTGGTTGAGTCCACTGACGGGATTGATTTTGAGTGCCGTAGTAGCCCAGTAACAGCGGCCGATACCTTAGAAGAGCACCTGTGGAAGCCCGCTTACGGTGCGGTGTTAACATCCGCAACATTAACTGCTCTTGGACAGTTTACGCGATTAATAGATGACTTAGGGTTGCCGCCAACGGTGGCGTGCGAACAGTTGCCTAGTCCATTTAATTATGCGCAGGCTGCCTGCTTAAAAGTACCTAAAATGTTAGCTGATCCTGGGAAACCAGAAGATCATACGCAAGAAGTCAGTGCTTTTTTGAACGATTGTCTGCAAAAAGCTACTGCAACACTGGTATTATTCAGTTCTTGGCGACAAATGCTAACGATTCGAGATCAATTGGATGATAAAATCCGTGATCATGTGTTGATTCAAGGCGATTTGACCAAGAACGAGATTATCAAAACCCATAAGTCAGTGATTGATGAAGGCAAACCAAGCATTATCTTTGGATTAGCTTCCTTTGCTGAAGGGGTGGATTTACCTGGGGACTATCTAACCGAGGTGATTATTACAAAGCTGCCATTTGGGGTGCCGGATGATCCGGTTGATGCGACCATGGCAGAATGGATAGAACAGCGAGGCGGTAATGCATTTATGGAATGGACCGTCCCGGAGGCCTCAATACGCCTCACACAAGCCGCTGGTCGCCTGTTGCGTACAGAGCAAGACAGTGGCCACATAATTCTGCTGGATCGACGAGTTGTGACTCGCCGGTACGGACGACAACTGTTGGATGCATTACCACCATTCCGCCGAGAAATCGAATAAAGTGAGTATAATATTGGACGCTACAACAACAGCTAACGAATCTACGCCGAATGATGCAAACCCATCAGCTAAAACCGCTGAAAAGGGCAAGCCGCGTAAAAATGATAAGCGCAAAGCACCGTCGCGTGCTCGAAAATCTAAAAAAGAATCTAGCTGGTCACCGGCAGAATTTATCGTTGCTCAGGAAGAGGGTAAAAAGCGCTTTTTAGATTTTGATCTGCCTGATCAATTATTGCATGCCATTCAAGATATTGGGTTTGAGTACTGCACACCCATACAGGCTGAGACCATTAAACCAGCGTTGGCCGGTAAAGATATTATTGGCAAAGCGCAAACAGGTACGGGTAAAACGGCTGCCTTTCTAGTGGGTATAGTTACCGATTTAATCGACTACCCATTAACCGAGCCGCAGCGCCAAGGTGAACCTCGCGCGTTAATTATCGCTCCAACACGTGAACTCGCGCTGCAAATTGCAGACGACGCCGAACTGCTAACGAAATACACGGATCTACGTGTGATCTCTTTAGTGGGTGGGATGGACTACGATAAACAACGTAAACAAATTAAAGGTGGTAACACCGATATATTAGTAGCCACACCCGGCCGTTTAATTGATTTTGTACGTTCTAAAGATGTTGATTTATACAACGTAGAAGTACTGGTGCTTGATGAAGCCGATCGCATGTTGAGCATGGGTTTTATTCCAGATGTGCGCACCATTATTCGAAATACACCGCGTAAAGGCTCAGAACGTCAAACGTTGTTATACAGTGCAACATTTACTGATGACATTATGAATTTGGCGCGACAGTGGACCGTTGACCCTGTTCAAATTGAAATCGAAGCTGAGCGACAAACAACCGACAACATTAGCCAAAAAGTTTTTTTGGTCTCCAGTAAAGAAAAGTACAAGCTGCTTCGTAATTACATTCGCATCAATAATATTGAACGCGTCATCGTGTTTTGTAACCGTCGGGGTGAAACGCGCTCGTTGGCCGAAAAATTACGCCGTGATGGTGTGAAAGCCGCGTTGATGTCAGGAGAAATCCCGCAGCACAAGCGAGTTAAAACATTAGAAGATTTCCGAAGCGGTAAAATCACTGTGCTGGTAGCAACAGATGTTGCAGGCCGTGGGATTCATATTGATGGCGTAACACATGTGGTGAACTATCAACTGCCGGAAGATGCCGATGATTACGTACACCGTATTGGGCGTACGGGTCGAGCAGGAGCAGTCGGCACATCTATTTGTTTTGCATGCGAAAATGACTCGTTCATGATCCCCGAAATCGAACAAGAGACAGGCGTTAAGCTGGAGTGTATCCACCCAGATGAGGCGTTACTAGTTGAGTTTGATCCAGTAAAAGAGCCAGCCGGAGCACCTGCGGCTGATACGACTGTATCCGACGAAGATAACGTCACTGCCGAGGTTGAACCGACGAGTGAGACTGACGTCTCAGAAGAGGAGCCTGTGGTAACTAAAGTTGATGAGCAAACTACGCATGGAAAAGAAGCCTAGTCACTCTCAGGATCGACATAAAACTCAGAAGCTCGCACGTATTTTAGCCATTGTTGTGAGTGCGTTATTTGCAGCAGTGGCGGTTGCAGGGTTTAACAGAACGGGTGATTACCTGCAGCTTGGTGTGTTTCTAGTTGTGTCGATAGTTGCCTATTTTGTGATTGTTTTTATTTTCAAGGGTGTTGATCGTTTACTGGATAGTGTAGACGATCGTGAGCACTGAGTTGAATAAGCTAAGGATCTAACATGAGCGCAGAGCAGCGAAAAGTTGCTGTGTTGGGTGGTGGTAGCTTTGGTACAGTTATTGCCAACATCATGGCCGAAAAAGGGATTCAAGTTGCGCAATGGATGCGAAATAAAGACCGAGCTGATGAGATTAACCAGCAACACACGAACAGCCGTTATTTACCTGATTACCCGTTATCGCCGGCGTTAACGGCTACTACTGATATAGAGTCGGCGGTTGTCGGTGCTGAGCTTGTTTTTGTGGCTATTCCCAGCCAAAGCTTTCGCAGTGTTGTACATCAGATTAAACACATTGTGACTGAGCAGCAGTGTGTGATCAGTACCACTAAAGGTATTGAAGGCGAAACTTTTAGTCTGATGAGTCAGATATTAAAAGATGAACTACCGCAAGCCAACGTAGGCGTCTTAAGCGGCCCTAACCTTGCTAAAGAAGTCGCTCAGCATCAATTAACAGCAACGGTGATTGCTAGTAACCATGAACCTCTGCGTGCAGCTGTACAAGATGCTCTACAACAGAGCTACTTTCGTGTCTACGCAAGTTCGGACACCTATGGTGTTGAACTTGGCGGCACACTAAAAAATATCTATGCCATAGCCGCAGGTCTGAGTGCGGCCTTAGGCATGGGAGAAAATACGAAAAGTATGTTGTTAACGCGCAGCTTGGCAGAAATGAGCCGTTTCGCTGTGAGTATGGGGGCTAACCCCATGACGTTTTTAGGCTTAGCCGGAGTCGGTGATTTAATCGTAACCTGCATGTCTCCCTTGAGCCGAAATTACCGCGTTGGGTTTGCGCTAGGAAGTGGCATTTCGCTAGATGAAGCCGTTAAGTCGTTAGGGGAAGTGGCAGAAGGTGTGAATACCATCCGTATTATCAAAGAAAAAGCCGATGAAATGGATATCTACATGCCACTAGTAGCCGGTTTATACGAGATAGTATTTAACGGTGCTCACGTTAAAGAAGTTGCAAAAGCGCTAATGACCAGTGAGCAAAGTACAGATGTTGAGTTCGTGCTACCAAGGACAACAGTTTAATGCTGACATTAATGCGACACGGCGAGGCCAGTTGGGCAAGCGCCACCGATGAGCAACGGGAGCTAACAGAGCAAGGTATTGCGTTTGTTAATGAGCAAGCTAAGCAGTACGCGAACCGTTTGGCTCCCGTCACTCGCATTATTGCCAGCCCGTTTTATCGCACGCGGCAAACCGCTGATTTGGTAGCTGCCCACATGAGCACGTTGCACGCTAATAGCGGCGCTAAGGCTGCAGGGGCGATCGAAATTATTTTAGATGATCGCCTAACACCTGATACTCCCATTCCTGATGCCGTGGCGGCGTTAGAGCAATTCTGGAAGCCTGAACTTTTAGTCGTTACACATCAGCCTTTAATTGGTTTACTGACCAGTTATCTTTTACAGGGCTCCATTTTGTATCCTGAACCTTTTCTGCCTGGGCAGTTAATTTCAATGGATATGGAGTGGCCTGGAGCAGCGCAAGGGATTCGCATTCCTCACTAATCACATTAGGATAGTTTTGTTCGCTCATCAGTACAGCAGGTGAGCTATTCAATAGGTATTGCTATGCATGAAGTAACATACGCCCTCGATCACCTGACTTTGCGTGCCATTGAGTCAGGCCAAGGGCAACCAGAGACAATTATAGCCCTGCATGGCTGGTTAGATAATGCGAGTTCATTTAACGAGTTACGTAAGCATCTAACCAATTTCCACTTTGTGGCTCTGGATTTAGCTGGTCATGGTCATTCTGATCATCGCCCGCCTGGCGATACGTATTATATTTGGGAAAATGTGAGTGATTTGTTGTCGTTAATGGATCTGCATGGCTATAACAAAGTTACTCTGTTAGGGCATTCAATGGGGGCTTCGGTGGCTGTACTGTTTGCTGCGTTATTCCCTGAACGGGTCAATCGCCTCTACATGATTGAAGGCATGGGGCCGCCAGTTTATGACGAAAAGAAGTTACCTCAGCTCATGGCCGAAGCTATTCTTAAGCAAAAGCGCTTAAAACGACGAACTTTGCGCCCTTATCCTGATCTTGAATCAGCCATCAAAGTGCGCATGACAAGCCGGTGGCCCGTTTCACGCCAATCGGCGGAATGGCTTGTCGAACGTGGCGTAAAGCATGATGAAACAGGGTATTCTTGGTGTAGCGACCACCGTCTTATGTTGCCGTCCATCAATCGCATGACTGAAAAACAAGTCATGTCCTGCCTCAAAGCTGTTAAAGCACCGGTGCGTTTGTACCTAGGCTTGGATGGTATTGATATGTCGGATGCGCAAGCTCGTATGGATCAATTAGACAAGCTCGATGTTATACGTTTGCCCGGTAATCATCATTTACATATGGATGCCGAACCTGCATTAAGGATAGCCACTGATATCAATAACACGCTAGTCTGATCCTTTTTGCTACACTGCAGTTAAAAAAGGACGCTACATGATAATAAACACTGTTAAATCGTTTATCGAAAAAGCTTTGTTGGTAGGGCTGTTTGGATTGTCGCTGGGTGTAATGCCCCACGCCTTAGCTGCCTCTGATGTGCGAGGCTCATCAGATGATACAAGTATTGAGCGCTATCGCGGTTCTTGGATTGTTAATTATCGTCTCACCCCCGATGCTGATTATCGCCTCGTGCTAGGGGGTATAGAAACCGTTAATGGCGTGGAAAGGCCTGAATCGTCTCAGCGATTATCTGGGCAACTAACGCGTATTACTTATCAAATTCCGCAAGGTACTCGAACGCGCGAGCTTAATCGTTTTTTTACTGACCAGCTAAAAGTAAGCGATGCTGAATTACTGTTTACATGTAATGGACGAGCATGTGGCAGTAGCACTGTCTGGGCTAATCAGGTGTTTAATGAGTCTACTTTGCTAGGTTTGGTGGATTCTCAATTCGTTATCACGGCTAAATTGCCTGGTCAGTATGCAGTGGTCTACATTGTAGAGAGAGGCAACCGTAAAGTTTACGCGCATCTTGATCTAATCGAGACAGACGCTGCCGCGAGAATTGGGGCTGACGCTCTGGATCAAGGCTTCGCCATTTTAGCGATTGATCAGCAAGCCGATATTGATGTGATAACACAAATTAATCAGCAAATAGTACAGGAAGGGCGCCAAGCTACATTGGTTGTACATCACAAGGGTAACGGCTTTGAAGATGCACTTGAAAAAAGTCAGCGTTTGGCAGAGCAACTTAGCTCGTCGTTACTCGCGCGTAATGTGGATATCCCTGTCACCTCAGTTGGAGCGTGGGTGCCTTCAGTTTTGCAAGAGTTTGCATCGGTAGTGGTGTTAGTTATTGAGGGGTAGCATTCATGGCAACGGTCTCATTAGTCCTAGGCAGCGGTGGTGCACGAGGCTATGCACATATTGGTGTGATAGAAGTCCTTGAAGAACATGGATACACCATCAATTGTGTAGCGGGCAGCTCCATGGGAGCGTTAGTAGGTGGTTTATATGCTGCCGGCGCTTTGGAGGATTATGCAGATTGGGTTAAAACGTTGAACCGTTTTAACGTGCTTGCCATGTTAGATATCACGTTCAAAATGGGCGCGATTCGTGGTGATAAGCTGTTTAGTAAACTGCGTGAAATAGCGGGTGACCCCGACATTGAATCGTTGCCTATTCCTTTTACCGCTGTCGCTACGGATTTAGTGCATCATAAAGAAATATGGTTTCAACGCGGATCGCTGCAAGATGCTATCCGTGCTTCTATCGCTGTACCCGGTGTGTTTACTCCGGTAGAAGAAAACCGCCGAGTATTAGTTGATGGCGGTATTCTTAACCCGCTGCCTATTGTCGCGACTGTCGCGGCTCATTCCGATTTGATTATCGCCGTCGATTTAAATGGGCAGGGAGATCTACCTGATTTTGAAGTCCCCCAGCCTAGTTGCCCTATTTTGGCGACAGACGGCCCTCATTACGATGCACAAGTTTTGCGCGAGTTAGAAGCCGATAAAGAAGCGCTTCGAAAATCAAAGCTCGATGGTAACATCGATATTCTAATGGGGGCGATTGAAGTGATGCAGGGAGCGTTGAGCCAATACAAAGTGGCGGGTTATCCTCCTGATTTGCTCATTTCTGTTCCTACTGATACATGCCGATTTCATGACTTCCATATGGCAACGGAAGTGATCGCTGTGGGGCGACAAGTGGCGGAAGCAGCGCTAGTTGAGTTGGAAAATCAATCGCTTAGTCGTTAATGTTCTCTCGCTATCTATGGCTGCCGTAGTTGTGTTCTTTTATCTTGTACTAATTCATGAGCGATTATGTCAGTTTTTATCCGATAAAGTGGATTAAAATAACTGTGTTAACTACTATGTACAAAAGCTGAATAATAAGATTTTTTTGGCAATTGCTGATTGCCAGTTTTAAGCGTTTTACCGAACATTACTTGCACAGGGGACCCTCAATGGATCGTGCGGAAAATTACCATGGAATTGATGATGAAATGCTGTTCTCGCCAGAAACCCAAGAGGGTAACCAAGGCCGAAGGGATGTATGGCGTGTTCTAGCGGTTGATGACGACAAAGATTTTCAAAACTCTCTCAATTTTGCACTGCGCGATGCGGTTATCCTCGATAAACCTATAGAAGTTGTTAATGTTTATAGCATGGCCGAAGCTAGCAAGGTCTTATCGGTTGATCACGATTTTGCTGTCGCATTTATCGATGTCATGATGGAAACCGAAGATGCTGGCTTGCGTTTAATGAACGCTGTCCGTGATATTTTGGGCCTATCGGAAACCCGTTTTATTTTGCTGACAGGCCAGCCAGGAATTGCCCCAGCAAAGTTTGTTATGCAGGACTTTGATTTAACCGATTATTGCCTTAAATCCGATTTGGCCTCACGCGGTATTGTGAATATTTTGACAGGCGCAATACGGAATTATCACCAGTTAAAAACGATTAGTGCAGCACACCGCGGCTTGCATTTAATTATTGAATCCAGCAACCGTTTGCAAGCGATGAAAACGCTTCCCGATCTTGCAAGCGCTACGTTAGATGAGTTGGCAAAATTAATTAATGTGCCATGTGAAGGTTTAGTCTGTGCGAGCAAAACAACCGACATAGGCTTAACAAACGGCAGTGTGTTTGAACCCATTACCATTGGTGCCAGTGGTAAATACAAATCATATGTCAATAAAGGGTTGAGCGAGTTACCTGACGGATACATCCAATCGTTAATCGAAAAATCCTTGCGTGAGAAGCACAGCGTTGAAACCGAAAATTCGCAGGTGCTGTTTTTTGCGCAATCTACCTCACAGGCTGAGTTTGCCGTCTATGTCGCAACAGGCCGCCATTTAGAGGATACAGAAAAAGAGCTATTACATGTTTTTGCTGCCAATGCTTCAAAAGGATTTGGTAACGTAGCCCTTGTGAGCAAGCTCGATAGAGTCGCTTATGAAGACGATTTGTTGGGTATTTCTAACCGCAGTGCGTTGTTACGAGAGATGTTTCGTATAAGGACATGCTCAAAAGCGGACTTCTTCAATCTGGTCATGATTGATATTGATGGCTTTTCTGTACTCAATAATTTATTTGGCTCTACGTTTGGTAATTTTGTACTCCAAGCGGTATCGGATCGCTTACATAAAGTGTTTCAGCGGCCAGCGGTTGTGGCTCGCATACAGTCAGATTTGTTTGCTGTGGTAGGCTTTAAAGAGATCGTTAATCTAGCGGCGGCCAAAGACGCGTTTAATGAAAAGTTTATTATTGAGCAAACCTCCCATAACTTATCGGCGTGCTTTACCGAAGTGTCTTTGGATAATAAATCCCGTGATGCGGCAGACCTCTTGAGAGCAGCAGAGTCTGCTTTAAGAAGGGCAAAATTGCATGGGCCAGGGAGTTGTAGTTTTCATGACTCTAAACTGGACCAAGAAGCGGTTAATCGTTTCCGCATAATGCAGGACTTTTCGGACGCTTTTAGTCAAAACGAGTTTGAACTGCACTTTCAGCCACAACTAAATATGGCAACGGGAGCGCTAATGGGCGTTGAAGCGCTCATTCGCTGGAACAACCGCAATGGTTCAGTATCGCCGGACTACTTTATTCCCATTGCAGAACAGTCGGTTTATATCCATGAGTTAGGTCGGTTTGTGGCGTGTAAAACATGTGAGTTTATTCAGCAGTTAGATGCGAAAGGTTACACCGATATTACGGTGAGCATTAATTACTCGGTACGACAGTTTGAGCACTCAAATGTGATTAGCGCACTTCACGAGCAGTGTGCATTGGCGGGTATCAGTCCAAGCCGGATATGTGTTGAGGTGACCGAAACCGCGATCATGACATCGCACAATAGAGTATCAACCCTGTTAGAGCAGCACCGAAAAGCAGGGGGTAGTGTATCTATTGATGATTTTGGAACAGGCATGTCGTCACTTGAATATTTATTTGAGTTACCGGTTGATCAATTAAAAATAGATCAGGTCTTTGTCACTAAACTCACCGCTGATGATAAAAGCGTGGCTCTATCAAACATGATCATAGAGCTAAGCAAACGTTTAGGCATTTCTGTTATCGCTGAGGGCGTAGAAACTAAAGAGCAGGCTGATTGGCTCGTAAAACACGGTTGTGAATTAGGCCAAGGCTGGTTGTATAGCAAGGCATTACCGCCTGAGGCACTTATTGATTGGCTGGCTCAGCGGTAGGCACTAACATGTTTTCTGAAACACTAGGCCGCTTTCTCAAAAGCCCTATAAAAGCATGGTTTCTTTATGCGTTTCCGTGGTGGGCTCTTATTCCATTAGGGGCGTTTTTATTATTTGATGCCCATTATTCGCGTGAAATTAGTGATACCAAACGCTTGCAAGATGAAGTAGTTGATCAAGAGAACAGCTTCTTGGAAGTCGGTAGCAATCAGGTGATTCGTAGTACGCTTATTATTCGCAATATTGCGCAATCTATCATGACGAATAATGATGTGAGCCGAGAAGAGCAACAAAAGCTGTTAAGCCAGACCTTCCTTTCGGTGAGTTCTGCATACCCACAGTATATGCAAATCCGCATTATTCTACCGGATGGAAATGAATGGGTACGCGTTGATAATAATGCACGAGCCAATAATGCTGGAATTATCCGCCACAACCACGAAATGCAAAATAAAGCTAAGCGTTATTACGTTATGAAGGGCATGGCGTTGGGCAAAGACGAAGTTTTTATAACGCCCTTTGATCTCAACATGGAAAATAATCAGATCGAAATACCTTACAGACCCACTTTGCGCTCGGTAACACAAGTGCGCGATGTTAGTGGCGAAGTGATAGGCCTGTTTGTTTTAAACCTTGATGGCAGTTATTTATTTAACCGCGATCAGCGTTCTGAAAATTCCATGGTGATTAATTCGGATGGCTACTGGCTGCTTTCATCAGACATAGAGCAAGATTGGGGCTTTATGTTTAACCGTTTAAATGACCGCTTCTCGCTTGCGTACCCAGATGTGTGGGAACAAATGAGGCAATCGCATTCAAGCACGGGGCAAATTTTAAATGATCAGGGCTTGTGGACCTATAAGCGTCTGGTGGTGGGCAAGCTAGATGAGCTTGTTAAAGAATCGACCGTTATCTATACCGTATCGGTGGTTACGCACTTAGCTGAGTTGCGCAAGGAATTGATATGGCGTTATAGCCTGATAGCGCTAGTCATATTAATTGCCGTCACGTTTTTGGCCTTTGCGCTTGCAAAAGCCACCACTGCCTTGGATAAAAAATCGAAAGAGCTAAACGCCAGCAATAAAGAGCTTGAGCGTGTTATTGAGCAGTTACAGTTATCAAAAGAAGAGCTGATTAGAACGGAAAAGCTGTCATCGTTAGGCTTATTGGTTGCGGGAATTGCTCATGAGCTTAATACGCCCATTGGCTCGGCTATGCTGACATTTAGATCAATGCGAGAGCGGCTGGCGGAGATGTTGCACTCATTTAACAGCGGAGCTATGAAGCGCTCTGATCTAGATCGCTTTTTGCATCAACAAAACGAAGGGTTAGACCTAGCCAACGAAGGGTTAAACCGAGCAGGTCTGCTGATTCAGCAATTTAAACAAGTAGCCTCCGACCGTGCTAATGCGACCTGTCATCGTTTTGATTTGGCTGAGGAAGTCGAGAAAATCAGTGCCCTCATGAAAAATCAAATTCATCATTCACCGCATCAGCTCATACTCAATATTCCACCCAATATTAATATGGTGAGCTACCCAGGTCCGCTTGGGCAGGTGATACAAAATCTGATTCAAAACTCGCTAGTACATGCATTTGATGATGGCATGAGCGGTATTATTGAAGTCACCGCTACGCCTCCTGTGAACGGGTTTGTCGACATCCTAGTGACCGATAACGGAGGAGGGATCCCGACAGAGCACCTTAAAACGATATTTGATCCCTTCTTTACCACAAAGCGTAACCAAGGTGGTACAGGGTTAGGGTTGCACATAGTGCACAATATTGTTCATGGAGTGCTAGGTGGCACAATACGCGTAGAAAAGGGCGTGAATGGTGTTGGAACTCGGCTAGTGCTGCATCTTCCGCTGTATAACGAGGGGGGAGCGGTTGCGTCGTAATGTCAGGTGTATCTAATACAGCCGCTGACATTACGAGCCTTAAATATCGCTAATTAAGTAATGATAGAAACTCAGCACGGGTTTCTGGTTTGCTGCGGAATGTACCAAGCATCATGGAGGTTTTCATCGAGCCGTTTTGCTTCTCTACACCACGCATCATCATACACATATGCTTTGCTTCGATAACAACGCCTACACCTTTAGCTCCGGTGACCGACATAATAGCCTCGGCGATTTGTTGGGTCATGTTCTCTTGGATCTGTAAACGGCGAGCATACATATCAACAATGCGCGCAATTTTAGACAAGCCAAGCACTTTACCATCGGGGATGTAAGCGACATGTGCTTTACCAATAAAAGGTAGCATATGGTGTTCGCACAAAGAGTACAGCTCGATATCTTTTACCAATACCATCTCGCTGTTGTCAGACTCAAAAAGGGCGTTGTTTACGACTTCTTCAAGGTTTTGTTTATAGCCTTTTGTTAAATAAGCCATCGCTTTTGCCGCGCGGGCAGGCGTATCTAACAAACCATCGCGGTTAAGATCTTCGCCGACTTGCTCAATAATGGTGGCGTATGCTTTTTCCATCACGAGTGTATCCCCAGTTGGTAAAAAAAGGCGCTACGTTACGTTAACGTTACGCGTTCGTAAAGTGCATTATGACTTGCTTTGACGCAGAAGCACATACAAAGCACCCGTGCCGCCGTCTCGCGCTTGCGCGGATGCAAAAGCCAACACCTGCGGGAGCTGTCTAAGCCAATCATTAACATACGATTTAAGCACGGGCTGCTTACCCGCTTGGCTGTATGCCTTACCATGAACCACAATCACACAGCGTAAGCCTTCAAAAGTAGAATCGCGAATAAACTTGCTCAACTCGTCTCGCGCTTCGTCGACCGTCATTCCGTGTAGATCTATACCCGCCTCCCAGGGGATATGGCCCTTACGGAGACGTTTGAGCTTAGCAATCTGGATGCCGGAGGTAGCAAAGATCAACTCTTCATCAGATTCAACAATCTCGACGACCTCGCTGGATAAGCCATCAATGACTTTGTCTTGTTCTTGAACCGCTTGCGCACGCAAATATGCTAGATCCGTGCGTTTACGTAACCGTTTAGTGTTCGCCTTGGCGACTTTGTCATGTTTAATGGGCGTAACATCACTCATAAGATCCAAAAAACTAGGACCACTATCGGTGTTGGTAGACGCGTCTGGCGAGCCTACGGGCGAGTTTGCGGGCGAAAACCGCTTATTAGATGAGTTTTGATCGTCAGACATAGCGCCAATTGTATGAATTCATTAAACTGTCAGGCCTTTTATAGCCGGCTGGGTATTATCCCGATTCTCATGATGATAGATCAAGCAAACATTGCATCCCAATTACACACCTTGCGCGATTACGTTCGTTGGACTTGCAGTTTAATGAATCAACACAAGGTCTTTTTAGGTCATGGCCATGTATCCACGTGGGATGAGTCCGTGCAGCTAGTGCTGGCGGCAGTTCATTTACCTTGGAATGCCGATCCAGCCGTCATGGACTCGCGTGTGCTTGATACCGAAAAAACAACCATCATTGATTACGTGCGCCAGCGCGTAGAAGAACGTCGCCCTTTGCCTTACATCACAGGTGAAGCGTGGTTTATGCAAATGCCGTTTCGTGTAGATGAGCGGGTGTTAATACCACGTTCGCCCATTGCACAGCTCATCGAAACCGAGTTTTCTCCTTTTCTGCGCCCTGGCCCCGTCGAGCGCATAATGGATTTGTGCACAGGCAGCGGTTGTATTGGTATTGCCTGCGCTTACGCGTTTGAAGATGCAGAAGTGGACTTGGTCGATATATCCTCAGATGCCTTGGAAGTTGCTCGCCTTAACATTGCTGATCATGAATTAGAAGAGCGTGTACAAGCCATCGAAAGTGATGTATTTACCAGTGTAAAAGGCCAACAGTACGATTTAATCGTCTCTAACCCACCTTATGTTGATCATGCTGACTTTACCAGCATGCCTAAAGAGTACCAGCACGAGCCAGAACTAGCGCTCACATCGGGTAATGATGGCTTAGATATAACCCGCCAGATTCTTCGCGAAGCCTGCGATTATTTACATGACGGAGGCTTGCTGGTGGTAGAAGTGGGCAACAGCGAAGTCCATTTAATGGAGCAGTTCCCCCACGTGCCTCTCACCTGGGTTGAATTACCTATGGGTGGTAATGGCGTATTTGTCATTACAAAAGAAGAATTAGCGCAATATCGCGACGAATTCTGACAATCACAGTATAATCACGCACCGGTATAGCACGCGAATAACGAAAGAGAAGGTAAACGATGTCGGGTAACAGTTACGGTAAGCTTTTCACCATCACCACCTTTGGCGAAAGCCATGGCCCCGCTTTAGGCTGCATCATAGATGGATGCCCTCCGGGTATCGAAATCAGCGAAGCCGATCTACAACGCGATCTTGATCGACGCAAACCCGGCACCTCACGCCATACAACACAACGCCGTGAAGCCGACGTCGTCAAAATTTTATCTGGCGTCTTCGAAGGTAAAACCACCGGTACATCGATTGGTTTATTGATAGAAAACACCGACCAACGCTCAAAAGATTACACCAATATCGCCGAAACTTTCCGCCCTGCGCATGCCGATTATGTCTACACACACAAATACGGCTTCCGTGACTATCGAGGGGGTGGCCGCTCATCCGCACGCGAAACAGCCATGCGTGTAGCCGCTGGAGGCATTGCTAAAAAATATTTAGCCAGCAAAGGCGTCACTATCCGTGGGTATTTATCACAACTTGGCCCGCTTAAAGTCGATATGAACAAATTTGACTGGGCACAGGTTAACGAAAACCCGTTCTTCTCGCCTGACGCCGATATCGTCGCCGAGATGGAAACCTACATGGACGCGCTACGCAAAGAAGGCGACTCCATAGGCGCTAAAATCTCCGTCTGTGCCGAAGGCGTACCCGTGGGGTTAGGCGAACCAATTTTCGACCGCTTAGATGCCGAACTCGCTCACGCCCTTATGAGCATTAACGCCGTAAAAGGCGTAGAAATAGGCGACGGCTTTGCCGTAGTAGAGCAAAAAGGCACCGAGCACCGTGATGAAATGACCCCAGAAGGTTTTTGCTCAAACCACGCAGGCGGCATCTTGGGTGGCATCTCAACTGGCCAAGCCATCACCGCTAGCATAGCGTTAAAACCAACATCAAGCCTGCGCATCCCCGGCCGTAGTATTAACACCAAGGGTGAGCAAATCGAAGTCATTACCAAAGGCCGCCACGACCCATGCGTTGGTATTCGCGCCACACCCATCGCCGAAGCCATGATGGCCATCGTGCTAATGGATCATTACCTACGCCACCGTGCACAAAATGCCGATGTGACGTGTGACACGCCAGTGTTGAAAGGGTAGGTTACTTGTAAGGTAATAAAGATGAATTGAGAGGGAGCTGATTAGCTCCCTTTTTTGTGGCTAAAATAATGCATCTAGAGGGCTAGCTGTACCTGCAAAATGCTGACCTAAAACACGAACATACATGTGCGTGCTTATCTGTCCAGCCTTTTTTCCAATTGATACTGGACAAAAGAGAGAAAGCATACATAATCAATTAGATATATTTATCCACAAGGATGATAACGCGCAAGGTCAAGAATGATAATGCGCATGCGCGTTTACAGGGAGCTGTGTCTTTTGAAAAATTCAATTAAATTATTATTTAACAATATATTAAATATCATTTCTGACTTTACAGTCAGGGGTGTAAACGCGCATGCGCATGAATAAAACTGTTATGCAATAGAAGAGTAATTTTCATGAAGTGCGTATGTTTATTTTTTGTTTTGTGTTTTTTCTGCTCAAGTTCATTTGGTGAGGACTTGGGATATTTTGGCTTTAATAAAGAAGGCGAAACCGTAGAGGAAACATTAGCTCGCCTGAAACAAGACAAATCATTCAGTGTTTACGATCAGGATGGTTGGACTATTGCTAGTTCAAATGAGGGAGTAATGTTTAGCTTTACGCCTTCCAATCATCCAGCTCATCCCGCCTATGTGAAAAGGGATGTGATAGAGCTTAACGGCGCTATTTACATTGATATGTCGGTGCGTTGCGGAGCCTCAAAGAAAGTATGTGATGATTTAGTTCGTTCTTTCCAAGAGTTAAACAAAAAAGTAATGCAGAGCATGGGCGGGTAAATGCATAACAAAAAGCTGCACGCGGAAAAATTTTACTACGCTCGTTTTTGTGCATTCCGCTTCGCTTCATTGCCCCACAAAAACGCTCTACGTAAAATGTTCCGGTGAGCTTGGCGTTATACAGTAAGAATAATCACAGAGTTGAGTGGAAAAAATACAAAGGAGTTAGCATGGTCCTAGACGTTTCAACAATTGGCGGGATTCCCACGCCTGTATTTTATCCCTCGGTATCAAGTGTTTCCAAAAACGTCTGGTCGGTAATTGATCATATCGAACTACTTACTTCCCTAGATTACCCTCAGTTTTTGGTTTCATGTTTCGATGTTTATAAATATCAAAACAACCAAAGACTGATTGCTGCGCTAAACAAAGCTCAAGAGCAGTGTCAGGTGGTGTTGTGGGACTCAGGAATTTATGAAGTAGCTTGGTCACACTCTAAACGCTGGTGTTTTAAGCGGTATATCAAAACATTGCGAAGAAATAACGTTTCACATGCATTTGGATTTGATGATTATTGTCTGACCGCCGAAACGGCGAATGTCAAAAATATTGAATCGACGATGAAGCGAACAATAGGCCAAATCGGTTCCGACGTGATTTCTCCCATAGTTCATTGTAAAGACACCCACGATTACCCCGCGATATGCAAACAAGTTGCGACCGTTTGCGGCCCAGAGCTAATTGCTATTCCAGAGCGTGAGCTTGGGTTTGGAGTATGCGAAATCGCCGAGAATATTTCAAAAATTAGGGCCGCGTTGAATAGCACAGGAAAATATCAAGTCCTGCATATTTTAGGCACAGGAAATCCATTATCAATGATGCTGTACGCTTTCGCCGGAGCGGACTCATTCGATGGCTTGGATTGGTGTCAAACTGTTGTGGATTTTGATTCTGGAAAGTTGCATCACCCATTGCAGCTCGATTTATATGAGCATCAAAGCGAGTATGGTAGCGATAAGAATTTAAGCTTTTTGGCCCGCTGTTATGCGCACAATCTCGAATTTTACCGCTTGTGGATGGAGATGCTTAAACAAAAAATTGAGAACGATGGGCAGATGGCTATATTAGAGAGCTATTTCCCTGAGTCTTTTCTGAATAAAAACCAAACATTATTTTCGAGAATAATAAATAAGCGAGAAGAAGCGCATGAAGCCCTGGCAAATTGAAAGTGCGATTGCAGAACTTTGCAAAGACATTGAGCGTGTAGTTGAGCGTAAAGATTATACTTGCATGTCCGAAGAGGATTTAACCTTTGAATTGCTCATATGTATTCTAGGTAGTGGCGTTCGCTACGAATTAAGTTTGGCATATGCAAGCGCTGTCCAATCGGCCCTGGTACCGAGAAGGCTAAAGAAACGGATGAACTCTAATGAACGTGCGTATTCAATTGAGGGTATTTTGAATTCTCCAGCCTATTCATCGATCAATGGCAAGACATACAGCAGGTACAGATATCCGAAACGCGCTGCAAAGCATATTGCGGAATCGTTTTGCAATATTGAGCAAAAATATGGCTCTTTAAAAGATATGGTAGGGGCAATGAATGCTCCATCGGATTTGCGAAGAGAATTGATTTACTTGTGCCCTGGTATTGGCCCGAAGCAATCTAGCCACTATGTTAAGAATATTGGGTTCACAGATAATGTCGCTATTTTAGATAGGCATATTTTGAATTACCTAAAATTGATTGATGACGTAGATATTTGCCCAAAACAAGTAAGCAAAATCGACAAGTATGAAGAGATAGAGCGGAGATTTATAGACAAGGTGTCGAAGTTCAATCATGCGGTTTCAGTTGTTGATCAGTCAATGTGGTTTGTAATGAGAGCACTGGGGAAGGAAGCATATACATGAGCGTAGTGACTTTGCTTTCTGGAGGAATGGACTCCTGCTTAATGTCTGTTTTAGCGTTGGAGGCTGGCGTGGAGCAAAAGCCAGTATTCATCAACTACGGACAAATAAATATTGATAAGGAAGTTTTGGCTGTTCGGAGCCATATTAGGAAATTTGGGCTTCCTGAATGTACGGAAATCGACATCTCCGGTTTTGGCTCTGTAATCACATCTGGGCTGACCGATAAAACCAAGCACATCGTTGATGAAGCATTTTTGCCCGGACGGAATTTGTTGCTTTTGCTAATAGCCAGTTCTTTTGCAGTACAAAACGATTGCAGGAGCGTATCCATAGGACTTTTGAGGGAAGACACGGCAATATTCCCTGATCAGACTGACGATTTTCTTATTTCTGCCGAGCACACCATTTCAAAGGCTATGGGCCAAACAATCGAAATCGTGGCTCCATTGCGTGATTTTTATAAGAAAGATGTTATTGATATGGCCAATGAAAAAGGCATTTCATCATATTCATGCCATGTGGGCGGCGATGAACCATGTGGCGTTTGTATATCCTGCAAAGAATTCGAGATTAAAGGAGGTTAGTATGGGGGGAGGCGGCGGCTATAGCTTTTCTCCAGTTGATAAAAAGGAACTGGAAAAGAAAGCTAAGGAGCATTTGCGTAATGCAGGCGAATCCAAGAGAAGCGTGTTCATTAGCTTTTCTAGCGATGATATGGATGAAGTTAATCTGCTGCGAGGTCAAGCTAAAAACGATGGCGTTGATCTTGAGTTTTCAGACCACTCAGTTAAAAAAGCATACAACAGCGATCAGGATGAATATATTAAGCGCCAGATCAGGGGTAAAATTGAAAAAGCTTCCGTGACCATGGTTTATCTATCGCCCAATAGCATGAAAAGCGACTGGGTTAAATGGGAAATTGAGCAAAGTAAAAAAATGGGAAAAGGCGTTATTGCCGTTTATAAGGGCGATAAGCCACCAGCAAATATTCCCAGTCATATTAAAGATAACGCTAGCACTATCGTGCAGTGGAAACAGGAATTAATGATGAAAGCGATTGAAGATGCTTCCACAAACAGATAACAAATTTGAAAGGGCGAGAATGCAAATGCAAGAGGACTCCTTCCCCGGATTGTATCAATCGGCAGATAAGGCATCATTTGATTCCCAGAATACATATTATCTCTGTTTAAGCTTTTATTTGGGGCTTTTGGTAATAGCTGCGGCTGTATCTTTTTTTGTCCCTGTTAATACTTATGGTGCTTTGGTATCAGCATTACTTTTTCTTGTTACTCTCGGAATTCTTATCTATCTCAAGACAAATAAGCCTGATGATATTTGGTATAACGGAAGGGCTGTGGCTGAATCGGTGAAAACATTATCTTGGAAATGGATGATGAAGGCAGAACCTTTCCATAAAGATAATAGCGCAGAAGCAGACTTTATTGCCGATTTAAAGAGTGTGCTAAAGCAGAACCAAAGTCTTTCTGCTGTTCTGAGCTTCTCTGAAGGAGCAAAGGAACCTATAACTGATTTGATGCGATCAATTCGTTCCCAATCGTTTGATGATCGAAAGACAATTTACAAGAATCAGAGGATTGATGATCAGGCCGACTGGTACGCAAAGAAGGCCATTTTTAACAGGAAAAGAGCGTCTAGTTGGTTTCGGTTTTCGGTGTTGTTACATGGCGCAGCCATTATCGTGTTGATATATAGGGTTTACGACCCATCACAATCACTTCCAGTGGAAGTTATAGCGACCGCTGCTAGTGCAGTATTAACCTGGATTCAGGCAAAGAAGCATAATGAATTAAGTTCTTCATATTCCCTAGCCGCTCACGAAATTGGGATCATTAAATCCGAATGGCAATCCGTTACTGAAATCGATTTTTCGGACTTTGTTATTAATACTGAAAATGCATTTTCTCGTGAGCATACTCAATGGATTGCTCGAAAAGTAGATGCTTGATTATCTCTATCGAGGTGACTTGTGTATAACAAACGCGTCAATTAGAACGCTCGCTAGCTCGCGCCTATTACGCGGGCTTTAGGTATCAGTATGTTTAATAAAAATGATCGAGATTGGGATTTAAAAAAGCTTACTGATGAACAGTTAGAATCACTTCCTCTACAAGAATTGCAAAGAATTAGGAATAAACGTCGGGCTAATGGACTCGATGAGCTTCAGAAGAGAGCGCAAGATGAGCTTGACCGTAGGGATCCAAGAAACAATTGGAGCTGCGTACGTTGCGGGAAGAAACATTATCACGAAAGAGAAATGCGTGTTTCAGGTGGTTTTTTTGAAAGTTTTCTAGGCTGGGAAAGAAATAAGTACCATGCCGTAGTATGTAACTATTGCGGCAAAACCGAATTCTATAGTGTGCTTATGTCTGGTGAAGAAAAAAGCATTGGATTCTTGGGGAATTAAATACCTGACAAGTCAATTCAATCGCTTCGCTTGGACGCGCTAACGCGCGCCTATTGCGCGAGCGTTATATACCTAGGGACGCGGTGTGGGATTAATCGAAGCTATTGTATTAGGATTGTAGTTTAAGAACCTGCAAAAACCATTTGTCTTCTTCTCAATGCTAATTGGCTTTATGTCACTTATTTACTTTTTCTATTTTCCTCTTCAAAAGCAGAATTGTCGTATAACTTCGCTCGTTGTAGATGAATACGCTAGAGGCAATGGAGTCGGAAAAAGGCTAATTGACCATGCACTAGAAAAAGCTAAAAGTCTTTCTTGCGCGCAGTTGGAAGTAACTACATCTTTGACTCGCGAAGCAACTCAGGCATATTACGAGCGCAGTGGTTTTATCAAATCATCGTTCAGGTACTATTTGGACTTAGGCATCTAACAATCTACTATAGCCGCTCGTGGGGACGCAAACACATGGGCTGCGTCGCTTCGCTGCTAAATTTTAGCTCAGGTATTTTCGTCCCTAAGCAGGCCGTTAGGCCCAAAAAGGTTTCAACGCATGAAACGAAATAAAAAAATGTTTGTGGTTCTGTTACTAAGCCAAATATTGTGGGGAGAAGCAATGGCTGCTACTTTCGATGAAATAATAGACACCTTGAAGTACGATTCGATTGGTGGGTATAAGGTAGTTAATCTCTTGTCGAATGAAGCCTCGATTCCGAAACAAGTTCTAGGCGTAGCGGTCCAGCACTTTGACTCTAAAACATCATACACTGGAGGTTCTTCACAAGTAACGCTCCAATTCTCCAAATTGGGAACTGGAATCAACCAGGAGAAACTTAAAAGAGTTATAGGTAGCTTCCCTTCTTTAACGTTGGAGGAAGAGTTCGGGCAAACGGATTTTTCATGGAGGTTTGGAGGTATAAACTGTTATATATCAGTGCATACGGAGGATGACATATTTGAATATTCCTGCTGGAAGTAGAAGCGGGGCCTAACAAATAGCTCATGAGCGACCTCCGTTGCGTCGGCTTTTTTTGTGGCAGCTACCACAAAAAATTCTAACTGCACTCCGACGCCATAGCAAGGCGTTATGTTTTAAAAAAGTCCCGCAGACATGGATGTAATATTAATCATTTCAATATACGTAATCTTAATTTCTATTGCATCGTTACCGTGTCTGCTTGTTTGTCTTGTTGCTGCAAAACTGCTCCCTTCCCGATTTAGCGTTAAGCCAAAAATCCTAACTTCTATTTCTGTTCTTTTATCTCTTTTAAGTGCCTATCTTCTAAACATGGAGCTAGAAGGCGGCATGCTTTCAGTGCTTTTTGTTGCCATAGTGCTTACTTTAGCTTGGTTTCTAGTGTTGCTTGTTTTATTGGTCTTGTATAAAAGTGTGGTTAAAACTATGAGTGCATAATAAAACACATAACAAGCCTCAAAAATCGCTCCCTTTGGTCGTAGGGACAGCTAAAACGCAGCGCTTATTTGTCTGCCCCTGTGCGGGGCGTTATGCGGTCGAGAATGAATGCAGGAATCTGAGGTGTTGAAAGAACTGGCATTTTACGTGCTGAGCCGGCGGGCATAAGAACATTGCCGCTCAGTATAAAATAAGGAGATAAGAATGATTTTATCCAAACTAATACCCCTAACGATACTCGCTATTGTTGTTTTCACATGCCCCGTGACAACTTATGCTGAGGACGCAAGCGATCCGCGCTCATATGAATATCAGTTCATATATTGTGATACACGTGATGATATTAAGGCGCTTCATGATTGCACATGCTATGCAACAAAAGCAGCTGATTATCTGTTAGAAAACCCAAAAGCACACATACAGGAAGCATCAAAGAATGCCTTAGACGCATGTTTTGATGTTAATGGCATGGAAGAGTGGGAATACCAGCAATGTCTCAACAGAAAAGGTCTGATGCGCTATTCTTTTGAGCAAAAAGACAACGTATGTCAGTGTGTTACGGATAAGCTCATGGCAAAATTTAGTGAAGATACGACTCATTTTAATCGCAAGGCACCCAATTTTAGACGCAATTTTTACACGAGATGCCTGCACGAAGTTGGTCTCAAATAATCAAGTCAGCGCGTAGCGCTTAACAAAGCGTTTAATAAGACAGATTCCCAACGTATGGTATTTTTCATTCCATCGTTGGGTTTCGTTTTTACGGTGGTATGATTTTGTTCAGTGGTAGCGTTGCTTACTACTTATCGCAGCGTAAACGATTATGGAGGATAGGATGGAAGCCAAGGATCTTAGTGACAAGGAGATACTCTATATTGTAATGCCGTTAGCTGAGCATACCGAGAACGCATGGAATGAAAAAAATTACAATGAATTCATTCGCTTTTTCTTCGATGAGAATCCCTCTGAAGACTTTCCAGAAGGTGAATTCAACAGGCAGATTGAAGAAAACTTTGACTTGCATGGAGCACATAAAATATCTGATTTAGTCGCCATACATAGAAATCCTGATCATGTGATTGTGTTGTGGAAAGTAGAATTAGAAAAAAGAAAAGAGCCGGGCCTTCTGATCTATGGTTTTAGAGAGCGGGAGGGGCAGGTTCTTATTGAAGGTTGTGCATACCACGCATAAAGCTAGCAATGCACTTAACATCGGGCGCTGCGCACCATGAAACCTCAATAGTTACGTTATTTCAGTTCTTTAGTGCGGCGTTACATTGCTGACTGACCATTGCCAGCCGAGCATCAGCGATATATGATCCGTATATATAACGTATACATACCGTATATCTAGGAGTTGCTATGGGAATTGTAAAGATTGACGACGAACTACATGAGGAGGTTCGTAAGGCGAGTTCACTTATGGTTCGCTCTATCAATGCTCAGGCTGAGTATTGGATAAAGATTGGCATGCTCGCCGAGGCGAATCCCAGCATGTCTTTTTCTGAGATCATGCGTGACCAAATGAAGCTGGCCAACGTAGACCTAAGGAAGGTTGTCGGTGGCTAGCGTAAAACTGAAAAGTGCTGAAGAATTGAATTTAATGCGGGAGTCCGGTCGGCTTCTTGCAAGGGTTTTTGATTACCTTGATGGCCGTATCGACATTGGTGTATCAACGATGGATATCAATGATGTGGCGGAGAGGTTCATTATCGATCAGCTACATGCTCGACCAGCGAGTAAAGGTCAGTATGGGTATCAGTATGTTTTGAATAGTTCTGTAAACTACGTTGTGTGCCATGGCGTTCCTTCAACCAATCAAAAGCTAAAATCCGGTGATATTATCAATGTTGATATAACGTTGGAGCAGGGCGGATTTATCGCTGACTCGAGCAAAATGTACATGATCGGTGACGTGACTCCGGTCGCTAAGCGTTTGGTTGATAAAACCTATGAGGCCATGTGGGAAGGGATCCGAGTTGTAAAGCCAGGAGCGACCCTTGGTGATATTGGTTATGCCATTCAGAGTCACGCCCAGAAACATGGCTATTCTGTTGTTCGCGAGTATTGTGGGCACGGAATTGGGCGAGAAATGCATGAAGAGCCACAGGTTCTGCATTATGGCCAGCTCGGCAAGGGTTTGGTTCTGCAGGAAGGGATGGTGTTTACAATAGAACCCATGATTAATCAGGGCAAGGCCAAGGTTAAGTTGAAAAAAGATGGGTGGACCGTCGTCACTAGCGATAAAAAATTATCTGCTCAGTGGGAGCATACGGTCGCCGTTACCTCCGATGGTTACGAGGTTCTGACGCTCAGAGCTGAAGAGCAAATTTAACAACCGCAGGCACGGCAGCATCTAAACAATTACGGCGTGCATTCAAGGAGAGGAAATGGCAAATAGAAGTTATTTATATACAACAAATCATCTTCCTGAGTCACCAGAGTGGCAAGAAGTAAAGGATTTGCATAGCATTTCGGAATGGAATTACGATATCCCCTTAGCTTTTAAGCTGTTACTCGCGGGCAACCCTAGAGCGGTTAAGTCATCTATCTGGGACACTCCCGAAAAAATTGCAATAGCCGGTGATTTTAAAACGGGCTTGGCTACCTTAAATGAATATCTCGACAGGTTACCTCCTCAGGCTGAAGCGCTTGTAACTGAGACAAAAGCTTTTTTATCTAACGCTTCAAATGAAAGACAATATTTTATCCTTGAATGCGGTGAAATATTTGATATGGAGGAAGGCCCTTTAGAAGCAAAAAATCGGGCACTGATAGAAGAAATAAACTCTATTAATCAGGATGTACGCGCACTAGCTGTACCTAAGGCTATTATTCCTGATGAGCCACCTAGAGGCTTCTTAGATAAATTGTTGGGCCGCAAGCAAGAGCCACCACAATATGACCCATTAGAACCTTTTTATGGTCTTGGTTTAGGTAATTGGTCAAATATATTGTATTTTCAGTTTGGCGATTAATTGATCTATCAAACGTATGTTGTTAGGCCGATTTTCCATATTTTTATAGGGCTATGTATGAATGCTGTTCCATTAATAGCGGGTGTGGTTTTCGGAGGTATTGGGAGCTATATCATATTTGATTACTATCGGTTTAATCGGGCAGTACTAAAAACTCAGGGCAAAATATTACGCTATGATGAGTACCAAACGAAAAGTGATAACCGAAAACAAACAATGTTTAGGCCTATTTTTGAGTTTTCATTAAATGGCACTACTTACGAAGTTGAATCAAAAACATCTTTTAGCACACACATAGTTCCAGTAGGCCGATATACAGATGTTTTGTATAAAAAAGGGGATGAAGGTAATGCTCGTTTAGCTAAAGGAAATGGTTATGGACTAGGTATTCTGTTTATAGGCCTTGCTATACCGGCCATTTATTTGGGTGTGTTTTAACAGTGGGTAGCTGGTGTCCTTTAGGTAGTTAGAAAAATAACATGCGGTTGAAAAGGGCGTTATCAGCTGGTAGTCAGCAACCGTTGTGGAGCGATCAAAGCCGCGTTAGCAGGCCTAGTAGGGTTAGCTTTGTTGGCTCCAGTTATCATTAGCTCTGTTAAACCGGCTCAGTCGTTCCCGCTCATACACGATATAACAACAAACACGAACAATCCGCCTGCGTTTTTGGTGTTGGACGAGAGCCGCAAGGGGGCTAAAAATTCCCTTGTGTATGGTGGAGCCGAAGTAGCTGAGATGCAGAAAAAAGCTTATGCCGATATTGCACCTATTCAGACGAGCAAGACAGCCCAACAAGCCTTTAGCGAGTCTTTACGTGTTGCAAATGAAATGGGGTGGGAGGATAGTCGCTCAAGATGAAAATGCTTTACGCTTTGAGGCGTCAGCTCGTACCCCTGTTTTTCAGTTTGTTGATGATGTCGTCGTGACTGTGACAACTGAAGGTAGTGCAAGCCGTGTTGATATCCGCAGTGTTTCGCGTATTGGCCGCAGCGATAGAGGCGCGAATGCAGCACGTATTAGAGAGTTCATAGAAACTTTTGATCAATAATGCACTCTCAATGAGGGTGTATATGCCTGTCTACAAGGATGTGTATTAGTTCTAAGTAGATCAACATGCCATTTCTATATGTGTGTGGTGCGGCGGTGCATCAATTTATAACTAAAAGAGGTGTCTCATGGTTAAGTCATTATTGTTGGGTGTTGCTTTAGCTGTGTTTTCATTATCGGCCAGTGCTGAGGACAGCTTGGTGAAGTATGAAAGCATTTACTCAGTAAAAGAAACGGCCGATCGTTTCGAAAACATAGCTAAAAGCAAGGGGTTAACTGTATTTACTCGAATTAACCACCAGCAAAATGCTGCTAATGTGGGTTTGGAGTTGCGTCCAACCGAAGTGATTATCTTTGGTAACCCCAAAGTGGGTACTCCACTCATGCAATGCTCACAAGATGTAGCGATCGATTTGCCGCAAAAAGTGATGATTACTGAGGACTCAAATAATAAGGTTTGGTTGTCTTATAACAATCCTAATTACCTTGTACAGCGTCACAGTATTGAAGGATGCGATGAAGTGATTAAGAAAGTATCGGGTGTATTAGGCGCACTCTCTACGGCTGCAGTGGCGCAATAGCGTATTTGTATGGCTCTTTAGGATCTAGTAAGCGGCTATACGGTGTTTATTAGATCCGTTAGATGTGTTCCTTTCATGCCCTTGGGGTTTGTATAGGCGATTTTTTGGCAACTTTATGCTCGTACATAAGCCGGTCAGCTTTCTCTAAAACGCTGTTGTGGTTTTGTCCCTCTTTTCCGTTGACAATTCCGTAACTAATACCAACGGTTGGCCAGCTCTCTTGAATTGATTTTTCAATCTCTCCAATAATGGTTGTTAGTTCAGTGTTTAGGTTGGTGTTTGAGCTACTTGTTTTGTTGATGACCCAGACAAATTCATCGCCGCCATGCCTAAATACTTCCCCTAAATGGCGAATGCGTTGCTTCATTAATAAAGAAACCTCTTTTAATAATTGGTCACCTGAAGCGTGCCCCATGTTGTCGTTAATGGATTTAATACCGTCTAAATCAATATAAACAACAAGATAGTCCTCGCCTAAAAGGTTGAGCTTTTCGCTTAATGCAAAACGGTTGCCGACTTTTGTTAGTGCATCTACACGGGCTTCATAGAGCACTTTTTTATACGTGTTTTGCCTTATCAAAAGCCATTCAGCTAAAGACAATAAAATGCACAAACAATCTATTACGATAGCGACTAAAACAACCATTTCGGGATATAACAAACCATCAAAATGACCTGTATGAGCCGCCAAAATATAGATTACCGCGAGCCCATAAACGACATTGCCGGTTAAATAGTATTTGGCTCTAAAGTCCTTTTTAGACCACATGATGATGCCTATATAAATGCTCAATGGGGACCATATAGCCGCGAGAATATGAGCAAATTGGTAGGCGATATCAAACGGAACAAAGGGCAGCATAAGGGTGGCGACTGCCAGAACTAGGGCCATGAATATGAGTAAGCGATGTAAGCGTGGGTTTTGAATCTTGCATTCAAAAAGCCGTGTGGTAAAGAAAGCCGCAAACGCATTGATGATCGGGAAGATATATAGTGCGCCATAAGTCATGTTAACGCTGGCATAGCTAAATAAATCGTTAGCCAACCCAGAGGTAAATACCCAGCTAAGAGCATGGGACCCAAGGTATCCAGCACACCAAAACGATAGGACCTGTTTCGTTTTTACTGCTATTAGAAGCGCGATGAAGGCTAGCGTGAACATAATGGCAATGCATGACAGGGTGATACTGTTAATCGCAAACAGATACTGGTAAAACGCCGGTTGAGAGAAAAACGTTAGATTGACAGGCGTGGCGAATTTTCTCGCGCTAATAAGCACCCACAGGCTTCCTTCTTCTTGATCTTTGAGTACAAGAGGAAAGGATTGAGCGTGCATTAAGTGCGGCATGTCTTTGTCGTTTGTTTGTGAAAACTCGGCTATGAGTTGAGGTGAGCCGCCAACAGGCTCCCAATAAGCAAAACCCTGGTCAACATAGTTAGAGTTAAGCACAACATATTTATTCTGCTTTTGGGATGACCTTAACGATATCTTTGTTATGTAGGTTCCGGATTTATCAATGATGGCGCCTTTTTCTTGCGCGGTATTAACCAAGCTAGGAGTCCAGTTATCGTAACGGGCGGGGGGATTGTTTACCCTATGCCATATTCCGTTGTCTTTTATCACGATGGTGGTATCTGTAATACTAATGGCTTCTCTGGCTTGCGATGCAGTGGCTACAAAGCAGAGAAGGCACACGGTCATGTACAGAAAAGATTTCGCTAGTTTAAACATTATTAAGTAACTCAAAAGCGGTGTAGCGACGGTAAAGAATAAAAAAATGTTAATTTTGTTGTTAATTGTAGACTAAAAATTAACATTCACACGGCTTAAGCGGTTAACTTGCTTCAACGGCGACGATTTGAAAATGAACAGATTCAAGGAAGAGTAGTATGTACGATCCTATTCAAGATGGTATCGAAAAAGAGGCTCGCTCGTTGTCCTATAGACAGGAAGAGCCCCCAAGCGAGCTTGCTGAAGTTGTGCATAGCTATTGGGAACTTAAAACAGAGGTGCCGTTAGCGGATGATTTTCTGTTACATGCAATACCGGATGCGTGCGTTAACATCCTTTTTAATCAAAAAGATACAGAAATTGCTGGAGTTACAGCCTTACGTACGACTTATGAAGTGCTAAATTTGGGTAAGGACTTTCATTATGCAGGTATTCAGTTTTTTCCGGGAGCTTGGCAAGGTGATTTAAAAGAGACTTCAGATAGCTTTGTTGGGACGCCGTATCAGGGAAGCTTGCCATTAGTCGCCGCTAGTGAAGCGCTCGCTAAAGTGGGCTTTGAGTGTAAGCAGTCTATATTATCTGACTTAGTGCTGACGCTAATGGAGCGAAAGCTGGTAGCCGTTAATACCGTGACCCAGGCGATTTTATCGAATTTAGCAGACATTAAAACGGTGGCAGATATGGCTGCTGTAACTCATATGTCGACTCGTCAATTACAACGCAGTCTTAAGAAGGCTACGGGCTTTGCCCCGCATGATTTTCTTAAGGTGATCAGGTTACAACAATCATTTAAACAGCATTACCTCGAAGCGTATACGGATCAATCCCATTTTATACATTCATTTCGTAACATTACCGGATATACGCCTGCCGAATATTACCGAAAATATGTTGTCTGATTTATACAATACCTAAAAACCGCTGCCCATTAGCATGATCTTACTTTCACTAGAGACAGGAAATGATCATGAAGCATAACGCAATTGGATGGTTTGATATTTACGTAAACGATATGGAAAGAGCAGCGGCTTTTTACGAAGCGGTATTTGACAAGGAGCTGGAAGACTTAACCGACCTAACGGATAGCCGAGTGCTTATGAAGGCGTTCCCTACCGACATGGAATCATACGGAGCAGGCGGGGCGCTTGTTAAAAGAGAAGGGGCTGGGCCCGTAACTGGCGGAACGATTGTATATTTTGGTGTCGAAGATTGTTTGTCTGAGCAGGCAAAGGTCAGCGAGGCAGGCGGCAAAGTTGTCCAGCCGAAAACGTCCATCGGTGAGTTTGGTTTTGTGAGTATTTGTATGGATACCGAAGGTAACTTGTTTGGCCTTAGCTCAATGCAATAACGATCTACCTAATTGTTGGCCGTGAATCGGCGGCCAACCAATTTTTTATGTATTTTTTACGCAACATCTTTCTGATTTTTATACACTTTTCGTATTCTTGAACTAAGATTATTCCAGTAATTTTAGGTGGTTGTCAGATCAAGTAAACGTTTGAATCAAACGTTATTTAGAAGAGGTGTCGAGCGTAAATGGTCCAACATGCATTGTTAAGAAAACCGCAATCGGGTTTTACAATCATCGAGCTTGTTGTTGTTATCGTTTTGCTGGGGGTGCTTGCGGCTACTGCACTACCGCGTTTTATTGATATTAGCACAGACGCTCAAAAAGCGGTCTTACAATCGATGGGAGGATCCATTCTATCAGCTGCCAATTTAGTGCATGCTAAGGCCGTCATTCAAGGCGTTAGCAATGAGCCTTTAACGACAATTGATCTAGATGGTGATGGCGTCGATGATGTTGAGATTAGATACGGTTACCCAAGTGCCAGTCGAAACAATGGTCTTTCCAAAATAATGGGTGGTGACTTTTCTACCGGTTGGACTTGGTCTACAACCTATGGTGATACGCGCTTTTGGTTGACCACCGCAAAACTCGGTGGCCGTTCTGGTGTGTATGTGAACCAAACCGCTGTGTTAAACAGCGGCTGTTATATTTTGTATGACCCCGCGACAACTCAAGGGGGATCACCTGCTGTTAGCTATGTAACGACTAACTGCTAAGCCAAGAGTACGTACTAAGGGGGGTAGTATTAAAGGCGCACCATTAGCTTTCCTTTGTTGCTACCCGTCATGAATAAGTTGAGCCCAGAAATAGCAGAGGGTAAGCCTTCGAGCACGTGAGCGCGGTATTGTATTTTACCTGCTTTAACATGAGGGACCAGCTGAGCCAATAATGCCGGTGCGTTGTGTAAATGGTCAGGCATGGTGAACCCTTGGATGGTTAAGCGCTTTTTAATAACGTTTAACCAACTCGGGCCGGGTCTCGGCGTCTCAAGGCTGTAGTCTGCGATTAAGCCGCATACTGCGATACGCCCGTGAGCATTCATTCGGTTGAAAACCGGTGTTTGGATAGCGCCTCCGGTGTTTTCGAAGTATAGATCGATTCCATTGGGTGTAAGCGTTGCCAAATTTTCTTCGAGCTGTTCTTTTTTGTAGTTTATAGCGCCATCAAAGCCGAGTTCGTTGACTAACCAATCGCATTTTTCATCACTGCCGGCTACACCAATAACGTGTAGACCTTCCGCTTTACCGAGTTGGCCAACAATAGAACCAACAGACCCAGCTGCCCCTGAGACTACAAGAGTTTGGCCTGTTTCTGGCTTTAATACATGATAAAAGCCTTGGGTAGCGGTTAGGCCTGGCAATGAGAAGACTGATAGCGCCATTTCATCGGACAGTGACGGGTCGAGTTTGGTAATGCCTTTACCGTCAGTCGCGATGAGTGTTTGCCATCCGAACATCCCCTGAACTTTGTCACCTACAGAAAAGTCGGGATGGCGAGACTCAATTACCTCACCGACACCATTGCTGCGCATAATATCGCCAAGCTGAACGGGCGGTATGTAGCTATCGGTATCGGACGACATCCATCCAAACATAGCGGGGTCGAGTGAAAGGCTGGTTTGGCGTACCAGAAACTGACCGTCTTCAATAACTGGGCGGGGTTGTTCTTCAATTTGAAATAGATCTTCGGTAATAGGGCCGCCTGATGGGCGAGCGATTAATCGAATCGTTTGGTTGGTTTCCATGTGTAAAGCCTTTTGCCGTTTTGGTTTATGCGTATGCATATTACTGATGTGTTGGATACGATAAACCAGATAAAGTGCGACACTTTGTTGCTAGATTTAACCTCCTTCACCACTGGGGTAGCTGAAAATAGGTGTCTAAATAATCAATTAAGCTTCTGACTGTGGGGGAGAGGTGCTTTCTGGAAGAGTAAAGTACGTAGACCTGTAAATCGTTTGGCTTCCACTCGGGTAAAATATGGACTAACTGCCCACTATTGATGTAAGCGTTAGCTAAATAGGTAGGCTGTAATGATATTCCAGTGCCGTTTAGTGCGGCATGTAGCAGGGTGGTTGCTTCGTTAGCGGTCAGTCGGCATTTAATAGGAACTGATTCAAACAGGTCGTTTTGCGATAAATGCCAGATATGCCGTTCAAAGTTTTTATATCCTAGACAAGCATGGAGAGCTAAATCACTTGGGTGGTTTATAGCTGCATTTTGGCTAATGTAGCTAGGCGAAGCGACAATAACGGACTCGCATACGCTGATTGGCTTTCCAATAAGAGAAGGGTCAGGCTTAGAAGCTAAGCGTATAGCCAGATCAATGCTCTGTTCCGTCAACCCGGTCACGCCGTCATTCAGGTCAATATCGATTTGCACTTTGGGGTGTAGTGACATGAATGCGGCTATTGGTTTCATTAATTGTGAGAATCCAAAAGACATGCTGGTGGCAATCCGAATCGTACCCGCAAGCTCATCGTTGTCGGTTGCTTGTAAGGCTATTTTTTCTGCTTGTTGTAACCAGGCTTCAACTTCTTTCAAGCATGCCTGTCCTGCTGTGCTTAAAGAGACTTTTCGTGTGGTCCTATTAAATAAACGTATCTGTAACCAATCCTCCATCGCTTCAATATACCGGGTGACCATAGCACGCGACATGTCGAGTCGGCTTGCGGTAGCGGTAAAGCTAAGCGAGTAGGCTACATCAACAAAAACTCTGGCGGCGGTTACTCTGTCCATCTTATTTGCTCGATTTATGAAATAATAATGTTCATTTTCTTGTATTTTTCTGAGCATCTCAACTCTTTATCATGTGTTAAACCTTTTACATGTGGAGAACTTTATGAAAAGAATTTTAGTCGTCTTGATAAGTGTGTTTATTGCTCAGTTTGCCATTGCGGATCAAAAGAATGGATTAACTTTGGATGTTTACACGGCTGACAGTGGAAGTTTTGGTGTCAATGCCACTCTGGTATACGGGGAAAAAGAAGCATTATTAGTTGATACAGGCTTTACCAAAGCGGACGCATTGAGAATTGCAGCAAAGGTACTTGATTCTAAGAAAACATTAAAAACCATTTTTATTAGTCAGGCTGATCCCGACTATTACTTTGGTGCAGAAGTGCTGCATGGGATTTTTCCTGATGCAGAGATCATTACGACGGCAGCTGTGAAAGAAGCCATCGAGAAAAAGCTGGAAGGTAAGCTCGCATTCTGGGGGCCTAAAATGGGCGCTAATGCACCGGTAAAACCGATTATTCCGGCTGTTTACGACGATTCATCTTTATTGGTTGATGGTCAGATTGTCGAGATCATCAAAACTGAAGGTGTGTTAGCACATCGTCCGTATTTATGGATTCCTGAGAATAAAGCGGTGCTAGGTAATGTAGCGGTGTTCGGTAATATCCATCCTTGGATGGCCGATGCTCAGTCCGTAGAGATGCAGGACGCTTGGAAAGACCAACTCAACGAAATGCTAGCGTTAAGCCCGAGCGTTGTTATCCCAGGTCACATGACTCAGGAGACTAAGTTAACGAGCGAAGCTTTCAAGTTTACACTGAACTATATAAATGATTTCCAAGAGGCTAAAGCGGCCAGCAAGAATAGCGCTGAAATGATAGAGATCATGACCACTAAATATCCAAACGCAGCGGGCCTTCTTAACCTGAACATTGCAGCAAAAGTGCACAAAGGTGAGATGCAATGGTAAAGGTGCATTACTTTTTTGATCCATTGTGTGGATGGTGCTACGGAGCCTCGCCGTTAATTAAAGTGCTAGTCAATACCGCTGGGTTTGAAGTGGTTTACCATCCTGGTGGTATGATTCCGCGATTACCTATTGAGCCTGCTTTTAGGCAACATATTCTTCAGGCTGATGAGCGCATCGCTGAGCAAACCAAAGTACAATTTGGTCAGGCTTACAAAGATAGAGTATTGAGTAAAGAAGAGCTAATACTCGACTCTTACTTAACAACCCGCGCCTTTTTAGTGGGTATTGAGATGGGGGTTAATGCGTATCAAATGCTCAAGTCCATTCAGGAGGCCCATTATGTCCATGGGGCCAAACTGGATGAGAAGGAGTCGTTGAAGAATATCGCTTTATCCCTTGGCCTTGATGGCAATGAGTGGGATGACCGGATGGAGTTATCCGAGTCGAATTTGTATAGTGAGTTGGAAGCAAGTCATACCCTGATGAAAGAGCTTGAGGTGTCAGGTTTTCCTTCTGTTATTGCTGAACTTGACTCTGGATTAACGCGTCTACCTCTCAGTGCCTATTATGATAACGCCTCGGGATGGAGCACGTATTTGAGCACATTAAGTTAGTTTGTTAATGGTTCAGGTAGCCGGTTGATACATGACGTAGCTTCTACGTGGCTTTTTTATGAGGGGTGTTTTGTTGTACAAAGGTATAATTGAGTTAACAAAATAAAAAGCTGCATGAAAAGGCCTACAAAGTACAGTGATTGAATCAATTGGAGTTACCGAAAATACGTCGGCAGTGATGACGTTTACACGCGGCTATTTAGCGCTTTTTTATACGCTTGTAGCCGCATTTTATACGATAAGAATCATCGTAGGTAAGCGAAGCGCTCACGCGGAATTGGTACACCCAGGCGAGCGGTATTGTGCGTCTTGGTGGAACCATATGACTTTTCGGGTGTTTCGGGTGGTTATCTGGTTGGTTTGCGTGTGTCGCTACTTTTTTCCTGCCACGGATTCTGTGTTAGGCTGTTTTACCCTCTTAAATCACCCAGAAATTATCCTTTTGGGTGATCTTCTTCTGGCGCTTGGTTTTTCTACTGTCATTGTGATTCATACCACTATGGGGAACCATTGGCGCTCTGGTATTGATAATACAGGGCCTAAAAAGCTCATCACTCATGGCTTTTTTCGTTATTCACGTAATCCTATTTTTCTAGCCGTTGCGTGTGCGCAGGTTGGCTTTTTCTTAGCTTTGCCTTCGGTCTTTACCTTAATTTGCTTACTGGTGGGCTTGTATATTTTGCACCGACAAGTGCTGTGTGAAGAGTCGCATTTGTTACGGATGTTCCAGCAAGACTATGTTAACTACACGTTCAAAACGGGTCGGTGGCTTTAGTTTTTTTGTTAAACATCCTGTAAACCTGTGGGAAAGTAGAGCATTTATGCGTGCTTAGGTGATTAGATTACAAGGTTAGTTGTGTTATCTGGTATTGTGCACCTCTAAATGCGATTTTATTTCGCTCACTTCTTATTTATAGAGCTTGCTTGTGACCAATAACGATATCTTACGCCGTCTTCGCTACACCTTTGATTTTAATGATTCCAAAATGATTGAGGTTTTTCGCTTGGCTGATCACCAAGTGACTCGGGCTCAGGTTTCTGATTGGCTAAAACAAGAAGATGATGAGAAGTACGTGCGTTGCAGTGATAAAGAGTTCGCTATCTTTTTAAATGGTTTGATCAATCTTAAACGCGGTAAAAAAGAAGGCGCTGCACCAGAGCCGGAGCATCGCTTAAATAATAATATTATTTTCCGTAAGCTAAAAATTGCGCTCAATATGACCGCTGAAGATATTTTGGATGTTATGCATAAAGCCAATAATCAATTGAGCAAACATGAGTTGAGCGCTTTTTTCCGCCGCCCAGATCATCAAAACTACCGCGAATGTCAGGACCAAGTACTACGTAACTTTTTGTCAGGCATACAGGAAAAATATCGCAGTAAACAAAGCAGCTAATGAGTTTTTTCAGTAACGCTTAGTCGTCTTAATCGTTATTGATTAGCTGAGATTGAGCGTCGAAATAGCGCTAGGCTGGCGATAAAAAATGTCGAGCCTAATCCTGTCATGATTAAAAGCTGTGGCCAGATTATAGACAGCCCCGCGCCCCGGAAAACGACCGCCTGAGAGAACGCCATGTAATGACGTGACGGCAAAAACCAAGTGGCAGGTTGGATAATCTGAGGTTGGCTTTCTATCGGAGACATCCCACCTGACAGCATCATTATTGGTATAATAACCATCATTAACAGTAACGCGAATTGCGACATGGTTCGGGCAATTGTCGCTAAAAATATTCCAATAGCGGCAGCAGCAAAAAGGTAAATGCTGGTGCCGGCAACCAATAGAAGACGCGATCCCGCAATGGGTACGTCAAGATAGTTTTCTACAATTAATAGCATGCAAAGTGAAAACGCGATAAGAATAATCAGCCCATTTGCCCACACCTTGGCGATGACGATTTGGAAAGCATTAATCGGCATTACCAGTAAATGTTCGATGGTGCCATGCTCTCTTTCTCGCAGTAGTGCGGCGCCTGTTAAGATGATAGTGATCATGGATATTTGGTTGATGAGTGCGTTAATAGCCCCAAACCACATCCCCACGCCATTGGGATTAAAAGCTCTACGTTGTACCAAATTAACGGCGGATGTCGGGGTCGTGTCGGAACGGTTTATGAAGTAATTTATTTCGGTATTAATGATGTTTTGAATGTAGCTGTTACCTAAACTGGCTTGGGTTACAGCGGTGGCGTCAATATCAATTTGTATAGCGGGTTGTCGGTGTTGACGTATATCTTTTTCAAATTGTGGTGGTATCGAGACAACAAACATGTATTTGTCTTGGTCCATTGCATCGTCTACTTCGGCCGGTGTAATCAACACGGGCTGTTTAAAATACGGAGGGTAAAGGGCGTTAGCAATCGCACGGGAGAGAGTGGACTGGTCCTCATCGATGATGGCAATAGAGGCGTTATTAACTGATTCACTAATGGACACGGCTTGCGCGTAAATCGCCAAACTAAATGAGTAGATGATCAGTAACACCATGACTGCATCACTAAAAACGCTACGCAATTCTTTAATACCTAGCCAGAATATATTGAGCCATCCCTTCATTATTTACGCCTCTTGCTTCTTTAAAACAGTGGCTGCTATCGCAATGAATATAGGCCCAAATAAGGCGAGCTTAATGATGTCGGGCAGTAGGGAATTCAGGCTTAAGCCTTTTGTAAAAGCCGCTACGCTAAGGTGCATGTAATAGGTAGCTGGCCAGAGCGCCCCCACTATTTTACCTGCGCCTTCCATGGTGGATGTTGGCTGTATCAAACCTGAAAAGTTAATGGTTGGCATCATGGTTAAAATGGCTGTAGCAAATACGGCGGCAACTTGCGAAGCTGTGAGTGAAGAAATAAGTAGCCCAAAACCGGTGGCAGCAAAGGCGTAGAAAAACGCCCCCAACGATAACCCTAGTAGGCTGCCCTTGAGAGGGACACCCAGTAAGAAAATAACCAATACCGTTAAAATCGCAAAGTTGATCATGCCAATGGCTATATAGGGTAGTTGTTTACCGATCAAAAACTCTAAACGACGAGTAGGCGTCACGTAGAAGTTAGTGATAGTGCCAATCTCTTTTTCGCGAGCCATACTCACAGCCATTAAAATTGCGGGGAACAATAGTAATAAAAGTGCGGGCGTTTTAGGGCCTATCGAATAAATCGTTTCAAATGAGGGGTTGTAGCGATACCTCGATTCGATAGTAACGCTTGCGTTAGCTGAGGCATCGATGCCAGCGTCAGTTGCAAGCTCGTAAAGATAGTGTGTGTGTCCGCCTGAAACGTAACCCGCTATGGTGCCCGCTCGCGTCGTATTGGCTCCATCTATCCAAGCCGATACGCTGGGTGTTTCTCCTTTTTTTAAGTCTCGCCCAAAACCAGAGGGGATCTCGATCGCTAATGTAATTTCATTTGATTGTAGTTGCCGCTCCATGGCATCTACGCTTTGCAGTGGCGCTTTTTCAACAAAATATCGAGAACCACTAAAGTTGCTGAGATAGCGGCGGCTTTCAGGGGTTTGATCTTGGTCATAAGCCGCATAGGCTAGGTCTTCCACATCAAGTGATACGCCGTAAGCAACCACGATGAGGAGAAAGGCACTGCCAATAAAAGCAAAAACTAAGCGTATGGGGTCTCGAATGACTTCTACCGATTCACGATAACTAAAAGCGATTAGCCTGCTAAAGCTAAAGTTCTGGGGGTGATGCCGGTGCTTTTCAGCTGTGGGTGGAGGTGTTTGGATAGGCTCTGAAGGAAGTGTGGTCTTTGTGTGTTCTTTATTATGTGTAGACTCTATGGCTTCTTCTAAATACGCAATAAAGGCCTGCTCTAAAGTTTTCGCTTGCTTTGCATGTGTTAATGCTTGAGGGCTATCACATGCCAATACTTGGCCAGCGTGCATCAATGATATGCGATCACATCGTAAGGCCTCGTTCATAAAGTGTGTTGAGATGAAAATGGTGACTTTGTCCTTTCTTGAAAGCTCTATTAGAAGGCTCCAAAATTCGTCTCGGGCAACCGGGTCTACTCCAGACGTAGGCTCGTCTAGGATGAGAATTTCAGGTTCATGAAGGACGGCCACGGCCAACGATAAACGCTGCCGTATGCCCAATGGCAGGGATGAGGCTAACGCATGCATGTGTTCAGTTAAGCCAAAGCGTTCAACTAACAGAGATATGCGCTGTTTTGATTTTTCCGGTGATAGATGAAATAAGCGAGCGTGTAAGGTTAAGTTTTGTGCTGTAGTGAGTTCACCGTATAAAGAAAAAGCCTGTGTCATAAAACCAACACGGTTGCGAGTTTCTAGGTCATTGGCGTCTAGTGGCTTTCCAAACAAATACGCTTCGCCTTTCGATGCAGGTAAAAGGCCTGTTAGCATTTTCATGGTGGTGGTTTTGCCGCAACCATTTGAACCTAAAAAACCAAAAATTTCCCCCGCTTGTATATCAAAGCTGACATTATTGACGGCAGTGAAATCGCCAAAGGTGCGGGTTAGTCCTTTCGCTACAATGGCTGGGGTATCATCAGTTTTTTGGAGTGCTGGAATCGATAATTTTGTGGCTTCTCCTGACTGGTTGTGTGGTAACAGCTTTATAAAGGCTGACTCAAGGTCTTGAGTATTGGTTTTTTCTTTTAGAGCCTGTGCGGAGCCTGTGGCTAGAACGCGCCCATTATTCATGGCAACCAGCCAGTCGAAACCTTCGGCCTCATCCATATAGGCAGTGGATACGAGTACACTCATGGTGGGGCGTTCATTTCTAATGGAGGTGATCAGCTCCCAAAACTGTCGCCTTGAAAGCGGGTCTACGCCTGTTGTTGGCTCGTCGAGAATAAGTAGATCTGGGTCGTGTATAAGCGAGCAGCATAGACCTAGTTTTTGTTTCATGCCGCCAGATAACTTGCCGGCGGGTCTGGATAAAAAGGGCGATAAGCCGGTCGCCTGTGTTAACCGATGAATACGGGTTTTACGTTCTGAGGCCGCCAAGCCGAATAGCTTCCCAAAAAAGTCTAGGTTTTCCTCTACGCTTAGCTCTGCATATAGGTTCTTGCCTAAGCCTTGTGGCATGTAGGCGATACGTGGGCCTATTGATTGACGATGTATAGCCGAAGACATGTCGCCTTCTAAAACGTTTAGCGATCCTTGTTGCAGTTTACGAGCGCCAGCAATAAGACCCATTAAAGTCGACTTGCCAACACCGTCAGGGCCCAATAAACCGATCATTAAACCTGATGGAATATCTAAAGAGATTTGATCGATGGCTTTACTCTGCTGGTATTGATGGGTCACGTTTTGTATGCGAACAACGGGAGGCGGTAAGGGGGCTGTCGTTGTCATTTTGTGCATAGTGTAAATACCCGTAGGAGTATGTGTTTTAGTGAGTTACTTTTTGGCTCGGCGCTATTGAGCCAGCGTTTGGAGGAACTCTGGCCATGGGCCGATTTCCTCGCCGGGTAGTGGCGTTAACTGAACGTAGGCAACCCCGCGAATACCTGTCTTCACTTGGTTTATATGCTTTAAGACGAGTGTTTGAGGGACACGAACCTTGACACGAAACATCAACTTATCGCGCTCACTAGCGGTTTCCACTTCTTTGGGGGTGAACTGTGATTCGGGGGAGACAAAACTGACTGTGGCAGGTATTGCTGCCTCTAAAATATCCAGCTTTATTCTGGCTTGTGCTCCAATAGCAACGCGATTGACTTGTGATGAAGGCAAGTAGAGCTCCATGTACACATCAGATAAATTAACTAACGTCATCACCTTTCCACCGCTACCTATGACTTCTCCAGGTTCCGCTAACCGGTAAAGAACACGGCCAATACTGGGAGCACTTAGAACGGCATCATCGATCTGAGTTTGGATTTCAGTTTGGCTAGCGAGTGCGGCATCGACGTTGCGTTCCCTAGAAACAAGAGCGGCTTGAGCCGCTTTAACGTCGGCATTAGCGACGGCCACTTGGCTAATGAGAGTGTCATTTGATTCTTTGCTAGCAAACCCTTTTTTAGTCAGCTCTCGTGAGCGGGATAACTCTTGCTGCGCGAGTGTGAGTTTTGCTTTTGCTTGCGCAATGGAGGCTTGCGCTGAAGCAACTTGGCTTTCAGCACTAGCGACCTCTGCTTTAGCACGTAAAAGTTGAGCTTTTAGCTGTGCCGTATCTATTGTTGCGAGTGTATCGCCTTGTTGGACTAGTTCACCTTCTTGGGCGATGACATGCTCAACGCGGCCAGCAATTTTACTCGATACATCCACTTGTACCGCCTCAATTCTGCCGTTACCGGAAGCATACCCTGATGGTAGCTCGGGTTGGTTGATGTTGTTCCATATTAATACACCACCGATGACGGCTAGTGCGAAGAGTAAAAGAATTAGAGCTTTTTTGAGGCTGGTACTCATGTCTTACCTTTCCCTAAAAGAAAAAAGAATCAGAACGTGTAGGTGTGCTGCTTAGTTAAGAATACCGCGAAGCGCATTGAGCCAACATGATATTGATCATGTAAACAAGCTTAATGAGATTAAGAATTAAACGAAGGAGGTTGTTATAGGTAGGGAGCGGGTGTGAGATGAGGGTGAGGATGTTGTGAGCTTAGTACACCGACTAAGCTCACTTGGAAGCCCCAGCACTTATTGCGCGTGAGGGTGCTTTCTGAAAATTATAGTCCCAATAGCGACTAAACCAAGCAGCCAGCTGTAATGGATATTACCGATAATCAGTAAGGGTGATAAGCCAGCAATTGAACCCGCCAGTAATACTTGCGCACCGTAGGGTAGCAAGCCTTGCACAACACACGAGAATATATCTAATAAGCAGGCGCTGCGGCGGGGGTCAACGTGCTGCCTGTCTGCGATGTCTTTAGCAAGCCCTCCCGAAATAATGATGGCAACGGTGTTGTTTGCTGTGCACACATTTGTTAGTGCCACGGCGACACTAATTGCCGCTTCACCGGCACGAGTATGAGGCTCATTACCTCGCTTGTTAGTAAAGCGTTGGATTTGTTGAGCTAAAAATTCAAGTCCACCTTGCGCTTTCATCAGGGCACCTAGACCACCGATCAATAAAGACAAGATTAAGATCTCTTGCATTCCGGTATACCCAGCATAGATATCTTTAGAATACTGGGCAATTGAATAATCTGCCACGCTCAGCAAAGCGACAGCACCGGCTAAGATGATCCCCGTAAAGAGAACTAACAGGACATTCAACCCTGATATCGCTAATACAAGAACTGCAATATAAGGGATGACTTTCATAAAGTCATAGTCAGTCGCTTGTGTGATGGTCGCATCAGCGCCTTGAATATATAGCCAAAGCAATGTGAGGATGGCCGCAGGTAGGGCGATCAAGAAGTTCATACGGAACTTATCGCGCATAGCACAACCTTGGGAGCGGGTTGCCGCAATGGTTGTATCAGAAATGATGGACAGGTTGTCGCCAAACATAGCGCCACCTACCACAGCACCTATACATAGAGGCAGTGACAGGTCACTCGCTTCGCTAAGGCCTAAAGCAATAGGAGCAATCGCTCCAATTGTTCCCATTGACGTTCCCATGGCTGTTGCTACAAAGGCGGTTATGATAAATAAACCCGGTAGAACAAACTGAGATGGGATGATGCTTAGGCCAAAGTTTACCGTGGCGTCTACACCGCCAGCTGCTTTTGCGACGCTCGCAAATGCCCCAGCGAGTAAATAAATTAAGCACATTGTAATAATTGTGTTGTCGCCAACCCCATTAATAAAAGTCTCTAGGCGCTTATTCAGTGCACCTGACCCTAAGGCTAGAGCAAGAACAATAGCAGGCAAGATGGCGACGGGCGCTGAGATTTGGTAAAACGCGAAATCGACGTTTGCGGCTTGATAGTAGACACCACTACCGATGAACAGAGCTAAAAACAGTAATAAGGGTAGTAATGCGAGCGGGTTGGCTCTCATGTTGGGCTCCTGGATTGCAGAAACAGAGTCTATGGATTTAAGGCTTTGCTCTTTTGGAGTCTAAGCGCATAAGTAAGAAAGCTAGATATCGTTATACGGTTACACTCGATAGGAGTCGTGGCGCATAGCGGATCTACGAATTAAGTGGCGGCATTATACGGGTTAACACTAGCAGGGCTAATATCGATTAGATCTGAGTATTATACTAAAGGTTATAAATAAGGGGTTTTATATGCTTTTCTGCGATTTGGCGTTGTGTGAGAGAACGTATAGAGGTGAATAAATAGCCGCCAGTGAGACGGCTATCCGTTAGTGCTGCATCGTCACCCGAAAAGGTTACTTCTCTGGCGCGTGGAAGGCTAAGTATAGGTCTACCAATATGTCAGGGATTTCGTTAGCCATTTGATTCGCTAGGCGTTTGTTATTACGGATTTCGGTAAACTCAGGCTCATCAAACAGGTTAGAAGCCACCATAATTGGAAGCATAAGTTCTGCAGTGACTTCCTCTTTGTCTTCGTTGAACCAAGCGTCTTCTCTAAGGAAAACACCCTCCATAAAGGCTTGTGCCCAAATTTCGAGTTCAGCCTCTTCGTCGCCATCGCTTTCTAACGTGAGGTCGCAAGGCATTTCAAGTTCGGTATCGCTGTAAAGACTATTGTGTATTTCGTTTTTCCAGCGAACCAGTAACGCACTAATAGCGTCTTTTTGGCCCGGCTCGGACCAGTTAGGTTCGCCGTCGAAAATAGCCTCTTGCCATTCTTCGGTTGGGACCGGCTCAGGACAGATGCTAATTGCACTGAGAAATCCATGAATGCCGATCAGGTCTAGCGAGTCTTCTGATACTGACTCCGAGAAAATGAAAGTTTCTAAAAGGTCGAGTTCATCATCTGTCAGTGGATTGTTATTCGCATTAAACATGTTTTGTTCCTATGATCGGTGAGTGCTGGCTATTCTACTCTGAGATTTAATCAACGTCAGTGTTAATTTGAGATGACAGTGCCGTCTGCTTTGCGGATAATTTGCGCATGACTAATCAAGCGCTCCATGTTTTAAAAGAAGTATTCGGATACGATCAGTTTCGTGCACCCCAAGGCGATGTTATTCATTCTGTTTTGGGTGGGCAAGATGTGTTGGTAATCATGCCGACGGGTGGCGGGAAATCCCTCTGTTATCAGTTGCCGTCTTTACTACGCTCAGGCACTGGCATTGTTGTCTCGCCTTTGATTGCCTTGATGCAAGATCAGGTGGCCGCCTTATCTCAGCTTGGGATTCGTTCGGCTTGCCTTAATTCCTCTTTAGACTCAGTTATCCAAGCGGAAGTTGAACAGGCGCTAATTAATGGCCAGTTAGACGTGCTTTACATCGCTCCTGAGCGTTTAATGCAGCCACGTACCCTCGCATTGTTACAGCAGGCTGAGATTTCATTATTTGCCATTGACGAAGCGCACTGCGTATCGCAATGGGGTCATGATTTTAGGCCAGAGTACTTAAAGTTAGCAGCGTTGGGGGCTTCTTTCCCTGGTGTGCCGCGTATTGCCCTTACGGCTACCGCTGATCCTCGTACGCAGCAAGAGATCGTATCACGTCTTGGGTTGGTAGATGCGCATATTTATGTGCAGGGCTTTGACCGTCCTAATATTCGCTATCGTATCGCTCAGAAAAATCGTGCTCGTGAACAATTGCTGCAGTTTATTAAGACTGAGCACTCTCGTGATGCGGGTGTTGTGTATTGTTTGTCACGTAAGCGTGTAGAAGAAACATCGGCTTGGTTGGCGGATCAGGGCTTTAATGCATTGCCTTATCATGCAGGGCTCAGTAATGAGCTGCGCCAACATAATCAGCACCGCTTTTTAACGGAAGAGTCGGTGATTATGGTGGCCACGGTAGCGTTTGGTATGGGGATTGATAAACCTAATGTGCGTTTTGTTGCGCACTTGGACCTTCCTCGAAGCATTGAAGCGTATTATCAAGAAACGGGGCGTGCAGGCCGTGATGGTTTGCCAGCAAACGCTTGGATGGTCTATGGCCTTCAAGACGTGATTTTTTTACGGCAAATGTTAGAAGGCTCGCAAGCGCCTGAGCAATTCAAGCAAGTCGAGCGGCAAAAATTAGAAGCCATGTTAGGGTTTTGTGAAATCACAACGTGCCGACGGCAGGTGTTATTAAGTTACTTTGGTGAAGATGATCACGAGCCTTGTGGCAATTGTGATACATGTTTGGAGCCTGTGGCGCAGTGGGATGGTACGGAAGCGGCGCGCCAAGCGTTATCGGCCGTTTATCGAACGGGTCAGCGCTTTGGTGTTAATCATGTAGTCGATGTGCTCATGGGGAAGCGTACAGATAAGGTTGTGTCTGAAGGTCATGACAAAGTATCCACTTGGGGGATTGGTAAATCCTTGAATAAGGCTCAATGGCGCTCAGTTTTTCGGCAGCTGGTGGGCAGGGGATTGCTGCGAGTTGATCCCGATGGGTACGGTGTATTGCATTTAGCGGATATGTGTAGGCCTATCCTTAAAGGTGAAGCCTCTCTGATGCTGCGTGAAGATATTAAACCGGCCAATACAGGGCAAAGTAAAAGCCGTGTGCCTCAAAGCCAACTTAGCTCAGATGATTACCAGTTATGGGAAGCGCTTAAGCGTTTACGCAAGCAATTAGCCGATAATCAAGACGTGCCGCCTTATGTGATTTTTCATGATGCTACTTTGATGGAGATGGTGATGAATCGCCCGTCCACTCATCAGCAGTTACAGCGTATCAGCGGTGTCGGCGAGCGTAAGTTATCTCTTTATGGCGATGCGTTTCTGGAGGCTATCGCAGACCAAGCTAATGATAAACCATCAGCCGATGAGCAAGCACAAGAATCTGTGGTTTTGTTTAAAAGTGGCATGACAATAGATCAAGTTGCACGCATGCAAAAGCTATCGACCAAAGTGATTTATAACCATTTAGCCATGGGTATCGGTCGCGGCGAGTTGTCGGTGGAAGAAGTGGTAGACCTACCTTCAGCACAAATTATATCGATTGAGCAAGTGATTCAAGACTGCCAAGAGCAGTTTGGCCGTGCGTTGCAACCCGTGTATGAAGCTTTAGAAGGTGCGTATGAGTTGGGTGTGTTGATGTGCATAAGGCAAGGCTTAAAACGATAGCACAAGAGGTGAGTAATTTGTTGTGAAGGCGCTACGGATAGTTGTTTTATTAACGGTGTTAGTGTTCGTGGGCTTGAATGCGTATTTATCTAAAATACGTACCACCGATTGGCACGAATCGCTTTGGGTGGTTGTTTACCCGATTAATGCCGATGGCACTTCGTTAACGGATCAGTATATTGCCAGCTTAAACCAAGATACGTTTAATGATATTGAAGCTTTTTTTGATCGCGAAGCTAAGCGTTATCGCCTTGGGCTTGATAAGCCTGTTCGCGTTTTTCTATCTGATGAGCTGCACGCACAGCCGCCTGAACCTCCTATAAAACCAAGCATACTGGATAATATTTTATGGAGTTTGCAGATGCGTTTTTGGTCGTGGAGCAAAGACAACTGGCATGGGCCAGCCCCTGATGTGCGGATTTATATGCGGTTTTTTTCACCGGATAATCAACCCGTATTACGTCACTCATTAGGGTTACAAAAAGGGCTTATTGGTTTGGTTAACGCGTTTGCAGATTCCGAACAACAAGGGCAAAACAACTTAATTGCTGCACACGAGTTACTCCATACCGTGGGGGCTTCTGATAAATATGATCCTAAAACTAACTGGCCCATATGGCCGGACGGTTACGCTGAACCAACAAAAGAGCCGCTTTTTCCACAATCCGAAGCAGAAATTATGGGCGGTAGGGTTCAAATATCGCCCTCTATTGCGTTAATACCTCCATCGTTATCGCATGCTGTAATAGGCTCTGCTACCGCTATAGAGATTAATTGGCTCTCGCCTGAAGGGCAAAATTAGGTTGGACGGAAGGGGAAAGGGCAGCCGAATTGGGGATAAAGCCATCCTATGATTATTTTTTTGATCTTTTTAGATGAAACTTTACGTTTTTAATATAAGAAAAAGGATATAAAAAACCCGCACTCAAGGCGGGTTTTTTTTTGCAGGCTAAATTAATTATTTAGCTGGGTAGTCACGTTTTTTAGAGCCAGTATACAGTTGGCGAGGACGGCCAATTTTGTTCGGGCTGCTGTGGAACTCGCTCCAATGGGAGATCCAGCCGATAGTACGAGACAGAGCGAAAATCACCGTGAACATGTTAGTTGGGATGCCAATCGCTTTTAGGATGATACCTGAATAGAAGTCGACATTCGGGTACAGCTTACGTTTAACAAAGTACTCATCTTCTAGAGCAATTTGTTCTAGGCGCTTAGCTATTTTTAGCAGAGGATCGCTAATGTTGAGCTCAGCTAAAACCTCATCACATGTCTGTTTCATTACCTTAGCGCGTGGGTCAAAGTTGCGGTAGACGCGGTGACCAAAGCCCATCAGACGGAAGTTATCATCTGGATCTTTCGCACGTAAGATAAATTCATCGATATTCGACTCGTCGCCTATTTCTTCCAGCATAGTCAATACGGCTTCGTTTGCTCCACCGTGGGCAGGTCCCCATAATGCAGCGATACCAGATGAGATACATGCGAATGGGTTAGCGCCAGATGAGCCTGCAAGACGTACTGTTGATGTTGATGCGTTCTGTTCGTGGTCAGCATGCAACAAGAAGATACGGTCCATCGCTTTTGCGATAGTCGGGTTAGCTACATACTCTTCACAAGGGTTACCAAACATCATTTGCAAGAAGTTTTCAGCGTAGTCCAGACCATTTTTAGGGTACATGAACGGCTGGCCAATGCTGTATTTATAACACATTGCAGCAATGGTCGGCATTTTTGCGATTAAGCGGTACGCGCATACTTCGCGATGGTGGGCATCGTTGATGTCCAAAGAGTCGTGATAGAAGGCTGACAATGCTCCAACTACACCAACCATGATTGCCATCGGGTGAGCATCACGACGGAAACCGTTAAAGAAGTTACGCATCTGCTCATGAACCATTGTGTGGTTCTTAATGGTACTGATGAACGTTTCTTTTTGCTCAGGCGTAGGTAACTCACCATTGAGTAACAGGTAGCATACTTCTAAGTAATCAGAATGCTCAGCAAGCTGCTCAATAGGGTAACCGCCATGCAAAAGAATACCGTTAGCACCGTCGATATAGGTGATTTTTGATTCACATGCCGCTGTGGAAACGAACCCCGGGTCATAAGTAAATAAACCACTGCTTGTGAGTGGGCGAACGTCTATAACATCGGGTCCTTCAGTACCGGAATACACGGGTAATTCAATAACTTCTTCAAGACCGTCGACGGTTAAACGCGCTTTCTTATCAGCCATCAGGAGAGGCTCCTATCATTATGTTTGTATTTTTCTGACTCTACTTTTTAATAGGTCATTAAGTGAGTCTTGATCCAAGAGGGATTCGCCCAATATAGAGATTGAACGGAAATTGTCAATCTGGACACAATGCACTTTTTCTGCATTGCAGCAAAGGATTAGTGATTTTTACGCATAAAAGGTCAAGTGTTGTATAGGCTATTAGTTGTATATCGGGTGTTTTCATAGAATGTTAGTGCAGTAGACATTAGCATGAGAGTACGTTGCAGTGCGTTGTATTCTCAATATGAACTGTCTATACTTTCGACCCGAATATGCGTTTGAAGAGTTATGCGCATATTTTCTTCTGAGAAACAACTCTGAACACTTCCGAGCAACCTTGTCCAAAATGGGCAGCAAAAGTGTGAACTAGAGCCGTGAACAAAAAAAGACCTGTAAATTTAGATCTGCGTACAATCAAGCAGCCGCTTCCAGCGATTACATCCATTTTGCACCGTATCACAGGTATTGTCCTTTTCTTTGGCGCAATATTTATGATCTACGCATTAGGGCTGTCACTCGAATCTGAAGCTGGCTTTAATGAAGCTACTACCATGTTCGAAGAAAGTTTCTTTGCGAAACTAATCACATGGGGACTTATCTCTGCATTGCTATACCACATGTTTGCTGGTGTTAAGCATCTTATTATGGATGCGGGACATTTAGAGGAAATAGAAAGTGGTGCTATGGCAGCAAAAGTTACGCTGGCGTTAGGCGTAGCAGGCGTATTACTTGCGGGGGTTTGGGTATGGTAACTAGTATTACAAGCTTTGGCCGTAGCGGTTTATACGACTGGATGGTCCAGCGTGTAACGGCCGTAGTGTTATTGGCTTATACCGTCTTTATGATTGGATATCTGCTGTTTAATTCTGATATGGATTATGCACAGTGGAAGACACTATTCGATTGTACTTCAATGCGTATCTTTACCCTGCTAGCGATGTTATCAATGGTAGCTCATGCCTGGATTGGTTTGTGGTCAGTTACAACTGACTATATTAAACCTACTGGCCTACGCTTCGTTGTTCAGTCTGTTTGTGGTTTGTTGGCGTTTATTTACGTCGTTTGGGGTATTCAGATTCTGTGGGGTGTATAAAAGATGAGTAGTCTTCGCACACTAACTTTTGACGCAATTGTTGTTGGTGGGGGCGGCGCAGGTATGCGTGCTGCTTTGCAACTGGCGCAATCAGGCTTAAAAACTGCTTGTGTAACAAAAGTATTTCCAACCCGTTCTCATACGGTTTCTGCGCAAGGTGGTATTACTTGTGCAATCGCTAGTGCTGATCCAAATGATGATTGGCGTTGGCACATGTACGATACTGTTAAAGGTTCTGATTACATCGGTGACCAAGACGCTATCGAGTACATGTGTTCTGTAGGTCCTCAGGCTGTATTTGAGTTAGACCATATGGGTATGCCTTTTTCACGTACAGAAATCGGCCGTATATATCAGCGTCCATTTGGTGGTCAATCTAAAGGTCCTGATAACCCAACTCAGGCTGCACGTACGTGTGCCGCTGCTGACCGAACAGGTCACGCGTTATTACACACTTTGTATCAAGCAAACATGAAAGCCGGTACCACTTTCTTAAATGAATGGTATGCGGTCGATTTAGTTAAGAATGAAGACGGCGCGATCGTTGGCTGTGTTGCAATTTGCATTGAGACAGGTGAGACGGTTTACATCAAGGCTAAAGCAACCGTTTTGGCTACCGGTGGTGCTGGTCGTATTTATTCTTCTACAACCAACGCATTGATCAATACCGGTGACGGTATGGGTATGGCCATGCGTGCAGGTATCCCTGCGCAAGATATGGAAATGTGGCAGTTCCACCCAACGGGTATTTACGGAGCTGGTACGTTGGTAACAGAAGGTTGTCGTGGTGAAGGTGGTTACCTCATCAATAAAGACGGCGAGCGTTTCATGGAGCGTTATGCTCCAAACGCGAAAGACCTTGCAGGACGTGATGTTGTAGCTCGTTCTATGATCCTTGAGATCCTTGAAGGTCGTGGTTGTGGCCCTGACGGTGACCATGTGTACTTAAAATTGGATCACTTGGGTGAAGAAGTTCTGCATTCTCGTCTGCCAGGTATTTGTGAGTTGTCTAAAACCTTCGCGCATGCAGATCCAGTAAAAGAACCTGTTCCTGTTGTGCCGACTTGTCATTACATGATGGGTGGTGTGGCTACTAACGTTGGCGGCCAAGCAATCGCACCGGATAAAGATGGTAACGATACCATTGTTGAAGGTTTATTTGCGTGTGGTGAGGTAGCGTGTGTTTCTGTTCACGGTGCTAACCGCTTAGGTGGTAACTCGTTGCTTGACTTAGTCGTATTTGGTCGTGCAGCCGGTATCCAAATCGAGAAGCAAATGCGTGAAGGTTACCAAGTGAAAGACGCAACTGAGGCGGATATTGAACGTGCAATGGCGCGTCTAAATCGTCTTAATTCGTCCACTGGTGGTGAGCGTGTTGCTGATGTTCGTAAAGAGCTACAAGCTACTATGCAGCTTTACTTTGGCGTATTCCGCGATGGTGAAAGCATGCAGAAAGGTTTGGAGTTGCTTAAAGGTATTCGCGAAAAAATTAACAACTTGCATCTTGAAGATAAGAGCCAGTCTTTCAATACCGCTCGTATTGAAGCATTGGAACTTGAAAACTTGATGGAAGTTGCAGAAGCAACGGCTGTTGCTGCTGAAGTTCGCAAAGAGTCTCGTGGTGCGCATGCGCGCAACGACTTTACTGAACGTGATGATGAGAACTGGTTATGTCATTCGGTTTACTTCCCGATTGATAAAACAGTTGGCAAGCGCGCTGTAAACTTCGCGCCTAAGACTGTTCCTGCTTTCCCACCAAAAGTTCGTACATACTAAGCGGAGGTTGCTATGTTAGTTAGCGTATATCGTTACAACCCTGAGACCGATGATGCTCCGTACATGCAGGATATCCACATTGATATCCCTGGTGGTAAAGACATCATGGTCTTGGATTTGCTTAACTTGCTTAAAGAGAAAGATCCAAGTTTGGGCTACCGTCGTTCATGCCGTGAAGGTGTATGTGGTTCAGACGGTATGAATATGAACGGTAAAAACGGTTTGGCATGTATCACGCCTTTGTCGGCTGTTGTTACTAATGACAAATTGGTACTTCGTCCTTTGCCTGGCTTGCCAGTAATTCGCGACTTGGTTATCGACATGTCTCAGTTCTATAAGCAGTATGAGAAAATCAAACCGTTCTTAATCAATGATACACCGGCGCCAGCTATTGAGCGTCTTCAGTCTCCTGAAGAGCGTGCTGAACTAGATGGCCTATACGAGTGTATTTTGTGTGCTTGTTGTTCTACAGCGTGCCCATCGTTCTGGTGGAACCCTGATAAGTTCATCGGGCCATCAGGTTTGTTGCAAGCTTATCGCTTCTTGGCTGATACGCGTGACACGGCTACTCGTGAGCGTTTGGCTGAGCTGGACGATCCATTCTCGGTGTTCCGCTGCCATGGCATCATGAACTGTGTGAATGTTTGTCCTAAAGGTCTTAACCCGACTAAGGCAATCGGTAAAATTAGAAACATGCTGATTAATCAGGCGACTTAAGAATCTAACGGCACCCTAGGGTGCCGTTTTTTTTGGTTAATAAAGCCGCTTATGCTTCAAAACCGCTATTTTATTTAGAATACACGACTAATAGATATATAAAGGCGGTTTGAAAAGTCGTACAATGTCCCCGCATTTCCATGCATGCACGTGGTAATGTTGAGTGGTAACAACGGAAACAAAAGAAGGGGCGTCTGCGCATATTTCCTGTCGGGTATGGTGCAATCCCGGCTGCGTAAGAAAAGTCCCTCGAGCCAGGGTGATCAACTAATGCAAGAAGGCGTAATGGAGTTGCTTTGGAAAAATGCCCACCTCTATGGTGGTAATCTTTCCTATGTGGAGCAGCTATACGAAACATATCTGATGGATCCTAATGCCGTTTCGCAAGAATGGCGTGATGAATTTGATAAGCTGCCAAAAACCGGCGAATCAATTTCTCAGGATGTCCCTCACTCTCCTGTGCGAGAGCACTTCCTCTATCTTTCTAAAAACCAGAGCCGTTCTCATCCGGTCGAAGTTGCTAGTGTATCTTCTGATCATGAGAAAAAGCAGGTTCGTGTTTTACGAATGATCAACGCTTACCGTGTGCGCGGTCATCAAATGGCTGAAATTGATCCTTTGCATCAATTACAGCGTGAAGATGTTCCTGATTTGGCACTGCGTTTTCATGAGCTTTCAGAATCAGACTACGACACTACTTTCCAGCTTGGATCGTTGTTTTTTGGTACAGAAGAAGCTCCACTGAAGTCGATCGTTGAAGATCTGAAAAAGACTTACTGTTCAACAGTTGGTGCAGAATATATGCACATTGTTGATACTCAGGAAAAGCGTTGGTTGCAATCTCGTATTGAGCCAGTTAGAGCGCACCCTGAAGTAGAAGTCGAAAAGAAAAAGATGATTCTGGAGCGTTTAACTGCTGCAGAAGGTTTAGAAAAATACCTAGGTTCTCGTTACGCCGGTGCGAAGCGTTTTGGTTTAGAAGGTGGTGAGTCTCTCATCGTTTCTTTGAATACCTTAATACAGCGTGCAGGTAAGCAGGGTGCTAAAGAGATTGTAATTGGTATGGCTCACCGTGGCCGCCTGAATACATTGGTTAACATCTTTGGTAAAAACCCCGCTGAATTGTTCAGTGAGTTTGAAGGTAAGAAAACCCTTGATACATCTGGTGACGTTAAATACCACCAAGGTTTCTCTTCAAACGTTATGACAGAAGGCGGCGAAGTCCATATTGCTATGGCGTTTAACCCATCGCATTTGGAAATCGTAGCGCCGGTTGTTGAGGGCTCTGTTCGAGCACGTCAAGACCGTCGTGATGACACTGTTGGTACATCTGTAGTGCCTGTTAGCATCCACGGTGATGCAGCATTCGCCGGTCAAGGTGTCGTGATGGAGACGTTCCAAATGTCTCAAACGCGAGCTTACAAAACAGGCGGTACTATTCATATTGTTGTTAACAACCAGGTTGGTTTTACAACAAGCAAGCGTGAAGATGCACGCTCGACAGAATACTGCACAGATGTCGCTAAGATTGTTCAAGCACCCATTTTCCACGTCAATGGTGACGACCCTGAAGCTGTTCGTTTTGTGACTCAGGTTGCTGTTGATTATCGTAACGAGTTCCACAAAGACGTTGTTATCGACTTAGTTTGTTATCGTCGTCGTGGACATAACGAAGCGGATGAGCCGTCTGGTACACAGCCGTTGATGTATGCTGAAATTAAAAAGCATAAATCAGTTCGTGAGCTATATTCCGATGCCATGATTGCACAGGGTGTTGTTACTGCTGAAGAGAGCAAAGAGCTTGAGCGTAACTACCGTCAATCATTAGAGAATGGTGAGCACGTTGCGTTATCACTCGTCAAAGAGCCTAACACAGAGCTGTTTGTCGATTGGAAGCCTTACCTAGGCCATAGCTGGTCGTTTGATTGCGATACAACCGTTGATATCAAATTGCTGCAAGAATTAGGTAATAAGATTTGCCAAACTCCTCAAGGCTTTACAGTTCAGCGCCAAGTTCAGAAGATCATTGATGATCGTTTGAAAATGGCAGCAGGTGCGATGGAGCTTAACTGGGGTATGGCTGAATCATTAGCTTACGCCACTATGTTAGCGCAAGGGCATCCTGTTCGCTTGACTGGCCAAGACGTAGGTCGCGGAACGTTCTCGCATCGTCATGCTGTTCTTCATGACCAAAAAACAGCAGAAACGTATGTGCCTTTAGCTAATTTATCTGAAGGGCAGCCACGTTTAACCCTGTATGACTCGTTATTATCAGAAGAAGCTGTGCTGGGATTTGAATACGGCTATGCCACAACTATGCCTAACTCAATGGTTATTTGGGAAGCGCAGTTTGGTGATTTCGCTAACGGCGCTCAGGTTGTAATTGATCAGTTCATTACAAGTGGCGAGCATAAATGGCAACGCTTGTGTGGTTTAACTATGTTATTGCCTCATGGTTTTGAAGGTCAGGGTCCGGAGCATTCATCTGCACGTCTTGAGCGCTTCTTACAAATGAGTGCAGAACATAATATTCAAGTGTGTACGCCAACTACACCTGCACAAATTTATCATTTATTACGTCGTCAGATCATTCGTCCGCTGCGTAAGCCGTTAATTGTAATGTCTCCTAAGAGCTTGTTGCGTCATAAGCAAGCAGTATCTACTTTGGAAGACTTGGCTGAAGGTAGCTTCCAGCCTGTCATTCCTGAAACGGATAACCTCGATCCTAAGAAAGTAAAACGTGTCGTCCTATGTGGCGGTAAGGTATATTACGATCTTTATAATCGTCGTGCTGAACTCGAAAAGGATGATGTTGCTATCGTTCGTATCGAGCAGCTTTACCCGTTCCCAGAAGATATTCTTGCTGAGACAATCAAAGATTACACTAACCTCGAATCAGTTGTGTGGTGTCAAGAAGAGCCTATGAACCAGGGTGCATGGTACTGCACTCAGCATCATATGCGCGCTTCATTGAAGATGCACAATCCTGCGTTGCAATTGGAGGGCGTTGGCCGTCCTGCCGCAGCGGCTCCAGCGGTTGGTTACATCTCTGTTCACGTTGAGCAGCAAGAAAAATTGGTTAACGACGCCATTAACGGTTAATGATCAAGCTGCCCCTCGGGGGCGGCTTTCTGAGTATAGTTAAGGAATGCACATGTCCATCGAAATTAAAGCTCCTACTTTCCCTGAATCGGTTGCGGATGGCACCGTCGCTACATGGCACAAGCAGCCAGGCGAAGCATGTTCAGCAGATGAACTGATTGTTGATATTGAAACAGATAAAGTTGTATTAGAAGTGGTTGCGCCAGAAGACGGTGTAATCAAAGAAATCCTCAAGGGCGAAGGCGATACCGTTCTTAGTGATGAAGTAATTGCTGTATTTGAAGCCGGCGCTGCAGGCTCTGCTGCTCCAGCGGCTGATGCTTCACCAGCAGCTGACTCTGCTCCAGCAGGTGACGCTGATAAAGTAGGTCCAGCGGCTCGTAAGTTAATTGATGAGCACGGCCTCGATGCGTCTAAAATTCCTGGTACAGGAAAGAATGGCGGCATTACTAAAGAAGACGTCCAGAATTTCATGAATTCTGGTGCACAACCAGCGGCAGCAGCTCCGGCAGCGGCAGCTGCACCGGCTCCTGCAGCTCCAGCGGTTAGCGTTAATGTTGCAGCGGGTGAGCGTGTTGAAAAACGTGTTCCAATGACTCGCTTACGTGCAACTATTGCTAAGCGCCTAGTTGATGCGCAGCAAAATGCGGCCATGTTAACAACGTATAACGAAGTTAATATGAAGCCGATTATGGAATTGCGTAAGCAGTACAAAGATTTGTTTGAGAAAACGCATAACGGTACACGTTTAGGTTTCATGTCATTCTTTGTTAAAGCGGCAACTGAGGCACTAAAACGTTTCCCTGCTGTAAACGCATCTATCGATGGTAATGACATGGTTTACCATGGCTATCAAGATATCGGTGTTGCCGTATCTACAGATCGTGGTTTGATGGTTCCGGTATTGCGCGACACTGATAGCATGAGCTTGGCTGATGTTGAATCAACGATACGCGACTTTGGTCTTCGCGGTCGTGACGGTAAGCTGGGTCTAAATGATATGCAAGGCGGTACGTTTACTATCACGAACGGTGGTGTATTCGGCTCGTTAATGTCTACGCCAATCTTGAATCCGCCACAAACGGCTATCTTGGGTATGCACAAAATCCAAGACCGCCCAATGGCTGTAAACGGTCAGGTTGAAATTTTGCCAATGATGTATCTGGCACTGTCTTACGACCATCGTATGATTGACGGTAAAGAAGCGGTACAATTCTTGGTGACAATCAAGGACTTGCTGGAAGATCCAGCACGTATGCTTCTTGACGTTTAATGTACACCCGTAATCAACGAAATTAATAGGTAGATCAATGTCACAGAAATTTGATGTTATCGTTATTGGTGCAGGCCCTGGTGGTTATGTTGCTGCAATTCGCGCTGCACAATTAGGTTTGAAAACAGCATGTGTTGAAAAATGGGTTGATGAAAAAGGTGCTGCTGTTTTAGGTGGTACTTGTTTAAACGTTGGTTGTATTCCTTCTAAAGCGTTACTGGAATCAACTCACAAGTTCCATGAAGCGGCTCATGATTTCTCTGTTCACGGTATTAATGCTGGTGACGTCCAAATGGACGTTAAACAGATGGTCGCTCGCAAAGATAAGATCGTTAAAAACTTAACCGGTGGTATTACTGGGTTGTTCAAAGCGAACGGTGTAACTACCCTGCAAGGTATGGGTAAGTTGTTAGCTGGTAAGCAAGTTGAAGTGACTGCAGCTGATGGCACGGCGACCGTATATGACGCTGATAACGTTATTTTGGCTTCTGGCTCCGTACCTGTTGAGATTCCACCAGCTCCGTTAACAGAAGGTTTAATTCTTGATAACGCAGGTGCACTTGATATCTCTGAAACACCAAAGCGTTTGGGCGTTATTGGTGCCGGTGTAATCGGTCTAGAGATGGGTTCAGTATGGGCTCGTTTGGGTACAGAAGTAACTGTACTGGAAGCAATGGATTCTTTCTTAGCACTAGCGGATCAAGATGTAGCTAAAGAAGCGGCTAAGCTGCTGAAAAAGCAAAATCTAGACATCAAGTTAGGTGCACGTTGCACAGGCACAGAAATTATTGACGGCAAAGAAGTGAAGGTTAAATTCACTGATGCTGAAGGCGATAAAGAAATCATCGTAGATAAGCTCATCGTTGCTGTTGGCCGTCGTCCACAAACAAACGGTTTGTTGGCTGGTGATTCTGGCGTTAAGCTTGATGAGCGTGGTTTTATCTTTGTTGATGAAAACTGCCGAACAGAGGTTCCAGGTGTTTACGCAATCGGTGATAGCGTTCGTGGACCTATGTTGGCTCATAAAGCATCTGAAGAAGGCATTATGGTTGCAGATATCATTGCAGGTCATAAAGCCGCTCTTAACTATGATGTTATTCCTAACATCATTTACACGTACCCTGAGTTGGCTTGGGTTGGTAAGACTGAGCAAGAACTGAAAGCGGAAGGTGTAAAAATTAAAGTCGGTAAATTCCCATTTGCAGCAAATGGCCGTGCTATGGCGTCTAACGCTACAGATGGCTTTGTAAAAATGATTGCCGATGAAGAAACTGATCGTGTATTGGGTGTTCATATCGTAAGCGCTATTGCTTCTGAGTTGATTGGCCAAGCGGCTATCGCTATGGAATTCTGTTCAAGTGCAGAAGACCTACAGATGACTGTTTTTGCTCACCCTACAGTCAGTGAAGCAATACACGAAGCTGCATTAGCTGTGGATAATCACGCTATCCATATGGCTAATCGTAAAAAGCGTTAAATTAGTACATATTCATAGTTTCGGCCGAACCACAAGTTCGGCCGATATTGCGAGAGCTTGTCATAAGCCTTGTGGCCCCGGAGGGCAAACCCTTCGGATTTATCAGTGACAACACAACGGACTAGAGCATGAATCTTCACGAGTACCAAGGCAAACAACTGTTTGCTCAATATGGTCTGCCAGTATCTAAAGGTTACGCGGTAGACACTCCAGAGGCAGCGGCAGAAGCTGCTCAAAAAATCGGTGGTGATAAATGGGTTGTTAAAGCTCAGGTTCACGCAGGCGGCCGCGGTAAAGCGGGCGGCGTAAAGCTGGTTGAAACACCTGAAGCGGCAAAAGAATTTGCTGCTAACTGGTTAGGTAAGAACTTAGTAACTTACCAAACTGACGAAAACGGTCAGCCAGTTTCTAAAATTTTAGTTGAAACATGCACAGACATCGCTCAAGAATTGTACTTGGGTGCGGTTGTGGATCGTTCTACTCGTAGCATCGTTTTCATGGCATCTACTGAAGGTGGTGTCGAAATCGAGAAGGTTGCTGAAGAAACTCCAGAGAAAATCCTTAAAGCGTCTATCGATCCGCTAACAGGCGCTCAGCCTTATCAAGCGCGTGACTTAGCGTTTAAGCTTGGTCTAGTTGGCGATCAAATCAAACAGTTCACTAAGATCTTCCTAGGTCTGGCGAAAATGTTTGAAGAAAAAGATTTGGCTCTTTTAGAAATTAACCCTTTGGTTATTACTGAAGCTGGCAACCTTCATTGCCTAGACGCCAAAATCGTTATCGATGGTAACGCTATTTACCGTCACAAAGATCTTCAAGAAATGCACGATCCTTCACAGGATGATGAGCGTGAAGCTCGCGCTGCAGAGTGGGATCTTAACTACGTTGCGCTAACAGGTAACATCGGTTGCATGGTAAACGGTGCTGGCCTTGCAATGGGCACAATGGACATCGTTTCTTTACACGGTGGTTTCCCTGCTAACTTCCTAGACGTTGGTGGTGGTGCAACTAAAGAACGTGTTACTGAAGCGTTTAAAATCATTCTGGAAGACACAAAAGTTAAAGCCGTTCTGGTTAACATCTTTGGTGGTATCGTTCGTTGTGACTTGATTGCAGACGGTATCATTGGTGCAGTTCAGGAAGTAGGTGTAACTATTCCTGTCGTTGTACGTTTAGAAGGTAACAACGCAGAATTGGGTGCGCAGCGTCTAGCAGAATCTGGTTTGGCTATCATCGCTGCAACAAGTTTGACTGATGCTGCTCAACAAGCAGTTAAAGCAGCGGAGGGTAAATAATAATGGCCATTCTGATTAACAAAGATACTAAAGTTATCTGTCAGGGTTTTACTGGTGGTCAGGGTACTTTTCACTCTGAGCAAGCTATTGCTTACGGTACGCAAATGGTTGGTGGTGTTACACCAGGCAAAGGCGGTACTGAGCACCTTGGTTTGCCTGTATTCAATACGGTTGCTGAAGCTGTAGAAGCTACGGGTGCTGATGCATCTGTGATTTACGTACCTGCTCCGTTTTGTAAGGATTCTATCCTTGAAGCAGCTAATGCGGGTATCAAGCTGATCGTATGTATCACTGAGCACATTCCTGTAATGGATATGTTGCAATGTAAAGTGAAGTGCGACGAGCTAGGTGTGCGTTTAATCGGCCCTAACTGCCCAGGTGTTATCACTCCGGGCGAATGTAAAATTGGTATCATGCCTGGCCACATTCACTTGCCAGGTAAAGTAGGTATCGTATCTCGTTCAGGTACACTAACTTACGAAGCTGTTAAGCAAACAACTGATGCTGGTTTCGGCCAATCAACTTGTGTTGGTATCGGTGGCGACCCAATCCCAGGCTCTAACTTTATCGATATTCTAGAAATGTTCGAAAAAGATCCTAAGACTGAAGCGATCGTTATGATCGGTGAAATCGGTGGTAGTGCTGAAGAAGAAGCGGCTGCTTATATCAAAGCTAACGTAACTAAGCCTGTAGTATCTTACATCGCTGGTGTAACTGCACCTGCTGGTAAGCGTATGGGACATGCTGGTGCGATCATCTCTGGCGGTAAAGGTACAGCAGATGAGAAGTTTGCTGCACTTGAAGATGCTGGTGTTAAAACGGTTCGCTCTTTGGCAGATATCGGTGTTGCATTAGGCGAGATTACTGGCTGGAAATAATTCAGTGAGTTTGGCTCGTTAAAAAAGGCAGCTTAGGCTGCCTTTTTTGTATCTATTTTTTGCTGTGGTTTGGGTTTCTTTTTCCTAGCGGCAATAATTACAGCTGCGTGTCGATATGGGTCTGTGTTGGAACACTTAATGTTAATGTGTTTCCTAGCTGCCTTAATTCAAGATATTTGAGAAAGCTCATACCCAGTAATACAGTATCGCCATCCATATAAGGGTTGATGTGAGCCTCAACATTTTTTAGCACAATGTTTCCTAATTGCACTTGTTCAAGGTTCGTGCGGTGTACGGAAATACTTCCGTTCGCAGTCGACACACGTGTGCTTGCGCCGGCTTCTAACTTTAATTTGTTGGCGATATTTTCTGGGATGCTTAACACGGTAGCGCCGGTGTCTAATAAAAAGACAACAGGTTGCTGATTGATCATGCCAGTTGCAACGTAATGTCCTTGTCGATTTCTATTCAAAATGACAGGTTCGGCATTGGTATGAGATGTCATCAAGTACTGGTTTGGGTTTCTTTGTTTTTCCAGCCAGTTACTAAAAAACATGGTGAGCATTATTAATGCAATAATCCATGTTAAGTAGCGCATGATAGATGACATTTTATCGATGGTAGAAATAACCGCTCTCCCTTTTTGAAGCATTTATAATGTTTAGAAGATTCTCAGATTTTAAAGTTCATTTATCGATTAAATTTAATCGTTTTGTTGCGTCATCTAACCGTCATATTTCTGTATCCTTTTAGACATCTGCTCTGATTAAACTCGATCTTTTTACTAAGCATCCTTGGAGTAGATATGCGCTTTCAGCACACGGTTTTAGCAACAGCTATTACGTCGGCATTATTGGTCGGTTGTAATTCGTCAGATGATGATTCGTCCTCTTTTTCTTTAGATGTGGCTCAAGGCTCTGTCGCTTCTCTTAATGTAGATGCTGATTTGCAAGTCGTCACCTATGAGAAAGATGGTGTTGAGGCGAGCTTGCCGTTAACCATAGGCTATGGCAGCGGTGCATACCACGCGTCGGCTGACAGCGCATCAGAGTTTTATACCATCACGGATCGAGGCCCTAATATAGCGTGTGGTGATTCTGCGAATATATTGGGTGTGGATGAGTTATGTGGCGCGGGCAATGAAGACGGTAAAATTTTCCCAGTCGCTGATTTTGCCCCGATGATTGTAAAGTGGAAGCTATCTGGAACACCGGGGAATTACTCGGCTGAGGCTATTGAGACCATTACTCTGAAAAAAACAGACGGTACAGTGGTCAGTGGTTTGACGAATGACTTAGTTTCAACGGGCACTGAAGGTGCGTTTGATTTAACTGGGGCTTCTTTAGATTTTGATAATAATGGATTAGATCCGGAAGCGCTGGTTAAGTTAAGTGATGGTACTTTTTGGATTTCTGAAGAGTATGGGCCGTCCATTGTGCATGTTAGTGCAACGGGTGAAATCATCGAGCGCGTAGTACCTGCGTCAGTAGCAGCGGATTTATCAGATGCGGGTTACCCCGTCAGTGGTGCGCTGCCGGATGTATTAAAAAAGCGCAAATTAAACCGTGGCATTGAGTCTATCGCACTGTCTCCAGATGAAGATGCTTTATATTTTGCCATGCAAAGCCCGTTAGCCAACCCAGATGCTGATGCCTATAAAAGCTCACGTCACTTGCGTGTTTTTAAGTATGCTCTAAATGCTGATGGCTCCTTAGGTGCTCAAGCTGGTGAGTATGTTTACGAGTTAGATTACCCACAAAGTTTTGCTGATACTGAAGGTAATGGCGATGTTTCTACTAAGCAAAATAATGTCAAAGTGTCAGAGATGCTTGCGATCGGGGATGACGATTTAGTAATTTTAGAGCGTATCACTAATACGACAAAGCTCTATCGTATTTCGTTGGCCACTGGTGACAACATTATGTCTACGGACATTAGTGACGCTACGGTTATGGCTCCCGAAAGTGATGAATCAAAAACGTTAGAACAAGTATTTGATCCATCAGCATTGGATGCAGTACCCGTTACTAAAGAGCTTGTATTTAACTCCTTGACTGACATGCCGTCTGATTCTAGCTTGCCAGCTAAAGTAGAAGGTATCGCGTTACTGGATGCGGATCATCTGCTGCTCATCAATGACAACGATTTTGGTATTGCTGGCGAAGAATCCATCATTACTATTTTACCTACTCCTGCGGCAATGAAAGCCACGGCAGCTCCTCAACGTTTATCAATGTCGGTTGTTGGCCGCTATGAGTCAGGTGTTTTTGATGAAAGCGCCGCAGAAATTGTTGACTATCATGCGGCTTCTGAACGAGTGTTTGTTGTTAACGCTAATAACAAAAAAGTCGATATCTTAGACTTGTCATCTTTGACTAACACTTCTGTTGATAACGCTGTTGCTTTAAACAACCTTGCTTTGGTTGGTACATTGGACGTTCAAGCGGATGTGACAAGTGTTGAATTAGGGGCCGCAAATAGTGTGTCGGTTCATGATAACTTACTGGCTGTAGCGGTTGAAAACGACGACAAACAAGCTAACGGCATCATTGCTTTTTACGATGTTAGTGGGGCAACGCCAAGCTTTATTAGTTTTGTAACAGTGGGAGCTTTGCCCGATATGGTTAAGTTCACACCCGACGGGACTAAGGTATTGGTAGCCAATGAAGGCGAGCCAAACAGTGATTATACAGTGGATCCAGAAGGGTCAGTTTCTGTTATCTCTGTGACTAATGGCGTTCCGGCAACGACTGCTACTACATTAGATTTTACGGCGTTTAACGTGGGCGGCAGTCGTCATGATGAACTGTCTAACGAAGTTCGCATATTTGGCCCCGGTGCGACTGTTGCTCAAGATTTAGAACCTGAATATATCGCTATTAACTCTGATAGCAGTAAAGCATTTGTTGCTCTGCAAGAGGCAAATGCTATAGCTGAGCTTGATTTAGAAACGCTATCTATCACTGCCATTTATGCGCTGGGTACAAAAGACTTCTCAGAGGCAGGTAATGAGATAGATGCAAGTGATAAAGATGATGCTATCAACTTCGCATTGCATGAGGGCGTGGTTGGTATGTATCAGCCTGATACGATTGCAACGATGTCTTACATGGGTATGGATCTCGTGTTTACGGCGAACGAAGGTGATTCACGCGATTACGATGCTTACTCGGAAGAAGAGAGAGCAGAAGACCTCATTGATGGTAACTTGCTAGATGCTGATAATGCCTCATATGCGGCGGCGCAAGATGAGGAACAGTTGGGGCGTCTGAAAGTCACTACTGCAACGGGCGATACCGATGGTGATGGTGATATTGATGTGATCCACAATTACGGAGCGCGTTCGTTCTCAATTTGGGCTGATGGAATGCAAGTGTTTGACAGTCATTCAGACATTGGGAAAATTACAGCGGGCCGCTTAGGGTTGCTATTTAATGGCGAAGATAAGCGCAGTGATGATAAGGGCGCTGAGCCAGAAGCAATGACCTTAGGGACCATTGGTGAACGCACGTATGCTTTTGTAGGGTTAGAGCGTACAAGCGGTATTATGGTTTATGACGTTACTAATCCGTACGGTGTTCAGTTTGTCGATTACGTTGAGAATATCGACCGTAGCCTCGATGAAGAAGTACAGGGTGATGTAGCGCCAGAAGGCATGCGATTTATTAGTGCAGAAGAAAGTCCGAATGGTAACCCATTATTGGTTGTTGCTAACGAAGTGTCCGGTAGTACCACGGTATATCAGTTAACGTTGCAATAATTAGCGGTTTTATTCCCACATAATAAAAAGGCGCCTTAAGTGAGCGCCTTTTTATTGTCGGCATCCTTTATTCAGTTTCCCTCGGCTGTGCTGTATTTGATCCAAAGCCTATTTTTTGATGCAGTAAGGCTATTCCTAATAAGCATAAACCTAGACCAAGGAAGGACGTGACCCGTAACAGGCCACTGAGACCTGACATATCAATAAGGAAAATCTTAGCCACTACACACATGAGTACTAGCATACCTGTACGGTAAATAAGCGCGGATTTAACCTGTATCGCTAGGGCTAGAATGGCAATGCTAATACCTAACCACACCATGGAGTAAGTATAGAGCTCACCTTGCTCTGTTCCATCACTGATTAGCATCGCTGCGCCGTGCCAAAGGTGCCGTATTTCTAAGTTGATTAACAGGAAACTACTAGCGGCTACTAATCCTAATAAAACTTTTGAAAGCCGTTTTGGTAACGTGAAGTAAGCAAGTACCAGTAAGATAGTTGGTAACAAATACATGAGTAGTAACGTATTAAAAATAGGGGTGTCAGTTAACCATGTGCTTTTGTGGAATAGTGGGTTGAACGCTAATACCGAGCCAAATAAGTAATTGGCTAGTGCTCCTATTAGCAGTGTACTGGCGGCTATCTGGTAAAGACGAATTAAGGAGCCGGACAGTGTGCTGCGATACCAATAAACTAAACCCAGTGAGCCCCATATTAATGTGTTTATAGCCGCCTCGCGCTGGGTAAAATCAAGATGGAAGACATCACCGCCATAAATTAGATAGCGAGTTTCAGCGATGACGGTTAACGATAAAAGGTGAAGTGAGGCGCCTTGCAGCCAACCTTGTAATTGGTTAGAGCTCGGCAGAAGCCGCCAAGCCAGAACGCTGCAAATAAAGGGCCCACCAAACACCCAAATTGGCCAATGCGGCGTTAATGCATAATTGGGTAAGTATGGATTTAGCGTGAGTCGTAAAACGATGCCGATGACGAGAAGCTTGACGCAAGGGACAAGCACGGGAATAGGATAACGGTTATTTAAATAGCATAGGCTAATAAGCTGGATTGACAGTGCGAGCGTTAAGTGTGCATCGGATAACAGAATAACAGCGGCTAACGAATATGCGAAGTGGGCGGCCAACAAGACAGATACGACCATTAAGTCTGACCAACGTACCTTGACCAATTGTTTGGCTAGCGCGGAGTAAAAAATTGCTAATATCAACGCCGCAGTGGCCCATTGCCAATCATTCGCAAAGCCTTCTAAGCGTAAGTAAGCCAAGCTCATCATAACTACTGGAGTCAATGTCGCTAGGGCGCTCCAATAGCCTTGGAAACGAGTTTGAATTAAATTCCAGTAAGCGCCTAAGGCTGAAATGATACTTATGCCAATTAACAATTGAGCAATAGTCGCTTGCGGTAAAAGTCGAACATAGTCAGGAGACCAATAGCCTAAAGCGGCTACTAGGGTAAATCCAGTAATGGCTAATAGCGGTAAAAATGCCACGCTAGGGCGTTGTTTGCAGATGAAGAAAAGGAGTCCAAAAAAGGCCATCGCAATAATTTTGTCGGCGGTACTAAGTGTGTGCTGCATACCGACGGTCAGCCAAGCCAACGTGAGTAGGGCAAGCACTCCATTCGTATAAATTTCATCGGGCGCAAGGCGTTTATATTGTCGATACAGTGCGTGCCAAATCGTGCGGCTGTTTGGTAGAGTATCGTGTTGGTTCAGCGCCCAATTGCCGGTACGTATAGCCAGTACTGAATAACCCATGACTATTAAATAGCTCAGTAATATAGAGAGTGAAACTGATTCATTGTAGGCAATGAGCCACCAAGCGGTAGATGCTAGGATAACGCCAACCCATAACCACCGACGAAAAACATAGCGAAAGAGGGCGAAGGCAGACAGCGTAATAATGGCACTGTAGATGAGCGCTCCTGCCACATTATTGCTGCCGGTATTAACGAGGATAGGAACGATATAAGCGCCTAAAATACCAATTGCCGCAAGCACCGGTCCATAGACTAAGGCTAGTAGCATAGTGCCTATTGAAATACAGGCGAGAAGAATAAACACGAGAGTCGGAGAGAAAAGGTTGTAAAGGTGCAGTGCAGCCAATATTGCAGCATATAACGTAATACTTGCGCCGCCCGCTAATGCCGCAACCGCGTCGCTATTAAAGTTAAGCCGGCCTTTGAGCCAAAAAGCTAGCCCGTGGAAGCTAATTCCCATGAAAATAGCTAGCGCAATTCGAGCCTCAGGCCCCAGTAAGCCTTGATCGATTGAGTATTTAACTAAGAAAATCCCAGACAAACCTACACATAAACCGCCGACCCAGGTTAGCCAGTTTTGTTTTAAATGCTTAAAAAAAGCTGATGCTTGTTGGGAGGTAACGTGTTGTGCGCGGTCGCTAGCTGCGCCAGCATTGGTTGAACCTTTGGCCTGTTGTGGTGACGAGGGTTGCCAGTGATCATAAGCGGGGCGCGTATCCTCGCGAGGAGCCTCATCGGAGGCGGGTTCAACCTCCTTGTTGGCTAAGGTTTGGTCAGTATTTTGAGCAGTATCAACCAAAGGCCTTTGTTGGGCGGGCTTGATGACTGGCTGCTTTGTTATTTGAGTCAGTTTTTGCAGTTCAGCTTCCAGGTAGCTAACACGTTGGCGTAGGTCTTTAGTTCGAAAGAAAGCAACCCAACCACCGATGACGCCCAGAAAAACTAAGAAAACGACGAGTAAAAACAAGGTTACCAGTTCATCCATGGGCGTGTATCCTTTCGAAAGCTGAATTTATTCTTGTATTATAATCACATACAGCCTTTAGTTAGACATTATTTAAACTTTACTCCTCCCAGACGTTTAGAAGCTTTTCTAATAACTGGTTTAAAGCTGTTTTCTCATGGGTTGAAAGGGCAGCCATTATGCTCTGTTCTTGTGAATGCAGCTTCACAATCACTTCATTGATTAATGTCCCTCCGCTTTCTGTTAGCTGAACTAATTTTCCGCGCTTGTCGTGAGGGTTGTGGATTCGAGTGATGTATCCAGCATTTGTCATGCGATGTAACACTTTGGTTAATCCGCCCGAGCTAAAAAGCATGGCTGTTGATAATTCAGTGGGCGTCAAACAGTGTGGGGCCGGCTCTTTTCTTAGTGTTTCTAAGACAGCAAAATCAGCAGCTTGAAGTCCAAAATTATCCAAAACAATCTGAACGTTTTGACGCAAGTAATCATTAATTCGATAGATGCGCAGAATCTCGGGTGAGATTTCTTGGTGCGATTCGGGCCAGTTTTTTTCGGTTTTATGTAATACCTGGGTTACAGGTGTCTGCTTAATCATAAATCTACTCCTGAGCTATATAAGCAATATAGCTTGCTAGAAAGGTAAAATCCATATACTATCTTTCTAGAAAGCAAAGTGAGGTCTTATGAATCAATTTATATCCGCTCCAATTTTATTTCTGTTAGCTGGGATTTCGGCACTAACGCCTTTCGCAACTGACGGATACTTATCTGCAATTCCAGTGATGGCATCAGATTTGAGTACCGATATTTCGATGGTTGCAGTAACAGTCAGTCTGTATATTTTTGGTTTAGCCATTGGGCAACTGATTGGTGGTCCTTTATCTGATAAGTTTGGCCGTAAATCGATTATTGTTCTTGGGTTAATTGTATTTAGTGCAGGCAGTTTCTTAATCCCTTATTCAGATTCTTTGGTCATGTTGTGGAGCTTACGAATGCTCCAGGCGATTGGCGGAGGGATATCTGTTGTCGGTGTCCCAGCAATCATTCGTGATAATACGCAAGGCAAGGATTCCGCCCGGTTGTTTTCATTGATCATGTTGATAAGTATGTTGGCACCATCAATAGCCCCATCGGTTGGGACAATAATTTTAAAAGCTTTAGACTGGGGGTGGATTTTTTCGTCGCTAGGCGTGGTTGGAGTCATTGTTACCATTTGCGCTTTATGGGTTGTGCCTAAAGAAACTAAAACAGCCCAGCCGGAAGTCAGTGGCGGTTATATGAGTGTGTTTCGAGAGCGTCGAGCATTGGGTTATTTATTAGCGCAAGGATTTGGTTTTTCTGTTTTGATGACGTTTTTAACCAATGCGCCTTTTGCCTATATCGAGCACTTTCATGTTAGCGAAACTTTCTTCTCAGCATTGCTTATATTAAATGTTGGTGGTGTTGCTGTTACCAACAGGGTTAATAGTTATTTGTTGCACAAGTCTGAGCCGGCACAACTATTAAAAGTGTTTCTTTATATACAGTTGATAGGGGTTGCTACTTTAATTGGGGCTACCAGTCTTTTTCCAAATAACCTTTGGCTGGCGGTGTTTGGCTTTGTTATCACAACGGCATCTATGGGCGGGGTTGTACCTAACTCAAGTGCATGTTTTATGCAGTACTTTGGTAAAAATGCAGGGATTGCTGCGGCAGTATTAGGAGCCACGCAATATATTGTAGCAGCTGCAATAAGTGCTATTGCGGCCTTGCTGAGTCATGACTCTCTGTGGCCAATTATCATCATAATGATGATCTCGACATTAGTTGCACTGTTAGGCGTTTTATTTTACTCAGACGCGCAGACCGAAGTGAGTAGTGAAACTCAATTATCATGATACATACCAGCACCCATCCGTGGATGGGTGCTGGTGGCGTATTAGCTCATACTGTTATTTACCTGTGCAGATCATTACAAAGGCCATGTTAAAGACGTTTCCTTCTCAGAAATATTCCATAGACGCGTGATAACCTCGCTATTTAAAACGAAAGGTTCAAGTTTACATTCGCCAACAGGGCCGCCGAAATTCATGATCCCCGTTGGGCCGTAATAGGCCTGTTGTTTCAGGTCGTCTTCTGTAGCGCACATGACCTCTGGGTAGGCTCCTTTTCTCGCTGACTGTACTAAGGGCGTCGAAGACATTAAAGACCAAGTGAGCCTAGAGATTAAATTAGCTTTTTGGTTGATGAGCGAAGTCTTAGATGCACCAGGGTGGCACACATAAACTTTGACTTTTTTTTCAGCCTGTCTTATTCGGTTTTGTAATTCATAAGCAAACATCATCTGTGCTAACTTGCTGTGGCAGTAAGTATGGTTGGGGTGATAATTTTTATCCCAGTTCATGTCATCAAACTGAATAGTTTTTAAACCCATTTTGTAACCTTCGCTTGTAACCACCACTATACGCCCTTGAGATGATTCTATTTGTTCGAAAAGTAAACCGCATAGCAAGAAATGTCCGTAGTGATTAATACCTAGTTGGCTTTCAAAGCCATCAAAGGTGATCTCTTGTTTTGCCACTTGAGCGATGGCTGCATTACAGATAAGCGCATCGATACGAGGGACTTCTTTAATGATTTTTGCTGCAGCCTTGCGAACGGAACTCATTACCGCTAGGTCCATTTGTACGAAGCTAACGTCTATTTCGTTGCTAATCGCCTGTTTTAATGCCTTTACTGTCGCCTCTGATTTATCAACATTCCTGTTTAACATGACTACTTTTGCTCCTTTTGAAAGGAGTATGCGTGCAGCCTCATAACCTGTTCCGGCGGTGGCTCCGGTGATGACATAGGTTTTTCCTGAGAGTGAGTCAAGAGAGTCTGGTGTCCAGCCTGCTTCACCACATTGTTGCGTGCTTTTCATTGCTTAAAATCCTCAATAGCAGGCTACATTGACAGTTGGTTAAGTGGTATAGCCTAGTACTTTGTCGTGTTATTAAATTACGAAATGAAAATTAACTATAGCTATCAGTGAAAACCTAAAATAGGCGATATTGTCGCTATTTTATGCCTAATTGTATCACTATGTTGAGTAAAGCAATGTGTGGTGATATTTTGTGAAAATGGATAAAAGGTTAATTAAACAACTCATTCAACAAAATATTAGCGAAGATGGCATTGTCGAAACTGGTATAAAAGGGGTGAAGCTCTTCAGAGTTACGGAGCCTATACGTTGTGCCCCTGCGGTCTATGAGCCTTCGATTGTGGCTATCGTAAGTGGCGCGAAAGAAGCCATATTAGATGGCAAACAGCATGTTTATGACAGCAGTCAATATATGTGTTGTGCTATATCGATGCCTGTAGAAGCGGGGTCCCCCGCAGCGTCACTAGATAATCCCTTGTTGGGTGTATATATCGCTCTTGATACCCGGGTGATGACGGAATTAGTGATTGAAATTGAAAGTTCGGGATTAGATATTCGTAAACCGAAAGGTGGACGTATCCCGCAAGGGGTTACTCTGGCTGACTGGGATGACCCATTCAATGAGGCCCTGTTACGCCTAATTCAAATTTCAAATAGCCCTGCAGAAGCGGCCCTTCTAGGTGATGGGCGGCTTAGGGAGTTGTATTACACTGTTTTAAAAGGAGCCGCTGGTGAGTCGGTAAGCCGTGCTTTTGGCGTCGGTAATGAAATAGCGCGCTCTATTGCTTATTTGTCTTCTCGGCTGGATCAAAAAGTATCTATCGAAGAGGTGGCCTCTCAAGTGGGAATGAGTCGAGCGGTTTTCCATCGAAAATTTAAACAAGCGACCACGATGTCGCCAGTGCAGTTTGTAAAATGCATGCGTCTTAATAGTGCGGCTATCAAAATAGCCGCAGGTATGACTGTGAACCAAGCGGCCATGGAGGTCGGGTATGTAAGCTCTACTCAATTTAGTAGGGAGTTTAGGCGCCTTTACGGTTTGCCACCTAAGCAATGGGGGCGCTTTGAGCAATCAGGCACAGGGTTGATGTAGTGTGACCGCGTTTCTCAATATGACTAAAATCACATCTGCAGTCACAAAAGTAACTAAATTTTTAGTAAAATTGATTTCTGCAGTTTATGGTCTATGATCAGTAAATATAAGGTTTTTATTGCTATTGAGACATCTTTTTTTGTTGTAATTTCCAACAAAAATAAGATGTTACAGTTGGTTCTGTGCATTGATTTAGTGCAGGCAAGGTTCAATATGATACATAAATCTTATAGTTATAGGTTGTCATGTAACTAACGTTATGTGTGCGAAAATATTAGATTATTAAAAATCCACTAATTATAGGGAAGACATATTTAATGTGGTTTTCTAAGAAAAAATTATTAAATGAAATTTCCCGTCTGCAAGTTAAAGCTACCGCGTATGACGCAATTGAAAAAGAATTAAAAGAGGAAATGCTTTACTTTTTAGTGGATGAAAACGGAACTATTACAGAGGTCAATGAAGCCTTTAGTGGTGTGATTGGTTATGATACTAGTTACATCGTTGGTAAGAAAATTAAAGACTTTTTGTCAGAAAAGTCGATGAACAAACAGCATATTCAGAATATGTTGCAAGCCATTAATAAAAAGAATCACTGGCATGGTGCTATTCAGTTTAGAGCTAAAAACGGTGCAGAAACATGGTTGAGGAGTATTGTTCAGCCTATTAATGGACAATTGGCAGTCTATTCTACAGAGCTGACCCGTACTATCTCTCAGTCCCAAGAAAAAGAAGATATGCTTTTAGCTATCAGCCGTTCTTCTGCAGTTATAGAATTTAACCTTGAAGGTATTATTCAAGACGCGAACGATAACTTCCTGAATGCAACTGGCTATTCGAAAAACGAAATTTTAGGGAAACACCACAGTATTTTTTGTGATCCCGAAGAGGTTGAAGCCCCCGCATACAAGACGTTTTGGGCTCAGTTGAAAAAAGGCGTCTATAAAACAGATCGTTTCAAGCGTTTCAATAAAAATGGTGATGTTATTTGGTTAGAGGCTTCATATAATCCAATCCATAATAGCGATGGAGAACTGTACAAAGTAGTCAAGTTTGCAACGTTAATTACCGATCAAATGAATCGTGAGTTAGCCATGTCAGAGACTGCACAGATTGCCTTCGAAATCTCCCAAAAAACTGACGCCGATGCTGAAAATGGTTTGGCTGTGGTCCGAAGTACCATTGACACAATGAATAATTTGTCCGCTAAATTAGAGGACGTTAGTAAAGGGATTTATAACCTTGATGTGCAATCGGCTAAAATATCTGAGTTAGTTGAAAGTATTAAAGGCATAGCAGATCAAACTAACTTACTTGCTTTAAATGCGGCTATTGAGGCCGCTAGAGCAGGTGAGCAAGGCAGAGGCTTTTCGGTGGTAGCCGATGAAGTCCGACAGCTTGCCTCAAGAACCAGCTCCGCGACAGAGCAGATAATAAATGTGGTAAGCGAGAATAAAGTGCTTACGCAAAAAGCTGTGTCGCAAATAGATGGTAGCTTGAGTGAAGCCAAAGAAGCGCTTGAGCTATCCAATAAATCTGGGTCAGTGATTAACGATATTCAATTAGGGGCTAAAGAAGTAGTAAAAGCAGTGGGTAATTTTAGAACTAATCTGTAATAAGAAGTTTCACCACTTAGCCTAAACTATTGATAGCGCAGTAATCGTGCTTATTCTACCTAGGCTCTACATAATCTATTACCGCGATAAGTAATTTAGGCGGTTTAAGCTAACGGTTTTCCCTTTAAAGCCTAAGGGGATTAAAGGGAAAACCATAAATTGATCAATTAAATATCATATCGCTGTAGTACGCGGTTGCGGAGCCTCCTGCGTTATCCGTATCGGTCATAATGACGGTTGCGTCTATATAACGATACTTTTTAAGGTTAGCTTCGTCACTTCCTTGATCACCGAATTGTGCAATCAAGTCGCGGTATACATTTCGCTTTTCTGTGTACCAAGTGTTTGTTTGGGCGTCTTTCCCGCGAACGGCGATCATCTTAACTGCATCACCAGCAAAAGCGTTATCCCACACTTGCCCCTTAGACTGATTACTCGACCACACATAGGTTAAAGCTTTTGTTTTCCATAGCGCTAGGCCTCCATCGATTACCACGTAAACACGGGCTACATAGTCATCACCTGATTTACTGCGTTCGTCTATAGGGCCTAGACGGTTTTCGATTAGCCATTGCCAGTTTAGGTAGGGGTTTTTTTGAAGGTCTATTTTCTGCTCATATATCAGCCCAGAGGCGGAGCTGTGGCTTGTGGCTTTTAAAACAGTTTGGTTATCTTTATCTACTATGTTGTAGAGCGTTTCGCCGACAAATGCTTTGGTTTGCCAGTCGCTTGAGGAGGCGTGTGCGAAGCGGGTTAGGTTTTCTTCCCCAAATGCTGAGTTGGAGAGGAGCAGACTGCCACAGATAATAAACGCTATTCGTTGCATGGGTATTCCAGTAAAAACTGATGGCTATTAAACGTAAGAGTATTAATGGCGAGTTGGGTTCCACTCGATAAGTGAACAGTTAGGTAGTGCTTGGCATAAAAAAACCCCGACATAGGATGGCGGGGCTAACTCACAATGAGCCATGCAAGAAGGGGTTAATGCGAATGGCCGTGCTCGTGGCTGTGAGCTGGTTGGGCAATGTTATTCCCATTAGCGTCATACACCGCTTGAGGTGCATGATCGATATAACCCAGGTTGATCATTTTAATTAGGAATGGGTCAGCTTCATTGTCACCAATATCGGCAAAATCGGTTGTCATGTATTTGAAGCGTTGATTTATAGCGGCTTCAACTTCGCTTTTTTGGGTGTCTAGTTGAGCTAGATTCCAACTTTCAATAAGCCGCTTATTACTGGCTTTCATGGAAACGAGCAGATCAAGTGATGGGTTCCACTCTATATGGTAGGTGGTTCCATTGACTTCACCGGAGTATTTTGTAGTTATCTGGCAACCAGAACCTGTTTCGCTTTCTTTAGTAAGTTGAGTTAAAAAGTTTTTATTAATCAGGTAATTGACTGAATCCCATGTTTTCGACTTGCCAAGCGTTGTTAAGTCGGCCGCTTCGTACTCAATGAGTCGTTTAGCTTGGTCAAAATATTTATCCATGCGCATTTGGTTTTTGGGGAGCTTATGCCAGATATCGCCGGTTCCATTTGGATAGCTGTGCATAACGACATTGCCTTGCCTCCAAAGATCTACTTGTATGTTGCGAGTCGTGTTTTCTGTGTTGAGTGTTTGGGTTGCTTGATAGCTTGCATGCAAACTGTTAGCGCTTGCTGAGCAGCTTTCGTCTGCATAAGCAGCACTGGTGAATGTTACAGTAGTAAAAAGTGCCGTCGAAATAGTCGCGTAGATTAGTTTCATCATCTTAATCCGAAAATACAAAAAGGCAGCCGGAGCTGCCTATTCTTTGTGGGCATTTATAATCTGTTTTCAGCTTGTTCTAATAAATTGCCTGCATGATTCATTACATGGAAAATAATATTTTGTTCGTTCGTTCCAGTAATTAACTGTGCTCCAGGGCCTACAGCGTAGATCCCTACGTCCTCACCGGCGTGTGTTTCTGATGACATAGGTACCAATGCTTCTTGGTGGAAGCCAGTTGATTCTGTGTTAACGGCTGAAATATCAGCACGCCCAGAAACAATCACCTCACTGTAAACAGCATCAGCATCTGTCTCGTTGCCTAAGTCATGGAACCCCATGCCGTTTGTATATGCCAACGTCGTGTATGGCATATCATCTGCGGCTAGGGCTGGTTCAGAAAGAGGCTCACCATTGCTGTCATTGGTCACGACTTTACCGAGAATCGGATTGCCGCGCGTAGGGTAGCCAGCAATTGTAAATACGTGGCTATGGTCGGCGGTTACGATAATCAAAGTATCTTCGGGATCAGTGCCTTCAACGGCGGCCTTAACGGCGTTGGCGAACTCAACAGTATCAGTTAGGGCGTTGTAAGCGCTGCCTGCGTGATGGCCATGGTCAATACGTCCTGACTCAACCATCAGGAAAAAGCCATTTTCGTTATTGTCGAGTACGTCAATTGCTTTGCTAGTCATCTCAGAGAGTGACGGTTCTCCTTGGCCATCGTTAGCGCGGTCTGCTTCGTAATGCATATGCGATTCGTTAAATAAGCCAAGAACTTTAGTGGTAGCGGTTGGATCAATAGCGTCGAAACCCGCTTGATCCATAATATAGGAGCCGGTAGGGTATTTGGTCTGCCATTGGGTGATTAGGTTGCGGCCATCCGTGCGGTCGCCTTCAATAGTGCTGACAGCATCTAATGAGTTAGCCGAAGCATCGTTAGGTAAAAAGCTACGACGACCCCCTCCCATCACAACGTCGATACCATCGATGTATGTACTGTCGGCACCACCATTTACGCGTGCTTCCAGCAAATCTTCAAATTGGATAAGTTGGTCGGCTATGTCTAAGCAGCCAGCATCTCTGGCCGCTTGCGGCATATCACCGTCGTCTTCCCAGTTACGTTCAGGGGATTTAGCATAAGTAGCGGCAGGGGTGGCGTGTGTAATTCGTGCTGTCGACACAATTCCGGTGGATTTACCGGCTATCTCTGCCAATTCTAAGGCGGTGGCTAGTTCTGTGCCTTGCGAGGATACACAGTCGGCACGCACAACATCTTCGCTGACACCAATCACTCCCGCTTTAGATTTAACACCTGACATCATGGCTGTCATCGTACCAGCGGAGTCTGGGGTTTGTTGGTTGGTGTTGTAGGTTTTGGACAGACCAGAGAAAGGGAAATCGTCAAAGCTGAGCATATTTTCTTCGCCGGTCATGCCCTGCTGTTGGCCTTCAAGGATTCGGCCAGCAGTAACGGTGGAAACGCCCATTCCATCACCTACGAATAAGATAATGTTTTTAGCAGAGCCTTTAGCATTGTCGATTGCTTGAGCAACAGATTCAGCCGTGGTGACTTCAGCAGCACTGTTTTGGTACCACGCGAGTGACGCTTCGTCTTTAGGTGCGATACTGACTTTGTTATCGTCGTTGTCATCAGATGAGTTACAACCAGCTAGCACAGCAATTGAAGTGGCCAGCAAAGTCATTTTAAAAGTTTTCATGATGTTTATCCTTTTATCTGGCCTTAGATCTCGTCGTCAATTGACATGGCAGTCTTCATTACTTGGAAAAGCACGTTTTGCTCAATGACGCCTTGGAATAAGTAAGCGGAAGGTCCTATAGCATGAACAGCGACGTCTTCGCCTGCATGAGTTTCAGATGATAATGGGACAAGTGCTTCTTGGTGGAAGCCAGAGTCTTGTGTATTAACAGAAGCGAGATCAACGCGTGTGCCTGAGGAAATAGGGTAGGCACCGGTGTCGTAGCGAGCATCAGCATCGGTCTCAGCTGAGAGCGATGCATAGCCTAATCCGTTGTTATATCCGAGGGTTGTGTAAGGCATGCCATCGGCTGCTAAATACTCATCGCTTAAGGGCGCACCTGAACCATCGTTTGTTATAACTTTGCCGAGAATTGGATTTCCGCGAGTAGGGTAGCCGGCAATAGTAAATACATGGCTGTGGTCGGCGGTAACAATGATGAGTGTTTCTTCATCATTGGTTAGTTCAACAGCTTTTTTTACGGCATTTGATAGTTCTACCGCATCGGTCAAGGCATTGTAAGCGCTACCTGCATGGTGACCATGATCAATACGCCCAGATTCAACCATCAGGAAGTAACCGTCCTCGTCGTTACTTAGCACATTAATGGCTTTTTCTGTCATTTGTGTGAGAGAAGGTTCGCCACCAATGTCATTTGTGCGGTCGGCTTCATAGTGCATATGTGATTCATTAAACAAAGCGAATACTTTTTTTGCAGTATTTGGGATGGCATCAAATTCACTTTGCACATCGGCATAGTAACCGTCTGAATGGGCGTTTTTCCACTCTTCAACTAGGTTGCGCCCGTCAGTCCGGTCGCCTTCCACAGTGCTTACGGCATCAATTGAGTTAGCGGTGGCATCATTGGGTAGAAAATGACGGCGACCGCCACCCATGGCTACATCAATACCATCACCATAAGGAAAGTCGATTAGCTGGCTGGCAATGTCTGTACACCCTGCTGCAATCGCTTCTTCTGGCATATCTGAATCATCTTCCCAGTTGCGTTCTGGTGATTTAGCGTAGGTGGCCGCGGGTGTTGCATGGGTTAGGCGAGCAGTTGAGACAATGCCCGTTGCTTTCCCTACGAGCTCGGCAGCTTCCAGCGCTGTAAATAATTGATGATTGGGGTTATTTTCGCATTCGGCACGAATAGCCTCCGGTGATAGACCGATGACACCGGCTTTGGTTTTTACCCCTGTCATCATTGCTGTCATTGTGCCAGCTGAGTCAGGTGTTTGTTGATTGGTATTATAGGTTTTAGCTAGAGCAGAATAGGGGAACGTTTCAAAGGAAAGCAGGTTTTCTTCACCGGTATTCCCGTTGTTTTGACCTTCTAGAATACGAGCTGCAGTGAGAGTGGAGATTCCCATGCCATCGCCAACAAATAAAATGACGTTTTTAGCTGCTTTGATACGTTCTAACTGAGTTTTATCTGCAATGGCTGTTTGCGCTTCAGTAAACCAATCACTGCCGGATTGATAAGCGGGCAAAATATCGGCCTGAGCGGCATTAGCCATGGCGACTGCGACGGCTAGCGAGAGTGTAGTCGCGATTGTTTTCATCATCTGCTCCGATGTGTATGTGTAATAGCTCCACATACCTTAGAGCGGTAATGTTACGTTTCGGTGAAGAACGGATGATGGTTTTGTTGTTGGTTAACCGCAGTACAAATGTATACGCAAACTGGGTATGAAAGGCTCGGGATCAATGAGGTTGTCTGCTCTTAAAGCGCGCTGTCGCTCTGTTGGTGCTTTGTCGGGTAAGCGGTTACACTCAGGCAGATTTTGGTTGGCTGCAAGTGGAATTAGGATGGGTAGTGGGCAATTGCGTGCTTGGCGTTTCCATTGATCGTTTTCTGTTTTCCATGCAAAGTTTGCTCGTATAAGCGGAGCTTGAGACTGAATTTGCGCCAAAGGAGTGTGGCTATTTAGGCGCTGTAATTTATCAAGTTGTAGGGCAATATGAGGTTTGTCACTTCCCATCTTAAGTAGTTTGTCTATGGCTTCTTTCACCGTGATTTTTTTGATACTACGGCCGCTGGTGTACCAGCTAAAACGGACACGCTCAGGGCATGATTCAACAATAGGTAATGTTCGGTAACACTGTTTAAGGTGAAGCCTCCCCAAACCCTGTTTATTCAATGCTTCGTTAATAATGGCCGATCGTTGATGTAGAGTTTGATTTAATTCAGCTAAACCTTTTTGTTTGAGTATACTAACGGCCTGTTTGAGATTGGCTTTGCTGGCATTGAGCTGATGGGCTGAATTAATGAGGGTGTCATCACAGCCCACTAGGCCATAGTAACTTTTGGTTTTACGTCCGTCGCCGTTATCCTGGTGCCATATATTGCTGTAAAGATCGATAGCCTGATGTTTGGCTGTTTGAAAAGGGTCTGGTGGATTGCCTAAAAAGATAGGTCGTGTTGAGTTGGCAAGTTGCTGGCTAAATACTATCAAGTCGGCACTAAACTGATCGAATGCGGTCGTAATCAGGTCTATATGCTCGTTAAGGATGCTCATAATGGTTATTTAGCCTAATAAATTCAGTCACTTGTGATTAACATATAACAAGATAAACTTACCATATTCTGAAGTAGACCATATAGTGTTTCATTTTACCTATCCAGCCTCGATTTACGGCTAATTAAGGTAAAGGATCGATAAAATGAAACGTTTAATTAGAGTTGTCCCAATAACGGTGATTTAATCCGCAATTATGTTTAAACCATTTTCCCTCTTTGTGGGCTTGCGTTACACAGCTGCAAAACGCAATAACCATTTTATATCGTTCATCTCTCTTGTCTCTATGCTTGGCTTAATGCTGGGTGTAGCGGCACTTATTTTGGTGCTTTCTGTGATGAACGGTTTTGACCGTGAATTAAAAGATCGCATTTTAGGGATGGTTCCTCATGCGAGTATTACTGGATATGATCAGCCGATTGAAGATTGGAAATCTATTTCGAGTGCCGTTTTGGATGATCCCCGAGTTATTGGAACCGCTCCGTTTATTCATGCTCAAGGAATGTTAACCAATGCCGGGCAGGTACGAGGGGTTATGGTGCAAGGTGTTGATCCGGAAGCCGAGAAAGCGGTATCCATCGTTGCCGACCATATGCTTAATGGGTCTTGGGATACATTAAAAGAGGCTAACTTTGGTATTGTGCTGGGCGATTTGTTAGCTCGGTATTTGGGTGTGCGTATGGGTGATAAAGTCACTCTTGTTCTACCCGAGGCATCTATTAGCGTTGCGGGAGTTACGCCACGGCTTAAGCGCTTTACAGTTGTTGGTATTTTTTCGGTAGGAGCTGAATTAGATAGTAGCCTTGCTTATATCAATATTGATGACGCTGCGAAAATTAAGCGTATCCCGGAAGGTGTTGAGGGGATTCGTTTAACGTTAGACGATTTATTTAAAGCGCCCTCGGCAGTCCGGGAAATTGGCTCAAAATTACCAGGTTATTATCTAATCTCGGATTGGACACGTACCCATGGCAATTTATTTCAAGCCATTCAGATGGAAAAGAAAATGATTGGGCTCCTGTTGTTTTTAATTGTGTTTGTCGCCGCATTTAACATTGTTTCTACCTTAGTTATGGTGGTTACCGACAAAAAATCAGATATTGCAATTTTACGTACACTAGGTGCTACACCCGGCATGATCATGCGTATCTTTATGGTACAGGGCGTTGTTATTGGCTTTGCCGGTACGCTGCTGGGTGCGGGGTTAGGGACTTTACTCGCGCTAACTGTGACAGATCTGGTTGCTTGGCTAGAAAGCGTACTGGGTGTGCAGTTTCTTTCAGCGGATGTGTATTTTATTAGCTATTTGCCTTCCCAATTAAATATGTCCGATGTGGTGCTGATTACAGCATCGGCTATGTCAATTAGCTTTTTAGCCACCTTGTATCCCGCGTGGCGTGCATCCAAAACACAACCGGCAGAGGCTTTACGTTATGAGTGATCAATCTTTTGTAGCGACTCAAGATGCCGTTATGGTGTGTGATGATGTCTGTAAAACGTATAATGAAGCTGGCAATGAAGTTGAAGTGCTGCGGTCGGTTTCTTTGTCTGTTGGTGCGGGTGAACGAATAGCCATTATTGGTTCTTCGGGCTCGGGGAAGAGTACCTTGCTTAATATGCTTGGTGGGTTAGAGGGGCCTACGAGTGGGTCGGTAACGGTAGGCGGAGAAGTGCTTTATCAAACGTCTGAAAAGCGTCGATCTGAAATCCGAAATCGTATGCTGGGGTTTGTGTATCAGTTTCACCACTTGCTACCTGAGTTTACTGCGGTTGAGAATGTGGCTATTCCTTTAATGTTGGCTAAGCAATCGCCAGCGCAGGCGGCCGATAAAGCAAAAGTATTGCTTGAGAAAGTCGGTTTGTATCATCGCTTATCTCATAAGCCAGCGCAATTAAGTGGTGGTGAACGTCAACGGGTAGCTATAGCGCGAGCATTGGTAACTGAGCCAGCATGTGTGTTGATGGATGAGCCAACCGGAAACTTGGATAGGCAAACCGCGGCAGAGATTCAGGCATTGATGTCACAGTTGAATCAAGACTTGAATACATCGTTTATTATTGTCACGCATGATCCTGATTTGGCGAAGAAGATGGATCGTATCTTTGAATTGACCGATGGCGGCCTCGTCGAAATTACTAATCATTAGTAGACGTAAGGTGGTGTGCATTAGCTTGTGGGTTTTCTATAACGCTAGTGCATGCTCAGCCGTGATTCAGGTTAGCTAATTAATCTTTACGTTTTCTTTTGCGAAGTGACCAGCTTTTTTTGACGTAATAGATCCAAAATTGGCTCGCAACGAAATACCCAATTATACTAAAAACGATCCCGCAAAATAGTGAGCCTGTCAGTAGTGGCCACCAAATGGCAGGCAAGTCATGAGATAGGGCTTCGCGAGTAAAACTCAGTTCTATGTTGCGCTCAGGTGAGCCTAATAAAAAAGTGCCCACTCGATAGGTAAAGAAAAAAATAGGCGGAATGGTGAAAGGGTTAGTAATCCACACCAAGCTGACAGATATGGGAATATTGCTACGCATAAATACAGCGAGCAGTGCGGCAATGAGCATTTGAAGCGGGAACGGCAAAAACGCACAAAATATCCCTACGAGAAACGCTTTGGAAAAGGATTTCCGAGTGAGATGCCACAAGGCTGGGTCATGCAGGTGACTGCCTAGCCAGCTAAGATGTTTGTGGTTTTTAAGACTTGACTCATTAGGCAAGTACTTCTTTATAAACTTACGTGGCATATACATCGTACAGCTTTGAAAAACGTAGCGGTATTATGCACAGGCGCGAGCAGTAATCCAACACGAGATCACGGATGATCGGATTTATTTTAGGCATTTTCACAGCATCGCAATTACCTTTCCTTGTTTCTTTGGTTTTCTGCTTAAGTTTTATTCTTGTCATTCTTTTGGTGTATGGCGCCAAGTCCGTCATTTGGGTGACACGGCCATTAGGTTTTTCGCGCCTCGGCCAACGTCATGTGAAAGGGCTTGATCATTCTTTTGGGGCGAGTCATTTCTCGATTAGAACGTTGTTGTACGCCACTATTTGTTGGGGCATGGGTTTTACATGGTTTACCGTTTCGGCTGATCGTCTTTTGCAGTCTAGGCTTCCTCAGGCGCACACGGGGGATTGGGTGGTCGAGGGGCGTGTAATTGGCCTGCCTTCGCATGAGACAGACCTGATTCGTTTTAATTTGCAGGTCACTAACGTTATTAGCGCCCCAGAAGGCGTAAAACTCAAGGATGCAAATTTCGAGCGGATACGGCTCCGTTGGTTTAAGTCTGATGTGCCTGTATTGCCCGGAGCCACGTTTACTATCGTCGCTAAATTAAAACCGCCGCATAGTTTAGCTAACCCTTATGGTTTTGATTATGAACGATGGGCGTTAATTAAGGGTATTGATGCCACCGGTTATGTAAAGAAGCACTTAGACTATCAAGCTCCTGATATATCGGTTTCACTTATTCGATTTAAATTGGCTCACTGGTTAACCGAATTGTGGAGCGATTCGCCTTTGATTGCAGCAAGCTATCGAGCTTTGTTGTTGGGCGATCGAGGAGGGCTATCCGATGATCATTGGGCGTTGATGGAGCAAACGGGGACATCGCATTTATTAGTTGTTAGTGGCTTACACATCGGGATTTGTGTGTGGTGTGGCTGGTGGATAGGTCGCTGTTTAGTTGCTTGCACTTATCTGGGGTTGCGACTCGGGCATAAAGGCGGGCTTGTCTGGCCATGGCTTGAACGCGTGTTGCCAGTATTTTTTGCATTAGTGTTGAGCGGTATTTACGTTGGCCTTGCTGGGTTTAGTTTGCCCACTCAGCGTGCCTGGATAATGGCGGCTGTGTTGTTAGGAGGGTTGTTACTTAAGTGCCCACCAAGTGTTTGGCGGCGCTGGTGGTTTGCCATGTTTCTTGTGTTGTTGCTAAACCCGTTGAGTATTTATGAAGTTGGTTTCTGGCTGAGTTTTGGTGCCGTTGGGGCCCTGTTGCTTTTGATTGCTAGGCGTAGTCAATCTTCCGGCATCAAAACCGCTGTTCGTGCTCAAATCTGGATTACTATTGTGATGTTACCCTTGGTGACGCTGTCTTTTGGGCAAGTGAGTATCCTTTCTCCTTTTGTGAATCTGCTGGCTATTCCTTATATTTTATTAATCTTGTTGTTGAGTGTTCCTGCCTTATTGTGCGCCTATTGTGGATGGATGCTTCCTCTGATGATGGTCGGAAATCTACTATCCGTCTTTTGGTCGGTTTTGGATGCTGTAGTGAGTTTCATCGTAAATCTATTGGGTAACTCAAATATCTATTTGATATTAGCGCCTTCTTATTGGGCACTTTTTAGTCTTTTGGTGGGTGTTTTTTTATTATTACAGCCTGTAAAAGGACGGCTACGGTGGGTGGGAGTTTTGTGCTGTTTGCCCGCTTTTTTGCCACAGCAAGAGCGCATGAATAAAGGTCAATTTTCGGCGGTGGTTTTTGATGTAGGGCAGGGGAATGCAGTGCTAATATCCACTCAAAATCATCGGTTGCTCTATGATACGGGAGCAAGGTATCGCTCTGGTGGTTCTGCATTTGAATCAGCCGTCTTACCTGCCTTGTCTAAACTCTCACCAAGCGCTAATGGCTTCCTGATAGACGAGCTGGTGGTAAGCCATGCAGATAATGATCATGCGGGCGGTTTGCAAGCTATTTATGACCATGGGATCAGCTTTGATCGACTAACTGGCGGCTCTCCTCGACACTTACTTGAGTTTCCTATCAATACGTATCAACAATGCCAAGAACAAACCACATGGGAGTGGGATGGCGTTTCGTTTCGTTATCTAGTAGCGTCAAGCCAACGTCAAACATCGGTCACTAACAATCAATCTTGTGTCCTGGAGATACGGTCGTCCTCATGTAGCTTTTTGTTAACCGGTGACATTGATGAAGGTGTTGAACAGGAGCTGTCGTCTCAGTTGAAACCTGTAGAGTGGTTGTTGGCTGGTCATCATGGTAGTCGGCACTCCACCGGTGAATTTTTATTGGCTTCTACCACACCGAAAACCGTTGTATTTAGTGCCGGTTTTTTGAATCGCTATGGTCATCCGCATCAAGACGTTTTAAGCCGTGTACTTAGTTACACTGATAATGTCTTGAGAACAGACCAAGACGGTGCCGTCTTTTTGTATGAAACGTTAAATGGGCGTTGCGAATCAGAAACCTGGCGTACTCGACAAAAACGCTTTTGGTCAAAGGGTTAAGGCCATATTCCAGCGGTAAAACCTATGGTAAAGTAGCCCCTCATTTTAGGAGGCTTGCACGTGTTTGAATTAATCTCATCAGGTGGGTGGCTAATGGTACCTATCATTGGTTGCTCGGTTCTATCGTTAGCTATTTGTTTAGAGCGTCTCTGGGTGTTGCGCTCAGAAAAAATTGCGCCTACCGGCTTAACCAATGATATTTGGTCACGACTAAAAGCGGGTTCTATTTCCGTTGAACAAATGAAAGAGATTAAAAAAGCGAGTCCTTTAGGTCGTATTATGGTGGCTGGCTTAAACAATGCTCGTCATGGCCGTGAGATTATGAAAGAGAGCATCCAAGAGGCCGCAACCGAGGTCGTTCATGAGCTAGAGCGCTTTCTAACGGCGTTAGGTACTATTGCCGCTATAACCCCACTACTTGGGCTGCTGGGTACGGTGATCGGTATGATTAAAGTGTTTGCGGCTATCATGGCACAAGGCACAGGGAATGCATCGGTACTAGCGGGTGGTATTTCTGAGGCTTTGATTACAACAGCAACCGGGCTAGCTGTTGCTATACCTACGCTTATCTTTCATCGTCATTTACAACGAAAAGTGGATACTTTAGTTGTGGATATGGAGCAAGAGGCCATTAAGTTGGTTGAGATTGTTCACGGTGAACGCGAAGCCGATCAGGATAAATAAAGCCGGAGTAGCCTGTGAAATTTCAACGTCAACGACGTGAAGAGGTTAATGTTAATTTAACACCCTTAATTGATGTGGTGTTTTTGTTATTAATCTTTTTTATGGTGTCGACCACCTTCACCAAAGAAACACACCTAGAAGTTGATTTGCCCGAAGCGGCCGAAGCAACTCAATTAGAGGAACAACCCCAAACCGTTGATATTATTATTAGTGCTGAAGGCACTTTTAGTGTTAATGGTCAGCCATTAATTAATACTCAGGCTGAAACGCTGCGTATTGCGATTTTAAAAGTGCTGGGGGATCAAGCTAGTCTCGAACAAAAGCCACCACTTATTGTCACGGCTGATGCGAAAACCCCTCATCAATTTGTAGTAACGGCTATGGATGTGGCAGGGCAGCTAGGCTTTGACAAGTTAAGCATCACCACGCAGCAGGCGGCCGAGTAATGGCTCGGTTGGAGCAGGCATGGTTTGATGGCTCACGTTGGCCTTATTTATTGTGGCCTTTAACGTGTGTGTTTACGGGGTTAGCTCATCGAAAAAAGGCGCACGATCTAAAGCAGCAATGGCAGCCACCAATCCCCTTAATAGTGGTCGGAAATATCAGCGTTGGGGGAACAGGTAAAACGCCTTTTACCTTAGCGCTCATTGAGCACTTACGCGAGCAAGGTTACACCCCAGGTGTTGTCAGCCGAGGTTATAAAGCTAATCCGCCTAGTACCCCTTTTCGTGTGTCACCCGGTGGCGTTGCAGAGCAATGCGGTGATGAGCCACTGATGATTGTACAGCGAACTAATGTTCCTTTATTTATTGACCCGGACCGTGTGCAAGCGTGCAAAGCGCTCATTGAACAAACATCGTGCGATATTATTATTAGTGATGATGGTTTGCAGCACTACCGTATGGGACGAACAGTAGAAATAGCGATTATTGATGGGGTCCGTGGTCTAGGGAATGAGCGTTGTTTGCCGGTTGGTCCCTTGAGGGAGCCACCAAACCGGCTAGATGATGTCGATTTAATTGTTGTAAACGGCCAAGGTACTGCAACACAGAAAATGGTGCAGGAAGGGGCTTATACGATGAGACTTGTTCCTAATACGCTGGTGTCTATGTTTGATTCGTCGTACTTAGATATAAGCCGCTTTTCTGGTCAGCGCATCCATGCAGTTGCTGGTATTGGTAATCCAAGGCGCTTTTATGAATCGTTAAAAAGTCAGGGGTGTGAGGTTATTGAGCATAGCTTTGCAGATCATCACCAATATCAGCAAGATGATATTACGTTCGGCGATGGGCTTCCTGTTATCATGACAGAAAAAGATGCCGTAAAGTGCAGGGTTTTTGGCGCGCTTTCGCATACGTATTTTATGCCTGTCGATGCGGTTTTACCAACGGCGTTATTTGAACGCTTACACAATGTTTTACGTGAACGTACACCGCCACTAACGAATTAATTTAAACCATAAGAGAGTGGGTAAAATGGATAAAAAGTTACTCGATATTTTAGTATGCCCAGTATCAAAGGCTCCTGTTGAATATAAGGAAGATACTAACGAGTTGGTGTGTCGTCCTAGTGGGTTGGCTTATCCTGTTCGTGATGATATTCCCGTGATGCTCGAGAGTGAAGCACGTACACTGACCGCTGAAGAGCGTTTAAAAGATAAGTAAAGGAAGCAGTTAACATGGGATTTAGCGTTATTATACCAGCACGTTATGGGTCATCTCGGTTCCCAGGTAAGCCGTTAGCGGATATAGCGGGCAAGCCGATGGTGCAGCATGTATATGAGCGAGCATTATTGAGTGAAGCCGATCGAGTTATCATTGCTACAGATGATAGCCGTATTGCTAATGCCGCACGAGCATTTGGTGCAGAAGTCTGTATGACGCGTGAAGAACATCCATCGGGTACTGATAGACTACAGGAAGTGGTTGCTCAATTAGGTTTTGCTCCGGATGATATCGTCGTTAACGTGCAAGGTGACGAGCCACTAATCCCGCCATGCGTAATTAATCAAGTAGCTCAAAATTTGATGGCTGAACCCCAAGCTAGCATTGCTACCTTGTCAGAACCTATCGAAGACATAGAAAGCCTACTCAACCCCAATGTTGTGAAAGTAGTTACTGATCGTAATGGCTTGGCTATGTATTTTAGTCGGGCACCGATCGCATGGCCTCGAGATGCGTTTAATCACGATAAAACAACCATGCCGACCGGTTTTAATTGGCAGCGCCACATCGGTATATATGCATACCGCGTTGGTTTGTTGAATAGCTTTGTTACTTGGGAGCCTGCGGACGTAGAAAATACCGAGTGCTTAGAGCAATTAAGAGCTTTATGGAATGGTGCTAAAATTCATGTGGCTGTTGCCAACGAACTGCCTCCAGCAGGTGTTGATACTCCTGAGGATTTAGAGCGATTACGTGCTTTATTTGTTTAGAACCATCGCCGTGTCGTAATGAGCTGCTGTTAACGTGTTGGATATGAAATCCAAACTAATAACGCAGTATTAACGGGATTAAAGCAGCTTTGGCTGCTTTTTTGCTTCTGAGTAAAGCCATAAAGCTGTTTAAAGCTAATATAAATGGGGTGGAAGATGAAAAGCTGGTTGTTTCTGTTAATTGCTATTGTTTCCGAGGTTATTGGTACATCGGCTTTGAAGCAAAGTGAGAGCTTCACACGCCTCATACCAACGATCATATGCGCTGTTAGCTTTGCGAGTGCTTTTTACTTTTTGTCGTTAACGCTTCGTACTATACCCGTTGGTGTTGCTTATGCTGTGTGGTCCGGCCTAGGCGTTGTGCTCATCGCTTTGATTGGTTGGAAGGTGTTTGGGCAGGCCCTCGACTGGCCCGCCGTTATTGGTATAGCGCTTATTTTATCAGGCGTGCTAGTTATGAATCTTTTTTCTCAGGCTGGCCATTAGCCAAGGGTGCGTCGTCTGATGTTGGTATGTGGTTTTTAGCGTGTTCGGGCTTTTCTTTACTGTGTTCTGGCGTTACCTGCATGATCGTTGGATCGTAATTGTGGATTAGGGTATGGATAAACTGTAGCTTTTTAACAATAGTTTCGTTGTAAACAAATGGGTAGGCATCGGGTAACCCCATGCTCCTGTTAAGCGAGTTGAGAACAACAGAGAAGCGAATCCACGTGTTAACAATATTGGTGAGTGATGAGCGTTTATTAAAATAATTTTCTTCTTGAGGTAGTGCCAGATCGCTGACTTCAGGACTATGTTTATCTGATTTCTTAGTTAACTCTAATCCTCCCTCTTGAGCCGTTTCTAGCGTATCTATCATATGTAAATAATGCGCCCATGTTTCTGCAAAGTCCTCCCAAGGGTGCATGGTGGCATATTCTGAAATGTAGCTATTTTGCCAGTTTTCGGGTGCGCCTTCTTCGTAATGGCGTTCAATAGATTCTTGATAGTCTTCGCGATCATCACCAAACAGAGCACGGCATTTGGTTAACTGCTTTTTGTCTGGGGCTACAAGAATATCCCAATAGTAGTGGCCTATCTCGTGACGAAAATGCCCTAAAAGCGTTCGGTAGCGCTCCCCCATGGCCAGACGGGCGGAAGCACGAGCTACATCATCTGCTTCGGCAATGTTAATGGTAATATGTCCATTGCTGTGTCCGGTAAAGACAGGGTCTTGGCCTTTTATAGGAGTTGCAAAGTGGTCCGTAGCGTTTTTGTCGGCTAAAAAGTCAAAGCTAAGGCCTTTTTCTGGGTCTTGGGTTTTGTCTAGTAAGGGCAGTTCTAGTGCATCTAGGGTGAATAAGGTACGACGTTTAGCCGTTTCAAGTTTGCGCCAGAGTGTAATATGCTGGGGAATTGATAGGTTGGGTATATTGTCATTAAAATGGCAGCTAAAACAAAGGTTTGACGTTGCTTCTTCATGCTTTGGGTTAATGACTGGCGTCATGCCATTGCACGTTTGATGTAATCGATAGTTATCGCATTGTTGGTACTCTAATCCGTTTTCAGCTCCGACGAAGATTCCTTCTTTTTCAGTGGGATCAAAACTAATCACTGATTTTAAATCATGGCAAAAACCCGTTAGACGGCCGCAGGTTGTGCATTGTGTGCTTTCAAAAAAAAGTGAGCTGGTTTCACCGCAAATACAACTAAATAACTTCATAAACTCCTGAGCCTCACGCCTAGTGGCTTTGTCAAATACACGGTTTAGCTATACGCGCTAACATCGATATTCGATTCTTTAACGTACATATTGGTAGGAACACGCGTACAAGTCATTTTACGTTATTAATGATGTCATTTACGTGTGTTGGTTTCATGCATTATCAAACCTGACAAGGACACAAACCTTATGATGAACTATGATTTTGCCCTATTTGGCTTCTGGGTGCTTGCTTTAACGTTATGTGTGCAATTTGTTGTGGCGAGTGTGGTAAAGGCTAAACAGCCTAATGCCATTCCGGGAAAAATTTCTGAGTCGCTGAGTCATGGCTCATTTGTTTTCAGGGCGCACCGGACCTTTATGAACTCGCTTGAAAATTTGCCACTTTTCCTTTGCGCATTTTTATTAGCGACCTACACACAAGTCGAGCCATATTGGTTAGGAGTCGCGGTGTGGATCTATGCACTTGCACGTATTGTACATATGCTGTTGTACTACGCTATAGCGACTGAAAGAAATCCTAGCCCACGTAGTTACGCCTTTCTCGTGGGCTTTTTGGCGACTCTGGCCATATTAATCAAATCGGGCTGGCAGTTGCTATAATGCTATCGCTTTTTAGCGGTTGTCTAACCGGTTGTAATCTAAGATGCCACTATTGAGTGGCTCTTTTGCTCGGTATTTTTCTAGAATTTTATCGCTGATGTTCCAGAAGTTTGGGTCTGAGCGTCTTACACCATATTGGTCTAAAAATTGTTCGTAATCATGTTCTGATTTTAGTAACTCAATGCTTTTAACCATATCGGGTATGTTTTTCTCAGGGACACTTAATATGACATTTGGGTAGGCACTGATAAAGCCGGTTGCGATTGTGAGTTTGTCTTCGTTAGGTAAACGTCTTTCTTTTTCATCAAACATCGACGAAATATTTGAATACGCGGTATCTGCCAGCAAACTCAGAACGCCTTTTCCTTCTACGGTAATCAGCGTGCTTTCGGGCAGTAAGGTGGCAGGCGTCCCTGTTAGGTCTGAGAGACGGCTCAGCGCAGTAATTGCTTCTTTGGATAGGGATGAAGCTTTAAGCGAGTAATAGGGAGTTAACGCATTATCTAGGTGTACGCGTAGGCTTTTTTCTAGCTGTTGTGTCGCGTTTACGGTTTCGCTGTTTCGTACAATTCCTGGAACACCAGCTTTTATATAAAGGTCAAGGTAAGGCTGTATGTCATCAATAGCATCCCTATACCAGAATTCTACTTTTTCACGACGGGTTGCCTCTGGCAACAATGATAAATAGTTCATTTCAGATTCCATGCGAAGGAAATCCATATACATCCGAGTCATCGCTTGATGGGATACGCTTCCATAGACGTCGAAACCAGCGACTAACAAGTAATGGATGCGTTCTAAAATTGGATAATCTATAACCCAAATAGTTTTAGGCGAAGTGCCAACAAGGCCTTTAACAACACTTGCACTGTTATGATGCCTAAACACGGTAAGTGCCGCATTGGTGTTGCTCTTATCACCGTCCCAAATAATATCAATGCCTTTGTTTTGCATTGATTGAATATGCTTCTTCATAAATGCAGATTTTGCCTTGAGGTAAGACTTTTGTGCATCGGCATAAGAGAGCCAGTCGGTAATTGATAGTAATCCACTTTGTGAGCTGGCTGGCATCTGTAAATGTTTGTCTTGGCTTGCTAAGAAGTGGGCCGACTCGTTGGAATCAAATTGTCCTGGTTCTGCAAATAACACCCAAAAACGATCTTGTATTACGTTAAGTGCAACAGTACCCCGGCATACAGATCCTTTAATGTAATTCATGATGGTAAATTCGGCCTCTTCCAGCAGAAAGCGGTATCGGGATTCGGGAGGAAGCTGTTGAAAGGTAATAAATGGGTTAGCTGCCACCGCAGGTTCGTATCCGGGCAATTCGCTAACTTCATAGTCAGATGCAAAAAATAACGATGTCCAAAAATTCATGCGTTGGGAGTTAAGGGCATATGGCATATGTGTTTTTGCCAATAAGCTGTCAGGGCTTTGCCATAATCGGTAGTAAACTCGCTTTACGGAAGGGGCGTCAAAGGGGCGTCGGGTTGCAATGCGTTGGATAGGTTGCCCAGGCGGAGTGGCTGAGCGTACCAGTTTGTAGTAGACCGTTTGTGTACCTTCGTCTTCGAAATACAAATTCGCTAAATATAAGTGCTCAAACAAATAGCGCGAAACCAGTTGGTTTTTTAAGCTGTCTCTGTTGAAAAATTCCTCCCATAAATCGATAAAAGGAAGCAAGTGTTCAGTGGTTAATGATGGTTGCGTGTAAGGAGAGCCGTTTTGAATCCACTCAATCAATAAAGAATGCTCTTGCTCGTTAAGCGCAGGGAGACCGTAAGGCATCCCCCATAGAGGTTTTTTCTTAGCAAATTGTTCAAACTCGTCAGGCGCAGGGCATTGCTGGTCGCGCTGTAATCTAAAATCAAATGAGTCAGGGAGTATTTTTTCTGTAGGTAACGGGTGGGCCTTTTTTAATGTGAGCATACGCGCCATCAGGCTGGTCATCGGATCATTCTGCGGTGCATCGAGTACACTATAAAAGCCTTTTTTTTGCCAAGCTTCTTGGCTGCTTGCGTCTTCGTAAAGGCGAGTGAGCGGCGCTTCTGTAAGCCGTGCACCGTCATAAACTAGAGCTTTGTTGGCCCCGCGTGAAAGACCTTCAAAAGACTCCATTTTTAACTGGCAAGGCGCGTCATAGCACCCATGGCAGACCATACAGCGGGACTCAATTAATGGCTTAATGGTAGAGCGCGCTGCCTGCTGATTATTAGAGCTTAGATCTTCCGAAGCGTGTGCCGCACAGCTAATAAATCCCATAAACAACAAGTACACATGTGTTTGCGATCTATTTTTAGCGCGAGCGTATAGGTATAAAAAAGGTAATAACTTAGTGGAAAAAATGGCAAATAAAACTAACCGCATACCAAAAGTACCCATAAAAACAGCAATTGATTTTAGGGCTTTACAGTAACAGATTATGTGCGTAAGTAGCGTCTATTTTGCGTGCTTTAGCTAAAAAGTGGGAATTTTAGCGACAGTTATAGGTCTTTAGAGTGGGCGCTTATTTCAGCGGGCAGGAATCTATTTAACATGTAAGTGCGTAACTGTAAGAGTTCACATAATTAATAGCTTTGAGATCAAAGCAATTCTGACAAGGAGAACTAGAATGTCTAGTGAAGGTTATCATGAACCCGTCAGCGAATTATCTGACGAAACCCGTGATATGCATCGCGCTGTTGTATCCCTTATGGAAGAGTTGGAGGCGGTAGATTGGTATAACCAGCGAATTGATGCGTGCAAGGATGAAGAGCTTAAAAAAATCTTAGCGCACAACCGTGATGAAGAAAAAGAGCATGCGGCTATGGTGATTGAGTGGATCCGTCGTAAAGATTCAAAATTTAATGATGAATTAAAGGACTATTTGTTTACAGAAGGATCAATCACAGATCATGAAGTAAACGCGAACAGTAAATAAAGCCGCTACTTACATCATTAGTCGACGTGCCTACCCAAAAAACCGCATAATAAGCGGTTTTTTTGTATTGAAAGGTAAGTGATATGCTTTTAGGGGTTCATCATGCTGCGATTATCTGTTCGAATTATGAGCAGTCTAAATTTTTCTATACCCAGATACTCGGCCTTTCTATTATTGCAGAGCACTACCGAGAAGCTCGCCAGTCTTGGAAGCTGGATTTGGGGATGCCGGATGGTAGCCAAATTGAGCTGTTTTCTTTTCAAGATGCACCTGCGCGTCCAAGCTATCCTGAAGCTCAAGGTTTAAGGCATCTTGCTTTTAAGGTAGAAAACCTAGATACCGTTGTCGCTCATCTTAAGCAGTGTGGTGTTGTGGTTGAGCCGATTCGTGTCGATGAATATACCGGCAAACGGTTTGCATTTTTTAGTGATCCAGATGATTTACCATTAGAGCTCTATGAGTTGTAATTTTATATAATTAATATTAATACTTGGGTTTAGTGTTTTGATTAGTAAAGATAAAGTGTCAGTTCTTTTTGTTTGTTTAGGTAATATTTGCCGATCCCCTAGTGCGCATGGGGTGTTTCAAACTTTGGTAGAGCGTCAGGGGTTGAGCGATCGTATCCGTGTCGATTCGGCGGGCACGGCGGCCTACCATATTGGTAAAGCCCCTGACCCTCGATCCATCGAGGCCGCTAAAAGTAGAGGCTATGATTTGACCCGCTTGCGCGCACGACAAGTGAGTGCAGATGACTTTAATGAGTATGACTATATCCTAGCTATGGATAATGAGAACCTGGCCAATTTAAAGGCGCTTAAAACTGATGGCTATCGCGGCAAACTTGGTTTGTTCTTGGATTATGCGCAATCGATTGAAAGTGAAGTGCCTGATCCTTATTACGGAGGGGATGCAGGCTTTAACCATGTGCTGGACCTTGTAGAAAACGCTTCAACAGGACTGCTGATGAGTATCCAGCGAGATCACCGTCTATGAAGTATATCTCAGACTATGCGCTCAGTGAGTACAATACACTCGGGTTTCGATCAGTCGCCCAGTTTTTTGTTGAGCCGCAATCGCCAGAAGAGATTGAGGCTTGCATTCAGTGGGCCAAAGAGAAACAACTTTCGGTTCATGTGCTAGGAGGAGGCAGTAATGTCTTATTGGCTCCACAGGTTAATGGATTGGTGCTCAAACCGGCATTGAATGATATTTCCTTTGAGCTTAAGGGGGACGATGTTCTTGTAACCGTGGGAGCCGGAACGGACTGGCATGAGCTTGTCCGGTGGACGGTGGAGCGGGGATTGTCTGGCATCGAAAGTATGGCTTTAATTCCTGGCTCAGTAGGTGCTGCCCCTGTTCAAAATATCGGTGCCTACGGTACCGAGTTAAAAGACGTTTTTTATTGCTTAACGGCTTTCGATACCCAGCAAAACTCGTGGGTGAGCTTTACGAAGGAAGCGTGCAATTTTGCTTATCGTGATAGCCGGTTTAAACAAGAAAAGGGTCGTTTTATCATCGCTGAAGTCGTGCTCAAACTATCGAGAACCGCGACCGTTAATGTTAAATATGATGCTTTAACAGGGTACCTTTCAGGCCTGGGTATCGATAAGCCAAGCTTAGTACAGGTGTTTGATGGCGTTTGTGCTGTTCGCAGAGCAAAGTTGCCAGATCCCAATGAGTTAGCTAACGCGGGAAGTTTTTTTAAGAACCCCGTTATTTCGGCAGATCATTACCAGCAGATTTTAGAACACTGGCCTACACTGGTTGGGTATCCGGAACCTGATGGTCGCGTTAAAGTGGCCGCAGGCTGGTTAATTGATAAGTGCCAGTGGAAAGGTTATCGCCAAGGGCCAGTAGGCGTTTATGAGAAGCAGGCTTTAGTGCTTGTTCACTATGGCGGTGGTACTCGTGATCAGTTATTAGCCCTTGCTTCAGATATTAAAGAATCAATCCATTCAGCCTTTGGTATTGATTTGGAAATTGAACCTCAATTGTTCCCGCGTTGAGACACTTATAATGCTAATATTTGAATAAAGCTGTTAGTGGCACTAATCGGCACTTTTAAATGGCGCTCATAATAAAAATAAAGCTGCGTAGTCAGCTGCAAGGCTTGGAGGCTTGTTAGTGAAAAACCTTAAAATTAAACAAAAAATGTTGGTCTTAACCGCTATTCCACTGTTGATTGCTGTTGTAGCAATTATGGCGGTGTCTATTTATCAAATTAAGGCCTCGGGTGAGCAGGAAATACAGAACCTTCGTTTTTCGATGGTTGAAGATAAGCAAGCTGCACTGAAAGACAGCATGGATATTGTAAAGTCTGCTGTCAGCCCCATTTTAAAAAATTACCCTCAGTCGCCTGAGGCGCTTAGTCAATTAAAAGAGACGCTTAGTGCAATTCGTTACGGTGACGAAGACGGCTATATTTTTGCGTACACTTTTGATGGTGAGACCACTGTACACCCAGGTCAGCCTCAACTGGTTGGCCAAAACATGATAGATATGCAAGATTCTAATGGCACTAAAGTCATTGCAGAATTAATTAAAGTTGCACGTAATGGAGGTGGCTTTGTTGAATACCGTTGGCATAAGCCATCGGTTGACGAAGAGCTACCAAAGCTGAGTTACGCAACCGCATTACATGAGTTGGGGTGGATGATAGGTACAGGCTTTTATATTGATGATATTGATAGTTCAATCAATAAGTTACAGAGTGAAGTTGATAATAAAGTTGAAAAAACAGTCTTGCTGTCTCTTGGTATTGGCTTAGTGATTTTGATTGTCATGATTACCATTAACTTATGGGTAGCAAATCGGACAATGGTGCGTCCTATTTTAGAGCTATCTGAAAGCGCTCGTCAGATGAGTTTAGGTAAAATGGACGAGGAGATTAAAGTTAATTCATCAGATGAAATTGGTGAGCTTGCCGATGCAATCAGTCGCATGCAGAAAAGTTTAAAAGTGGTATTTAAAAAGTTACGCCAAAAGAATTAAAGGGCATAGCTTAATTAATCCATCATCATATTCAATGATTAAGGCGACGGGCTAAAAAACGCCCGCCGCTGTGTTTTTAAAGCCCGCTCTCTTTTCGTTTTTACTAACCTGTGGCCTTTATATGTCCTGTTCTTTACCGTCCCAACCGCTTCCCATTTTGTATTCGTTTCGTCGTTGTCCCTATGCAATTCGTGCGCGTATCGCGCTCGTTTATAGTGGTGTGGAAGTAGAGCATCGTGAAGTTGTGCTAAAAGACAAACCCAAAGCAATGTTAGCGATTTCACCTAAAGGGACAGTGCCTGTTTTACAGCTCCCGGATGGGCGAGTGCTTGAGGAGAGCACCGATATTATGCGTTGGGCTTTGCTCCAGCATGATGGAAAGGGGTGGTTGACTGAAGCTAATGAGGCTGACGTTAGTCGGTTGATAATGATAAATGACTCAGAATTTAAGCCTTGGTTGGATCGTTATAAGTATGCCGATCGATATCCTGAGCATCCGATGGAGTATTATCGCTCTCAGTGTGAGGAGTGGCTGGCGCAGATAGAAGGCTATTTGCTAGCTAACGATGGTTGTTTGCTGTCAGCTCAATATACGATGGCCGACATGGCGATTTTCCCTTTTATAAGGCAATGCGCGCATGTTGATAAAGCGTGGTTTGAGCAAAGCCCGTACCCAAATTTGAAAATATGGCTAACGGGTTTGCTTGAGTCTAGCTTGTTCGCTTCTGTTATGATGAAGCATCCTCAATGGAAAGGATGACAGGACGGTATTAAATGCCGTGTATCCACAAGGAATGTGAGGCTAAAAATGTTAGATGCGGATATAAGCAAGCGGGTTTGGATTGCTCGATATTTGATGGTTATAGGTATAGTGATATTGCACGTACCTCCTTATCAAGCGCTAAGTGAACTCGATGGCTCAATTTTTGGCTATATAAAAGCTTTTTTTGCTCACGGTGTTTTTCGTGCTTCAGTGCCTGTGCTTACGGTTATGTCAGGGTATTTGATCTTTGCTACCCAGTTACACTTAAAGCCTGTCAAACTCTTTAAAAAGAAAGTTTCTACCTTGCTGGTTCCACTTATCCTATGGAATTTACCCCTTGCGATAGCCGTGTATTTGGTTCAGCGCTTTAACATCATCGATTATCAATTCTCGATGGAGCTGTATCCGTTTGATCTATTTATCTGGCTTGACGCTAATCTGGGCTTAAGCCGTATTCCAATCAATTACCCGCTTAATTTTTTGAGGGACTTATTCGTCATCGCATTGTTGTCTCCGCTCATTGGTTGGGTTTTGAAAAAAGGCGCATTTTTAGGGCTAGTGGGGGTGTTTATAGTTTACTTCTATAATGTGGAAGGTGAATTGATTTTGAGAAACTCGATGTTAATTAGTTTCTATTGTGGGGCCTTATTAGCATACAAATCATACGATCTTCGCCGGCTAGATAAGTATGCATTTCCTTGTTTATTAAGCTTCGTTGTTGTGTGTATATCGATTGTTGCTTTCCAGATAGAAAATCGCGAGTTATTCAGAATGGTGTCTCCTTTTATGATTTGGCCCGCGTTATCCCTGTTAGAGTCAACTAAACTGGGTACGTTACTGTATCGCTATTCAGGGAATAGCTTTTTCACCTTTTTAGCGCATGGTCCGCTTTTAGTTATACTGTGGGTCGTCTTTAATAAACTACCTGTCGAATTGCCTTACTACGTTTTCTGGCTGCTAACGCCAATCATCATAGTGTGTTTAACGATCATCGCTAATCGATTGTTAAAGTGTGTAGCCCCTAAGGTTGCTTTATTTGTATTAGGTAATCGTTAACTGGAAATAATTACCTTAAAGGCCTGTTTCTAGCAAAAGAAATCCGATTTTATTGGCAAAATCCTGTATATTTCGACATCGATATATAACTGTAGCTGTTGTCTGCAGAAGGAACAGAATGAAATTTTCATCTTTAGATTTAGCACCCCCTTTACTACAAGCAATTGAGGCTTGTGGTTATAGTGAAATGACACCCGTTCAAGAGAAAGCAATTATCCCGGCTCGCCGTGGTCGTGATGTCTTGGCTAATGCGCAAACAGGAACCGGCAAGACGGCTGCTTTTGCGTTGCCAATTCTTCAGCAAATGCTTGATAAACCTCTAGCCGATGGGGCTCGTCGTCCGCGGGCTCTAATTTTAACGCCAACACGGGAGTTAGCTGAACAGCTAGCTCACACCATTGGCGCATACGCACAGTTTCTGCCATTTACGATCACTGCTTTGTATGGCGGTGTTAAGATGGGAGGGCAAGCAAATAAATTAAAAGCGGGTACGGATATTATCATTTCTACACCTGGGCGCTTGCTTGAGCATATCGCTTTAGGAAATGTAAACTTGGCTGGCGTTGAGTTTACTGTGTTGGATGAAGCTGACCGCATGTTGGATATGGGCTTTATTGCTGATGTTCAAAAATTGATGCAGCACACCGCCAAAAAACGCCAAACTTTGCTTTTTTCAGCCACCACGTCTGCGGGTGTAAATGAGTTAGCCCATAAGCTGCTCAAAAACCACGTTGATATTCGCGTGACAAAAGTGAACACAACAGCAGATACCGTTGATCATGTAATGTATCCAGTGGAAGAGGCGCGTAAGCTAGAGCTCTTCATTGAGTTATTGGATGAACAGAATTGGTTTCAAGTTCTGGTGTTTACCAGTACAAAAGAGCAAGCTGATCAGTTGATGCGTGTGCTTAAGGTTAACAAGGTTGATGCCGCTGTTTGCCATGCCGATAAAACACAAGGCTCACGACGCCGTGCTTTAGCCGATTTTAAGTCATCAAAAATTCAAGTGCTAATCGCAACAGAAGTGGCGGCACGAGGTTTAGACATTCAAGGCTTAGACTATGTAGTGAACTACAATTTGCCGTATTTGGCTGAAGATTATGTTCATCGCATAGGAAGGACTGGTCGGGCAGGTAATAAAGGTCATGCAATCTCTTTTGTTAGTCGTGAAGAAGAACGCATTGTCGATAGCATTGAGCGAATGATTGGCGCTAAAGTTAAGCGTATCTACCGAGAGGGTTTTGAGGTAGGTAACCGTGATCAGTTATTAAAGAATATTGCTAAAAAAGGCCGTGCTAACCGTACCAACAAAGCGACACGAACCCGTATCAACCGTAATAAGGGTTAACGGGGCTTTTTAGCTGTGAGTTAGAGAGGCTATTACTCTAACCTCATAATAAGTACTTAGGAAAATCATGAAAAAAACCTTTGAATTATCACATCCCAAAATTAAGTACCCGCGCCTTGTAGAAGGTGCTAAGCATGACGTTAAAAAGTACTTAAAGCGCGAGCGTAATAAGCAGTTGCCTGCAGGTGCTGATTATTGGGATTTTGATTGTAAGTTTGGTCTAACAGAAGATACAGCCGAACCTGTAGCCGTTTCAGACATCAATGGCCGAATAAGCGAAATTGAAGCTCAGCAATTAACTTCTTTTTATGTCGAAATTATTGCTAAGCCGGGTCATCGTAGTTTTGTCGAGCGTGACGAGTACGATCAAGACTAATTGTTGCCTCGTTTTTAAAAAGCCTGCATTTAGCGGGCTTTTTTGTGTCTATAATTGACCCTAGTAAATAATTGATACTCTTGCTTATTTAAGGAACAACGACGGTATAGCTAGGTCAATCATTGGTCAGGATTTCTCCTGAACTAGTTTTCTTTTTGAGTAGGGCTTTTCATGCACGCTGATCATTTGATTAAAGATGCGTTAATTTTATGGGCAACCATTGATCCTGTAGGAACACTCGCTATCTTTGCGGGTTTAACAGCACGTTTAGACCAAAAAGCTCGCTTTAGAACGGCGCTTAAAGCAACGTTATATTCGGCAATTATTCTAATAAGTGCGGTTTTAGTTGGGCAATTGCTTTTGTCAGCCATGGGGATTCGGTTAATTTCTTTGCAAGTGGCCGGTGGCATTATTCTATTTTTGTTTGGCCTAAAAATGATCTTTGGTAATGGCGCAGGAGAGGATCCCTCGCATGCGGAAGAGGGACATGATATTGCTGTTTTTCCTTTGGCTGTACCCTCTATAGCTTCACCTGGAGCTATTATGGCCGCTATTGTTTTGACGGATAACCATACGCATCCCATATCAGATCAGGTAGGAACAGTGATGGTAATCTGTTTGATACTTGGCATCACATTTCTGTTTATGTTGGCTGCAGCGCCTGTGATTCGTTTAATTGGTAATAATGGCGCTTCCATTTTGATACGTGTGATGGGAATGCTGCTGGCCGCCTTGTCAATTGAGTTAGTGTTTGAAGGCTTGAACTTGTTTAATTTGCTTCAGTTGCCTAGCTAGTTGCCCTATTTGTATTATTTGGTTGTTTTATTCGTTGAAACGTTTAGCCGTTATTACTGTCGTAAATTAACGGTTAGCATATTAATGAAAAATACCGATCTTAATAGTCGCGTAACCGATGAATGGTAAACAACGTCCACTGTGTTTTTTATTGTGACTAAGGTCAAATTTTACTTTGCTAGAATCGTCATAGGGATAGATTAATGAGTTGGCTTGAACTAAAAGTGCCGCCTGTTATTGTGGCTGCATTGTGCGGGTTGTTGATGTGGGCACTGGATGTGTGCACTCATGATATGTATATCTCACGTGAAGTTAGAGTGACCTTGTGGTCTATTTTTATGGTGCTGGCTATCACGTTTGGCGTGGCAGGTGTACTGTGTTTTAGACGCCACAAGACTACCGTTAACCCTATGTTTCCTCGTGAGAGCTCGGCGCTGGTTACCGATGGTGTATATCGCGCTACGCGAAACCCTATGTATTTCGCGCTGTTGTGTGTGTTGTTTGCTTGGTGGTGTTATTTAACCAATGTTTGGTCGCTTACTGGCTGCGTTTTATTTGTTTTATACATGAATCGTTTTCAAATAGAGCCGGAGGAGCGCGTGTTGGCTAGTAAATTTGGGGAAGCTTTTAATGCTTATAAGGCGGAAGTGAGGCGTTGGATTTAGCATTTGCATGTGATATTACTTGCAAATGACCTGTTAAAAAGTGTAAAAACCCCTTTTCGTTGATGCCCAGTGATTGCTGGGCATTTTAGTTTTTAGGTTTTGATCGGAACGGATATTTCACAATGGCAAATTTTACTGAAACCCTTTACGACGGCTACGGTCAGTCTTTTTCGGTTGATGAAGTGCTGTTTGAGCAGCAAACAGACTCTTGGCACTTAATTATTTTCCGTAATAAGGTGTTTGGTACCATTATGGCGTTAGATGGTATTGTGCAAACGACAGAGCGAGACGAGTTTGTATACCATGAGATGCTAACGCATGTTCCTTTGTTTGCTCATGGCAACGCTAAGCGTGTTCTAATTATTGGTGGTGGCGATGGTGGTATCTTACGCGAAGTGTTAAAACACCCCGAAGTAGAGCACGCAACACAGGTTGAAATCGATCAAGCCGTCATTGATATGTGTAAGACATATTTGCCTAACCACTCTGACGGCGCATATGACAATGCACGAGCAAACATCGTTATAGATGATGGCATTGAGTTTGTTTGCAATACGCAAGAAAAGTTTGATGTCATAATCTCTGATTGCACAGACCCTGTTGGTCCAGGTGAGGTGCTATTTAGTAGCCGTTTCTACGAAGGCTGTAAGCGTTGCCTAAATGAAGGGGGTGTGTTTGTTGCCCAGAATGGTGTGGCGTTCATGCAAATTGAAGAGGTGCAAACCACTCGACGCCGTCTAAGCCCGTATTTCTCTGATCAAAATTTCTATTGTGCAGCTGTTCCGACGTATGTAGGCGGTAATATGACCTTGGCATGGGGTTCTGATAATGAAGGTTTGCGCGATGTTGATTTAAAGACAATCGAAGCGCGCTTCAAGGATTCAGGTATTCAGACTCGTTATTATAATCCTCGAATGCATGTGTCTGCGTTTGCATTGCCTCAATATATTGTTGATGCGTTAGATTCTATGTAAACCAGTAAAGAATAGACAATAAAAAACCGGCGCTCTTTTATAAGAGGCCGGTTTTTTATGGGCTGCTAATACATTAATTTTCTGTATTAGCTTCTGCTTGTTGGCGGCGTCGAATTTCTCGTGGGTCATTAGCCGCTCGACCTGCACGGCGTTGTCGGCGCGCGGGTGCCGTAGGTTCAGCTGTATTTGAGTTATCTTGAGCGGCAGCTACAGACGTTTTTTGTTCTGTTTCTGCGGCTACTTCTGGCTCGTTGTTTTGAGTCTCAGCTTCGGCTTCTGAAGTAGGCTCGGTAATAGCGTCTTCACTGGGTGTGGTTTCTTCAACCGTTTCGCTAACCGCCTGCTTCTCTACATTTTCCGGTGCCTCTGTAGTTGCACTGACCTGTTCAGTTGCCGGTGTTGGCTGTTCAGCGTGCTGTTCGATAGGCTCAGGCGCTTTCTCTTCCGCTTGCAATGGTTCAGCTTCAGCTTCAGCAGTAGTTCCAACCTCGGCTTCAACGGTAGTCTCCACTGTTGAGTCTGCAGTTGGAGTTACGCTATCGGCCGGTTGAGCTGTTGGCGCTTGCTCGGCTGAAGGCTTGATGTCGTTTGTAGAAGGGGAGTGGTCTGCCTCTGCCTCTTCCTCAACTACAGTGCTAGCGTTATCGTCCAGATAGATGGTGTCTTCTGGGCGAACAGCGATAAAGGCCATGTTAATGGCTTTTGCGGCCGACACCTCAGTTACCGCTTCAGGGATCACAGCAATCATGGTTGCTGAGTGGGCAGTATTGCTTGTTGTTTCTACCCGTTTGCTAGCTGCTGATTCTGCTTTAGCTGAAGCGGCAATGATAGCGGCAGCCGTTGTTGCTGCATCGTTAACCTTAGGTTTGTTGTCGGTGGTCTCTACCGACGCTGTTTCGATTTGCTGCTTGTTGCTTCGTTCAGCAGAGCGTTCAGCATTACGACGACGGCGACCACGATTGCGGCTGCGAGCCTCTGGTTGCTCATCGTTTGCTTTTTTAGCAGTGGCTGTCGACTGATCTTCAGTTTTGCTCTGGTTCTGTTGATCATTGTCATCAGTGTTGCGGCGTGTGCGACGGCGACGACGCTTACCTTGTTTGTCATCGTCGCTGTTATTGTCGCGTTTGCCGTTCTTTTTCGCGGCTGGTGCTGTCTCTGTCGCAGGAGCAGGAGCTTGTGTATCAGGTGTTACCGTGATCACTTCGTCTGCTTTAGAGTTGCGGTTGTCGCGACGGTTATCCATGCTGTCACGGCTATTCGTGCGGCGGGATTTGCGAGGACGACGGTTGCCAGACTCATTGCTGTTACCTCGCTCATTTTTAGAACGAGTATTCTTTTTCTCTGGCGCTTGCTTTGTAGCAACCTTGGTTTCAGGTTCTTTAGATTCGCCAGCAAAAAGAGCCGTAATAGAAGCGATGATTCTATTAAATAATCCGGTAGCCGGAGCGACTTTGGGTGCTGCAGTTTTAGTCGCCGCTCTTGGTGATGCAGCGGGTGTAGCCGGTGCTGAGGTTGATTCAGCTGGAGCTGGGGCGCTTGGAATGACGCCTGACATCGCTGCTTTTTCGCGTTTAACTGGCTGCGTTTCTTTCACCTCTTCAGGCTCAGGTGTGTTTTCTGGCTTGAGTAGGTAGCTTGCATCATTTACGGAAGTCACCGTATGGTCGTCGCGTAAACGAACAACCTCATAGTGTGGAGTTTCCATATTTGGATTAGGAACAATCACAATGCGAACTTCGTGACGTAGTTCGATATCATGTACTGCACGACGTTTTTCGTTCAAGAGGAAAGTAGCAACAGTTACAGGCAGAATGGCACGAATCTGGGAAGTACGATCTTTTGCTGACTCTTCTTCAATGAGGCGCATGATTGATAGTGCAAGTGACTCGGTATCACGGATGCTACCTTGGCCGTTGCATCGAGGGCAAACAGAGCCGCGGCTCTCAGTCAGGGACGGACGAAGGCGTTGGCGTGACATTTCGAGCAAGCCAAAACGCGATATCCGACCCATTTGTACGCGCGCGCGATCAAGCTTGAGTGCTTCATAGAGCTTCTCTTCCACGGCACGCTGGTTTTTAATGGGTGTCATATCAATGTAATCGATGACAACCAAGCCGCCTATGTCGCGCAAGCGCAGTTGACGTGCAATTTCTTCGGCTGCTTCAAGGTTAGTTTGTAGAGCCGTTTCTTCGATATCACCGCCGCGTGTTGCTCGCGCAGAGTTGATGTCGATTGATACGAGGGCTTCTGTTGGGTCAATTACAATTGAGCCGCCAGAAGGTAATTTAACTTCGCGCTCAAATGCTGTCTCAATCTGTGATTCAATTTGGAAGCGATTGAAAAGAGGAGTTTGCTCTTTGTATAGTTTCAGCTTTGTCTCATAAGAAGGCATCACCTGACGCACGAATTCCATAGCGTTTTGATACACTGCTTCGTCATCGATGAGCACTTCGCCGATATCTGCACGTAAATAATCACGAATAGCACGGATAACTACATCGCTTTCTTGGTAAATTAAGAAAGGGGCTGGTTTTGTGGCATGTTCTTTAATGCCTTTCCAGACTTTAGCAAGGTAGTTTAAATCCCACTGCAGCTCTTCGGATGTGCGGCCAACACCTGCGGTACGGACAATAATGCCCATTTTGTCAGGAACAGTGACGCCATCCAGTGCAGCTTTGAGTTGGGTGCGCTCTTCGCCTTCGATTCGGCGAGATATACCGCCCGCGCGTGCGTTGTTCGGCATCAACACGAGGTAGCGGCCAGCAAGGCTGATAAAGGTGGTTAGTGCGGCGCCTTTGTTACCGCGCTCTTCTTTGTCAACTTGGACAATGACTTCGGTGCCTTCTTTCAGCACATCACGGATATTTGGGCGATTGCCTCGGTCCGGCTGTTTTGCGAAGTATTCACGAGATATTTCTTTTAATGGAAGGAATCCGTGGCGTTCAGCACCATAATTAACAAATGCTGCTTCTAAGCTAGGTTCTACGCGAGTTATAGTACCTTTATAGATATTAGCTTTCTTTTGTTCGCGGCTATCGGATTCTATATCCAGATCGTATAGGCGCTGGCCATCAACGAGGGCTACACGCAACTCTTCTGGTTGAGTTGCGTTGATTAACATTCTTTTCATGCTTTTTTCAGTTCTCTATTACAGAGAGCATTCAAGCCAGTTCGTTCCGCCTGGTGGAAACGTTTCACGGTTCAGCCATGCGATGTCGATCTATATTGAAAGCCAACCACTGTAGATGACAGGGTTGCGCTAAGCACATCATCGGTAAAGGAAAAAAACAGCCAATATTGTTCTTCTGTTAGTTTGTTGCTGCAAGCAAATACCACGTAAACGCGTAAAAGGCAGGTTCTAGGCTGTTAGTGCATCTTTACCTCAAACCGAACCCAACAGGGGATTCGAACAGGGGGATATGCTCTCGTAAAAATTTATTTAATGGGTAAAACGTACATTTGGCGCTGTGGTGAGCGTGTGGATATGAAGTGATCAACACACGAATCGAACCGCTTTTTTAAAATAGCTAGAGCCAACAGCGCTTTGCGACGATACAATATAGCAGCTAACCTATATTGCATCAATCGAGAACACGTTTCCCCCATGTCAGATATAAACCCCTCAGCATCACCAAGTGTCCGTTTTGTCGAAGTAGAAGAAGACCAAGCAGGGCAGCGTATTGATAACTTTTTGCGAACGGCTTTAAAGGGTGTTCCTAAAAGCATGATTTATCGCATTCTACGCAAGGGTGAGGTGCGTGTTAATAAAAAAAGAATTAAGCCTGATGGGCGCATCCAAGCAGGTGACATTGTTAGGATTCCCCCTATACGGGTGTCCGAGCGTGGTGAAGCTCCGTTGGTAGGTCAGGGTTTAGTTGATGCTTTAGAAGGTGCCATTCTTTATGAATCAGATGCATTGATGGTTATGAATAAGCCTTCGGGTTTGGCCGTTCATGGAGGGAGTGGTGTTAATCTAGGCTTGATTGAGGCTATACGGCAGATGCGTCCTGACGCGCGCTTTTTAGAATTAGTGCATCGTTTAGACCGTGATACATCAGGTTGCATTATGATTGCAAAAAAACGAAGTATGTTAAGACACATGCATGAGGCATTGCGACAAAACCGTGTAAATAAAGTTTATCATGCACTTGTTCAGGGGCGTTGGGAGACGCGAGATAATCGAGTAGAGGCTCCCTTACGTAAAAATGAACTTAAATCCGGTGAGCGTATCGTAAAGGTTCAAGAAGACGGTAAGCCTTCTATTACTCTTTTTAAAGTGCTGCGTCGGTTTGGCCAAACAGCGACATTAGTCGAAGCAAAACCAGTAACGGGACGTACACACCAGATCCGTGTACACAGTCAATTCATGGGCCATCCTATTATTGGTGATGACAAATATTGCAGTGATGAAGTAAACCGACAGATGAGAGACGTTGGTGTTCGTCGCTTGTTTTTACATTCGGCTCGCTTAAGTGTTGATTTGCCTGATGGTGAACGATTGGAAATAAGTGCACCATTAGAAGCGCCATTGGTTGAGGCGACTGAGCGTCTAGCAAACCAGCATAACGAACAAGAGTATGGTCAAAAATAAATCTAACTAACTGTAATTGGGTTAGATGGTTGAACGGTTTTAGTATTTAATTAAACGACAGTTTGAATGCTACTTTGTGTAGTGCGTTGTAGGATAGTTATTACATGGTAAAAGATGACGTTTATCGTTACGCAGATTCCTTATGGATTAAAGGTGATCTGCCCACTCCAGAGTTGATAGATGCGGAGTTTAGTATTGGTCTTGAACAGGCGACAAGCTTGCTATCTTCTTGGAGAAGCTCTTTGCATGAGCGTATTAGTTTTTCTCGAGATACAATGATGGTTCCTGATGTTCCCGACTCGCTTAATATGGCTTTTACACGTGTGTGGCAACAAGCGGTTGAAGAAGCGAACAATAGGATTTCTTTTGAGCACAAAAGCGTTGGGACTTCTTTAGAAGAGGCTCGTCGTATCAGTGATGACACTGTTCATGAGATGCAAAGCCGTCAACTAGAGTTAGAAGGGCGCATACGTACCCAAAACGGCAAGGTTGAAGAGCTAACTTCGCAGTGTAAATCGCTTGAAGCTGAGATCAACGTACTTAAGTCGTCACTCGCCGCCGAAACTAATCAGCGTAAGCAAGAAGAGCAGTTACGTTCTAATGTAGAGCATGATTTGGCTGTATTACGTAAAACTCATGATGATTCTAAGCGTACATTTGATCAGCGCATCAAAGATGAGCAGCGTCGTGCTCTTGATCAAGTAGGGAAATCGGATGCTGATATCCGTTACTATCGGAACGCACTAGAAAAATTGCGTGATGAGGTAGGCAAGAAAGAGTCGGCACTGACAAAAGAGATTCATGATTTAAAAGCAGAAGTAGCTAAGCGTGATGTTAAGACTGAAACATTTCGCAATCAAATTAAAAGCCAAGAAGAAGAGCTTAAGCTACTTAAACAGGACGCAACTCAGCAAAGCCGTGAGCTAGCCCGTGTTAATGCAGCACTCTTAGGTGAAACAAACAAAGCGAAACGCTTCGAAGATAAAGTGCGCGAAGTGGAAGCTGAAATAAAACGTATTAACCAAAAACATGTTAATACAACAACCGATTGGAGCCGTCGAGAAAACGCGTTACGTGCTCAATTGAAAGAAAGAGAAGATGAGTTGATGCGTGTGCAATCACGTTCTGCAAGCCTTGAAAAACGTGTGATAACGCAAGACGAAGAAATTCGTCGACTAAACGCCCGTTTATAATAATAAAACAAGGCCTTATTCTTTACAGTTATATGTAATCGTTGTATTAATAAGGCCTTCTTTTTTTATCGGGCGAACAGAATATGAAACTCCAGCAATTGCGCTATATTTGGGAAGTTGCACGTCACGACCTAAATGTTTCTGCTACAGCGCAAAGTTTATACACCTCCCAACCCGGAATTAGCAAACAAATCCGCTTGTTAGAAGATGAGCTGGGTGTAGAAGTGTTTGCGCGCAGTGGCAAGCACTTGACCCGTGTTACTCCGGCGGGGGAAGCGATTCTTGATATTGCAGGCGAGATACTGCAAAAAGTAGAAAGCATAAAGCAGGTGGCACAAGAGTTTAGTGATGAGAAGATGGGGAGCTTAGCCGTAGCAACGACCCATACCCAAGCTCGTTATGCCTTGCCTAAAACGATTACAGAATTTATTAAAAGCTACCCTGATGTTTCTTTGCATATGCACCAAGGGACGCCTATGCAAATTTCTGAAATGGCGGCTGACGGTACGGTCGATTTTGCGATAGCAACGGAGGCAATGTCTCATTTTTCTGATCTGATCATGATGCCTTGTTACCGTTGGAATCGTTCGGTCATTGTCCCTAAAGACCATCCGTTGACCCAAGTTTCAAAACTAACACTAGCTGATTTAGCGCAATTTCCTATTGTAACTTATGTGTTTGGTTTTACAGGTCGTTCTAAATTAGATGATGCGTTTAAAAAAGAAGGCTTAGATCCTAAAGTCGTTTTTACAGCGGTTGATTCGGATGTTATCAAAGCGTATGTGCGGCTTAACTTAGGCGTAGGTATTGTCGCTACTATGGCTTACGAGCCAAATGTAGATACGGACTTGGTAGCGCTGGATGCTAGCCACTTGTTTGAGTCCAGCACGACTAAAATAGGGTTCCGAAAGGGCACCTTTTTACGTGGCTATATGTTTGACTTTATTCATCTATTTGCACCGCATTTAACAAAAGACGTGATCAGGCAGGTGTTAGATTGCAGCACCCGAGCCGAAATAGATGAGTTGTTTGCCGACTTAGAGTTACCAGTGATGTAGTTCGTTATCATTTTAATTGCGCTATAGCCGTCGCGGGTGACTAACTCGTGATGCGATTGAATCCCGTGGCATTACAGGTTACATTGCGTGCCAATATTGAATGTATAAAAAGGAGTGTTTTGTGGAGTTAGCTTGTCTTGATCTAGAAGGTGTATTGATTCCGGAAATTTGGATCGCGTTTGCAGAAGAAACCGGCATTGAGGCCTTAAAAGCGACAACGCGTGATATTCCTGATTATGATGTTCTAATGAAGCAGCGTTTGCGCATTTTGGATGAAAATGGCCTAACATTGCCGCAAATTCAAGATACCATTAGCCGTTTATCTCCGTTAGAAGGTGCGCGCGATTTTATCGATTGGTTAAGGGAGCGTTTCCAAGTCGTTATTTTGTCGGACACTTTCTATGAGTTTGCTGAGCCGCTTATGCGACAGCTAGGCTTCCCTACATTGTTATGCCATAAGCTAGAAGTAGATGAAAATGGCCGCATTACCGATTATACCCTACGTCAACGAGACCCTAAGCGTCAGTCTGTGCGTGCTTTTCAGTTGTTGAATTACCGGGTTATCGCAGCAGGTGATTCGTATAATGACACTACCATGCTCAAACAAGCTGAATCAGGTATTTTATTCCATGCACCTGATAATGTGATTGCTGAATTCCCTCAGTTCCCAGCAGTGCACACATTTGAAGACCTTAAGAAGCAGTTTATACAAGCCAGTGTCCGCGACTTGTCCTTGTAAAAGCCCTAAGACGTACTGCATTAGCATCTATTAGCCCTGTTTTCAGGGCTTTTTTGTGTCCGACAGCTCTTGTTGGTGTATACGGGAGTTTTAAGTGAGGTGGGTTATAGTTGATGGGCTTTGCGGTAACGACCCTCGTAATCAAAAATCCTAGCATGAACACGCCAATATCTTTTCTCTTTATAGGCGACAACAAAGTCGGGCGATTTTATATGAGCTTGTTTGGCCAAAACATCTTCTATTGCTTTGAAAGGTAAGGCTTGTGTTCCGTTCTTAAGTCTTCGAGCGAATAAATGGTTAAATTGTTCTTGGTGAGAGTCGTAATCAAAAATAAAGCGCTCTTTTAGTGTCTCTCCGTCTTCACCATGATATGTCACTGTTAAGGTATTCTCTTGATTTGAAAAAGATACTCCCGCACAACGTAAAACCATTGCATCTTTTAGTTGCAAAGCTTTCTTAAGTTGATCGTCCGGATCTACTAAGGCTTCGGAGCATTGATGACATTGGCGAGCCGCTATGTCGTTTTCGGCTCCACAGAAAACACAGCTTTTAAATCGAAAGCGGTAATTACAGCGTTGCAATACCCCATTATCATCTGGCTCCGCATGTTGGCAGCGTCTACCAAAATGCTCAACAACATTGCCGCAACCGTCGGTTTTCCCCCAAAATATATTGGCAAATCCGCAGTCAGGGCAGAATACTTGTACTATCTCAGAATCAGGGTTGGGCTGTTTTTCACCGACTTCTGGTTGGAATAAGTCGTAGTGGTTCCCAGCATAATCGATGATAAGGCAATCCGTTTTACCTTCAGATAATCGAAGCCCGCGTCCTACAATTTGCTGGTATAGACTAACTGAAGCCGTAGGGCGAAGAATCGCAATCATATCAACATGCGGAGCATCAAAGCCTGTTGTAAGAACCGATACGTTAACAAGATATTTTATTGTATGACGCTTAAAGTCCTCTATGTATTGATCGCGCAACTTGCTGTCTGTTGCTCCGGTAATGAGTACCGCTTGTTCGCTCGGGAGATAACTAAATACCTCTTGGGCGTGCAAGACGGTAGCCGCAAAAATCATCACGCCTGTTCGGTCTTTGGCTTGCTCTATTATTTGTTGAGTAATTGCTTTCGTAACGCGCTTGCACTGTTTGAGTAGTTCGTTGACAGGCTTTTCTGGTAATTCGCCTAGATTGTTTGGGCTAATGCTAGAGAAATCATAATGTGCAACCGCGGCATCCATGAGTTTGGGGGGCGTTAAAAACTGCCGTGTAATCATATATCTAAGCGGCAATTCGTATATGCAGTGATCAAACGGTCGGGGCTCATCACTGCGTATATAGCCTCGGTAATGGTATTGGTAAATCCAACCTAGCCCTAAACGATAGGGCGTTGCGGTTAGCCCGAGAACACGCATCTTAGGGTTTAGCTTCTTTAGATGAGTTATGATTTTTTGATATTGGCTATTCTCGTCATCGCTTAGCCGGTGGCATTCGTCAATGATGAGTAGAGAGTAAGAGGTTGATAATTGCTCAAGATTGCGCGCCAAGGACTGGACACTGGCAAAAGTAACGGGGTGTTCTAAGTTTTTTTGATTAAGACCCGCTGAAAAGATACCGGCGTCTAAATCAAATGAGCGAAACTTATCGTAATTTTGCTCTACAAGTTCCTTGACGTGAGCCAGTACTATGATTTTACCTCGGGCACGTTTTGCTAGTTCGGCAATGACTAAACTTTTACCTGCGCCAGTAGGTAAAACGATAACAGCAGATCGTGCGGAACCTTTAAAGTGTTCAATGGTCTTTGTAACGGCTTCTTGTTGATATTCTCTCAGTATATATTTAGACATGATTTTCAAGTAGCAATTTTACGGTATACGGCGCAAAGGGGTAGGGCACAGCCGATTGTTAAGGCTTAGATGATATCTTGGATACTATCATAAGCTAGATCAGGCGAGGCGTAGAAATAATCTATTTTTAATATATTATTCAATTATTTATGATAGTTGTCTGGCTCTCGTTCAGGTTTCCACTCTATACTTGCGGCGTCTTTTTTCTGTTTCTAACAAGGGATACTATTTATGAAACTGAATACAATGGTTGTAGCTGGTTTATTATCAACGGCTGTATTGTTAACGGGTTGTGATAACGATGATGCCCAAAAAGCAGTTGATGCGACAAAAACCTCAACCCAAGAAGCGGCTAAAGAAATGAAAGAAGCCGCTGAAGCTACGGCTGATGTTGTGGCTGAAAAAACCTCCACTGCTGTAGAAGCGACCAAAGAGGCAGCATCTGATGCAACTGACGCGGTATCGGATACAACAGCTGCTGCGGTCGAAGCTACCAAGGAAATGGCTGCTGATGCCGTTGATGCTACTAAAGAAATGGCTAACGATGCTTCTGAAGCAACGGCCGAGGCATACAATGAAACAGTAGAAGGCACTAAGTCGCTTGTGGAAAAAGGTAAGACAGCGGCTGCAGACGCTATGGACTCTACTTCAGATAAAACAGCTAGCGTAACAGATAAAGCAGCTGAGTCAGCGGCTGATGCAGCTGATAGTTTATCAGACTCAGCTAAAGAAACAGTTGAGGAAGCGAAAGAAGCCGCTGCTCAATAATTTGAGTTGTGGTTGATTGAAACGCTTTTGTGGGCTTTGTCGCCGGCAAAAGCGTTTTTTTATGGCAAAGCCACTAAGTTTTGCTACCTTGTAGTGTAATTTTAGGTCGGTTATTAATTGGATTGAACCTATCACACGTTGATGAGTCAGTTATGCCGTCGGCTAATTAACACTATTGTATGGGTAAAAATCACTGTCTATGCGCGTTCGTATTTCCTTAAAGCGTTTCCTCTATTCTGGTTTAGCAGTTTCTGCCTTGTGGGGCTGTGCATCACCTGCCATGACTCCTGATAAACGCGGTGCTACTTTAGCCGTTGATCCTGTGGCTTATTGGCCGAATGCTGTTAAAGAAACATCGGGTTTAGCTTTCTCCGCTGACTATATCTGGACAATAAATGACAGTGGTGGCGCTGCATCACTTTACGGCTTTGATCGAAAAAAGAAAAAGCTGGAAGCTGTCGTTAAGTTGAAAGGGGCCAAAAACCGGGATTGGGAATCTTTAGCTGCCGATCGTCAGTATTTGTATGTAGCTGATTGCGGTAATAACAATGGAAAGCGAAAGCAGCTAGATCTTTATCGTGTCAGCTTAGCGAGTTTGCAGGCGGTCTCAAAAGCCTCTGCGGGATCTGTTGATAAAGGGTCTGTTATTGCGCAGAGATCCCAGTTTTCATATGGTGATTATCAAAAGAGTAGTGGTAAGTTTTCTACCAACTTTGATTGCGAAGCGGTTACTTTGGTTGAAGGTCGATTATGGTTGTTCTCAAAAAACTGGGGAGACCTTCAAACTCGTCTATACATGATTGAGCCAAGTGTGAGCCAGCAAATAGTTCAGCCTATGATGACGCTGCCGGTTGGAGGTATGATCACGGGTGCAGACTATAACGAAGAAACGCATCAATTGGCTCTGCTCGGTTATTCCAAAGTCAGTGCGTTTGGTTACTCATTTATATGGTTGATCAATGTGGTAGATGGACAGCCTGATTGGGATCATGCCCAATACCATCGTTTACAGCCCTATACTCAATGGGAAGGAATTGTCTGGGAAGATAATGGGCATTTACTCATATCGTCAGAATCCAGTCCGCTAGGCAAGCAGCAGCTTGCTCGTATTACACTTCCTCAGCGTTAAAAGCTAGGCGGCTTCTCGGCTTTTGCTGCTCAAAACTCGTCTGAGCTAATACCGCTGTTTATTGCTTTCCTCTATACTAAGGGCTTTGCGACGGCTATGGTCGTCTTTGTCTTTGAATGACTAATTTCGGAATCACAATGCTCCAGATCTATAACACGCTTACTCGCCAAAAAGCTCCTTTTAAACCCTTGGTTGATGGTCATATCAGTATGTATGTGTGCGGTATTACCGTCTACGATTATTGTCATATTGGACACGCGCGTGTGATGGTCTGTTTTGATGTGATTACTCGTTATTTACGCTCACAGGGTTGGAAAGTTAACTATGTGCGTAACATTACAGACGTTGATGACAAAATCATCAAGCGTGCTCAAGATAATAACGAACCCGTTGATGTATTAACTGCACGTATGATTGGCGCTATGCATGAAGACGAAGATAAGTTGAACGTGTTACGCCCAGACCAGGAGCCTAAAGCAACCGCACATATCGATGATATTGTTACGATGGTGTCGTCCTTGATTGATAAAGGCTTCGCTTATGCGGCTGACAATGGTGATGTGTACTATCGAGTAGAAAAGTTTGAAGGTTATGGAAAATTAACGCGCCAAAATATAGAGGAGCTGCGTTCAGGTTCTCGTGTAGAAGTTGGTGATGCTAAAGAGAGCCCGTTAGATTTTGTTTTATGGAAAGCCGCAAAACCCGGTGAAGTCAGTTGGGAGTCACCTTGGGGGGCAGGGCGACCTGGTTGGCATATCGAGTGTTCTGCCATGTCAAAGTGCTGTCTTGGCGAGACGTTTGATATCCATGGCGGAGGCCCGGATCTACCGTTTCCTCACCATGAAAACGAAATTGCGCAATCTGAGGCAGCAAATGGCTGTCAATATGTAAATTATTGGATGCATGCTGGTCCTGTTCGCGTCAATAAAGAAAAGATGTCTAAATCTTTGGGTAACTTTTTTACGATTCGTGAAGTATTAAAAACCTACGACGCTGAAGTGGTGCGGTTCTTTTTGTCGAGCGTGCATTATCGTAGCTATATTGACTACAGTGAAGATAGCTTGAAGGACGCAAGAAGTGGTCTTGAGCGCTTTTACCAAGCGCTACGATCAGTAGAGCCTGTAGAGGGTGTTGTTAAGAACGATTTTACTGAGCGGTTCAATCAAGCAATGAGCGACGATTTTAATACGCCTAAGGCATTTGCCGTTATGTTTGAGTTGGTTAATGAGCTTAATAAGGCAAGTCGTGAGCTATCACCTGAAGCGCCGGCTTTAGCTTATCAATTGAAGTCGTTGGGTGGGGTGTTAGGTTTGCTGCAGCAAAATCCGGCGGCTTTTTTGCAGGGCGAGTCTAAGGCGGGAGAGATTACGGCTGAACAGATAGAAGCGCTCATCGAAGACAGAAAGCAAGCTCGTTCCAATAAAGACTTTGCCGCATCCGATCGTATTAGGGATGAGTTGGCCGCCCAAGGTATTATTTTGAAAGATAGTCGTGAAGGAACTACGTGGTTCCGCGAGGGCTAGCTCTTTTTGAATAACGCAGGCTATTAAAAAAGCCGCTGAGGATATGTTATCCCTCAGCGGCTTTTTTATGCGTCTACCTAAAAGCTATGCTTTATCGGCGGCTTCTAATGTGTTTTCCATTAGGCACGCCACGGTCATCGGCCCTACGCCGCCAGGTACAGGGGTAATCCAGCTTGCTCGCTCGGCGGCTGGGGCAAATTCAACGTCACCCACTAATCGCCCGTCTTCAAGTCGGTTGATACCTACATCTATAACAATCGCACCTTCTTTAATCCATTCGCCTTTTACTAGCTCGGGTATGCCAACCCCTACCACTACAATATCAGCTCGGGCTAAATGGCCTGGCAAATCACGGGTAAAGCGATGCGTTGTGGTTACTGTGCAGCCAGCTAATAGTAGCTCGAGTGACATGGGACGGCCTACAATATTAGAAGCACCTACTACAACAGCCTCTTGGCCTTTAAAATTGATCCCAGTTGACTCTAAAAGCTTGATAACACCTTTAGGTGTGCACGGGCGTAACACAGGCATACGCTGAGCTAAGCGGCCTAAATTAAATGCGTGAAAACCATCTACATCTTTTTCCGGTTTGATGCGCTCAAGTATTTCATTGGCATCGAGGGCATCCGGCAGGGGGAGTTGAACCAAAATGCCATCAACATTTGCGTCGCGATTAAGTTTATCAACTAATGATAATAGCTCTGCTTGATTGGTTGTGTCGGGTAGGTCGTAGGACTCGGAAAGAATGCCGACTTCTTTACATGCATTTTTTTTATTCCGAACATAAACATGTGAAGCAGGGTCGTCGCCTACAATAACTACGGCTAGGCATGGTGCGCGTTTACCTTCTGATAGGCGTTGCTTAATGCGTGCGGCTACGTCTTTACGTACATTGGCGGCTATTTGCTTGCCATCGATAATCTGTGCGGTCATGTTGTAAGGGAGTTCCTGAGCTTAAGAGGCGTTAAAACTGTTAACTAATTTTCTCATGTTAAAGGATGTGCGCCAAGTAGAACCTTAGACCTGATAGCTAAGTGGTTGATTGTTAGAGGTGAAATAAAAAATTATTGACCCTTATCCTTTGCTCTATTAGGATACGCGCTCCTTTGTAAGGCCTTTGGATCTCGGTTCAGCAGCGAGGCTTTACAAAGGACACTTTCTCCCAAGTAAAATCTGGGGCTATAGCTCAGTTGGATAGAGCACCCGCCTTCTAAGCGGGTGGTCGCGGGTTCGAATCCTGCTAGCCCCGCCATCTCTTTTTTTGCCTTTCAAGCTCTGTATGTCTTAACTGTCTTTATTAGCCTTTTTCGGGGCAGGTTGTTTTATTTAACTGATTAGCCTTCGCTATTTCTTTTTTAAGCAGAATGATGGCTTAGTTGCTTCTACATGGTCAGTTGTACAGTGCTCTATAGTAGTACCTATAATTTTGTTATTTAGCATGTAAGGTGTTTTTTTAAGTTTTTATATGTGACAGGCCATCCATTTGCGTATGGTGAGTAGATGGAGGTGGTTCAATAATGCAGCTATGTATAAACAGTGCTTAAGGTTTCCTTTTGGGTATTTGGACTGCTTTAAATATGGATGAGTTGATGTTTATTAAGGAAACAAGCATTTTATCATTCTGTAGCTGTTACTTGATTGGCGGTGAACGACTGGATTTTTAGTTAATTACTGTATAAAAATAAACCACTTAATCGTTTTTTGATTATTTAATGATCAAAAAAAGCAGTGTTTGCTAGTTGTTTGAAAAAATTGAAGAAAATATTCAAAAAAGTGTAATTTCTTTGTTGACAGGGAGCGGGGGTGTCCATAGAATACGCCCCATCTTAACGAGGCACTCAACAAGAACTGAGAAATCAGAACTTAAAGAGGTTGGTTAAGGTTCAAGAAAAAGATTAAGAAATGCTTTATATGGTCTCTTAATCTAGATATGGTGGGCGTAGCTCAGTTGGTAGAGCCCCGGATTGTGATTCCGGTGGTCGTGGGTTCAAGCCCCATCGTCCACCCCATTTTCTTGATATGCGGACGTGGTGAAATTGGTAGACACGCCAGATTTAGGTTCTGGTGCCGAAAGGTGTGAGAGTTCGAGTCTCTCCGTCCGCACCATTTAGTGTCTAAGTGCAGTTGATTCTGTGCAAATTACTGTGTAGGTTGGTTATTTGGCAATAAGTCATTTTTACTACCTGGCGCAGTTTTTCCGTTTCTGATATTCCTCCTGCTTTCTCTCCCAAAACTCAATCTATTTTCATCGATTTGTGATTCTTCCTTGACTAATGCCGCCAAGTGGCTGAAAATTTCGCGCTTTGAAAAAACGGCTTGAGCTATATTTCTAGCGCTTTGTTGAAGTGAACCTGTACAATTACAGATCATAAAACTAAGACACGTATCCCGGTACCAAGCTGCTTAGTGATTCAATTTAACCGGTATAGTATTTTTTGGTGAGGAACCCCATGCAAGTTTCTGTTGAAACGACTTCCGCTCTTGAGCGTCAGATGACAATTACGGTGCCTGCAGAGCGCATTGATAATGATGTAGATAAGCGTGTACAGCAGACCGCACGTACAGTTCGTATTGATGGCTTTCGTCCAGGTAAAGTGCCTTTGAAAGTTGTTAAACAGCGTTACGGCGCCGGTATCCGCCAGGATGTTGTCGGTGAAGTAGTGCAGAAAAGTTTCTTTGAAGCCGTTCAGCAAGAGAAAGTGATGCCTGCTGGCAGCCCTAAGATCGAATTCAAAAACGATGAAGATGGTAAAGATTTCCAGTTTGTTGCCACTTTTGAAGTGTACCCAGAAATCACGTTAGCGGATTTCTCTTCGGCTGAGATCGAAAAGCAAACGTCAGAAGTGACTGATGCTGATGTTGATACAATGATTGATACGTTGCGTAAGCAGCAGGCGACGTGGACTGAAGTTGAGCGTGCAGCTGAAGACGGCGATCGAGTTAAAGTCGATTTTGAAGGTTTTATCGATGGTGAAGCGTTTGAAGGCGGAAAAGCAGAAGGTACAGATATTGTACTAGGCTCTAATTCGATGATTCCTGGTTTTGAGTCTGGCATTGTTGGTAAAAAAGCAGGTGAAGAGTTCGATTTGAATGTCACATTCCCTGAAGACTACCAAGCTGAGAACTTAAAGGGTAAAGACGCTGTCTTTAAAACGAAGGTTATCAGTGTATCTGCACCAGAGTTGCCAGAGTTAAATGACGAGTTTTTCTCTAAGTTTGGTTTAGACGTTAGCGATCTTGAAGGCTTCAAAACAGAAGTCGGTGCTAACATGGGTCGTGAACTAAAAAATGCATTGAAAGCTAAGTTGAAAGATCAGGTTTTCACTCAGTTGGTCGATATTAATGGTATCGAAGTACCAACATCGTTGGTTGATAGCGAAATCGACAACTTGCGCAAACAAGCTGTTCAGCAGTTTGGTGGCGGTGCAGAGATTGATCCAAACATGTTGCCAAAAGAGATGTTTGAAGAGCAAGCTAAGCGTCGTGTAACAGTGGGCTTGTTGGTTCAAGAAATCATCAAAGCTAATGACATTAAAGCTGATGATGCTCGTGTAGCTGAAGCGATCCAAGAGATGGCGTCAACTTACCAAGAGCCGCAGCAAGTTATTGATTGGTATAACAGTAACGAAGAAATGTTAAACCAAGTTAAGAGTTTGGTGCTAGAAGATCAAGTGGTTGATCACTTGCTCGAATCTGCTAAAGTCACAGAAGTGGCAGTAGCTTATGAAGAAGCGATCAAGCCAGCAGCAAACGCCGCAGCTTAAGAAGTCTTGCGTCGTTAACAGGCGCATTGACTGAATGAAAAACGGCAGTTGGTGCGATCCGGCTGTCGTTTTTTGTTTTTAGGGGTTAAAGGAGTAATTTAGTATGTCAATAATCCATCAGGGTGGTGCGTCAGAGATCCAAAATGCGGGTCTTGTACCTATGGTCGTTGAACAGTCTGCCCGGGGTGAGCGCGCATACGATATCTATTCGCGTCTTCTCAAAGAGCGCGTGATATTCTTGGTTGGTCAAGTAGAAGATCACATGGCGAATTTGATTGTCGCTCAGTTGCTTTTTTTGGAAGCAGAGAATCCAGATAAAGATATTCATCTTTATATCAATTCACCAGGTGGCTCGGTTACGGCTGGTTTGGCTATTTACGATACAATGCAGTTTATCAAGCCAAATGTAAGCACTATGTGTATCGGCCAGGCTGCTAGTATGGGTGCTTTCTTGTTGGCAGCAGGTGAGCCGGGCAAGCGTCATGCGTTGCCTAATGCGCGTGTTATGATTCACCAGCCTCTGGGTGGTTATCAAGGTCAGGCAACAGATATCGAAATTCATACACGTGAAATTCTGTCAATTCGTGAGAAATTAAATCGAAAATTGGCTGAGCACACAGGACAAGATTTAGAAACAATTGCGCGTGATACAGAGCGTGATAACTTTATGGATCCCGTTACAGCGGCTGAATATGGTTTGATTGACTCAGTACTCACTAAGCGTATTGGTGAATAAAAAGCGCTTTAGCGGACCTTTTTGTGGCTTAGAGTTGAAATTTAAGCGGTTAGCCACTATTTATAATTAATACCGCTTTGTTATGAGGAAGCCGAATGAGCGACGATATCAACGATAAAGATAATGAAAACGGCAAACTGTTCTGCTCTTTCTGTGGTAAAAACCAGGATGAAGTACGTAAGTTAATTGCTGGTCCTTCTGTCTTTATCTGTGATGAGTGTGTCGATCTGTGTAATGACATCATCCGTGAAGAAATTCAGGATGTTGAAGAGCATGAATCACAAGATCGCTTGCCGATACCAGCAGAGATCAAGGATAAGCTGGATGAGTACGTTATAGGCCAAGACAGGGCTAAAAAAGTACTCGCAGTCGCCGTATACAATCATTACAAGCGTTTGCGTTTCCAAAGCAACGCTACAGGTAAAGATAAAGAAGTAGAGCTTAGTAAAAGTAATATTTTGCTAATTGGTCCTACAGGTAGTGGTAAAACGCTATTGGCGCAAACATTAGCCCGTTTGTTGAATGTTCCTTTCACCATCGCAGACGCCACAACGCTAACTGAAGCGGGTTATGTGGGTGAAGATGTTGAGAACATTATCCAGAAGCTGCTACAAAAATGCGATTACGATATAGATCGTGCCCAGCGAGGTATTGTTTATATCGATGAAATTGACAAAATTTCGCGTAAATCTGATAACCCTTCTATTACTCGTGATGTTTCAGGTGAAGGTGTTCAGCAGGCGTTGTTGAAGCTTATTGAGGGTACTGTTGCATCAGTTCCGCCTCAAGGTGGACGTAAGCATCCGCAACAAGAGTTCTTGCAGGTAGATACTTCAAATATTCTGTTTATTTGTGGTGGTGCGTTTGCGGGGCTTGATCAGATCATCCGAAGCCGTTCGGAAAAGAGCTCAATAGGCTTTAACGCTACGGTGAAGAGCAAAGACGACAGTCGTTCTATGACAGATACGCTCAAGGATATCGAAGCTGAAGATTTAGTGAAGTTTGGTTTGATCCCGGAATTTGTTGGTCGTTTGCCTATGATTGCCACATTGGCTGAATTGGATGAAGCGGCACTTATACAAATTCTTACAGAGCCTAAAAACAGCTTAACTCGTCAGTATTCAAAACTGTTTGAGCTAGAAGGTGCTGAAGTTGATTTCCGTGAGGCGGCATTAAGCGCTGTTGCAAAGCAGGCGCTAGACCGTAAAACCGGTGCGCGTGGCTTGCGCTCGATTTTGGAAGCTACTTTGCTGGATATTATGTACCAACTCCCATCTTTGGAGAATGTGAGTAAAGTCGTGATTGACGAGGGCGTCATTGAAGGAACGTCTGAACCAATTTTGATTTACGAAACACCAGAGAAAGAAGCAAAAACAGCTGATCAAAAATAGTTGTTAATAGTATTTAAAAAGGACGTATTTGCGTCCTTTTTTATTGTTAAGCGATTCAAGTTAGTCTTCTTCGCCCGCTAATATAGCTCTCAATTGCTCAACGACTTTGCTTGGAATGCGGCGAATTGTTAGTGTCTGAGATGCTTCGTCAAACTCTATCTCTTGCCCTGAATTTGCAGGCCCGACCGCGCGTTTAGCAAAGTCTAGTTGCCAGTTGTCTGCTTTGGCTTTTACCTTGGTTACTGCATTTAAAGTGTGTCTATGAGGTTGGAATTCGTGGCTTACTTGATACCGATCACTATTAGCAAACTTTCCGAATGTTCCGGTAAGGGTTTCAGCTTGTTCTGGCGGTATATATTGGTCGAAAATTTGCTCAACATCAGGTAGCTGGGCTGATTGTTTTTCTGAGCGTTGGCGGTTCATATAGCTAACAACATCTTCTACAATTTGTTCTTGCTGTTCTTTCATGCCGTTTTCGCTACAAAACTCTTTAGCTGCTTTTATGAGATCGCCTGTTGCCTTTTTAGAGGGTGTAGCGCTGGTGCATCCGAATGTTTCGGCAAAATATTGGCTAACATCTCCTTTTTCTTTGCTGCCAATAAAACTTAAATAGCTGTCTTTGCCTTTGCGGTAGTTTGTTAGGTTAATTTTTGCGGCTTGATGTAGTTTGTCTAGATCGACTTCATCTATTTGAGTGGGGTGAAGTTCGTTGTCTAAGGAAATAGTTGGACGGTTTCGAACTAGGGCGATCATCAAGAATTCGTAGCGATCTTCTTGATAGTGACTAAAAATAACATATCCGGCGTTGCTTGAGAGTGACTGCCGGTTGTTCATCTTTTCCACTAAATCACTTAGCGTGACATCGGCTAATGCTAAAAAGCTATTGGCCTGCGGTTCTTGTTCCACATAGCTTTCAAATGCTGGAACGAATGGCGTTTCCCCTTTTTTCTCTGGGTCAAATGACCCATGTATCAAGGTCGCTCTTCTTGAGAGGGCCGCACTTAATGCTTCAACCATATCGGCGGCAACAGGAGAGTCTGCACGCATAACACCGCCGCGCGGCGTCAGGTTTACTTTACGCTCTTCTGATTCTTGGAGTTCACGTATCACTAGTTGTTTAATATCCAAAATGCCACCCTTTGTGTTGCGTTTGTATCATCCCTTTGGGGAGAGCGCATTTTAGGCGAATCTTAAGTGTCTGTCAGTGTCGCGTTGACGGGTATCAGTTAATTATGAAGATTCAGCTTAAATAAATCGCCACGGTAGATCATAATCACGCAGTTAATAGTAATAAATCATTGAGCCGAATACGGAGTAGATAGGATGCGTTGGAAATCAGGTAGGCGTAGTAGCAATATTGATGACAGGCGCTCTGCTTCGGGACAGGTGTCGAGTGGCCGCGGATTCCGTATGGGTGGTGCAAAAAAAGGAGGCGGCATCGGCTTGGTTATTATGATCGGTGTTGTGCTTTTAATGGGTGGGGACCTAAATACTGTGCTGGGGCTGTTAATGGGTAACTCTGGTATCCCAACGCAAACTCAAACCACCAATACACAATCTTATCCTACGCAAACCAGCAGTGCTGAAGATAATCAGATGGCTGACTTTGTATCAGTGGTGCTAGCTGATACAGAAGATACATGGGTGCCGTTGTTTACTCAAATGGGGAAGCGATATGAGGAGCCTACCTTAGTGCTCTTTCGTAACGTAGTTCAGTCTGCCTGTGGAACTGCTCAGTCTGCTATGGGGCCTTTTTACTGCCCAGGGGATCAACGTGTTTATATCGATTTAGATTTCTATAATGAGCTTAAAGACTCATTTGGAGCGCCAGGTGATTTTGCCCAAGCTTATGTTATTGCGCATGAAGTAGGGCATCATGTTCAGCAACAGTTTGGAATTCTTCAAAAATCTCACCAAATGAAACAATCCATGTCCCAAACACAGGCGAATGCGCTGCAGGTAAAAGTAGAGTTGCAAGCGGATTGCTTTGCTGGGATCTGGGCGCATTATGCGGATAAAGAGCGTGCGGTTGTAGAGCCGGGTGACATTGAAGAGGCGATGAATGCAGCCAGTCAAATTGGAGATGATGCAATACAGAAAAGGGCTCAAGGCTATGCAGTGCCAGACTCTTTTACCCATGGTACTTCACGCCAGCGCATGAAATGGTTTAATCAAGGATTTACCAGTGGCGATGTGCAAAGCTGTAATACATTCATATAAGCTGACTAAAACTAAGTGAGTAATTTATGGCTTTGAAGCCAACAATTTATAAAGTTGATTTGCAAATCGTTGATTTGAATAGAAATGTGTATCCTAGCGTTAAGCTGACGCTAGCGCTTCATCCGTCGGAGCTGCCTGAACGGATGATGGTGAGACTCTTAGCTTATGCACTTAACTACCATGAAGATTTGGAGTTTTGTAAAGGGTTGTCTGCTGCTGATGAAGCCGACCTTTGGCAAGTTGCTCCGACTCAAGAAATCATGGAGTGGATAGAAGTAGGTCAGGTATCACCAGATCGTTTGCGTAAAGCCGTAAGTAGGGCTGCAAACATTAAGCTTTACGCTTACGGAAGCGAGTCAGAAATATGGTGGCAACGTTTTTCGGAAGACTTTGCTCGGTTGTCAAAAGTTGAGATTTACCGATTTAAGTATGAGGAGGTTAAAGTACTTATTCCGTGGGTTGATCGTTCGATAGATTTATCAGTCACTATATCTGGGAATGATTTGATGCTGAACAGTGGCGATAATCATCACACGCTGTCGGTAAGTCAGTATTTATAATCAATTTTATACGCGTTGTTCCATGTTGGGGCCGCTAACGAGTAATCGCAGTAGGTCGCTGCGGCATATAATACCAGCGACTTGATGCTCTGAGTTGATGACCGGCACACAGCTTACTTTTTGTTCCATAAAAATTAGCGCTATGTCTCGTACTAGAGTATCAGGGGACACTGCGACTAATGAGTTGGTCAGTAAGTTCTCAATGAAGCTATTTGATTCTGCCCCATGGCGTAATAACTCGCCATCCGTTACAACGCCTAATGGATGCCCGCTATTATTGACCACCACTAGGTGGTCAATGTCTTCTGTATGCATTTTTTGTAGCGCATTTTTTACGGTGTCAAACTGACTTGTTGTGATAACGGGAGCGCTCATCACGTGTATTGCATTGAGCCGCCTTCTGTCCTGGAGGGAGTCTGACTTTCTACTGGTCTCTTGATAAGCTCGGGACGAATAAACAGTTGAGCGCGTTGTATTAGAAGGCTGTCCGCCACTACTGGGAACATAAGGTGTGCGTGTTGGTAGAGGCTGCTTGGCATTGTTTTGTACCGTTGCGCGTGCGCCTTGGCTATTGCCGACCGTCGCTACACCTGTCGGTGTAAACTTTGAGTCAGCGGGATTTTTAACTAAATTCCCATTGTCGTAAATCAACAATGCCATGCAGGTGCTCCGGATGTGTATTCATTATATATCGGCAATATACTAGCGTACTTTAATCGTGTGATTAATCATTTTTGAATAAATTCAAACAAAGAGTGTTAATTAGCTCAATTTTGAAGTGTTTTTAAAACAGTTGTTTGAATAAAACCACAAAATATTGATTTTATGGAGGATAATTTTAAGTATTAGTTTGTATGTATAAATTTATGTTGATGATCTTTCTGGTGAATTTACCGAGCTTTTTAAGCTGCTATTAATAGATTTTATGTGTGTCATTTAAGTTATGGTAAGCCTGTAAGTGCCCTGAATTAAATAGACTTTCTACTTTGGACAGCTTCTGGCTCATGATATAGGATTTAGGGCTTAATACTGTTGAAGGATAATAAGAATGACAACGTCTGACTCGATACGTTCACAACATGATAGAGCTCTATCTGAGCTATTACTTTCACTACCAGAGGTGCAGGCGGTCAATCAAAAGTTAGCACTGCACGAAGCTCAGGGCCATCTAGGTGTCCGTCGACGTTTATTATCGACCTCTGTGCGTATGAGTTCTGCTATGGCTCCAGGCTTAAATAGGACTGCTAGACAGTGTATGGATATTTTAGGTGTCGATATGCCTGTAGAGCTGTATGCCTATTCTAGCCCTCATTTCAATGCGGCTTGCGTTAAGCCAGAAAGTGGCCGCTTGTTTATTATGTTTTCGTCTAGCTTGCTCGATAGTTTTGATGATGAAGAGCTTCGCTTTGTCATGGGTCACGAGTTGGGGCATTTTGTTTACGGGCATCATGATATTCCGGTTGGATACATGCTTAAAGGTCAGCCCCCAGTTTCTCCTTCGCTTGCGTTACAGTTAACCAGCTGGTCCCGTTATGCGGAAATTTCGGCTGATAGGGCTGGGACATTATGTACTCAAAATTTTGATGCAGTTGCTAGGTCACTATTTAAGCTGGCTTCTGGTGTAACTAGCACGGTTGTACGTTTCAATCTAAAAGACTTTCTCCAGCAAATAGACGATATGCAAATGACCGATGATTTAGTGGGGACAAGCTCTAGCGCTGAAGATTGGTTTATGACACATCCTTTTAGCCCGCTCAGGGTCAAAGCTTTACAGATGTTTCATCAATCAGAATATATGAAAAAAGACGGTGTTAACTCCGCCACTTTAGAATTGGGGCTAGAAAGCATAATGGCTCTGATGGAGCCAAGCTATTTAGAGTCTAAAACAGATGCGGCTCTATCTATGCGTCATTTGCTATTCGCAGGTGCTTTGCTTGTGGCAAATGCTAATGGAAGCATTTCTAAAGCAGAGATAGAGGCTTTCGAAAAGTTTTTCGGTAAAAATGAGTTTCGGGATGATTTCAACTTAGAACGTTTAAGGGCTGATCTCTCAACGAGGATTGATACGGTGAACAAATATAATAGTTTACCCAAGCGTATGCAGGTTCTTAAAGATTTGTGTGTGATGGCGCGTGCAGAAGGTAAGGCAAACCATCCAGAAATAGTGGTGCTCAAGGAGATAGCCACGCGTTTAGAAGTACCGGGCTTTTTTGTAGATCAGCTACTGAGCGTTAATACGGAGCTTGATTAATGGCAGGTTAGGCTTGTTCGTTTATAAAAGGATAGCGCGCCCGGTTAATTGGAGGAGCGCGCTATCCTAATTAATGTTAGAAAAAACGGCGTTTAGGCTGGCTAAATGCAGAAGGTAATCCTAGAACAAAAACCGCAATTAACGCAGCAGCTATCACAATCAGCCCTTCTGCCATGGTTATTCCCCAAAGCAAATCAGGTGTATAGCCACATGATTCCCAAGGCTCAAATACGGAGGGTAGCCATTCGTTAAGAGGAAGGGCAGCAGGGAAGCCTCCATCTAGAGAGCAGCTTCCATCAATAAACCCCCGCTCAATACCAAAGGTTTGATAGCTTCGCTCCATCATTCCTATGCTTCCTAGTAGTCCTAAGACGGTAGCAAAAACGCGTACGGGTCTATATTTACCAGCTAGTAGACCAAGTAGGCTGGCAATCATTATTAAAAATATGAAAGCACGGATTTGGGCACAGAGTACGCAAGGGCCGTAATCTAGTGCATATTGATAATAAAGCGCAATTCCTTCCATGGCAGCACATACAACAAAAATAAGCATCCAAAATAAAGGAAGTCGAGTCACCGATTATTCTCCGATAAGTAAGAGCAAAGGCCCTTGTATTGGGTATTGCTGCGATAGCGGCAGGTTTCACAGCGCATTTTTATAATGCTTTTATATCAGACTTTATACGACTAAAGCTATATATGCTTTGAAAACATGAGCTTAATTGCTCAGGAAGGGAAGGAGCGGTTTGCGTTAATTAAATTAAGGTGTAGGTTTTATGAAGCTTAAATGAAAAAACCACGACCTTAAAATAATTAAGGCCGTGGCTTCTTGTTAGCGGTTGTGCAAAGTGTCTTTTAGTTTGTCATGCATCTCTAAGATACAGTTTTCGGTTGTATCCCAATCGATGCACGCGTCTGTTACGGATACGCCGTATTTAAGCTGAGATAAATCGCTAGGTATCGACTGATTTCCCCATCCAAGGTTTGACTCTATCATTAAGCCAATAATAGAGGTGTTTCCTTCAATGATTTGATGGGTAGCATCTTTTGCTACTAGAGGTTGACGACCAGCATCTTTAGATGAGTTAGCGTGGCTACAATCTACCATAATGTTTTTGGTTAGCCCGGCTTTGTCTAGCTCTTGCTCACAAATAGAGATGCTTACAGAATCATAGTTAGGGCGCCCATTACCACCGCGCAATACGACATGACCGTACTGATTGCCTTTGGTGCGTATGACAGCTACCTGCCCGTTTGGATTAATACCCAAAAAGTTATGTGGGTGTTTGACTGACTTCAGAGCGTTGGTCGCTACTTCGAGCCCGCCATCAGTACCATTTTTGAAGCCCACAGCACAGGATAAACCGGATGACATTTCGCGGTGGGTTTGTGACTCTGTTGTACGAGCGCCAATAGCCGACCATGAGATTAAATCTTGTATGTACTGAGGAGAAATAGGATCAAGTGCTTCTGTCGCTAATGGTAAGCCCATCTCAGACAAATCAATCAACAGCTTGCGTGCTTTAAACAGACCCGTTTGTATATCAAACGAATCATTCATATGAGGGTCGTTAATTAATCCTTTCCAGCCGACGGTGGTTCGTGGCTTTTCAAAATAAACGCGCATCACCAGATAGATAGAATCTTTTACTTTGTCCGCTAGTGCTTTTAATCGCTGACCATATTCTATTGCGGCATCGACATCGTGGATGGAGCACGGACCAATAACGACAAATAAGCGCTTGTCTTTACGATCCAAGATATCACGAATAACTTGGCGACCCTCTACAACAGCTTTAGCAGCAGCATCGGTAATAGGTAGTTCTGATTTTAACGCATCGGGCGTCATCAGAACCGAGGTGGATTCAATATTAAGGTTATCTACACGGTTATCTGACATGATGTTTATTCCTGGAGCAATCGATGTTAGTTGCTTGCTTGTTTGCGGCTTATAATTAGAGCGTAGTGTTTTATCATAAACCTATAACTTTTATAAGTGGCTAATATTCCATTTTTGCCGTTAGATAGCTGTCCATCAATGATAGAATGCTAAAATTATTAAAAATAGTGATGTATGACTTTAATTTGATATGAAATAGAACTGAGCGCTAATTTGAAGGTCTTAGGCCTGTCTTTATTTTTTCCATTGAATGTAGCCGAAGTTGCTCAACGTTAAGAGGTTTTGCGTGTTAAAACGTGTACGTGAATTGTGTGGCATATTAGTTGTAGTTTGCAGTTGCGTTGTTTCAATGGAAAGCTATGCAGGTTTTTTTGATCAAAAATCTTCCTCGTCAGATTCGGGGCCGTTGCCAGTTGAGCAGGCTTTTATTTTTCAGCCCTCAATCGAAGCAGATGGTCGTGTTTTACTGCATTGGCAAATAGCCGATGGGTACTATCTATATCGTGACCGCATAACGTTAGATCTCCCTCAAAATGTCGATCTTGTTGAGCGAATAAATGCTCCTTCTGAGACTAAAGACGACCCTCTATTTGGACAGGTTGAGGTTTATCATAATGTTGCAAATGTTACCGTCCAACTCGGAGCGCTGAGCACTGAGGTACTACCTAATTCTGAGGTGATGGTCAGTTATCAAGGGTGTTGGGAAGGCGGTATTTGCTACCCACCCGTTAAAACGCCATTAGCCGTTGGTGATATTCCCCCCGCTACTACGGTAAGTTCTATATCACCGCCTGAAAATGAAGTGCTCAGTGAAAATGAGCCGGCCCCGTTTGTAAGCGAGCAAGACCGCTTTGCTGCTTTGTTGTCTGGCAGTGGGCTTATGTTAACTTTAGGGCTGTTTTTTGTTGCTGGATTGGCGTTATCGTTAACGCCGTGTGTGTTCCCTATGATCCCTATTATCTCCAGTATTATTGCGGGGCATGGGCACCGAATAACGACGGCTAGAGCATTTTGGTTGTCGCTGGTTTATGTGTTGGCTGTAGCGATTACTTATACCGTTGCCGGGGTGTTAGCGGGTTTGTTTGGAGCCAATATTCAAGCAGCGTTCCAAAATACGTGGGTCATTTCTTTATTCACGTTGGTGTTTGTTGCGCTGGCATTAGCTATGTTTGGATTTTACCAGTTGCAATTGCCGGCGGCTTTGCAGACTAAGTTATCTGGAGTTAGTCATCAGCAAAAAGGAGGAAGCACGCTCAGTGTCGCCTTAATGGGTTTTTTATCTGCTCTGATTGTCGGGCCATGCATGGCAGCGCCATTGGCTGGCGCGCTGATTTATATCGGTCAGACCGGAGATCCCTTAGTGGGAGGACTAGCATTGTTCTCCCTTAGTTTAGGTATGGGAGTGCCTTTGATTCTGGTCGGGTTGTCCGCGGGTAAGCTGTTGCCTAAAGCCGGGGACTGGATGGACGCGATTAAATCCGGCTTTGGCGTTGTATTGTTGCTAATGGCCGTGTGGATGCTTGATCGTATAGTCGATATTAAAATCACTATGCTGCTGACAGCCATTATATTAATTATATCAGCAGTCTATATGGGTGCTATGGACACTATTGCTGATAGTAGTAAGCGGTGGTTAAAGCTCTGGAAAGGCGTTGGCTTAATTCTGTTGATTTATGCGACTTCATTACTAGTTGGCTTATTATCCGGCTCGCAAAGTTTTATTACTCCTCTAAAAGGTTTGTCAGTTTCAACAAGTGTTGCTAGCCAAGAGCGCTTAAGCTTTGCTCGTGTTACGGAACCGAGTGAACTCGAAGCCGTTTTAGCATCGGCTAAAGCGTCTAAACGTCCTGTTCTGTTGGATTTTTATGCGGATTGGTGTGTATCCTGTATTGAGCTGGATATGATTACTTTTGCCGATGCTGGAGTTCAGCAGCGATTGGCTCAATATGAGCGTGTAAAAGTAGATGTTACGGCTAATGATGATAATGCTAAGGCGCTGAGTAAGCGGTACTCAGTTATTGGACCGCCGGCGTTAATTTTTTATGATGCCCAAGGCCGGTTACAATCAGATTACACGGTAGTTGGCTTTATGGAGCCAAAAGCGTTTATTGAGCATTTAGATAGGCTATAAACTCAAGCTTCATTGCTCATAGTTGATAAAAGCTTCGCGCTTTAAGGATGTAAGCGCTCTATATGAACAAACCCCGCCCGAGAGCGGTTTGTATATTAAGGATGATAGATATGAATGTGCTGGTTGTCGATATTGTGCATTTTGATAGGGAGCGAATTTGTCGAGCCCTCAAAAACACTCCGGCAAATGTCGACAAAGTGGCTCAGTTCTCCGAAGTCGTTCCTCGTCTAAAAAACCAAACTTATGATGTCATCATTATTGGATGTTCGAGCGACGAATGCCAAGGGATTTCTCTTCTTTATGAGTTACGCTCTTGGCCATGGGATACCGCACCAGCCATTGTTATGGTGAGCCGTCTTGAAGATGTAGATCTTATCCAGCGTTGCTTGCATGCAGGGGCTCAAGATTACTTATTTAAATCTGAAATAAGTGAAAAGCGCTTATGGTTTGCGTTAGCTAATGCGCGCACCCGCTATGATATCGAATTAAAACAATTAGTTGATTATAAGAAGGTTAAGCACCTTTCTGAAACAGACTCGTTAACGGGTTTAAATAATCGCTACATGTTTGAGGCTTCTCTTAACGCGGCACTAGCTAATGCATCGCGAAGCTCTGGTCACCTTGAGGTTTTGCTCATTGATTTAGATAACTTCAAGCGTATCAATGATACTCATGGGCATGATATTGGTGACGAGTTTCTCCGTCGTGTAACTGACAACATACGTTCTTGCTTACGTGATGGTGAATTGTTAGCGCGTTTAGGGGGAGATGAGTTTGCGTTGCTGTTAACAGGTAATGAAGGGCAGCATAGCGCTGCTAGGGTTAGTCGTCGTATTCTAGATAAGCTGCAATACCCTATAACCTTACAGCCGGCCATGGGGGGACAAGTGTCCGCTAGTATTGGTATATCGTTGTATCCTGAAGATGGCACAAGTGCCGAGCAGTTGCTTAAGCATGCCGATATGGCGATGTATCGGGCTAAAAAACAAGGGAAAAATAAGTTCTGTTACTATACAGCCGAAGCGCAAAGACGGACTGTCGCCAGGGTAGAGCTAGAGAACGCTTTAAAAAGCTCAATTCTCGATAATTCTTTAGAGTTATACTTTCAACCAGTTTTCAAACAAGAGAACAAAGTGTTGTGGGGGTTTGAATCTCTGTTGAGGTGGCGACGAAATGAGGTGCTCTTGCTACCGGATTCATTTATTCATATTGCAGAAGAGACGCGTTTAATTCGGCCTATAGGTAAATGGATCATTAGTTCGGCAGTCCATCAGCTAAAAAAATGGCAGGTTAGCTTTGGTACGGATGTCAAAATGGCTATCAATCTATCCGCTGTGCAGTTAGAAGATAATCATATTGTTCCTTTTATCTCTTCGGTTATCAGCAAATATAAAATTGATCCGCAGTGTCTAGAGTTTGAAATAACAGAAACCATGTTGTTAGATCATTCTGATCATAATATTCAAAAGCTGCAGGGCATAAGCAATTTAGGGTGCTCTATTGCGTTGGATGATTTTGGGACAGGGTTTGCGTCAATTTCGCACTTACAACGTTTTCCAATTGATGTCGTCAAAATTGATAGGTCCCTTATCCCTATTGATGAGCATGATGAAAAGAATTTTTTCTTATCATCGGGGTTAACGTCTATGATCCGCTCGCTTTCTCTTGAATCGGTTGCTGAGGGTGTCGAGAGTGAAGCGCAATATGAGTGCTGCAAAAAACTAAATGTAGACCGCTTACAAGGTTTTAATTTATCACCTCCATTAACCCATCAGCAGGCCGGACGGCTGATACATCAACTTACCTCACAGCCTATAATGACCCAAAGGTAAGTGTTAAATCTGTATATGGCCAATGTTGATTTACGGGTTATATTGTAGTTAGTTCTCCTCAGTTTTTATAATTATGGCTTTAAAAGTGCTGCTTATTTGCAGCACTTTTTCGTTATATTTCAGTATGTTTTATATCCCCTCAATTTGTTAAATGATGTTAAGTATACGTTCATTCTTTTAGGTACAAACTCCCCAAAAAAGGAACAAGCGTTGAGGGCAGGTTTGTTGCTCTTACCGCTATTAAAGGGAATAAGATAATGAACAAGGCAGTATTCGTTCATGTGGCGGTTGTCTGTATGTCTGTCTTTGCTTCTCATGCAAAAGCAGAATTGCCATTAACTGTTGAAAACCTCATCACAAAAGAAGGTAGTCTTAAATTAGATCTATCTTTGACGTATGCCAACAAAGATCGTGAGGGGGTAGAGGCCGGACAGGTTGTTTTGGTTCAAACCGGTGACTCCTCTTATGTGTATATTCCTACTGGATATGGAACCAGCCAAACTAACGTTGATACTTTTATTACAACGCTTGGGCTTCGAATGGGTGTAACCCCCTCATCAGAAATCTATACACGAGCCAACTTTTATTACAGTGATTATCGCTATTTAGCCGCTGATGATCAGTCGGCCTCTGGTAGTGACAATGGGTTTTTGGATGCGTGGTTGGGTTTGAATTATCGATTTTCAGAAGACAATGAAACTCCAGCTTTACTTGGCTTTATTGAAGGAGCGCTGCGTGAGAAAGGACAGCAGAGTAGCTCATCAGCAAAGTCATGGGCGGTTGGCTTTACAACATACAGGGCTTTAGATCCCGTCGTGTTGTCTATGTCGGCGAGTTACCGGTTTAACTTGGAGCGCAAAGATGGCGATTCTGAGTATAACCCCGGGAATTATTTAGCTATCAATCCCTCTGTATCATTCGCAGTGAACGATAGAGTAACGTTAACGACGGGGGTTCAGTGGATAAATAAGCAGCCAGATCAATGGAGTGATCAACGAGATGGAATTCGTCAGACCAACACTGATTTGATGTTAGGTCTTGGCTATGGAGTCTCTAAGGGAAGCACTATGA